>DATAHU010000304.1:0-11640 GCA_036263015.1 Polyangiaceae bacterium | reverse complement strand
GACGGGCAGATGCCGTGGGAAAAGGCAACCTTGGAGCGTCGCGTGACGTAGGCCTCCACGCTCGACCAGGCGCCGCCATCGTCGCGGATCGACTTGCAGTACATGCGTATCGGAAGCAGTCCCTCGAGGGTGCGCACATCCTTCAGCGCTGTCTGTAGAACCCGAACCAGCCGCTCATTTTCGGCTAGCGCCGAGCGCAGATTCTCTTCGGTCCGTTTTCGCTCGTCGACCTCGACGAGCACTCCTGCAACGCGACGAGCGTTGCCGTCGTGGGTCCACTGGGCGACCTTGCCGCGCGACTGACCCCAGTGCGCGCGTCAGTTGAGATCGCCCCGTTCGGACTGGCACAACCGCGCCGCGCTCGTGCTGCGGTCACGGAGTTCCGTCTTCGTCCGCCAACGGCCACGGGTAGTCGAGGTTCTGCCCCTCGACCTCGGCTGCAGAGGCGCCGAGGATGCGCCCGGCAGCCTCGTTGCGGATCAGAACCGTTCCTCCAGGAACGCTCCAAACCAGGACCCCCTCGCTAATCTCTCGCATCGCGGCGAGCAGAACCTCTTCGTGGGATTCGGTCGTCATAGCGCGCCGACCAGCTCAGTCCGAATCGACGATCGCAGCGTCACTCGGTGTCGAGGCTTCGAGCGTCGCTGCGTCGAATGGCTCAGCGCCGGACACTGTAACGCCTGCCTCGACCTCGACGCTCACGCTAGCCGTGGCAGCGGCGGGTGCGGCGACGCCGCCCTTACCGACCAATGCGTCGCGATCGAGGCCAAGGCTCGTATGCGCGCCAATCCAATGAATGCCGTCCAGGTGTTGAACTCCGGCAAATACCGCATCTTGGTGTTGAGCGCCGCGCTTTGCGACCACCGCCCAGACGTTCTTCGTGCTGTCGAACTTCCACAGAGCGTTCGTCGAGCCAACCGATGTCGAGTTCGCTTTGTCGGCGATGGCCATCAGGTACAGTTCGCCGTCGAGTTGGGCGTAAACGTAGAGCCCACCGTTCGGCGGTTTGGGGGGATCTGCCCCGTCGCGCCACTCGTCCTTTGCGGGATCGTACAACTCGATGAGTGGGCCCGAAGTGAGTCCGAAGAACACCGCGAGCTTGCCTCGCACGTCCGCTAAACCGTACAGCGCGCGACTGTAGCGCGGCGTTGCCCGCGGCTGCCATGCGTTACTCTTGGCATCGAAGACCAGCAATGCCGGGGATTGGTCTGCGTCCGTGGCGTGCGGATCGAACGAGTCGGAAGTGAAGCCCCCGTAGACGTACAGTTCGTCAGCAACGGCTTGCACGCCCATCAAGGCGCGGCCCTCTGGCAAGGGGATCTCCTTCTGCCATTTCGCATCACCCGGCGCGTACGACCAAACGCTTCGGAGCGGCTTCAAGTCGTCGTCACTGCCGCCCACGATGAAGATGCGTCCAGCATGAACCGTGGGGTAGGCGCTGGAATAACGCTCGGGCAAATCAGGCCCCGCGAACCATTCGTCCTTCCGCGAATCGTAACAGTCGACTTCAGGGCGCAAGGGCTTGTCGAGGTTTTCGTAGCCGGCAAACATGCACAAGTAGCCGTTCACCTGAGCGCTGAAGGCCAGACCGGGCCTCGGCCAAGGCGCAACGCTTTGCCAAGTCTCGGTAGCGTCGTCGTAGCGGTCTACGGCGCTGACGTATTTGCCGGCCTGGCTGAGCCCCCCGAGCACGTACAGGCTGCCGTTCAGCTCCTCCACCAGCGTCGGATTTCGCTTCGTGGGCGGCGCTGGCAGCTCCACGAAGCCGCCCAGCTCCGCGTCGTAGCGCGTGTGCACCATCGTGAACTCGACGTCCGTGGCGTCGCCAACTGCCTTGATCTCGTCTTCGAGCGCCGCTTTCTGCTCAGGGTCGAGGTTGCAAGACGCCGCGCCAAAGAGCGCGAGGCCGAGACCGGTTCTACAGATGATCTGGGATCGGGAGCTCATGCAGGGTCGCGCTCAGGTTATCACGTTCTCGAGCGCGAGCCCTGCCCCAAGCGAGGCCGCGTTGGCGAGTCCCGAGATCGCAAAAGCGGCGCGCCAAGGCAGACGCCCGAGCCGCCAGTAGAGTCCCGCCTCGACCAACCAGGCAAAGATCTCCGAGAGCGCGAAGCTCGACTCTTCGTGCAGCGGCAGCAGTGGGAACACGAACCAAACCAAGGGATGGGTCAAGCTCTGCCCCAAGAGACTCGTGCACGCCAAACGAACCAGCTCTGTACGTCGCAAGCCGGGTACGAGGCGCCAAGCGCAATACACGGCTCCTGGCACTTCGATGGCGCACGTCAGAACGAAGGCAACGGCCCACGCTTGTAGTCGCGTCACGACTCGCTCGTCCGGCTCTCGAGTTGCGTGAACAAGAAGGCCGCCGCGATGAGTTCCAGATAGCCGTGAAAGACAGCGACGGACAAGTACACTTGCCGCGTACGGTGAACATCGAAGAACGATGCGAGCACGACCAAACTCGCCGCAGCGGCGACGAACGCTCCCCCGCGCCAACCCAAGTCGGCGTACATCTGCCGCAAGCACTCGATCGGCCCAGATCGCCCAGCCCCGTCCACCGCGCTGGGAACCCACGACAGCCACACGCCATAGTGCACGGCCTGCAAGAAGACGTAAGAGAGTCCCATCCCGAGCGCACCAGACGAGCCCAAGTAACTCTGCCACGGCGCCACCGTGTCAGTCAGCATGCGTTGATCCCACGCCGACGTGAAGCTGACTAATGGCGGCAACAGCCCGAACAGTAACATCGAGGTCGCAAAGACGATTGAGCCCAACGTAACGAGCGCAGCGGCACCCCGCCTGCGAAACAGACTCCACCACAGTGCGATGCCCACGACGTTGTGCGCCTGTGCGAACACTGAACGCGACAGCACGGGAAACATCACGGCCGCCACACCAAAGCCCACGATGAGGGTGGCTAGCCCGAACCCACGCCACCATGTCCGGGCCAGCACAGCGCCCAGTCCGGTAGCGAACAGGGTCGCGCCCCAACCCACGCTCATCTCGATTCGCGCAAGCACAACGGGAGCACGCGCTACGGCGTCCACTGCCCGCAACACGACCAACGCGAGACAAGCCACCCCGATCACTGCCAGCATTAGCCGGGGCAACTGCTGACGCCGTATGAGGTAGCGATAGTCGTTGACGATGTGAACGACACCGAGCGCGGCTGGCCCGAGAACGAAGGGAACGCCCGGACACGACAACGCAAGGGCCAAGGCCGCCAGCGTCCACGCGACGGGACCAAACTCGCGCACGTCGAGCAGGCCCGGACGTGGGCGCAGCGCCAACTGAGCGCCAATCATCTGGCTCAGAGGCTACGCTGCCGGCGCGCACGCTCGGCAAACACGAAAATGACGCCAGCCAAACCAAGCCCAGCGGCGAGCGCTGAACGCGAACTATGTCCCTCGAGTTTACAGGAACAGTTCGGGCCTACGTCGGCCTGCACCAAGGCAGTGGTCAACACTGAAACCGCCGCGAGCGCAACGACCAGACCCCAGTGAGACAAGCGACGCATGGCTCGCGACGATATGCCTGTGGGCAAGCGGAGTCAATTAGCCATCGAGCCTGTCAGTGCGTTTCGGACACTCGCGGTGTGAGCCGAAGGATCACGAACCCGACCAGCCCGGCAAGAGTGGAGCCGACCAGAATCCCCAGCTTGGCTTCGTCGAGCAACGTGCTCTCGTGAGCGAACGCGAGCCCGGCGATGAACAAGGCCACCGTGAATCCGATACCCGCAATCACCGAGACTCCATAGAGTTTCGTACGCGAAGCCGCGCCTGGCATCGGTGCCAGGCCGAGCCGGACTGCCAAGAGCGTAAAGCCAAAGATCCCCAGCTGCTTGCCTACGAACAATCCAATTGCGGTTCCGAGCACGATTGGAGTCGCGATGCGCGCGGGCCCGCCGACCGCGACCGCCACGCCCGAGTTGGCCAGCGCGAACAGTGGCACGATCACGAAGGCCACCAAGGGATGCAGCAGGTGAACGAAGCGACGAACCGGCGCCTGGAGCTCCTCGAGTTCCTGCTCAATCGAGAGGATCTCGGCAGCTTCGAGCTCCTCGTCTGCAGCTTTGCGGTCCAGTTCAGCAACGTGCTCGGCAAGCTCGTGTAGCACTTCGCGCGAGCCGCGCCGAGGTTTGGCTGGGACCATCAGCCCGAGGATGACCCCCGCGATCGTCGCGTGAATGCCCGCGCGGTGTAGCGTAAACCACAATCCAACACCTACCAACGCATAGGCCAGCCCACTGACGACGTATGCACGGTTCAGTGCCAGCGCGATCAAACACGCGAGTGCCGCGCAGCCGAGCCACGCGCCGTCGATGCCGTGGCCATAGAAGAACGCGATCACGAGGATGCCGCCGATGTCGTCGAAAATGGCCAACGCGGTGACGAACACCGTGAGGGCGCGCGGCACACGCTCCTGGAGGAGCGTCAAAATGCCTACGCTGAACGCGATATCCGTCGCCATCGGGATACCCCAGCCGCTGCGACCTGCTCCGCTCGAGTTGAACAGATAGAAGATTGTAGCCGGCAAGATCATTCCGCCCAGTGCAGCGATCGCGGGCAGCAGAGCCTTGGGTAACGTGTTGAGCTCCCCCGTCACCAGTTCGCGCTTGATCTCCATCCCGACGACGAAGAAGAAGATCGTCATGAGACCGTCGTTGACGAGCTCCCGAAAAGAGAAGCTCGTGTGCGCCATGCCCACGCCGAACTCGAGCGGATACTCGAAGACGCGCTCGTAGCTGCGTGCATCCACGTTCGCCCAGAACAAGGCGGCGATCGCAGCGCCCAGCAACAGAACTCCGCTCGATGCCTCGGTCTGCAAAAAGGCTTGCAGCGGACGGACGACAGCCCGAAACAGGCGCACGCGAGCACGCACTGGCGCCCCCTTCGCAGCTGCCAGATCGGTTGAACGTCGGATGGATTTGGGGAGTTCGTGGAGCGGCATGCAGATCCTCAGCTGACGCTTGCGTCAGTAGGTGGCGGCCCGACCACCCGGATCCTGCAGCGCGAGAGCTGCACCCTTGCTCGAAGTCGAGTCGTTGTTCCATGCCGCTCGGCAAATCGCCATCCTTTTCGAACCGAGTCGCATCGAGCTACACTCAGGACATGCCCACGGACTCCGCCCCGGCTGCACCCCCCGAAGAGGCGGCGCTCACCTCCCCAGCCAGACGTCAGGAATGTCTGCTGTGCGGGGAGCCTGTCGACGAGATGGGTGCGGTGCGGACCGACTACTGCTTTCAATGCGCCGTTCGCGTGATTTGCTCGTGCGCGGACTGAGCACGGGACGCAGCATGCTGCACGTGGTACTCGAGCGGCTCCAAGGGAGTTGAACGCGTGGATGCGAGCGCAGCCCGACCCGAGCGGGCACAGATTAGTGCGGCCAAGTTGTTGGCTGTGCTCGCAGCGTGCGTGATCGCGGCGCTTGGCCTGGCCGCAGCGCAATGGATCCCTGAATGGCAACGCGTGAGCGACGTCGTGGCAACGAGCTTGGTGCTGGCGATGGGCGGCATCGGCGTGGTGCTGTTCAACCGCTTTCGACGCCGTGCCTCCGGCCACCAAGCGCCCGGGTGGCGGTTGACGGTGAACGTGCTCGTGGCGTTGGTTGGACTCAGTGCTTGGTCATTTGCGGCAGTGCTCGTGTTGTTCATGAGCGCCGGATTCCCATTCGGAGCCACGTATCACAGCCAACTGCCGTTTCCCGAGTATCACACCACGCTCTATCTCTACGACTCGAGCTTCCTCGATCCGTCGACTACGGTCTTCGTGCGCCAGGGTTGGTTACCACTGCGCCGCGAGCTCGCGAGCCTGGGCGTTGCACCCAGGAACGTGGAAGTCGTGTTGCATGGATCTACGCTGCTGATTAACGGCGAGGAGTTCGACTTGGCGAATCTCGAGTAAGCCGCATGACGCGATCTGGGGGCCGGGCGTCGAGCGGCAGTACGTGGCGCTCAGCGGAGCGTCTCGCGCCCGCATTGCCGTAGATGCAGGCAAAGAGCGGAAGAAAGGAGGACTCGTACCTTTCGGCGCCGCTGAGAAGGAAAGCCTGGGGCACGGCTTGCAATGTGCAGCCCATTTCGGCCGCGGCAGGGCCCGCCGAGCGCGGCTTTTGCCTGAGCCCACGGAATACTGACTTCCCGATCGGACAGCGATTTTGGGTAGAACTCTATACTTCCTACCGAGCCGAGACGTTATCCTAGCGAGCTCGGGACTCCCGCCGGGACGGCTCGAGGAAGCGCAACTGTGGCTACCCAATCGCTGAGCGTTGCTACGCTGATTCATGTGCTCGAGCACGCTCCCTCGGCAGCTTACCTCCTGCGCTACGACGAAGACGACTTCGTGCTCGAGGCGGTCAACGCCCGCGCGCGGGCCGCGAGCCCCGCGCTGAGCAAGATGCTCGGTCGCCGAGTTTCGATGCTGTACCGCGACCAGCCCGAAATCATCGGCGACGCGCTTCGCTGTATGCGTGAAAAGGCGACCGTGGTTCGGGAAACGCGGGTTCGACGCCACGACCGAATCGAGGCCAACCAACAACAGCGCCTGACGTTCGTTTGCGTCGAACCCGAGCACTTGGTGATCCACGTCGAAGACGTTGCACACGAGCAGAACACGGAAGCTGCGCTCGCGGAAACCCAAGAACACTACCGAAGCCTCGTAGCGTCCGTGCCAGACGCAGTACTCGTGCGCCACGCAGACGGCAGCGTCCTGGCGTGCAACGACGTCGCAGCAGAGTTGTTCGGTCGTCAATCGCAGGCCGATCTTATGGGCCAGATCGAAATCCTGGCACCAGGTATTCGGATCGAGACCCTCGAAGGCGATCTGGTCCGCCACGAGGATCTGCCGAGTCTGCAGGTGGCCCGCACTGGCAAAGCCGTACGGCGCGAGCTGTTCATCCAATTCCGACCCGATGGCACCCAGCGCTACGTCCGCCTCTCGTCGGAACCGTTGCGGGCACGCGATGGCTCCGTCGCTGGTTCCGTGAGTCTCTACGCCGACGAGACCGTGCGAATTTTGGCGGAACGCGCACAACGGCAAAGCGCCGAGCGGCTCGAACTCGCGCTCGACGCCGCACGCATGGGCTACTGGGAGTGGGAGCCCGAGAGCGACATCGGCAGCTGGTCTCCCACACTCACGAAGAAGTTCGATCTCGAAGGCGTCGGAGGTGGCTTCGCTGCCTTCGTGGCACGCATTCACCCAGATGATCGCCAAGTGGTGCAACAAGTCGCCCGCGAGATCGTGGAAAGCCGCGAAGCGCGCACCTTCGAACACGAATTCAGGTTGGTCGGGAACGATGGGGTGACGCGTTGGGCGCGCTCGCAAGGCCGCACTGAGCTCAAAGGCGGCAAGCTGCACCTCGCCGGCACGTTGATGGACGTGACGGAGCGACATCGTTTGGAAGAAGAGCTGCGGCGCGCACACCGATTGGAAAGCATCGGCAGGCTCGCGGGGGGACTCGCTCACGACTTCAACAATCTGCTCGCGGCCATGCTCGGCTCGTTGGAGTTGTTGCAGGAGGTCTGTCCGGAGGCGGGACGCGAAGATCTTTCGACCGCGCGCCACGCGGCAGAGCGAGCTCGCGATCTCACCGCCCAGTTGTTAGCTTTTGCCCGCAAGCAACCCATCGTGCTCGGTCCAGTCGATCTGTCGCAGCTGGTGCAGCGAGTGGAACGCCTGCTCGATCGCTTGGTGGGCCCCACGATCACGCTCCAGATCGACGCGGAGCCCGATCTCATGGTCAAAGCCGACGCACCGCAGCTCGAGCAAGTGTTGGTCAATCTGGCCGTCAACGCCCGCGACGCCATGCCGCAAGGCGGCGTCTTGCGCGTGCGAGCCACCGGCGATCATCGACACTTGGATGGCGAGCGAGAAGTGGTGGTACTGGAGGTCGAAGATCAAGGAAGTGGAATGGACGCCGAAACGGTGCACCACGTGTTCGACCCCTTCTTCACCACCAAAGAGGCCGGTACCGGACTTGGCCTCGCAAGCAGCTATGGGATCGTCCAGCAACACGGCGGCGACATCCTGGTCGACAGTGAGCCGGGTCGTGGCGCACGCTTTCGTGTGCTGTTACCCCGCATCGGCAAATCCCCGAGCGCTCAGATTCAACCCACACAGACCAGCGCCGGGACTGGTTGTGTGCTGGTCGTGGATGACGAGGATTCGGTGCGCAGGACCACCGCGCGGCTGCTCAAGAGCCTGGGCTACGAGGTCGTGCTCGCGAAGGACGGGGCGGAAGCCCTGACGATCGCCCAAACCCACCCTTTGCCGATTGATATTCTGGTGTGCGACCTAGCCATGCCCGAACACAACGGCCCCGAAGTGTCTCGCCAGGTAACCCGCGCGCGCCCCAACATCCGGACGCTCTTCGTGTCCGGCTACTCCAAAGACAGTGCGGAGGCAGTCGCAGCCGCAGACTTCCTGCAAAAGCCGTACACGCGGGCCGCACTGAGCGAAAAACTCAAAGCGCTCGCGTCGAACCGCAAGTAACGCCGCGCGCTGTGTTCACGCGTCACGCCTATGGATTGTTGAGCGCGAACCATTCCTCGTCGGAGTTGGCATTCACGCTGACTTTGGCGCGCGCATCCAACTTCTTCTGCGCGCCAACGATCGACTTGTCGATCAACGGATGAGATAGCTTTTCGTCTTCTGGGGCGCCCAACGTGTGCATCAGCTTGACGATCCGGTCGCCGTCGAATGCACGCATCAGTGGCTCGTCGAGGCCGATGAAGAAGCGGACGTGCTGCGCGTGCTGAACCGACCCTTGATCGATCACATCGAGCGCATCGCGCTCCGTCGACCAGCGAGGAAAGTGTTCGACGAACAGGAATAGGAAGGGTGCACCCGCGCCGTTGAGCCAGCTGTGGAAGCCAGAATGATGGGTCAGGCGTCTAGCATCCAGTAACCAGCGACTGCCAGGGGCGACGGGTAAGCTGGGCCAGAAGCCGCCATCGACGCGGCGAGTACTGCCTGCACCCGTGGCAGCCGTCAGCGCGCGTTCGATGCGCTCGAGCGACGCCGGAAAGAACGAGCTCACCATCACCGTCAAGGGCGACTCGATCGCCGCACGTACGAGTGCGCCATCGGCGAGCCTGCGCGTGACGTAAACTTCATCGAGCTCAGCCTTGTGCTTTGGTTTCTTGCTCCCCCACAGGCCAAACAGCATGCGCTCAAGATGCCACCGCTTCCCGGGCCGCGCAAATCCCCAATCGGGATCTGCGCGTGCAGCTCGCCCAGGTGTTTAGAAGTAACCGTCAGTTCATCGGGTCGCCTTCGTTGTTCGTCTCGCTGCGCTCTTGCACTGCGCCGCCGTTGACGGCGTTGTTCCCGCCGTCGACCTTGATCGAGTACCCTTCTTCTTCGTAGTCCAAGATGCAGCCGGCCTGATTGCGATCGCATTTGACGAAGCAGCTCGTCGGATTGTCTTCGGGGAACGTATAGACATCGACGGTCTTGTTGGGATTGAAGCTGAAGTTCGCCGACTGTGCGCCCGCGGCGAGCGCAGTGACGTCGGCCGAGGCCACCTGTATCGACAAGCCCGTCACGCCGCTGACGGACTCCTTGCGACTGAGCGTGATGCTGAAGGCTCCGGACGCTGCGTTGCCGGTGTTCTTGGCTGCAAACGTCACAGGACCCAGCGCGAGCGCGTGCTTGCGTTCGTTGCACGTCCCCGTGCTGCACGGATAAGTGGTAACCTGAGTCCCATCACCCAGTCCCTGGCAGAAGTTCGAGGGCAATGCCAAGAACGTGTCGAGGTTTGCGCTGAAGCTACCACCGCTGGGTTGAAACAGCGGACGATTGACGTTGGAGTGGCTCGACGGAAACGGCACCAAGTCCGCTTTGGGTTCAGGCGGAGGGGGTGGCGGGGGCGCGTCGGGAACCAGGAACGAGAACACTTTGCTAAATACGTACGGATCTTGGCCGATGCACGAATCACAATTTCTGATGCGCTTGCCGATTCTATAAAACACCTGGTTGCGGACGCGCCTTTGACCTTTCAGGTGCAGCACCGTAGTTGGGTACGTAGTGCGCGACAGCGCCGTGCTCGCGGTCAAGTCGTTGCCGGATCGGGTCTTTGCCATCGCGGTACGCGAGATCGACGATGCGGGCACGAAGTCGGCATTGGCCGCCGCCAGAGTCGGCAGATCGTTCAAGGCCGTACTACTGGTGGAGGCGTAAATCTCGAACGTGAGCTTGCTGGCGCAGCTGGTGGCGCTCGAGTTGTTCTGCGCCACTTGGAACAACTCGGAAGAGATCCGGAATGGTAAGTTGGATGCGGCGGGCAGTGTGGACGGATCTTGTGGAGTTCCAACTACGACCTTTGCGAGCATCAACGCCAACACGCCCGCAGGAGTGTTGCAGTTGGCTTGAGCTTTCGCCTGGGGGCTGTTCAGGACGAATGCCGCGAGCGCGAGCAGTAAGGTTAGAAGTCTTTTCATGGCAATTCCCTTGATGCGACCTGGTGGTATGTCTGGCTCGTACGACTGAACCCCGCAGATCACCCCACACAACCTCCCACGTCGTGTCGCTTTGCAGCGACTCCCATGGGTCGGGCGGAGCCACGGCAGGGTGCCTCCCAGCGCTGGGATTAGGGGACACGGACGCCCTGCGCTCGACCATTAATCCATTACAGCAACTCCACGTGGATTGAACAGCGGCGCTGGCTCGGCGGTCGGGCAGAGCGCTCGGGGTTGCGGGGTCGTTGGGCGTGTCTTGCGGCTCGGCTCGTCGCGGCGGCAGGCTGCTCCACCAAGTTTCCCCGCCTTTATGAGCCTGTGCGCCGCCGTCGGTTTCGTCCGTGCGAAGGAACTGCTACGGAACGCAGAGCGGAATGAAACTCATTACCCGCAGCCCAGACGAACTCGGTAAATCGATCCCGTTGGACGAGGGGGAGCGCTACGTGATCGTGGTGCGTCCGCGCGCGGTGGTCTTTCGTTTTTCCGGGTTGGTGTTCGACACGAACAAGAACTTCATTTTGCCGGGCTGCATCCCGCTACTCAAATCGCTCAAGCCGATTTACGAACAGCGCCCGGACAACAAGCTGTTGATCGTGGGCCACACCGATACGAGCGGTGAACCCGACTACAACGACGAGCTGAGTCTCGAACGCGCGCGTGCGGTCGAAGCCTACTTGAACCAGGACGACGGAGCCTGGTTGGCCCGCTACCAAACCTCCGTCCAGGAAAAGAAGCGCTGGGGAGAACTCGAAGATCGCCAGATGATCGGTGCCTTGCCGCGCGGCGAAACGGATGAAGAGGATCCCGTTCGCGCATTTCAGGCCACGCGCTCGCTGAAGGTAGACGGCATCATCGGTAACCAGACACGCACAGCTCTGATCAAAGAGTACATGCTCTTGGGCGATGCAAAGCCGCCGGCGACGGTCACGATCACCGTGCACGGTTGCGGCGAAAACTTCCCGCTGGATGACAGTGGTCTCGAGCTGGATCCCGATCCCGCCGACGACGCGCATGACCCGCTCGACCGCCGCGTAGAGCTGTATTTCTTCGATGGCGAAATCAAGCCACCGCCGCCCGGCCCCAACTCGAAGCCAGGCAGCAAGGAGTACCCCGAGTGGCGCAAGCTCGCCAAGTTGGTCTTCGATCGCGCCTTGGGTCCGCTGCCCGTGTTGAAGGTGCGAATG
>DATAHU010000303.1:0-9117 GCA_036263015.1 Polyangiaceae bacterium | reverse complement strand
CGCTCGTTGCGACCGCGATCGAGAAACCTGTCCTTGTGGTGATCACTTTGTCATTCCTTCGGCATCAGCAGCGTGCGCCAGCACGCATGAATCAGACAGATCCTGGAAGCAAGGGTTGCGCCAACGCGTCGAGTTTCGAGTTTGCGCGAACACGCGCCGTCCTTTGACGCTTTGGCCACGCGTAGAACACGCATGAACTCCACAACGGGACAAAGCACCACGCTGCCCGCGGTCGTCCATCCGATAGCTGCAAGCTCTTGTTAGGAGGGAGCTGGCCCTCAGTTGTTAACTAGTTGGACTACGTGATTGGAGTAGCGCTGCGGCGCCGCTGCGGCGAGCCGCCTTGGAGCGACGCTCGAACCCTTTCCCCCAGAAAAAATGCCCCGAGCCGGAGGAAGCGCGGGGTCCAGGCAGGCGTCCGCTCGGCTCGTCCTGGAGCACAGCTGCACACGCGGGGCTTGGCATCGTGGCGTTATGGCTCTACCGTCGGCGCCCAGCCCTGACGTTGGGGCGCACGCAGGAGGAAACGATGAAGACGCGAGCTGCAGTAGCGTGGGAGGCAGGCAAGCCCCTGTCGGTCGAGGAGATCGACATCCAGGGGCCCAAGGCGGGCGAGGTGTTGATTCGGATGGTGGCGACGGGTGTTTGCCACACCGATGCGTTCACCCTGAGCGGCGCTGATCCCGAAGGTATTTTCCCGTCCGTGCTGGGGCACGAGGGGGGCGCTGTCGTCGTCGAGGTGGGGCCGGGCGTGCGCAGCGTCGCAGTTGGGGATCACGTGATCCCGCTCTACATCCCCGAGTGCGGCAGCTGCAAATTCTGTAGCTCTGGCAAGACGAACCTGTGCCAAGCGGTGCGCGCGACTCAGGGCAAAGGCTTGATGCCCGACAACACCTCGCGCTTGTCGAAGAACGGCAAGCCCATCTACCACTACATGGGGACCAGCACTTTCGCCGAGTACAGCGTGGTCAACGAGATTTCAGTGGCCAAGGTAAACCCAGAGGCGCCACTCGACAAGGTGTGCCTGCTCGGCTGTGGGATCACCACCGGGATTGGTGCCGTGCTCAACACCGCCAAGGTGACGCCCGGCAGCAGCGTGGCGGTATTCGGCCTCGGCGGCATCGGTTTGTCCGTCGTGCAAGGCGCTGTGATGGCCAAGGCTGAACGCATCATTGCCATCGACACCAACCCGGCGAAGTTCGAGCTCGCGCGTCAGCTCGGCGCGACGGATACGATAAACCCGAACGACCACGCGCCTGCGCCGATCCAGAACGTGATCGTCGAGTTGACCGACGGCGGCGTGGACTATTCGTTCGAATGCATCGGCAGCGTGAATGTGATGCGCGCGGCCTTGGAATGTTGTCACAAGGGCTGGGGTGAGTCGACGATCATCGGCGTCGCCGGCGCGGGCCAAGAGATCTCCGCGCGCCCCTTTCAACTCGTGACCGGTCGCGTCTGGCGCGGCACTGCGTTCGGTGGCGTCAAAGGCCGCAGTCAGTTGCCGGCGATCGTCGATCGAGCGTTGCGCGGAGAGATCAAGATCGATCCCTACATCACGCATCGCTTGCCGCTCGAGCGTATCAACGAAGCCTTCGATTTGATGCACGAAGGTAAGAGCATTCGTACGGTCATCCAATATTGACTGGTAACTCACCCCGAGTCTCGATGGACGAAAGGATGCACGTGGAACGAGTCAGCCGCAGCCGCTGTTTTGGTGGCCATCAAGACGTGTACGAACACGATTCGCCAACGCTCGGCTGCCAGATGCGTTTCGCGGTGTACTTGCCGAGTCGATCACAGCGCGAGCCGTGTCCGGTGCTGTACTTCTTGAGCGGACTCACGTGCAGCGAGCAGAACGCGATCACCAAGGCTGGAGCCCAAAGGCACTGCGAGGATCACGGCATCGTCCTCGTGTGTCCAGACACGAGCCCGCGTGGGCCTGGCGTGCCAGACGATCCTGCAGACGATTTGGGGCAAGGCGCTGGCTTCTACCTCAACGCCACACAGTTGCCTTGGAGCCGCAACTATCGAATGTTCGACTACCTGACTGCCGAGCTGCCACAACTCGTGCAAGGCAATTTCCCAGTCACTGAAGCTCGAGGCATTTGCGGCCATTCGATGGGCGGCAATGGCGCACTGGTGCTGGCGTTGTCACGGCCCGATCTGTTTCGTTCGGTGTCCGCGCTCGCACCGATTGCGTCGCCGATGCACTGCCCCTGGGGTGAAAAAGCCTTCAAGGCTTATCTTGGGGAAGATCGAGAAGCGTGGCGCCGTTACGACGCCTGTGAGCTGGTGGCGAGTCATGCCGGACCAGCAATCGCCGTGCTGGTCGATCAGGGCACGGACGATGGCTTCTTGACCAAGCAATTGAAACCCGAGCTGTTGGAAGCTGCCGCCAAAGGCAGCCGCGTGTCGCTCGAGTTGCGACGTCAACCCGGCTATGACCACGGCTACTATTTCATCTCGACCTTCATCGGCGATCACGTCGCGCATCACGCGCGGATGCTGCGCGGGTGAAGTGGCCGACGTAGCTTGGTAGCCCTTGGGCACCTCGAGCCGAGCGCGCTCGAGATGCCCCTCGATTCGCACGCCGATCTCTAACCTAGGCCAACGCTTCCATCGTCAACTCGGTGTCCTCGGAGGCGAGCCAAGCTACGACTTTGCCTTGATTCAACTTGAAGCGATGAAAGCCGTCTTTGAACGGAAGTAACTTTCCGGTTTTGCGCACGCGCCATTGTTGATCCAGCGTGACGTAGACGTAGTCCCCAGATGCGGCAAAATGTTTGGGCTCGAGTCCGAGCGGTTCCAGCGTACCGATCAGCGCTTCGAAGTACTTCGCGACGTCCTGGCGGCAGCTGCCGGGAAAGTGCCAGGGTGCACGACGTTCGGCCGTCGCGGCAACGCCGAAGGCCTCGAGTTCGGGGGCAAAGCGCTCGAGGATGTAGGGGAGGTCCCCGCGGGTGAACGCGGCGTACAGGTCTTTCACGAATTCGATGTTGTTCTGTTCCATGGTCATGTTGTCTCCGTTCGAGCGCAAGCTTTGAAACGCTCGAAAAGCCTACGCCCCAGGGTCTCTGCGGGCATCGGTAAGATTGCCTACGCGTATCTCCCAGAGTCCCTGGCTAGGGCGCCCACGGGGCAGCGGCTTTCGGTTGTCCGAGACGATCTTTCGCTGTAGATCCCGCTCATGAGCGGGGCGCCCTTGTTGATACCGGGTACGGCGGGCGTGGACTTCCAATGGCAGGACGGAAAGCCTGCAGGCTACGGACTCGCGATCCTGAGTGGCGAGGTGACCGACGACGAAGCGGGCTTGATTGCCGAGCTCTCGTGCGAGCATCCCCGGAGCGCTCCGCCGTTCGGGCCCTCCCGTACGAGCCTGCGACCCGATAGCTCGCTCACGCCCTTTCAGACGCTGCTCGGCACCGCCTACAACAAGTTACCCACGCGCTACAAAAACTTCCCCTACGACTGGCGGCTCGACATTCGTTACAACGCCGAGCTACTGCTCGACCACTTGCGCAAAGCGCGTTCCGCTAACCAGCGTTGGAACCTGGTTGGTCACTCGCAGGGCGGCCTAGTGATCTTGGCAGCGAGTAAGTTGTGCGAGCGGCGAGACGAGTTCGCTTCGCTCGTGCAGCGTATCGCTCTGGTGGGGTGCCCGATGTTTGGCACCATGAAGGCAGCGAGTGCAATCCTGGCGGGTGACAGTTTCGGCGGCATTGCCTCGAACTTCATCAAGACCGTTTCCCGAACTTGGCCAGCCTTCGCTCAGATGCTGCCCGCGTACGAAGCCGTGAAAGCTCGCCCGGGTTGGACGGGGCTGACACCCGAGCTGTGGTCGCCTCTGCCGTGGTTCGAGAGATGGGAGCCCCTGCTGCAACGCGCTCGAGAGTTCCGCGCGTGGTTCGACGCCGATGGCATCGCTTCGCACTTGGACGGCGATATCGAGCTGCGACTCTACTACGCGCGCAACCACGAAACACCCTTTCGATTCACGCTGCAGGGGGGCACGGCGGTGAGTGATGAACGCGCGGCTGGGGATTCGCTCGTCCCCTACCAGATCACTTTGCGCGGACTCAACAGACTACGGCTGCACCAGTTCACGCGTGAACTGGCAGGCGACAGCGTGAAAGATCATCTGTCGCTCTTCAACGACGCTCGAGTCGTTGCCGCAGTCGATGCGTTCTTGTCGGCGTGAGGGAGCCCATGCTGGATCTCGTCAACCCAAGGAGGAAGTCGTGAAGACTAGAGTCGGCTTACTGACTAGCGTGCTCCTGATGGCACACGGCCCTAGCGCTTGGGCGTTGGTCGACGCTCCTTGCGAGGCAGACCCGGTTGCCAGACCCAAGTGGCTGAGTTTCGAAGCCGGGGCAGGGGTGGTCAGCGGGGCCGAGGATCATCGGCTCCACTGGGTGTTACAGGCCGACGCTGCCTATACGCTCGGCGCCAATCTGTTGCGTGTAGTGCCTCGCTCGGGTCCGGACCAGGCCGCTTGTGCGGTGTTGATCGACGAGGTGCGCGATTTTGCGCGTTTTGGTTTGGGGTACAGCGTGGGCAACGGCGGTTTCCGCGCCGTCTCTGCCGATTTGTCATGGCTGAGAATCTTGAGTCCCGACTTCAGCGTAAACTTGGGACCTGCGGCGGACTATCGCTTTTTCGCAAGCAGTCAGTATTCGCTGCCCGCGGGGTTGCTCTTGCGTGTGAATTACGCCGAGTGGGTCTCGTTGCGCGGGCGGATTTTGTACACCACCGCCCATAGCCAAGATACTCAACCTGGCGTCAGCGCGTTCGTCACGTTGAGCATCGAGCCCCGCCTGTATTGCGAACACGTCTCGCGCGACAAGTGCACGCCGTATTGGTTCTTCGAGAAGCTCGCCTTGCCCTGACAGCGAACAAAGCACGAATTGCGTGTCACGAGTCTGCTGGTTGCGCGTTTCAGCTTCATGCAGAGCATCAAAGACTATTTCCTGGCGGAGTGGGACGCGGTCGCCCCGGCTTGGAGCAAGTGGCAGCGTGCTTTCAGCGAGCAAACGGCGGCAGCAACCCACTTGATTCTCGATGGCTTGGCGCCCGTCGAAGGGGAACGCATCATCGATCTCGGGTGCGGCAGTGGAGAGCCAGCGCTGTCCCTGGCGCGCCATGTCTCGGCAAGCGGCAGGGTCGTCGCGACCGATCTCGTGCCTGGCGCGGTGGCGCTCGTGGCGGAGCGGGCGCGCGAGGCAGGCCTCGGTAACTTGGAGACACGAGTCGCTGACGCTGAGGCATTGCCTTTCGCGTCTGCTAGCTTCGATGCGCTGAGTTGTCGGCTCGCAATGATGTTCTGCCCGGATCTCGAGCGGGCTTTGAGTGAGGCGAGGCGCGTATTGGTGCCGGGTGGCCGCGTCGCGTTCGTGGCGTGGGGCAGCGCGACGCAGCCGCTGTTCAAGGCGACGCTCTTCGAACTGGGACAGGGTCCCGCGTTGGCAGCGCGAGGCTCCACGGCACCGGGGCCTTTCCGCTTCGCCCAATTGGGGACGCTTGGCGGCTACCTCGCGGCAGCGGGTTTCGTCGAAATCGCCGAGCGCGAAGTGAGCGTGCCATGGCCGTTCCCTGGCAGTGCCGAACTCATGTGGGACTCCTTCCTCGACTTTGGCGGCCCAGCGATGCGGGCGACGCTCGACGCCATGGGTTCGCAAGCTGCCGCAGAGATCAACCAGCGCATCGTAGACAACCTCCGCCAATTCGAGTCAGGCGGCGTAACGGATCCCTCAGCCGTATTGATCGCGGTCAACGCCAGGACTCCCGCAGCTCAAAGCGGGCATCAAAATCAGGGGACCTGATCTCGCTCGGCCCCGGCGATCGCTAGCGCGTGATTCGGCTGGCGTGAACGAGTAGGGTCTTGGCCATGAGCCGAGGGTGTAGGGTCGCATACGTGCTGACGTCGTTCGCCTGTGAGTTGGGCTGCGGCCCAGTGCGAGGGACTCGCGACTCGTCGGCGCACGGCGCGTCGCCGGGTGCGGCTCCCGCTTCCAGCGCTGGCTTGGCTTCGCCCACGCCGTCCGTGTTGCCGCGGCAAACGAACAGTAACGCGCCAAGTGCGGCTTCTGCCAGCGCGAGCCAAACGCTCAGCGCGCCGTCCGCGTCGCAAACCGAGCCCGACCCCGATCCGCCGAGCGCAGAGTCCGCATCGTGCCATGGGATTCACGCTGTACCGATCAAGCCCATGGCGAGCCTGGCCCCTAGGGCTGCTCCGAGTCGCGAGCTGCTGGCGACATTGAGCGCGACGCAACGCCAGGACCTGAAGTTCTTGTCGCGACTCTGTGAACCGGCCGTGATCAGCGCCCACGAGGCGCCTGTCGTTGGTTGCTCGTGTTGTCCGCCCTTCGACATGTGTCTACCGACGAGCGACGGCGCGGTAAGAGGGGAGGGTGATGTTTTTCCAATCGTCACGCGCAGCACGGGAGCGTTCTCGGGGCCTGGGCAGCGCGAGTATGCGGTCACCTTCGACGGCTGTGAACCCCACAGCTCCAATTGGGGCGGGACAGCCTTGTACCGCGAAAGCCCCGAGGGGTTGCTCTTCTTGCAACTACGAGTCCGGCATTCACCCATCGCACTGCGAGACCGTACGCATGCCCGATGCGCACGACGTGTTGCTCTGCCAATGGCCCGATGGCCATCAAGGACATGAACGCGTGGACGTCTATCAGTACGATTTCGCCGCGCGCGGCGACAGCTGCATGCAGTCGGTCTATTCGTTCGAGGATTCGAGCGCGGCAGGCTGCTTCAGCGATCCGGGGACGCCGGTGCTCGTTTGGCGTGTCGGATCCGTCGCGTCTCGCGACCTGAACGGCGATGGGTTACCGGATGTTCACATTACAGCGTCACGGCGCGAGGGCACAGTCGACGAGCGCTACTTGAAGTCGTGCAATGAATGGCAAACGGCGTTCGACCGCTGGGACGATGCAGGCCGTAAAGGCCCGCAGCCGAAGTCGCGTCACGTCGAACTGCTTTCGGCAGAAGAGCGCTTGAAGCTGGATTTCATAGCGAACCCCGATGGCTTCGGAATGACGCGGCAAACTCGACTGTCGCTTGGCACGTTCATCGAACCCTGAGCCAAGGCGCGACGCAGAGCGCCGACCGGCAGCGAGCCAAAGCGTTGGCGTGGGTTACGATTAGCGCGCCGTCGCCGCCAGCTTTCGCTATTCAGTAATACAGCTTGAAGGTGCCGCTCACGTGCAACAGCGAGAGCATGTAGAGTGTGCCGTCGTAGTAACGCCATTGGCCCGAGGGGATTTGGGCGTTGTAGATCTTGTCGATGAAGGGCTTGCCGGAATCAGCGGGCAGGCCGAAAGCCAAGAGCGAGTTGCACGAGAACTGCGCGGCAGAGTTGTCGCCGTGGCTGCTCATGTACTTGCTGAACGCTGGGGCATAGGTGTCCGTTTGCCACGGATCGACGCCGAAGAAATTGGCGTCCATCATGATGTTCATCACGCAGCGTTTGGCGTCCGAACCGGCACTGCCTTGGGCCTGGCCGGTGAACGATGACTGATCGGGGATGACCCCGTTGCCATCAGCTGCAGCTTGGAAGAACTTGCGACCGGCATCCACGGCAGCCGTCCAGAAGTCTGCGTTCTCGGTGTCGAAGCAGGCCCAAGCTTGATAAAAGGCTGGCAGCACGTACGAGCCATCGGTGTTGTTCGAACCAGAGACGAACTTCACGATGTGATACATCTCGTTGAAGTACTTGGTGCGGATCAGGTCGAGCACCCACTTGGCCTCGGTCGCGTAATCGATCTTGCCGCCATCGCCCCAGCGGTTGTGGGCGAAGATCAGCGCCGTCGCCATGTACTCTTCGCCGTCGGGTGCGCCGCCGCTGGCGCTCTTGGAACCGCTTGGGGAGCACTTCCACGAGATCTCACCCGTGCCGTTGGCCATGTGGTTCTTGACCCACGTCCACAGCCGATCGAACTCGGTTTGCTTGTCCAACTGGACGGCTGTCATCATGCCGTACGACATGCCTTCGGTGCGCACGTCGTTGTTTCCCGTATCCTTGACGTACGATTCGTCACTGCCGGGCCCGTCGTAGTAGACGGTGTTGTTGTTCGACGGATTGTAGAGCTGGTTCCACGCGGCCTCGACCTTCGCGTCACTCTCTTCCTGCGTGTGTCCGCCGACGGTGACCAACAGGTTCGGGTAATCCGTAGGAGCAATGCAGCCGGGCGCGACCGGTCCTGCGTCGACCGCGGGGGAGGGCGGAGTCTCGCTCTCGCTACCCGAACCGCCGTCACTGGTGACGGGATCGCCGCCGCTGCTTTCGGGTGAATCGGGGCCCGGCGTGGGCGAACTGCCCCCGGCGCCGCCGCTAGCGGTATCCCCGGGACCGACGCTCGGTGTGCCACCGGAGCTCGGCGTCGAAATTCCGGGGCCTACGACCACGGGATGGTCGACGCCGCCACCGCCGCCAGATCCATTCGGGGGCGGGTTAGCGCCTGAAACCGTCGGTGAGACTGGCAGTTCGCCGCTGGACGGTCCGTTCGGAGTGACGTGCGTCGGCAGCGGCGTGGGCCCACTCGAATTCGGAGCGGCCGTGGACGAACTAGGCACGTCTCCCGACGTGGTGCTAGCCGCCATGTTGTTCTGTTCTTCGTCCTTGGGGGTGCCGCAACTCATCGAGCCGAGTGCTACGGCGATGCCAATGGCGGACAGCTGAAACTTGCGCAAGACGACACACTCCAAAAGATGGGGGACCAAGAGCTGCAGAGAGATGGTCTCTTTTTTCCGAGACCGGCTCAGTGCGTGTTGATCTCACGAGCGCGAGACCATCGACGTCATTACGATCGTCGCACACGCTCGGAACACTGTCAGGTGAAGCTCTGCGCGCTTCGCACGATGGGCTAGCGCGTTTCATGGAAGCTTTGGGCTGCAGTGAAATTGCCGAAGGCGTGTGCAGATGCGGTGCGCTCGAACCTTCGCTCTGACGGTGATTGTCCAGTCGCGATGTCGGTGGAGGGATTACGTTCGATGCCGCCTGAGATTCGCTCCCAGTCCAGTGCTCACCCGGGACAGCAACTTCGCCAGAAGTGCATCCCCCAAATGGGGCAGATCGAATCAATCCGGGACGCCGAGGGGTCGACCTTT
>DATAHU010000302.1:0-7844 GCA_036263015.1 Polyangiaceae bacterium | reverse complement strand
GCCCAGACTGAGCGCCGCAGCAAACCGGGTGTCGAAAGTAGTGAACAGGTTCGGCGCGTCGACGGCCGCGCGGTACAAGAGCAACTCCAGCGCTGAAGCCAACGCCAACATCAGCACCGCTCCAAACAGGCCGAGGGCAAGGACGCGCGCTTGGGGTCCGAGCAAGCGCAACAGTGACCGCAGCCAACCCGGGTTCGACGGGCGATGCGTTGGAATCTGTCGGGCGGAGTCCTCGGGCCGCGACTCGGGGCTAGAAACGGTTTGCTTGGCCCGACCATTCACCTGCGGATGCCCGCCGGCTTGCGCGCGCATGAGCAACACGGTCCCGTGGGTGCAGAGCGCATCCGGCTCCAGGCTGATGCTCGCGAAGGCGTTCGCGGCCGCCGGTCGTTCAGCAAAATGCGAGCGGGCGCGCGTGAACAGCCGATCGTTCCAGGCTCGGCGATTCTGCCCAGTGGCGCGGCTGGTGCGTTGCACGAGCCGCAGAGCGGCGTCCAAGTTGCGAAGTGCGCCGGGTTCGGCATGTTCCAGAATTTCGTTCACCTCTTGCAAGCACAGCTGTTCGGAGAGCAACTCGTTGGCACGCGCGGTCAGCGCCTCGCGGTACGAATTGCAGCTCATCCAGTCAGCCCATTGCGCGTGAGGTAAACAGAATGGGTGCGGATACAACTCACGTTCGAACTCGGCTTCGTGAACCCAAACGCGGCCGCCTGCGGGGTCCATCACTTGCAAGTAGCGACCCAAACGACTCCAAACCGTGACGAAGTGAGGCACGCCGCGGCCGCGCCGCACGATGGCAATCAAAGGATAACGCCCCGCCATCGCGCTGACGGCAAGGTCGACCGGCAGTACGTGTTGCTCGACCTCGACGCCCAGCTCGTTACACAGGTCCTCCAACGAATCAATCGACGTTCCGTCTACGCCCGTTTGACAACGTTCGCGCAGCGTCTGGTAGTCGACGTCGAGGCCGTGGCCCCGAAGCAGAGTGTGAACCGCTGCCACTCCACAGTCCATCGAGGACAGCTGCAGGCACTCGGGCGCGAGAAACGGTATCCTCACGGCAAGACTCTCGCCTGCGGAGCAGCCGGCTCGCGCGTGACGATCTCGCTCAGCGAACGCAGCAACAGCCGCAGTGGCGTCGTGGATTCGACCTCGACCTCGCACGCCGCCGTCATGCCGTGCTGGAGCGTGATCGCGGGGTTCTGCGCCAAGATGCGCAATTCGACGCGCATGTTGCCGTCGCGAGGTTCTCCAGCGACAGCGCTCGTAATCGCTTTCACGGTGCCAAACTGTGACCAGGGGAACGAATCGAAGCGCAGCGTAGCTTGCTGCCCTGGCTGAACGCGCCCATTGCTCTGTTCGGGCGCAAACAGCCCAACCACGCGCAGTGGCCCTTCGTTGACGATCGTCACCAAGCGCTGCTCGCGCGTTACGCTCATGCCGGCACCGATCGACATCACATCGGCGAGGACGCCGGAGACGGGGGCCAGCACCGTCCGGCGCCGAATCTCGAAGTTCAAGGTGTCGAGCTGAGCCTTCATCTGTGCGAGCTGCGCTTCGGCTTCGGCAATGCGCGAGCCCACGCTGGCCAGACGCGCATCGCGCTCGCGGACGTTCATCTTGCTCGCCAACGTGTCGAGCGTCGCCTGGGCCGAGGTTGCCACGACCCGAGCTCGCTGCGTCTCCGTGTCGGCCGCGGTGTGCAAGGCTTCGATGTTGGAGACGACCGATGCCTCGCGCAAACGTTCGTCCATTTCAAGCTCGCGCTCTTTGAAGACCAAGGCCTTCTCGTCGAGTGAAATGCGGGCGGCGGCGCTCAAGGATGCCTGCTCCGCCATGCTCGCGACGGCACCACGAACGTGGCGCTCCGCTGCAAGCTCGGCCCGCAACGCCTCGAGCGACGCCATGCTCGTTCGAATGCCGACCTCGAGCTCTGCCCGCCGCAGCTCGTGCTCGGTCGTATCGAGTTTCAAAAGCACGTCGCCCTTGCTGACGGCTCTGCCCAAGTAAACGTTCGCAGCGCTGACGATGCCATCCACCTCCGCCTGAACCTGCACCGGCAACTGCTCGACTTCGAGGCGAGCCGAGCGCGACACGACGTACAGCGTGACGCTGCCACGCGTTAACCAAATGCACCAACCACCAAGCAGCACCATCAATGCAACGATGATGCCCGCGTGCTCGCCAAATCGCTGATGCCGAACGAAGTGACGTGTGCGTGAGAAATGAATCACTGAGCGCGTGCCCTCGAGTCGGAACTACCACGCGCACCGCCACCCGCGCACACGATCGCTCCCAAGTGACGTCGTTTATTTCGAGGAAGCACTCGACTGGGAGCAACCCCGAACGAATCACCCCAAACCTGGTAGTTCTTCAGACACGGCTACACTGCGGGCACAAATGCCGGCTCAGGCACGAGCCCTGGTGCGCGGAGAGAGAACGGCAATGGCTCCCAAGGACGGCAAGCGCCATCACGAGCTCGGGCTTCAGTTTCGCGGTCAAGGTGCCACGAGCGTCCAAGTTCCGTCACCGCCGGTACTCGCATTCCAAGTGCCCGAGCCCGAAAACTCGGATCCCGCTCCGCTGAGCGTGCCGGTGAACTCGAGACTCAACGAGCCGTTGTCCCCTTCGCCTTCGATGGTGAACGTCGTGTCACCGCGAAACTTCACTTTACCGGTTCCGTTCGAAGTGCCGAGCGAAGGGCTGTCTACCGTGAGCTCGAGCGCGCCATCTTTCTTCAGCACGCCCGAAAAGGTACCCGACTCGCTGCCCTCGTAGGTTCCCTCGAACGGACCGCTGAACGGGGCCGCGCGATGCTCGTTCAGATAGTTTTCGAGCGCTGCATTGACGCCCCCACAGCGGCTCTCGTAGTTCTTCAAATTCGCTTGGCATGTGTCGGTGGAGTCACAGTCGGACTCCAATGTACAACGATCGAGGCTGCGCGCTGCCTTCTCACAAGTGGCGAGCTCTTGTGAATCCAGTCCTTCTTGCTTTACGGCTGCCGCCGTTTCCTTTTCGGTGGGCCAGGCCTCGAGACAGTCCGACTCCTGTTGAGTCATGCACTTTGCGTAGTGCGCGCACAACTCGGCGCCATCAGCCCAGTACTCGGCAAAGCCCTCGATCCGATCGTCTTGTGTCGGCGCTGCGTCGCCGCAACCAAAGCTCAGCCCCACCAGCGCCACAACCGCCCATCGCTTGCTCGTGCCAAACATGCTGGCGCCAAGTGTACGGACACTTCGGGCGTACGGCAACGGCAGATCGAGGAGCCCCGAGCGCCGACTGTAAAGCGCAGCCGAGGAGCGGGGCGGAGGCCCCGCTCCCGAGCGAGCTGCAACGACGCTCCCACATCAGTAGGGCCGTCTTACTGCCCGAAGCTGCTGCCCTGCACGAAGCTGATGACGGGCGGACCTTGGACGCCGGCTTTGCTCATGGCTTTCTTCAGGTCGTCGGATGCAGCAAAGGTGCGCAGCGAGTCTAGGTTTTCCGCCTGCAGGTAGATGACGACCGTGTTCGGCTCAGCGCTCATGCGGTTGACGGCGTACCCGATGATCCCAGCTTGGGTGCGAGCCGGAGCGTGTTCGTCGAACGCCTTCTTCCATTGGTCGAAGTCGGCGACCGTGTGGCGAACGATCGCGCCCGCCAACGGGCGGTCCTTGATCGTCGAGTCCTCGACCGGGGTGAGCATCGTTACGACGGGTGCGCTGACCACGCCGGCGCGCTGCATCGTGCTCTTGAGCTCGGGATCGGCGAGGAAGTTCTGAATCACTGCCGCGCTGGGGGCCGCCAGGTAAACGCTCACCAAGTTGGGGTTGTCCGCGGCTTGGTTGACGTGCGAGCCCAGGATCCCGGCCTTCTGCCTCGCGCCAGCGTGCTCGTCGAAGACCACCCTCCACGCTTTGTAGTCGGCGACTTGATGCGTGAGGATGGCAGCTGCGGCGGGAACCGCGCTGGGCGTCGCTGCAGGGGCGCTGGTGGCGCTCTCAGAAGCGCTAGGCTCGGCGGCGGCTTTGGCTTGCTCGTCTTTGGGTGCGCTCTGATCGGACGGCGTCGCGGGGGCTGGGGCGCTGCCCGATGCACACGCGGCCAGCAAGAGACTTACGAAAGAAATTGAAATGAGGTGGGTCATGCTGTCGATTCTCCAAGTTCGAAGTCTGAGATGAACTGATCGGGAGTTAACTATGTACACGCATCACTTGTAAGCGATGGCGGCGCTGGTCGGGCCCGCCAGCGGCATGACGGAGGTCTGCTTGAAGCCGATCTGCCGGGTCCAACCGGCAAAGTCCGCGCCCGTGTAGTCAAAGCCGTCGCCAAGCTCGAGCAGCATGTTCAACGACATCAACAAGCCGAAGGCGTTTTGCGAGCGCGCGTCGTCGATGATGTTCTCGATCGCGATCAGCACTCCCCCGGCTGGGAGGGCGTCGTACGCGGCTTGCAACAAGTGAAGCTTCTTCTCGAGGTTCCAGTCGTGCAAGATGTTACCCATCACGATCACGTCGGCGCGAGGTAACGGATCGGCGAAGAAGTCACCGGAGGCGACGCTGATTCGCTCCTGCAGGCCGCGCTGGCGGATATTGCGTTCGGCGATGGGCGCGACCACGGGAAGATCGAAGCTCGTCAAAGACAAGTGTTCATGCGTTCCGGCCAGCAGCGTGCAGAGCGCAGCGCCAGCGCCGCCCACGTCGCACAACGTCTTGTAAGGGCTGAAGTCGAACTTCGACGAAAGGGCCGCGAACGCGCCCATTTGTATTCCCGCCATGGCACCCAGGAATTGCTCGAGACGCTTCTCGTCCGCGTAGACGGCCGCGAAGAAGCTCTCACCGGACTTCATCTCACTCTGCGGCTGGCCGCTTCGCAGAGCCTGAGTCAAGTCACCCCAGATGCGATAGAGCCGCTGATTGCAGAACTCCAGCATGCCGCCAACATAGGTGGGCTTGGCGCGATCGAGGAACGCGTCGGTGTCTGCGGTGTTGCCGTACGTGCCTACGACGCTGTCCCCTTGGCGCGACAAGAAGCCGAGCGCCACCAACGCGTCCAAAAAGTCTGCCGTAGCGCGCGGGTTCAACTCCAACTCTCGTTGCAGCTGAACGCCGGTCTTGGGCCCCGCAGCGAGACGGCTGAACAGACCGAGTTCGACCGCCGACAGCAGTGTCTTCGTGGCAAAGAAGCCAGTGCCAACTTGCATGATGTGACTTGGATTGGGATGAGTATTCGACGCCATAAAGAGAGCTCCTGCGGGCCGCTCGAATGTGCCCGACGTCACGCAAGGTAGCCCCCTCGCCAAAGCGACAACGCTAATTGACTGCTCCCGGACTGCTAAGCTTTCGCTCGCGCAATGCTAAGCAAATGCTAAGCAGCCTCAACTGGCCGTGTCGCGCTGGTGATGCAGCTCGAACGGCGTGTCGATCTCGACCGAGAAGCGCCCGCGTCCGCTCGGCCTGATACGCGCGTACGGAAAACGCTCATCCAGCCGGCGGCTGAGCAAGATCAAGCGCGTGTCCAAATTGTCCCGCACCGGCGGCAGCTTCAGGGCGGGATCGAGCCGTAGCTCCTTCTTGGTGAATTCCGTCCGGCGCTGGCACTTGTACTCACTGAGCAGCTTGAACAGGATGCGCCCGGGAAGCGATTTGACGACGTAGTCGTCGCCGAAGAACACGCTGCCGTCGGCCTCGAAGTAGCGCACCGTGAGCGTCCCTGGTGCGGCGCTCTTGGCGGCATCGGCCTGGCTCAAGGTTTGCTCTTCGTTGGTCGGTGCGTAACGGATGAACGCCGCAAGTTGATTCGCGATCAACTGCAGGCACTGCACGTCGTCTTCTTTGAAGCGTCCGATCTGCATGTCTTCGGCAAACAAGACCAAAACCACCTCGCCCTCGATCACCGCCGGGACGGCGACTTGGCTTTGCACGTTGACCAAGCCGGGAAAAGCAATGCGCGTATCCGAGGCGGTGTGCGTATCGCCAGCTGCCGCCTGGTGCAACGCTAGCGAGCGCTGCATCATGGTGATGTTGACGCTCGTCTGACGGGCGGCCGCTGCGCCGATAACTCCAGCTCCGAAGCGCACCTCGGCACCAATTCCGCCCCCCGGGTAACCATGCGATGCAATCATCAGCAGGTTGTCCGTTCCCTCTGGGATCAGCAACATCAAGTGTTCGAAATGGAAGCGCGTCTTCAAGCCTTCGACGGCCGCTCGGATCCGACTATCCAAACTATCGGCGTGGCTGATGCCTTGGCTGATCGCGACCAGATCTAGGATGTGCTCGCGAGTTCGCATGGCACACCCTCGATACGATGAACGCGACAGACCTCGAGCGAGCGCAGCTTGAAGACGCCTTGCATCCCAAATACCGAGGCCAATGCGTCGATCTCTGCGGACATCCTGTCGAACATCTCACCGGCGTAGTCGGTGCGTAAATATTCGACATCTAGTCGATAGTGTTGGCCGTCGGGCGGATTCATCAACAACAGCTGGATCTTGGGATTGCGCCGCAGGTTGGCCAGCGTCTTGTTGAAGAACTGATTCGACAACGCAACATGAGTCTCGTCCACGTACCAGACCTTGGAAAGATACGTGACGTTGGGCGTGCCGTCTTCGGCCACGGTCGCGATCACCGCGGGCAAGATGCCCTCCAGACAGGGCCGCAAGCTCTGCAGCGTGGGTTGGTTCATGCACCCTCCAAAGGGCGCCCAGCCTTGGCGCCCGGTGTCTGCTCGAAACAACCGTCGAGCTGCAGCACTACGCGCCGAGCGGGCCCGGGGTGGTTGAACCCGCGCGTGAAGTCGGGGAAACCGACCGCACTCAAGGCGTGCACGAATTGCGTAAGGCGTTGGTCGACGGCCTCGCGCGCCGCCTGGTCCGGCTCGGCAATGAGCACGACCCGGCCCTTGAACAACAGGCTTTGCAAAGTCACAGGGTTGGTGACGTTCACGGCTGCCCTGCCCGATTGCCCGAGGGCGCGGCGCAGATCAACGGTTTGCGCATCCAGCGCGAAGAAGGTCAGCTGATCGGTAGCGGAGACTTCCACGCCCCAGCCGCGCGCGCACAGCGGCTGCAAGTCCGCCGTCGCCGACGAGACTTGGACGGCCAAAGGCCCCGCCAGCAATTGGCGGTGCGCATCGGTGAGGCGTGCTGTGATCGCTGCCATGAGTCGGGCCATCAAGGTCGCCCAGAACCCAAAAGAACGCAAGGCGCGCAGCATTCATCGCGGTTTGTCGTAGCTCTACGTGGTCACCCGCGCTCGACGTGGCGGCTGCAGTGACGCACTTCAGCGAACGGCGGGCAGGCACCTAGTGGGCACTCCGCCCGCCTCCTACCCGGAGCCGTGACATGGGCTCGGGCCGCCCTACCGCTCAGCGGCTCTGACTCGGTTACTCATCAGCGCACGACGGCCGTGCAATGGATCTCCAACTCCACGTTCAACTTGCGGTCGCGTCCGTTGATGGATCCCGGATGCAATGTGAGCTTCGAGGCATCGAAGTCGTAGTCGTATTGGTCAGCGGTGAGCGTGCGTTCCGTGCCGTCCACGTCGGTCACGCGCACGGCACTGATCGTCTCCTTCTCGCCCAAGCTGAAGGTGTATTCATTTTGCAGCAGCGTCTCGGCGTAGCCCCGAACACGCTGCAAGGCCGGCGCATACGACTCGCAGATCGGAAACACATCGGCGTCGCTGGAAGCGATCGTGCGCAGCACGGTTGCATAGCTCTGGCCCGCTTGGAGCTCACAAGAGAAGCTCGGATCCATCACGATGGTCTCGACGGAGTAGTTCTCCCCGAACACCGCGGCAGCCTGCTGAGTGAAAAATTGTGCCATGCCGGCCGCGTCGAGCGCGCCCACGACGGGGCGTGCGCTT
>DATAHU010000301.1:0-20034 GCA_036263015.1 Polyangiaceae bacterium | reverse complement strand
CGCGAACGCTTGATTGGCGATGCGTTCGGGACGGGCGGAGAAGCCTGCGAACGCCTCGACCATCTGTGCCGGCGCCTCCGCGACGGCTTTGACGATGCCCGAAGAAGAAGCGACGAAGGCGTTGGCTTGACTCGCTTGCCGCTCCGCAGGAGACGGCAAATTGAGGTTCACGTGACTGACGGTGCGCTTCGCCAAGTCGACCACGCTGACTTGACCACCGACGGTGTGACTGACGAAAGCCCGGCGACCGTCGTCCTCGACCACGACGCTGTGCGGATCGCGGCCCAACGGTACGCGGAACTCTTCGCGCAGGGTGGCCGAGGAGAACGCCGTCAGCATCTGTCCCCAACCACTGGTCACCAGCAATCGTTCACCCGCTGGAGTCATGGCCAGCGCCGCAGGTTCACTCGGTGTGTCGACGTCGCACACGGGTTGCAGCGCCTTGCCGTCGAAGGCTACGACTTGGACCTTCGAGGCTTGCGGCAAGGTAACAGCCAAGCTACCCCCCGCGGTGGCAACCACTTCGCCGGGGGCACCGACCAAGTCCAAGTGTGCCAGCTCGCGTTTGCTGTCGACGTCGATGATGATCAAGCGCTCGGTGTCTTCGTCGGCGACCGCAGCGTAGGCGTGGGCTCCATCCCTGAGCAGCGCGACGCTGCTGCTATTGCGTGACGCAACGGCGAAAGGCCCACTGGTATCGAGGGCGCACACGCGAGCAGGGCTCACGCTTTGTACGGGTTCATGCACTGCAGCTGCAGTGGGCCCTCCCGATGTGGAACAACCTAGCGGCAGGGCGCCAGCGGCCAAACACAGCGTCAGCAGAGAACGGAACCACGGGACGCCGTCCAAGGACGCGTTAACAGCTCGGAATCTTTGAACCATTGGAACCTCGGAATGGGGAAATCTGTGGGTCGTACGGCCCAGCGCATGGAAACCTTCCGCGGCAGGGCGCGTGAGTGAAAAACCCAACTCGCAGAACTCTTGGGCTCGGCACGGCACTCGACTTCATCTGGTCGCAACAGACCCCCGCGCGAAACGGAGCCGCAACATGCGAGGCCCCTATACTCCCTGACGCGCTGAACACGCGAAACCCCGTCGAGAGGACTGCCGATGACTCGTTTCCTATATGCGTTCGCCTTGTCCTGCTGCTTGCCGATGTTGGCGTGCAGCAAAGCGGAGAACAAACCGCAGCCTCCCGCCAAGACGGAGAGCGTGCCCGCTGACAAAGCCGTCGACAAGCCGAGCGAGCCCGCGGCCGAAGCCCCCAAGGCCGCGACCGCACCGGAAGCGCCAAAGGCTGCCAAAGCCGGCAGTGCGTTGAAGATCGCCTACAGCGACTGGCCTGGTTGGGTCGCTTGGGACATCGGCGTGCAGAAGGGGTGGTTCAAGGAAGAAGGCGTCGCGGTCGACTTCGTGTGGTTCGAGTACGTGCCGTCGATGGAAGCCTTCTCGGGCGGCAAGGTCGACGCGGTCGCGATGACCAACGGCGACGCGCTGGTCACGGGCAGCAGCGGTTCACCCAGCGTCGGCATCATCATCAACGACTACAGCAACGGCAACGACATGGTCGTCGGCAAACCCGGCGTTACCTCGGTGGCCCAACTCAAAGGCAAGAAGGTCGGCGTCGAAGTCGGCTTCGTGAGCCACCTGTTGCTGATGAACGCCTTGGCCTCCGCCAAGATGACGGACAAGGACATCCAGATCGTCAACGTGCCCACGGATCAGACCCCCCAAACGCTCAAGAGCGGGGTGGTCGACGCGATCGTTGCTTGGCAGCCCAACAGCGGCCAAGCGCTGAAGGAACTGCCCGGCTCCAAAGCCATCTTCACCAGCGCGAACGTGCCCGGCGTCATCTACGACGAGCTCTGCGTCAGTCCCAAGAGCCTGACCGAGCGGCGCGAGGATTGGAAGAAGGTCACCAAAGTCTGGATGCGTATCGCGGACTTCATCAAAGACCCGAAGAATCTCGACGAAGCGGCGACGATCATGGGTGCTCGCGTCGGGTTATCGCCCGAAGAGTACAAGAAGCTGATGGCCGGAACCGCCTTCCTCGACTTGGCCGGCAATCAGAAGCACTTCGCCAAGGGCACGACGCTCGAGTCCGTCTACCACTCGAGCGAAGTCGTGGATAAGTTCCAAGTCGACAACGGCGTGTACAAGGCCTCGGTCAAATACGAGGACTACTTGGATCCGAGCCTGGTCGAGGAGTTGGCGAAAGCCGGCAAATCGACCCAAGAAGCCGCCACTACGCGCTGAGCGCACCCGAGCGCGCGCATTGAAGAGAAGGCAGATTTACAAATGGCAAGCACCGGTTGGCTGACGATCCGTGAGCCGCTGCCAGCAAAGGCACGAACTTGGGTGACCATGGCGAGCTTCGTGCTGCCGTTGGTCGTGTGGTGCTTGCTCAGCTACGTGCCGTTTCTATGGCACCCGATGACCCTGGTGACAGACCCCGGCGACGTCAGTGTCGCTGGGGACTACTCGTTCATCGAGAAGGACCAACTCGTCGACCGCGACGTGTTCGCCAAGCGCAACTTGGAGTTATCGGCGGCGGGGGCGCACTTGGCCGAGGGCCAGCGCGCAAACCCCATCTACCTGCCCGCGCCGCACGAAGTCGCGCGAGCGTTCTACACGGCGTTCACCACCGAGCCTCAGCGGCGGGGGGACTACTGGCTCCACGAGAGCTTGTGGCACAGCTGCCAGATCATCTTCTGGGGCTTCGTGTACGCCGCCCTGTTCGGCGTGCCGATCGGTTTGCTGTGCGGGACTTTCAGTCTGTTCTCCCGTCTGTTCGAGCCGTTCATCGACTTCGTGCGCTACATGCCGGCGCCGGTCTTCGGTGCTTTGGCCGTGGCCATCTTCGGCCTGGAGGACGCGCCCAAGGTCGCCATCATCTTCATCGGCACGTTCTTCCAAATGGTGCTCGTGGTCGCCAATACGACGCGGGCAATCGATCCCGCGTTGCTGCACGCGGCACAGACGCTCGGCGCGAGCAATCGTCAACTTCTGCAGCACGTCGTCGTGCCGGCGATCATCCCGAACTTGTACCGCGACATGCGCATCCTGATCGGCTGGGCCTGGACGTACCTCGTCGTGGCAGAGCTGATCGGCGAAAAGTCGGGCATCAGCGCGTTCATCTACCAACAGCAGCGTTATCGCCACTTCGACAATGTCTATGCGGCGATCGCCGTGATCGGCTTCGTGGGCCTGGCCTTCGACCAATTGCTTGCGCAACTGGGTACTCTGCTCTTCCCCTGGGAGAGCGGGAACCACGCCGTATCGCGCTTGCTACGGCGCAAGAGCAGCAGCTCCGTGGTCGGGCAGGCACCGGCATCCACGGCGGCGCCGGCCTTCGACGACGAAAGCTCGGGACCGATCTCCGAGGAGCCAGTCCCAACGATGGTGTCACGTGTTCGCCCTTCGCAGGAGGTCGCATGAATCCGGTTGCCAGTGATCGTCTCGAGTTACCCAGCTATCGGCACCACACCGAGCAGGTGCGCCGTCACTTGGCCGAGATCGCGCAGCGCCCGGTCGTACTCGAGGTCGATCAGTTGGCGCGCACGTTTCAAGGCCCGAGCGGCGCGATGCCCGCCTTGACGGGGATCGACTTGGAAGTGCGCCGCGGGGAATTCGTCAGCGTGATCGGTCCTTCGGGCTGCGGCAAGTCGACCTTGATTCGAATCTTGGCGGGCCTCGATCGTCCGAGCTCGGGCGGCGCGTTCATCGACGGAGTGCGCATCGAAGGCCCCGGCGCCGAGCGCGGCATGGTGTTCCAGGGCTACACGTTGTTTCCGTGGCTCAGCGTCATGCAAAACGTGATGTTCGGCCTGCGCATGAAGCACGTGTCCAAAGCGCGCGCCGAAGAGCATGCCCGGCATTGGTTGAAGGTGATCGGCCTCGAGCGCTTCATGGATCACTATCCCGCGCAGCTTTCGGGCGGCATGAAACAACGCGTCGCGATCGCGCGCGCGTTGGCGAACGAACCGCGCATCCTGCTCATGGACGAGCCCTTTGGCGCGCTCGACGCGCTCACGCGCTGCAGCATGCAAAAGCACCTGCTCGAAGTGCACTCGCAGGTCGACGTGACGATCCTGTTCATCACTCACGATCTCGACGAAGCGATCTACCTGTCCGATCGGATCGTGGTCCTGGGCGCTAATCCCGGGCGCACGCTGGAAGTGATCGACGTGCCCGTGACGCGGCCGCGCAGTCCGGAGCAGTTTTTGACCGGGCACTTCTTGGCGACGAAGAAGCGCTTGGAGCAGTTGATCCATGGTACGGACGACGCCATGACGTCGAGCCAACACATGGATCTCGCATGCTGAAGTCGTTGACCTCTGAACTGATCGTCTATCGTGAGAAGCTGCGCGGCGGCCAGATGTGGTCGCGCGTCATCCGGCGCGGACAAGTTCTGCGTTTGATCGACGTGGAGGGCGGCGCGACACCCGCGGCGTTGTTCTACAACGCGCGCCTGCCGCTCGAGCGCTACAACATGCCCGATACGCTCAAGGCGCAACAGATCGCGCGCTTGACCGAGGGCGCCGTCTTGTATTCCGACATGGGCCGCATCCTGATGAGTCTGATCCACGACGGGGTGGGCTGGCACGACACCATCAGCGGCCACCTGGACGCCGCTGCAAGTGAACGAAAGTACGGCGCCGGGCGCTATCAAGAGTTGCGCAACGAGTTCTACCGCAACACCCACGATAATTTCCTGATCGAGCTCGGCAAGTACGGCCTCGGTGAGCGTGACATCGTGCCCAACGTGAACTTCTTCACGCAAATCAAGCCGAGCCTGGACGGCAAACTCGAATGGGCCACGCAAGCCCAAGCCGGCGCGAGCGTCGACTTGCGGGCGGAGATGGACGTGCTCGTGGTGTTGTCGAACACGCCGCACCCTTGGGATCCCGGCAACAAGTATGCACCGCGCCCGCTGGAGCTCGTGGTCTGGCGCGCAGAACCGGTAACCCGTGACGATGTGTGTCGCAACTTTCGCCCAGAAAATGGCCGAGGATTTCAATTGACCGAGCAGTACTTGGATCTGACGGAGTTGGAGCGATGAGCACGACGGCAAACGCAGCCATTGGGGGGTTGGAGCCGAGCCTGCGTGATCCGGCAAAGGCGACATTTCGGGGCGTGATCGCGGCCGGCGCCGGATTCAGTCACTTGCTGCGCAAAGGCCAGACCGTGCGCATCGTCGATCTCGAGGGCAACCAAGCGGTAGACACGTTGTTCTACAACAGTCAGGATCCGGCAGAGCGCTACAGCGCGACGGATACGATCCGCGAGCAAGGCGCTGTTTACCTCACGACCAACACGCGTCTGTTCAGCACGCGCGGCCGCAGCATGCTGCGGATCGTGGCCGACACTTGCGGCCGTCACGACACTCTCGGCGGCGCTTGCGCGGCAGAGTCGAACCAAGTGCGCTACGCCTTGGACAAGAAGTTCATGCACAGCTGCCGTGACAACTTCCTGCTCGAACTCGGTGCCCATCATCCACACATGGGCAAGCGCGACATCACGGCCAACATCAACTTCTTCATGAATGTGCCGCTGACCCCCGAGGGCCGCCTCACCTTCGAAGACGGGGTCTCGGCCGCGGGTCGCTACGTCGAGCTGTTGGCGGAGATGGACGTGCTGATGCTGATCTCGAACTGTCCGCAGCTGAACAACCCCTGCAACGCCTACAACCCGACGCCGGTCGAAGTGGTGGTCTGGGACGCCAGCTAGGAGGCTGGTGACTAGCGCCTCCCACTTCCTCTTGCCCGCTTGGGTGCCGGGGAAGTGGAGCGCCGGGCAGCCTGCCGGTCCCGAGGCGTTGGTTCGCAAGCTCCCCACTGGGGGTTGTGACCCCACCTGTCGCCAAAAGTTGGTATGGGGAGCCGGTGAGTGCAGGTTTCAAACGAGTCTTGATCGCAAACCGCGGGGAAATCGCTTGTCGTGCAATTCGCACGTTACAGCGCATGGATCTCACCCCGCTCGCTGTTTACGCCCATAGCGACGCACAATCGCTACATGTCTCGCAGGCCGCGGCAGCGTTGGCTTTGGAGGGTCAGAACGCGCGCGAGACGTATCTGAATCCAGAACAGATCTTGAACGCGGCCCGCCAGCTGCGCGCGGAAGCGATCTTCCCAGGCTACGGCTTCTTGAGCGAGAACGCCGCCTTCGCCGAGCAGTGCGAGGCTCAGGGTCTGACCTTCATCGGGCCCACCCCAGACCAAATCCGCGCCTTCGGCCTCAAACACCAGGCGCGCGCGCTCGCCGAGCGGGCGAACGTGCCGCTTGCCCCGGGTTCCGGCCTGCTCAGCGACGTCCGCGCCGCCCAGGAGACGGCAGACGCGTTGGGTTACCCCGTGATGCTCAAGAGCACGGCGGGCGGCGGTGGCATCGGTCTATCGGTTTGCCACGACCCCGCGGCCCTGGCCTCGGCGTTCGAGCGCGGCGCGCATCTCGGCAAGAGCAACTTCGGTGACGGCGGCTTGTTCCTGGAGAAGTTCGTGGCGCGTGCGCGTCACATCGAAGTCCAAGTGTTCGGTGACGGTCGCGGCAAAGTCATAGCGCTGGGTGAACGGGATTGCTCGTCGCAGCGTCGCAATCAGAAGGTGATCGAGGAGACGCCGGCGCCCGGTCTCGCGCCAGAGCTGCGCCAGCGCTTGGCGGCCGATGCGGTGCGCTTGCTCGAGCAGCTCGCTTACCGCTCCGCAGGCACGGTGGAGTTCATCTACGACACCGATAGCGGGCAGTACTACTTCCTGGAAGTAAATACGCGACTACAAGTCGAGCACACCATCACCGAGCGCGTGACGGGCCTCGATCTGGTAGAGTGGATGATCGAGACGGCGCAAGGACGCCCGCCCGATCTCGGGCAATACATTCACGCCCCGTTGGGCCATGCGATTGAAGTGCGGATCTATGCCGAAGATCCGGCACGCGATTTCCGCCCGAGCTCGGGCTTGCTGACGCGGGTCGAGTTTCCGACGACGCTGACGACGCTCTCTCCGCCCAGTATGGCCCCGACGGGTGTTGCTCAGGCCCTGCAACCCGCGCGGGCTTCATTGCCGCCCCCTTCCGGGCGCGCAGACACTGCGACTGCCAAGCCCGAGTCGCTGCGCCCTGGGCAACAGCGCAGCGTGCCCGTGCGGGTCGATACTTGGATCGAAGCCGGCATCGAGGTCTCGAGCTTGTTCGACCCCTTGCTCGCCAAATTGGTGGTTTGGGGCGCGACTCGCGCCCAAGCCGTGCAGCGCTTGCGCGCGGCGCTCGATCAAACCTTCATCGACGGCATCGAGACGAACCTCGACGCGCTCTACGACTGGGTCTCCGATCCGACGTTCGAGAACGCGCAGATCACGACGCAATGGCTCGCCGGTTCGCGCACCTTCCAACGCGGCTTCGAGGTCTTGGAAGCGGGGCGCTTCACGACGGTGCAAGACTACCCGGGTCGCAGCGGACACTGGAGCGTCGGCATCCCGCCATCGGGCGCGATGGACGGATTGGCCCTGCGCCTCGGCAATCGCGTGATTGGTAACCCCGAGGGCGCAGCCGCGATCGAGATGACGATGACGGGCGCCCACTTCCACTTCTTCGAGCCAGCCGTGATCTGTCTCGCGGGCGCGGACATGCAAGCGCGCATCGACGGCTTGCCGGTCGAGCGTTACGTTCCGATCACGATCAAAGCCGGACAGAAGCTCGAGCTCGGTGAAATCGCGGGTGCCGGATTGCGAGCGTATCTGTGTGTGCTCGGCGGCATCGACGTCCCAGAATACCTCGGCAGTCGCGCCACGTTCACGCTCGGCCGCTTCGGCGGCCATGCAGGCCGCGTGCTGCAAGCGGGTGACGTGCTGCGTGCGGTTCAGAACACGACCCCCGAGTTGGCGCGTCCGTTGCCCGAAGCGCTGATACCGCAACTGGTGAACGATTGGCGCGTGCGCGTGATCGTGGGGCCGCACGCGGCTCCCGATTTCTTCACGGAAGCCGACGTCGCGACGTTCTTCGCCACCGACTGGGAAGTCCATTACAATTCGTCGCGCACGGGCGTACGGCTCAGTGGGCCCAAACCCGAGTGGGCGCGCGCCGATGGTGGGGAGGCAGGTTTACACCCTTCGAACATCCACGACTGCGCCTATGCATTCGGTGCAGTCGATTACACCGGCGACATGCCGATCATCTTGGGGCCCGACGGCCCGAGCCTCGGCGGGTTCGTGTGTCCCGCGGTCGTGATTCATGCCGACCTGTGGAAGCTCGGGCAATTGCGCCCGGGTTCACGCGTGCGCTTCGAACCGGTAACCTGGGCCACTGCAGCCGCTGTAGAGCAAGCACAGAATCGCGAGATCAGTGAGTTCGCGCGCGCGTTCGAGCGGGCGCCAGAGCGTGGCCTCACGGATCCTTCGACCATCCCCGCGGACGTCCGTCTGCGAGTGCTGCCCGCGGGCGCGCTCACTCCGGAGGTCTGTTACCGGCCGCAGGGCGACAAGTTCCTGCTGGTCGAGTATGGGCCGATGCAACTCGACTTGAACTTGCGCTTCCGCGTGCGCGCGCTCGCGCATTGGTTGGAGCAGAACCCGGTCGAAGGCGTGCTCGAAACGACGGAGGGCGTGCGCTCGCTGCAGGTTCACTTCGATAGTCAGCGCCTGCGACTCGAGGATCTGATCGAAACGTTGGCGCGCGCCGAACACGAGCTGCCCGACCGCGAGAATCTGCGTGTCCCTACTCGGATCGTGCACTTGCCGCTGTCTTGGGACGATCCAGCGACGCAACTGGCGATTGAGAAATACGATCAGGTCGTGCGCAAGGACGCGCCTTGGGCTCCCTCGAACATCGAATTCATCCGGCGCATCAACGGGCTCGAGAGCATCGACGAGGTCCGGCGCATCGTGTTCGAGGCGAGCTACTTGGTGCTCGGGCTTGGCGATGTTTACTTGGGTGCACCAGTGGCGACCCCCATCGACCCGCGGCATCGCTTGGTCACGACGAAATACAATCCTGCCCGCACTTGGACACCCGAGAACGCCGTCGGCATCGGCGGCGCGTACCTGTGCGTGTACGGCATGGAGGGCCCCGGCGGTTACCAGTTCGTCGGTCGCACCCTGCAGATGTTCAACCGCTTCCGCACCACGAACTACTTCGAGCAGGGCAAGCCGTGGCTGCTCAGGATCTTCGATCAGATCCGCTTCTTTCCAGTCTCGAGCGCGGAGCTGCTCGAGATGCGCGAGGCGTTTGCGGCAGGGCGTCTGCGGTTGCAGATCGAAGAACGCAGCTTCGATCTGGCCGAGTACAATCGCTTCCTGGCCGATATCGCCGACAGCGCCCAACAGTTTCGCGAGCATCAGCAAGCGGCGTTCGAAGCCGAGCGCCAACGCTGGGCCGAGAGCGGACAACTTCACTTCACCGAAGAGTCGCACGAGCCCGTCCAACAGTCCGAAATCCCGGAAGGCTGCTCGAAGGTGACGGCGCCGGTGCCTGGTAGCGTCTGGAAGATACCAGTCGCAGTAGGTGAACAGGTCAGTGAGGGTGCGCCCTTGGTCATCCTCGAATCGATGAAGATGGAGGTCGTGATCTCCGCACCCCGCGCGGGTACCGTGCACAGCCTGCTGGTGAGCGAAGGAACCAGTGTTGGCTCGGGACAGGTGCTCTTGGCCCTCGCCCCCGAGGGCGACGTGGCGCGCATCGAGAGCTTGGCACAGCCCGAGACCGTGACCGTCGATTTGCGGGAACCGAAGAGCGCGCCGCTGCTCGACACTACGCTCGATCCAGTGCCGCCGGGCACGCAAGGCGATGCGCAAACGTTGCCCCATGAGCTGGCGGTCGATGTGGCGGTTACCGCGACGGCAGAGTGGGCGGTCAATCAGCTATTGAGCCAGGACTTCTCGACGGATTCGAACGAAGCAGCAATCGCTGCTCGCGAAACACCCCAGACTCCGAGCCCGTCGGAAACTGAGCCTGTCGCCGATACAGCCGAGCCTTCCGCTCCAATCAGCGGCGAACCGACACCAGTTGCCCCCAATGGATCGCCCTCGGCGGCACCCGCGAGTAGCCAATCGAAACGGGACCGCAAGAAGAAGAACAAACAGCGACGCTCATGACGGCTCCGGAAGACCTCCAGATACAGGCCCTGATTTCGGACTACGCAGCTGGACGTCGTACCCCGCGCGAGACGCTTGCCCGTGCGCACGCTCTGGCGCGCGCGCAAGCCACCAACCCGATTTGGACCACGCTGTTCACTTGGGAGCGCATCGCGAGCGCGCTGGAGCTCGCCGAGAAGCGCCGACTGCAAGGTGAGTCACTCCCCTTGTTCGGCGTTCCGTTCGGGATCAAGGACAACATCGACGCCAAGGACTGCACCACGACTTGTGCGTGTCCCACGTTCCGCCGCGATCCCGATCACTCTGCGCACGTCGTAGAGCAACTCGAGGCGGCCGGCGCGATCGCCTTTGGCAAGACGAACCTAGATCAATTCGCAACCGGCCTGGTTGGGACGCGTTCACCTTACGGCGCTTGTCACTCCGCGTTCGACGAGCGTTACATCTCTGGCGGGTCCAGCTCGGGTTCGGCACTCGCGGTGGCGCTCGGCCACGTGAGCTTTGCGCTCGGGACGGACACCGCCGGTTCGGGCAGAGTGCCGGCGGCGCTCAACAACGTGGTCGGGCTAAAACCCACTCGCGGATTGCTCAGCACGCGCGGCGTCGTACCAGCGTGTCGCAGCTTGGATTGCGTGTCCGTGTTCGCGGGCAACGTTGGCGATTGCTGGACCGTGCTGACGACGGCCGCGGGCTTCGACCCCGAAGATCCGTTTAGTCGCAGCGCTCCATCCGGCGCTAGCGCCATGCCGAAACGCTTCCGCTTCGGCGTTCCTCATTCTGCAGAGTTCTTCGGCGACATTGCCTCGGCGCGGGCCTTCGATCTGGCAGTTGCACGCCTGAGTGAGCTCGGAGGGGAACTCGTGCAGATCGACTTCACGCCGTTCCAGCAGGCCGCATCATTGCTGTACTACGGACCATGGGTCGCCGAACGCGCTGCAGCAGTTGGCGATTTCGTTGCGACCAATCCGGCGGGCTTGGATCCCATCGTCGGCAACATCATTCGTCAAGCCTCGACTTGGAACGCCATCGATGCTTTCAAGGCAGATTACCGACTGCGCGAGCTGCAAGCTCGTGTGGCGCAATACTGGAGTGATATCGACGTGCTCGTCGTCCCCACGACGCCCACGACGTTCACCCACGAGCAGATCGCGAGCGATCCGGTTGGCAACAACACCAAGTTGGGGACGTACACCAACTTCACCAACTTGCTCGACTTGTGCGGCATCGCGATTCCTACGGGGTTCAAGTCCAAGGGGCAACCGTTCGGGGTCACGCTGCTCGCCCCAGCCTTCTGCGACGCCGCGGTCGCCGTGCTTGGTCAACGTCTGCACGAACAACAGGACTTGTCCGTCGGCGCAACGTCGATTCCCGTCCGCAAGCCCAGCCCGGACTCGCCCGCCTCGGCCATCGCTCAACTTCCGCAGAGTGCCGAGACACCGCGGGCGCGTGTCCGGCAATCCATCACTATTGCTGTCGTGGGTGCACACCTCAGCGGGCAGCCACTCAATTCCCAGCTGCTCGCAATCGGTGGACGCCTCGAGCGAACGACGCGCACTGCCGCGCGCTATCGCTTGTTCGCGCTGCCAAACACGCAGCCGCCAAAACCTGGTCTGGTGCGCGTGGCTAGCGGTGGCGCCGCGATCGAAGTCGAAGTCTACGCGCTGGATGCCGAAGCGTTCGGGCGTCTGACAGCGGACGTCGCTGCGCCGCTTGCGATCGGCAACCTCCAGCTGCAAGACGACAGCTGGGTAAAGGGCTTCCTGTGCGAGCCGGTCGCGACGGAGAATGCGCTCGACATCAGTCACTACGGTGGCTGGCGTGCGTATCTCGAGCGACGTTGATCCAATTGACTTGCGGCAGAGAGGGCCCTAGTTACACTTGCGCTCCTGAGTCTTGCTTTGCAAGACCAAGCTGAGACTCAATCCAAGAACGCGAGCTGAATTTGAGCCGATCTAACGGGAAGAAGACGCAGCCTGTTAGAGCTATTTGTAGCGGAATAACGGCAGTCATCGTACTCGGCTCGACTGCAGCCGCCGCAGAAACGTCGCAGGCCAGTGCCCAAACGGATTCGACACAGACGTCGAGCGACGCTCCGGAGCGCAAACTTCATCACGTAGCCGTCACCGCCTCGCTCGTGCGCCTGCTCTTCCCGGTCGCGGAAATGTCAGTGGAGGCGCGGCTCGGTCGACGCATTTCGCTGACGGCCTTGGCCGGCTACGGCCACCTGAAGGTGTCTGCAACCGACGACACAGGCCACGAGCAGAAACTCTGGATCAAAACCTGGGAAGCCGGCGGCCAATTCAACGGCTACCTACTCGGCGACTTCGACCACGGCATGCAGCTCGGATTCGAAGCCAAGTACTTGTCGCTGTCGCTGCCGAGCGGGATCAGTGTCAGCGGCACGGCCGATGGCTTGTTGCTCGGTCCCTATATGGGCTACAAGTATACAGCCGGCTTTGGATTGACGGTTGGGGCACAGCTGGGCATTCAGATAGCCACGTTGCGCGCACACGGCGATGACGGCGATACGAACTACTCGAGATCGGGGCGCGTGCCGCTGCCCTTGCTCAACGCCAACGCTGGCTGGGCGTTTTAGGGCTCGACGCAAATCCTGCTCAGCGGGGCGCCACGCGCAACGGGCTGCCCTCGACGTCCGGCAGAGGCAAGTCGAGCCACTCGGCAATCGTCGGCGCGACATCGATCAGCCGAGCATCCACCAATTTGCCCTTCGGTAGCTGAGGACCAAAGAGGATCAACGATGCTCTCATCGCTGGTTCTTCGGGATCGTAGCCGTGCGTGGCTCGATAGGGCGGCGCAGTCTCGAACTTGTCGTAACCCGCGACGAACGTCGTGCCCGTGGCGGCGATCAAAGCCAAGAACGCGTTCGGGTCGCCCCCCATCTCGGTGATTTGAGGTTGTCGTACGATACGCCCAATTGCTGGATGGGGCGCCCCTGCGGCGTGCTGAAATGACGCAAGCGTTCGCTCCTGCAACGCAGCATCGGCATCCTTGTCGAGATACACGAACGCACTGCCGTGATTGGCGAGCAGACTGGCATCGAAATCAGTAACCTTACCCTTTGCATCTAACTTCACGAGCCCTGCTTGCTGCAGCAGAGCACCCGGCTTCACCGCGTGATCGATGTTGGCAAAACCATGGTCCGAAGCCACGACCAGCGCTGAGTCGGGAGCGAGCCCTGCGTGCTCGATGCTCGACCACAAACGCTCGACTTGGTGATCGGCGTTCTCGATCGCGTGCAACGCTTCTGGACTCCACAAGCCGAAATGGTGCTGCGCTGCATCGACTTGCCAAATGTGGAGGAACAACAGGTGAGGTGCACCCAGAGCCATCACCGTCTCCACCAGATCCACCCCGGCTTCGTCGCTGACGTCTTGAGGATGAAAACCCTCGAGAAAGTGTGGGTGCGTCGCTGCAGCCAGATCGATCAAATTGGGCGGCGTGGACAACGCGCGAATGAGTTTCAGATCTTCGTCCGTCCGCGAACGCCAAAACTCCGGCACATGGTAGGTCGCCCGCGCGCCGACCGTCACTGGCCAATCCAAGAGTGCGGTGCGATAGCCGTGCGTGTAGGCCACGTCCCAAATCCGTGGGACCTTGACCTCCGAGGCATACCAACGCCAGGCGCCGTGGTTCAGATCCAAGGGATCGTGGGCTTGGTTCGACACGATGCCGTGGCGTGCGGGGCGAACACCGCTGGCGATGGAGGTGTGCGCCGGATAGGTCAGTGAGGGGAAGACCGAGAGAGCACCATCGCTCGCCGCGCCGTCTTTCGCCAAGTGGCGGAGCATTGGGATCTGCAAACCATGTGCATCGGGATCGGTGTACGTCTCTGGCAACATGCCGTCGATGGTGACCACCCAAACATGGCGAATCGGCCCCGCCGGTTCGCGATTCGCAGCCGTAGCCGCTGGAATAGTCGATGAGCTTGGCGGCGCGCTCGGCAGACTTGAGCTCTGCACGTCCATGCGGGTGGCGGGTACGGCGCCACAACCAGCAGAGTTCGCGCTCTGATTGGCCGTGGGTGAACAGGCAACCAAGCCAATCAGAGTCGAAGAGCAGAGTGCGCGAAAGATTCGAAACATGAACGAACCCTCTGACCGCGGCTCGTCAGTGCTGCGGCGGTCGAATCGAAGCAGGACCGTGAACCGCTGGCGTACTCGACTGGGCGGGTGGAATGAAGAACTGGACCGGCGAACGCAGAAACGTTGCGATGACGGACCACAACAGACGCACTTGGTCCGAGCGCTGAACTTCTCTTGCGCGCAACGCCACTGCCAGCGCCAACACGAAACTCACGCCGAAATTCAAGATCCCGATCACGCCAATCCCGAGCGCCGCCCTTTGAAACTCGGGAGTCGATAGTGTCTCGGTCCCGAGCGTGCAGACGGCAAACGTCAAAGACCCCGTCGACAGAGTGATGTGTCGAGCGTCGAGCGGTAACCCGAAGAACTTACCCATCACGGGTGTCATGCCGAGCAGAATCCCAAGCGCGGTGCTGCCACCGATACCGGAGATGTTGCGCAAGAAGAACCCGGACAACCAACGCATCGTGCCGCGACCGACGAAGCGTCCAATGCGATGATTCTCGATCGCCTGGGGCAAGCGACGGTAAACAGCCCAGTTTTCGAGCCAGCCCGCAGCGATGCTCGAGAGCCAGAGCAAGACGCCGGTGAGCGCTGCAAAGAAAACCGTACCCCCGTGAATCGGATCGAGCGATTCGAGCACGTGATGTGCCGTCTCTTCCTCGAGGAACGGGCGCGAGTGCTGCTGGACCCAGTAGAAATTGAACGCCATGGCCGCGGGGATGACGAGCCCCACGTTGCCAATCGCAGCGGCTATCTGCGACCGCACGATGCGCGCGATCATCGACACCAATTCGGATAGATCGGGGTGCCCAGCGCGGCTGCGCAAGGTCGCAGCCAGCGAAGCCGCGGTCATCGACGGTTGCTTCGTCGCCAGTGTGAAGCCGAGCAGCTGCATCAATACGAAGCTGCCGGCGTAGTTCGAGGCCGCCGCTACGCCCTCGAGGAACGGGGCCAGGTGCGCGCCCGCAAGCGTGTACTTGAGCGCTGCGGTGCCAGCGGTCAAGACACCACCACCGCCGGCCGACGCAAGCATCTTGAAGTACTCGCCGCGCGTGGCGGTGATGTAGTGCTCGCCCGTGTGTCCAGCGCGCTCGATGATCTTGCGCGCCAGCAAGTGGACGTTGCGGCCAAGGATATCGCCCAAACTGCGATCTTTGAGCCGCAAGCTGGCCAGCTCAATCAACAACTCGAGCGCGCGTTCGGACGCCTCGAGACGGCTCTCGTAGTCGAGCTGACGCAGTAAGCGCTCGAGACGATCGAGATTCGAGCCTATCAGTTCGATGCGGTACACGACGTCGACGCTGACGCCAGTGCGCTCCAGATTTTCGATCACACTGGCGGTCACGCCGCGACACGCGTCGATCACTTCCCTCGCGCGCGAGACCAACTCCGAGACCTGCGACGGCGCCGCAGAAACTCTGGGATCTTGGGCTCGCGCGGAAACCTGCAAGACCACGTCGAGTGTGCGCGGCAATTCGTAGAAGGGCGACTCCGTGATAGTCGTCTCGGGGCTGCGGGCGCGCAGGACGTCCGAAAGACCCACGCCGCAGATGCGCGCGCCGAGCAAGGCGATGGCCTCGAGCAGCTGACTGCGCAAAGGCAACCATGGATTGATCCCCGACTCGAGATCACGCAGCGCGAGGCCAAGCTCTCGTATCAAGGCGGGCGGCGTAGCGCGCAATAAATTAACGGCGTGCTGCCTAGGGAACAGGCGCGCGACGAATTCGGTCAGATCGCGCTCGTCGCCGGCTTCGGGCAGAAAGCTGCGCGAAATCCGATCGATCGTTTCGCTGAACAAGCCACGGTCCGTCGGCAACCCGAGCCGACCAAAAAGCATCAAGCCCGTAGCCTCGCGCAGCGTCCGGTACAAAGTCCAAGACAGGCGCTGTTTGCTCTCGGGCGAACGTTCTATTACGACCAAGAGCCAGCGTAAGCGCAAGACATGGCTTGGCTCCCCCGGCAACGCCCCCCGGGGTGCGGCAAAGCTACGGCGCGTTCGCAACCATTCACTCAGCGCGGCGAATGCCTGGATTCGCACCGCCAACGCGGCTCGCGGGTCACACTGGCCAAGCACTGTGTGCAATTGCTTGAGCGGTCGCGCCAGTGCGGCGTCTGGACTAACGGTAGCTTTGAATGCCTGAAGCTCAGGCCACGGCGCAAGGGTCGGAAATTCTTCAGGCGCAATCGTCATCGTGCTGCGTTAACCCGAAGAGCCAGGTGCGACCGCTTTGGGAGTGGGGCTTGGTGTGGGGGCAGGCTTTGGTTCAACCGCGGGCTCGGAGGGTTTTGTCTGGGGCGCTACCGAGTTAACAGGCTTTTCCACGGGCGCTTGCTCGGTAGAGGGCGGCGCGAGCTTGGGTTGCTCGGCTGGTGCGTGCTCAGCCGAAGGCTTGTCGCCGGGTTGCGGCTCCGGGGTTTGAGCCTTGGAGGTTTGACCCGATTCGGGTGTGGGGGCAGACACCTCGGGACTAGCAGGGGCATTCGGGCTGGCCGCGATTGTGGAACTTGCACCCAGCGAGACCTTGCCCTTCTTCGGGGCACCGCTGGCACTGGCTGCAGCGCTCGATTTTCCACGTACGGAACCCCCGACGCGCGGGTTGTCGACTTCCTCCGTAACCGTTCCCTGATCGTCCTCTTCCTCGCTCACGGTGGGCTCGGCACGATCCGCGACTGGCTCACGCGGCAAATCCTCGATGCGCAGTGTGGGCACTTCGTTCACTGGCGGCGCAGCAGGCTTGGCGGGGGGCGCTGGCGTCTTGTTCGGGTTGCCGTCGAGCGCTTGCGCAGGGGTTCGCAGCTCCGTGCGCTCGGAGCTGCCGCGCATACGATTAACCCAGAACAAACCCAATACCACGACCACCGCGCCGAGCACTACCCAAACCATGCGATTGGGTTGCTCTGTGGGCGGCGGCTCGGTGCGCCGTTTTCTGGGGGGCGTGGTGGTGATCGACGTCAGCGACAATGGGGCCGCGCTGGCCTCTACGGCGGCGTGCAACGTCTGTTTGGGCGCAGGAATGCTCGCATAACGGAACTTCTTCTTGCGCTTCTTCTCTTTCTTGGGGCGCTTCTTCCCGTTTGCTTTGGCGCGTTTGTCCGAACGCGGCCCGCTCGAGGGCTCACCAGGATCGGATGCCGCTTCGGGTTCAGAGGCTGGCGCGGCTTCGACCGCAGCGGGCACACTGTTTACCTTGTCCGCTTCACTCAACTCCAAGGAGACGCCTTGCAGGCTCGAGCTGTCACGTGCACGCGTCGTTGGATCGGTTGCAGAAACCTCGGAATCGACGACGGCGCTCTGCAAGCTCGGCGCGGAACCTGGTGCTGGGGCATCGGAAGGGGGGCCACTGATCTTCGCCAAGTCTTGCAGCGACAACGCTCGCTGCTCGGGATTGCTCTGCCCAGTGGGCAACGTAGCCCGTTGCTCGAGCTCTTCGGGCGGCTGCGACGTCGCTGCCAAGACCCCCATTGCGCTCTTCAGCAAAGATGCCGATTGATCGAGCATGTCCCCTGCGGGTGGCGGACGACTGCTGATCCGATCGTCTTGCGTGACGCGGATGTTGCTCGGCGGATCGGAAAGCGGAATGCCTTGTTCTTTCGCGCCGGCTTCGAACGAACTCGTGTCCGATGCGCGGGCTTTGACGAGCTGGTCGATCACCTGGACCGAGTCGTCGTCGATCTTGATGAACTTGACGCCCATCCCGGCCGGGTTGTCTTCGCCCGCATCCTTCTCGCGACGCCAAGTGACGCGCCCCACGCCAGTCATGACACGCTGTTCTTCGGCGATCCGCACCTCGAACTTGATCAGCGTTCCATTCGGAAATGGCGCCTGGGTGCGGATGAACATCCCGCCGCGACTGACATCATAGGAATGGTTCTCTACGAACTCGGCCACGGTCGCGCTTTTGTAGCGAACCGTTAGGCTCAAGATCTTGGCACGCGGATCGCGACGGCTGTCCTTACTCGTGTTCATGGTGGGACTTGGGCGCACAGAGGGGCGTGACGATGCTAGCCCGGGGCGCGCCGGGCGCCCACACAAAAACCCCAAGGTCCAAAACCCGAAACCGATCGAAACGGCTCCCAGGCTGCGGCCAAGAGCGGGTGTTTGTCGCAGGTCTCTGGTTTTGAGACCTGCTCTGGGGTACCAAGACAAGAGCGTGGCCGACCACTTTCGCGTGCACGAGCGGCGGAACGAACCGCTATCGGGTCAGATCTCCACCGAAGAGGGAACGAATCACCCGGTACGCTTAGTCAACGTGTCACTGGGTGGAGCGTGCATCGAAGTTTCCGCTCCGCCCGAGATTGGTGCCCGTGTCAGGTTGGAACTAGAGGCCCCGAATCTTTGGGATCCACTACACCTGATAGCGCGAGTGGTCTGGGTCGAGGCCCAAGCGAACCACTTTCGGGCGGGGCTCGCATTTCAACTCGAACGCCCCCAAGTCGCAGGGTGGGTGCTCGACATCCTGAGCAACAGCGCGTTCCGTTGAGCCCTTCCGCATTCATGGACTGCTCGTCAGAAGTGATCTTTGGCTGATCGGAGCTTCGCGAAGATTTCGGCAGCCGTTGGTTCGTGTGTGAACTCTGGGCGATAGCGAGCCACAATCTCGGGTGCGTCGACGCGCATGAATGGATTCGTCGCCCGCTCGAGAGCAATCGTCGATGGGGTCGTCCACTCACCTCGTTCACGTGCAACGGCAACCGCCTTGCTGCGCGCCTGAACGGCAGGATTACCGGGCTCGACGTGCTCCGCAAAGCGCAGGTTGTTCGCCGTGTACTCGTGCGCAAAGTAAACACGGGTTTCCGGGGGCAAGCGGGCGAGCTTGGCGTTCAACGAATCGTTCATCATTTCCGGCGTACCTTCGAACAAGCGACCGCAACCCGCACCGAACAGCGTATCGCCCACGAAGGCCGCGCCGTCGGTCACGTAAGCGATGTGGCCGCTGGTGTGGCCCGGCACGAACAGCACTCGATACCGTAAACCTGCTGCAACCACTTCGTCCCCCTCGTCGACGGCGTGGGTCATGCCAGGGATGCGGGCCGCGTCCGAGCGGTGCGCGTAGACGGGGATGCCGGCAAATCGCTCCAAGATGCGCTTGTTGCCACCAACGTGATCGGCGTGGTGATGGGTGTTCAGGATGGCGCTGATGCGTAAGCCCTCCCGATCCGCCGCTGCCAGCACGGGGACCGGGTCGCAGGGATCGACGACCGCGACGTCCAAACCCCCCGCACCGACCAAGTAGGTGAAGTTGTCTTTCAGGCAGGGCACGATCACGACGCGCATGGTCTCGGCAGTATAAGTCAGAGTCCGGAAGTGAGCAGGGCCCCGATGGGCTGGCCAACGGCCTCGTCCGGTGCCCGTCGCGAGGGAATTGGGGGTACGGGCCGCAACGTGCTTTGCATTCGTCCGGGAGACGGCTAAAAGTGCGGTCCCCCTCGGGTTCGAGGGGTTCGCGCCCGTAGCTCAGCTGGATAGAGCGACGGCCTCCGGAGCCGTAGGTCGAAGGTTCGAATCCTTCCGGGCGCGCTGGCGCCTTCGGCGACAGCGGGCCCTGGTAGGCTTCGGGCTGTCGTTCGCGCTTCGCGCTCACCTCCGTAGCTCGAATCCTTCCGCGCGTTCCTCTCTGCGGCGTCGGGCCCTGGTAGGCTTCGGGCTGTCGTTCGCGCTTCGCGCTCACCTCCGTAGCTCGAATCCTGCAGGGCGCTCGTCACTCGGACGGCTTGCACTGGGGGGCTTGGGTGGCGGTCGCGCTTCGCGCCAGTGAAGCCTTGGGGGATTGGCTGTGGACGGCGCGCGACTCTTGCGTTTGGATGCTCGGGGCGCAAACGAGGAGCGTGCTCATGAAACGCGGTCCGAC
>DATAHU010000300.1:0-61263 GCA_036263015.1 Polyangiaceae bacterium | reverse complement strand
TGTAAGCGCTGCGTGACGCCCATCTCGCGGACGCAGGCCGCCCCTGGCACGACGTGGGAATGCGGCGTGCGTACAACGAAGGTGATCGGGAGCGGTTGTTCTTGGAGGCGGGGAAGTCGGGCGAATCGCTAGCGCAGTGCGCACGACGACAAGGCATCAGCGTTTCCACGGCGTATGCGTGGGCCAGCGCTCGAAAGGCCAGCGCTTTGACGTTTGCGCGGGTAGTGCCGCAAAGCGAGGTATCCTCGATGAAAGGGTCCAGCGGGTTGACGCTCAGAATTGGGCAACTGGAGATCGATATTCGACGCGGCGTCGACGCTGCGCTTCTTCGCGCCGTGGTCGAGGCGCTAACAGATGGCAAGTCATGATCCCGCACGGCCTTAGGATCTACGTTGCTTTGGAGCCGGTCGATATGCGCCTCGGATATGAACGACTTGGCGGGCTCGTGCGCGAGAAGATGATGACCGAGCCGCGCGCTCGCGCCCTGTTTGCGTTCGTGGGCAAGCGTGGACAGACGATGAAGATCCTGACATGGGACGGCACCGGCTCGATCGTGATTCACAAGAAGCTCGATGCAGGTAAATTCGACTTACCCACGGCTACTCAGGTTGGTGAGCAACACGTGATCGTGAGCGACGCCATCTTCGATGTGATCTTTGCGGGCGTAGCAACGGCGGCGCCGCAGCGCCGAAGACGCGTCCATTGAGGCCGGCCAAACGATCATCCGATAGCAGTCGCCGAGTTCGTTGCGGTCGTGGATCGCGTCGAGTACTCATCGACTGTGTCGAGCACGCCGGATGCAACGCAGCCTGCGCTATCTCCCGCGGAGATCGCTGCGCTGTTGTCGGCTCTGCAAGTCGAAGTCGTTGGCCTCAAGGCACGCACCGACACGCAGCAGGAAACCATCGTAAACCTGATGCATGAGAATGCGCTACTGAAGCGGCGCATCTACGGCAACAAGACCGAGCGCGGCAATACCGAAGAGCTGCAGCTGACACTGGGCAATCTGCTCGACGGGGACAAGCAGCTTCAGAAGCAGCTAGACGAGAGCGTGGGCAAAGCGCTCGATGTCACGGAGGAAGACGAAGAGCCCGCCCCCAAAGGGCCACGGCCTCCCCCAAAGGGCCGACGAGACCTTTCAGTGAGCACGTTGCCCCGGGTTCCGCTCGACATCTTAGATCCCGCATTGGAGCAAACCAGCAAGCGCATCGGCTTCGATGAAACGCTGCAGCTCATGTATCGACGCGGTGGCTTCGCAGTGCTGGTCAAGCGCACCGCCAAGTACGAAGTGCCTGGCATTGATGGCCCCACTGTCCTGGGGGTCGAGCAGCCGAAGACATTGTTCCCCCGCGGATTGCTTCACTCGTCCGTAGTCGCACACGTCATCGTGCAGAAGTTCGGACTCGGAGTGCCCCATCACCGCTTGGAGCAGCACCTGAAAGCTCAGAGCTGCGAGCTCGATCGCGGAACGATGGGTCGCTACGTCGAGGAAGCCGGTAACGCGCTGGGCGCAACCGTCGTGCATGCCATGTGGCAGCAAGCAAAGAGGGCAGCGGTCATTTCGACCGATGCCACGTCGGGTCTCGTGCAGCCCGTGCCCAACGGCAGCTCGTTGCGGCAAGCGTGCAAGAAGGGCCACTTCTTCACCGCCGTCATCGACTGTGATCACGTGTTGTTCGCGTTCACCGAGAAGCATACCCAAGACTTCGTCAAGACGCTCTTCAGCGGTTTCACTGGTTATCTACAAGCCGACGCCAGCAACGTGTACGACGTGCTCGAGAAGGGTCCACCTGTCGATAGCGACGAAAGCATCACGCTCGTTGGTTGCTGGGCGCACTGTCGACGCTACTTCTTCGAAGCCGCCATCTGCAAATACAAGGTCGGCATTCAAGGCCTGATGCATATCCGCGCAATCTACGCTGCCGACGATGCGCTCAAAAAGTTACCACCGGCAAAGCGCAAGGCCCTGCGCGACGAGCATGTGCGTCCGTTGATGGAGCGCTTCTTTGAATGGGTCAAAGCTGCAAAGGCACAAAGCGCAGGGCGCAATCTCGCCACTCGCGCTATCGGCTACGCCCTCAACCAGCAGCATGAGCTACTGCGCGTGCTAGAAGATCCGCGCTTGCCGCTGGATAACACCCGTTCGGAGCGAGCGCTGCGCAAGATCGTGGTGGGTCGAAAGAACTGGATGTTCTACGGCAGCGACACCCACGCCGAAGCTGCGGCCGCGCTATTCTCGCTCATCGCTACTTGCAGACTCCACAGAGTCGACGTCGAACAGTACCTCGACGAGGTACTCCGCCTCTTGCCGTATTGGCCAACTGATCGCTTCATCGAGTTGGCCCCGGATCATTGGGTTGTCACGCGCGCCAAGCTCGACCCCGCCCAGCTCGCGCTTCCGCTCGCCGCGTTCACTATCCCTGCAGCGTAAGCGCTGCCTGCGTGCGCGACGGCCGTGCGGCCATAAAGGTGGGCGTCACGCAGCGCTTACCATGGGGTCGCCCGGGCTTGATCTGAGGCTTGCTTCGAAGTCCACGTCGTGATCGAAGGATACTCAAGCTTTCGAGTGGGTCCGCTTTCGCCTGTGCAATAGGAGCGCTGCTAACAGCGCGGCCGTTGTGATCGACTCAGGAGCGATCGAAACACTGTTTTGGGAAAAGCCGCAGCTGGGTTGGGACGTGGCTGGGGTGGAGGTCGCCGCATCGGGCGTCGACGCATCGGGTGTTGCCGCATCGGTACCCTCGCATTGTGATTGATTCCAGCTGCTGTCGTCCGTTGCCAGCACGTCGATGCACGCAGCCGGAGTATCTGCGCGCATGGCGCTAATCACAGTTTCAATGCTGACGGGTCTTTCGGACGTTGCGTGACTCAATTGGCAGCGTACTTCGCCGCTTTCGAGCTTCAGCTGCGTGCTGATTTGATAGATCAGTCCTGCATCGTCCCGGGTGAGCAGCACCTGCTCTCCAACGCTACTTGAGCTGCGGATTGTGACTTCCTGGTTTAGCGTGAGCTCAGGAAACACGCCTTCGATCCTGTCGACTCTGACGTGCACATCGTTATCGTCCTTTGAAACGATTGTCGCAACCGCGATGGTCGTGCGTCCGCCCTGATTACAGAAACAGCCCTCGGCCTGACTTTGAAAGCAGTATTCCGGCTGGATGCGTGCCGCTTCTTCCAGCGTTATTCCTGCAGCCGCAAGCCACGACCGCACTTGCGGTATGAGCGCGAGCTCCCGAACCTTGGAATAGTTGTGAGCCTTGGCTATCTGGCGCACCAGATGGTCCTGACCACTCGCATCCATCAGATGTGCAACCGCGCACCGAGTGCCTCGGCGGTCTACGAACACCGGAACGCGCCGGTCTTTACAGACATGATTCTCGGGAAATTGTCCGCGTCGTAGGTACCAGCGAAGCTCGTCGAGCAGAAGCTTCCGGGTCAGAGCCTGCAGCGGCTCCAAAGCGACTTGACGTGAGCGCGCTGCGTCCTCGGCCCCCAGCAGGTGGAACCGGACCCGCTGCTGCTCGCGTCTAAGCGCGAACGCGAACGTGACAACACCGCGTCCATTCATGCGGGGAGCGTACATCTCGCCCGTTGGACTTCAACTCAAAGGTGCGATTCCCGAGAAATTGAGCAGCTAGACACGTTCGAGCTGCCGAACTCAAGTTTGAACCCGACGGCTATCCTTACCTGGTAGCTCGGTCCTCGCCGGCCCGGCTTGATTGGCGAGCTGCGCTCGCCTGCCGGGAGCCGGCGGCCATCCCATCTGATATCTCGCCGGTTACTGTATGGGCTGCGGGTTAAACTCAGATCGTTCGGCAGACTGGTTGCGAGGAATCATCGACTGGGCGACGCTTGAACGGTTGTTGCGAGTGAACGCGACGAGCTCAGTAGAGGCCATCGCTCCTCGAAAGTTCAGGGCATTTTTTTCTGGCGGTCGTCACTCAGGCGCAACCGTTGGGCGCGAAGACCGGACACAGCTTGAGGTGTCAAGCCGGACCGGGCGTGATCGTGCGGTTCGATGCGTTCGTCTCCTCCCGCAGGCGCTCACGCGCGGTGCCTGACCGGGCGCCACCCGATGCGGGCGAGTGCGTTTGGAATGACTCGATAGGCCAGGCTTTTGCTGTCGTTGGGACCGTGCTCGTGTTGTTCTACTAGTGGCGGATGTCGTCTGAGCGCTCCCGCAAGATTGTGGCTCGTGTCCTGCGCGGCGGACAAGAGGTACCAGACGACGACTGGTCGAACACAACGGCAGAACAGCGTGTCGCAGCGGCGTGGGAACTGACGCGGCAGTGCCTGCAATGGAATCGCACTGGCACCGATGAACCAAGACTTCAGAGATCTTTTAGCCGAGTTCAACGCCCGCAGCGTTGAGTACATCGTTGTTGGAGCCCACGCGCTGGCGGCGCACGGTCATGTGCGCGCGACGAAGGACTCGAAGTTTGGATACGCCCGAGCGCCGAGAACGCCGCTCGAGCCTATGCCGCGCTTGCGAGATTCGGTGCGCCACTACATGAGCTGTCGGTGGATGACTTGGCGACGCCCGGAACCATCTTCCAGATCGGGGTTGAGCCCATTCGAATCGACATTATTACGGCCATCGCAGGCGTGGAATTCGAATCAGCCTGGCCGATGCGTCTTGAGGTGCCGTTCGCGGATCAAGTGGTCAACGTCCTGTCGCGAGACGACTTGATTCGTAACAAGCGCGCGGCTGGACGAGAGCAGGACCTGCTGGATGTTGAGTGGAAAAGCATCCATCCAGGACCTAGGCATCGAGCAATCGGTGCTCACCTCAGTGGAGTGTGACAAGTGAATGGCAAAGCGGCTGAATTGTCGAGGACAAAGCGGCCGCGTGGCGAGTGATCAGAATAGGCGACCGACACCAGCATCCACCCGGGGATCTGGACTGCCTGGAGTTGACAGATCATGGTAGTGGCCCCGAAGTGCGAGTCGGAGTTGCCTGAAGCCAGAGCCGAGATCGCTGTGCTGAAGGGATCGAAAATCAAGCGACGCGAATTGCTAACCCGCGGCGCGTAGTGGTAGGCCCAGTCGCTCACGGAAATCCTCGAGCGCTGCGAGTGCGGAGCTTCTCTCGGCGTCGTTCAGGTGCAGAAAGCCCAGCGCCTCATCAATTTGGTGCACATCGAAGGTTCTGATGGGCTTTGGCAGCATCCAGTTGAGCGCGGTGACTACTCCGCGCACGAAACTCGATGGCGTCAGCAGCGCGAGAGGCAGCATCTGTCCACGGCGGCTCCACATGTCAGCTACGTATTTGCGCTGTCCGGGGTTTGGTCCGGCGCCCACCGTGTAGACCAAAACGCCCTTCACCGCGCTCGCCTTCCGTTCCATGTCGTCAACGTAGGCGCGCCACTCGACGTCCTCGGGGGACTTCGAACCATGGACGACCACGTAAACGTTGCCGAACACACCAAAACAAAAGGTAGATGAGTAACGCCCCGCCATGCTCCGAAATATGACGCGATTTTGGCCATTTTCGAAGGCCAAATCGCATAGGCCGCAAAAAGGCCGACAGCGTTCAGGCACCTTCGGCGCTCCTGCGGACAACAACTCTTGTTGGCACCGCGATACCATGGGAGTTTTTCGTCATGGGTCGTCTCGTCTCGATTGCGGTGCTGGGGCTTTGGGGGGTCAGCCTGATGAGCTGCAGGCAAGAACTTTCGCCCGACCAGCCCAGCCGATCGACGCAAGTTCATACGGCGGCAGCTGCGACGTTGAACGTGGCTGCTGCTGTTGCGCCTGTGCCGTCACAGGACGGGCGCGACGATCAGCCGTCGCAATTCTTCAAATCACTTTCCGGACACCTGGAAATCGAGCTCACGGAGCCAGCAAAACCCGTCAGCGACAAGGTGATGAACTTGGCTGCCCCATCGACAGCACGAATCAAGAGCCTGCGATTGTCAGTTGCTGTCCAGGAAGGCAAGCAGGAGCGCAACCTGACCAACGCCGAGTTGGATCGTGTTGCGCTTCGGTCAAGTCACGTGGTTCTTCGCGGTGAGTCCGGCAAGCAACTAACGTACGACGCCTCGAACGGCGAGTATTTCACAGTGCGACAACTGGTGGAATGTGTGGAAGAAGCCGAACGTGTCCTGCGCGCAAACACTCAATGGATGGGCGGTATCGACGTTGACCACGTCTACTTTGAAGGGCTCCAACTGGTTGCTCCGGGGACCTACGAGATTCTTTGGGGGTCGTGAGTGTGGCAACCAGAGACGCAAGCAACTTGAGCGGCAGTCGTCGACTTGTTCGCGCGACGGGGTTCTGGCTTCTAGGTACTTTGGTCTGGGGCTGATGCGCCGCGTCTCAACCCCAGATCGTTTCGGCGAACCACTAGGATGTTAATCCCTGCCACGGCGTTGCTCTTTCCGGGGAAGGAGCTCCCGTCGCGAGCGGGAAAAGCCTGAAGCGCAGACTTGTTGCCCCCTGGGGGGCTCATGTGGAGGGGCGAGGACAGTGGTGAGCGAACAACCGAGTGGACTTGCGCGAGAGGAAGACAAGCCTCCCCGCGGTTTCGACCTGCTCCGTTTCGTGCTATTTGCGAGGTCATGGCAGACGTCATACGGGCTGTTCTGTTCGACCTCGACGGCACCATGGTCGACAATATGCAGTATCACATCGATGCTTGGATCGAGATGGGACAGAAGCTCGGTCATGAGCTAACCCGGGAGCGGATCCAGCGGGAGTTCTCGGGCCGCAAGAATGAAGAGCTCTTCCCAGCGCTGCTTGGACGGCCATTGGCCAGTTCAGAGATTGAGCGACTTTCGGAGGAGAAGGAGGCGCGATACCGTGAGCTTTTCGCGCCGCACGTGAAGCTCCTCGATGGGCTCGAGGCGTTTGTCGAGCTGTTGTTGGCGCGCGGGACCGCCGTCGGCATCGCCACTGCCGCGCCGGCGAAAAACCGTGACCTGGTACTTGACCGATCGGGACTCGGCGCGCGCATCTCAGTTGTCGTGGGCGCCGAACAGGTGAAGCGCGGAAAACCAGCACCGGATCTGTTCCTGGCCGCGGCTCAAAAACTCGGCTGCGAACCGAGCAGCACGCTGGTCTTCGAGGATGCTCTACTTGGAGTGCAAGCCGGACGCGCCGCGGGCATGCGGGTGTGCGGTGTCACAACCAGCGAGGCTCCCGAGGCATTGCTAGTCGCAGGTGCACACTTCACCATCCGCAACTTCACGGAATTGCCCGAACTTGCGACAGCCGCCGAACTCATATTTGAAGCCGATAAGCAGTCCGTGCTTAAAGGTTAACGTGGTGGATCATTGACCGCGCTGTGGCTTCTTCAAGAACAGGTTTTTCCTGCCCAACTTTCGATAGTGCTGCGCCGTCATGCCGAATGCTTTCTTGAAGGCGCGCGCAAACGCTTCTTGCGACTCAAAATCCGAGAGCACTGCGATGTCCAGAACGCGCAGCTGGGTCGAAGCCAGCAACTCGAGTGACTTTGCGAAGCGTCGTGACCGGACATACGTCTTCAGAGTTTCGCCGGTGAGCGACTTGAAGATTCGTTGAAAGTGCCATTGGCTCAGCCCTGCCTCTTTGGCGACGAGACCAACCTCGAGGTCTTCATGAAGTCGCGCCTCGATGTACTCGACACCGCGCTGAATGCGTTCGAGGTAGTAGCTCAAGTGTCAGTTCTCGGGTGTTTCGAAGAAGCCGGTCATGCTCGTTAGTCGCCCCTCGTCATCGTATTCGCCGTAGCTGACGCCGTCACCGATCACGGCGCCGAGGCCATTGCGCATCGTCCAGCGTGCCACGCTCTTGCTGTGGTGAGCGATGAATTGCTCCGTGACAAAGTGGCCGCCAGGAACCTGCCGGTGAAAGTCCACCATGTACTGCAGCAGCCCATCCCAGCCCTCGGTGCGGGTCAAGCTCACGTTTGAACACGACGAGCCTTCCATCTGGAGAGATTGGCGCGCGTTGAGATGTGCGCTTCGGGCAGGGCGTAGCCAATGGTTCACGGAGGGGCTTCGCATACGCTGCCTGCGGTTCAGTCGTGTCCGGGTTGCTCAGTCCATTCTCGCAATCGGATAACAGCGGCGAGAGCGTTGGAACGGACTGCCGACGCGCCTGTCTTGAGCCAGGGGCGTTTTTGCAGCGAGGCCTGTCGCGTGTAGGCATGGTGAGAACACGTGCAGCGCAACAGCAATCACAGAGCTGTCGTTGAATGCGACGCCTGGAGTCTGCTCGAGTTGGAGTGGTTGCGTACGCCAACCCATGGGCGCATAGTGCCGCTATGCGTTGGCTGGCCATTCTGTTCGTGGGGCTCTGCGCGTTGGGCTGCCCTAGTCGTAGCGACATGCGCCCAACCCCCTCGAAGGCCTGCACGAAGTTTGGCGACTCGTGTGAATTCTCGCCCGGCAAATTGGGCACGTGCGTCGCATTGGACCCCTGCACGAAGAGCGGCGATTGTTTTGTCTGTCAGTCCCAGCATTGACGTAGGTAGCCGACGTCGGCGTAGGCGAGGATGAGTTGGTCCAGCCTTGGCCAAGTGCTACGTGGACGCGGATAATGAACCGGGACGAGATAGCTCGCCGTGCGTTGGTCAACGTGATTCACCCCGAGAGATCGGTCTGACACGGTATCGTAGGGTGCCTTCTGGGCATCGCACCGGTTGTGGTTTCTGGTTACGTTGGCCTCGTCTGACTCGCGTTGGCCAAGATGTTGCCGGATGTTTTGCCGCGGCCTGGTGCGTCGGCTGAACGTCAGCGATCGAGGGTCTCCCGACGCTTGCTCCGCCTTGGTATGTTCGGCGCCATGGGCCTCTTGACCTTCGGACTCAACCTGACACTGGACGGCTGCTGCGACCACCGCGAAGGGATCGCGGACGACGAGCTCCATGACTACTTCACGCAGTTGATGGACGCAGCCGGGGCGATGCTTTGGGGGCGTGTCACGTACGAGCTCATGGAGAGCGCTTTTCCGGCGATCGCGCGCGACGAAAACGCGCCGCGCGCGATGCGCGAGTGGGCGCAGAAGCTGGAGGCCAAGCCGAAGTATGTGGTTTCGAGTTCGCGCCGCGATTTCCCGTGGAACAACACCTCTCGTATCGAGGGGGATTTGCGTGATGCCGTGACGGAGCTGAAACAGAAGACCCCAGAAGGTGTGCTCCTGGGTAGCCTCACACTCGCTTCCGCGCTCGAGCCGCTGGGGCTGATCGACGAGTACCGTCTCGTCATCCACCCGGTGCTCGCCGGCCATGGGCCGAGGTTGTTTCAGGGTCTGGAGCCCTCGCGGCGCCTCGAGCTCGTCTCGGCGAAGCCCCTGAGGTCCGGCCAAGTGGCGCTGCATTACCGCCGCAAAGAGTGACAAGCCGATCGCGTCGTGTGCTCGTCGTCGAAGTGCGCGCAGACCTCGTCGACAATGCCCTGAACGAGATTGGGATGTTTGCCGGGCACGCAGCTGAATTCAGACTTTCGGGGGGACCAGACTGAAATGTTCACCTGTTGCGTGTACTAGTGATCGCAGATCCGTCAGCCACTTGGCGAGCGCTGCCCGAAGAGCGAGCTTGTTTGGTCTGATGTCCAAGATCGGCGCGTCTGCTACACGAGACCACATTGGCGTGTGGTCTCGTGTAGCGTGCTCGTTGAGCGCCAACCTGGGTGCGACGGGCGAACGCCTCTTCGCGGTGTCTCGGTGCGGCATGTGGGTGCCTGAGCGCCACGAATTACCGCGTTGATTCGCGCTCCCGTCGTTGCGGAACTGAGCTAGGCTGCGTTCCTTCGACGTGGGGATTCGCTGACCCGTGGTGCCTGTATGCTCATCGCACTGAGTGGCTCGAGCGTGTCGCCAATCGCTGGGGCGGCAAGAGCAACCTCGACTGATACCAACATATGACTCGCAAGAACTTGGATCTGTTGATTCCGATTTGGACTGTGGCGCTTGGGCTGTTCTTCGTGGCTGCCACGGCGTTTGCCGCAACGAGGCTTCTGACCATCAAGGCGGATGCCGCCGCGCGCCACAGGGCGAGGCTGGACCAGAACGCGGTCGAGCCGGGCAAGACGGCTGTCGAGGACCAGCTTCCGCCAGACGCCACACCGAAAAAGGTGAACGTCGGAGTATACATGGAGGGGATCTCCGAGATCTCCATACTCGACTCCAAGTGGAGCCCGGTATTCTACATCTGGTTTCGTTGGACCGGTGATGAGCTAGCGCCGGGTGAGACATTTCGCGTCATGGACGGGGAGATTACTTCCAAAGAGAAGCTCGTCGAGAAAGTCACGAATGGCGAACATTATGCCGTTTATCTCGTGCACGCAGATGTGACGAAGTTCTTTTCAGCCGATCGCTTTCCGCTGGATGATCACTTGTTGACCGTCGGCCTCGAAGACAGCAAGCTCGGCTGGACGCAGCTCGAATTCGTTCCAGACAAGCTCAATTCCGGGATCAGCTCTCGCGTCAAAATGCCGGGGTATCAAGTTGCTCAGACGGGCATGGTCGTCAAGCCGCACGCGTACAAGACCAATTTTGGTGACGCCGAGAAGCCTGCGGGTTCACGCGAGGTCTTCTCGCAGTTCGTATATGCGATCTGGAACGTTCGCCCCGGCTACGGAACGTACTTCAAAGTGTTCGTCGGCCTGTACGCCGCGGCGCTGATCGCCATCTTGGCGTTTTTCATCAAACCCACGCACGTCGATCCGCGCTTTGGCTTGGGGGTTGGTGGCTTCTTCGGGGCGGTCGCCAATACTTTGGTCTCGGCTTCCGCAGTGCCTGACTCGGGCACGGTTGCGTTGATGGATATGGTGAACGGCTTTGGAATGATCACCATTTTCCTCACGATCATGCAGTCAGCGATCGCGCTCTATCTGTTCGACACGCGCGAAGAGGTGGAGTTGACCGCTAGATTCGATCGCGCATCGCTGATCGTGTTCGCTTGCGGGTTCGCGTTGTTCAACGCCGTGGTGCCAATCGTAGGACTTACGTCCCTATAGCGAGCCGCACCCTGGTCTCGCGACGGCGCTGGCGAGGCTGTGGGACCCCCTGTTCCCCGCCACGCCGAACATATGCCAGATGACGGGGCTTGCCGCAAGCCCGGGGTTGTGACTTAGAGAAGGCACCATGATCGACAAGCATGGTGTGGTGATTGTGGGCGGAGGTCCGACGGGCTTGATGCTGGCTGCGGAACTCTCGTTGGCTCGGGTCGATGTGGCGATCGTAGAACGGCGCGAGAGTCAACAACTCGACGGTGTGCGCGCTGGAGGTCTACACTCGCGCACGATCGAAGTGCTGGATCAGCGCGGAGTTGCGCAGCGCTTTCTGTCCCAAGGCAAGACGATGCAAGTCGCTGGCTTTGCGCTGATCCCTCTCGACATAAGCGATTTCCCGACGCGGCATAACTACGGACTCGCCTTGCCGCAGGGCCAGATCGAGCGAATCCTCGCTGCCTGGGTCGACGAACTGAAGGTTCCGATCCTGCGCGGCCGCGAGGTGGTCGGTTTTGAGCAAGACGGCGATTGCGTCGACGTCAGTTTGTCGGACGGCAGCTCCCTGCGCGCTGCGTACCTGGTTGGCTGTGACGGAGGTCGCAGTCTGATTCGCAAGGCCGCGGGCATCGATTTTCCGGGTTGGGAACCTTCCGTGAGTTACCTACTCGCCGAGGCTGAGTTGACTCAGCAACCGGAACGCGGAGTAAGGCTCGGAGAAAGGGGGGTCAACGCGGTCGCTAAACTCGACGATGGGCGGGTTCGCATCGTGTTGGTCGAACAACAGGTCGTGCGCGGCGAGGTACCGAGTCTCGACGAGCTTCGAGAAGCCCTGACGGCCGTGTACGGAACCGACTTTGGCGTTCACAACGTCACCTACCTCTCTCGCTTCAGCGACATGGCTCGCCAAGCCGCGGCTTATCGCGCCAAGCGCGTCCTGTTGGCGGGCGACGCGGCGCACGTGCATTCTCCAACCGGTGGCCAGGGCCTGAACATTGGTGTCCAGGATGCCGTTAACTTGGGTTGGAAACTGGCCCAGGTGCTTCGAGGCCATTCGCCCGACAGCTTGCTCGACACTTATCAAGCCGAGCGTCACCCGATCGCCGCGCGCGTGCTGAAGAATACCTTGGCGCAAACTGCGCTTGCTCGCGGTGACGAACGCACCGCCGCGCTGCGTGAGCACCTGACCGCGCTGTTGGCGATGCAGGAACCCCGGAAGCACTATGCGGGGATGATGTCTGGCTTGGACGTCCACTACGACCTGGGTGAGGGTCATCCGCTGCTTGGGCGGCGCATGCCCGACCTCGAGCTCGTTACGCCGGACGGTCCCTGTCGCGTCTTCACTCTGTTGAATGGAGCTCGCCCGGTGTTTCTCGCTTTCGGAGCGCCCGCTGCCTTTGACCTGATGCCCTGGGCGGATCGGGTGCAACGCTACGACGTGAAATACGATGGCGAGTGGACGCTGCCCGTGCTCGGAAGTGTGGCCCCCGTGATGGCCGTTTTGATCCGCCCTGACGGCTACGTTGCCTGGACATCCAACGGATCCGCCGACGGACTCAGCGAAGCGCTGACCAGGTGGTTCGGGGTTGGGAACGAGTTTGCTTGCCGCCGAGGAACCCAAACCGCAGAATAACGCGAGTACGCCAATCGGCCCAACTCCATCAGTCGCGCATGAGCAGGACAGCAGTCGCATTCGTCGCCACCGCGCGGCCCGATCAGGCCCTTGATTTCTATCGCGATGTTCTGGGTCTGAATCTACTGGAGGATTCACCCTTCGCGCTGGTCTTCGAGATTGCGGGGACGCCGCTGCGAATCCAAAAAGTCCACCAGGTCAGCAACGCGCCGTACACGGTGTTCGGACTCGTGGTGTCGGACATCGCTGCCGAGGTAACGGCCCTGCAACGACGTGGAGTGTCGTTCGTGCGCTACCCAGAGCTCGACCAAGACTCTCTGAATGTCTGGACCTCGCCCAGCGGTGCCCGGGTCGCGTGGTTCCGCGACCCTGACGGCAATCTGCTGTCGCTATCGCAAGTAGTTTGAGCGGTCTGCCAGCGCCCACTCGCCCTCAATCACGCATGAAGTGACACGTGTAACCGCCGGGATGCTCCTGCAAGTAATCCTGGTGATAGTCCTCGGCGGGGGTGAACGGCCCGGCTTCGGTGATTTCCGTCACGATGGGTGCTCCCCACTTGCCCGCCTGGTCGACTTTGGCCTTGACGGCGAGAGCGGTCGCTTTTTGCTCCGGCGAAGTGAAGAAGATCGCGGAGCGATACTGGGATCCGACGTCGTTGCCTTGACGGTTGCGCGTCGTCGGATCGTGCATGCGGAAGAACCAGTTTTCTAGCAACTCTGCGAACGAGACCTGCGCAGGGTCGAAGACGATGCGTACCGCCTCGGCGTGGCCAGTGCGCCCGGTTCGAACTTGTTCGTAGTTTGGGTTTGGAGTCGTGCCGCCAGAGTAACCCACCGATGTTTCGAGCACTCCTGGGATCTTGCGCAAGAGCTCTTGCATGCCCCAGAAGCAACCGCCTGCAACAATTGCCGTTTCGAGCGTCGTCTCGCAGCTCGCGGCCTCACCGGGAGCCGGGATCGCGCAGGCGTTGTCGGTCGCAGCTGGTAACGGGGCTTCTTTGCCGGCGAAAAGTGAACGCAGTTCGCCGTAACCCTCTGCCTCGAGTCGTTCCGCCGGAACGAAACGCAAGGCTGCCGAGTTGATGCAATAGCGCAGACGCGTAGGCGCGGGGCCGTCATCGAAGACGTGTCCCAAGTGTGAGTTGGCGCTCTTGGAACGCACCTCGGTGCGCAGCATGCCGTGAGAGCGATCGCTGTGGGATATGACGCTGTCCTCCGACACAGGCCTGACGAAGCTCGGCCAACCGGTGCCCGATTCGAATTTGTCGCGGGAGCTGAACAACGGCTCGCCGCTCACGACGTCGACGTAGAGGCCGTCCTGGTGATGATCCCAGAAGGCGTTGTTGAAAGGGGGCTCGGTCGCGTCCCGTTGCGTCACTTGATACTGCAGTGGAGTCAGTTTGGTGCGCAGTTCGGAATCGCTGGGTTTGGTGTAGGAACGCGGCATGGCATCACCTTTCGTGCGAAGGTAGCGCCGTCTTCCGGAAAAACGAGTCTTGTTCGCGCTTTTCGGGGTGGGCGCCATCGGTCTATGGGTCATACGCGAGGCAAGCGCGTGGGTTACAGGCCCTCCTCCCGTGGCCCGCAGCGCTGGGCCCCACAAAAGACCTTTTCAGTAGGCCCCCAAAGTCGACTATGACCCGGCTGTGTCGCTAACCCCGTTGAGCTTGCAGAGCGCTTCGGACCCCGCGGTTCGGCGTCAGCACTACCGGGCCGTTCGCCAGGGCCTCGATGTACTCCTGGACGCGGAAACCGACTGGATCGCCGCCTTGTCGACCGTCGCGTGCGAGCTGCACCATGCGTTCGAGTACTTCCACTGGACGGGCTTCTATCGAGTGATCGCACCCGAGCTGCTGGCGGTTGGTCCCTATCAGGGGGGACACGGGTGTTTGCGGATCCCGTTTTCGCGCGGAGTCTGTGGAGCTGCGGCTCGTGAACAGCGCAGCCAACTCGTCGCCGACGTGACCCAACGCCCCGATCACATCGCGTGTTCTTCTACGACGCGCTCCGAGATCGTCGTGCCTCTGGTGCACGAGGGAAGCACGATCGCCGTCCTAGACGTCGACTCTGACGAAATCAGTGCTTTCTCGAGTGTCGATCAAGCGGAGCTCGAGGCCATCTGCGGCGATCTGTGTGCACGCTTTGGCGCGCACCAGATCGCCCGCTGAGCTCGAGCAGTGCGCTCAGTTTCCGGCGTCGCCCGCGTCGACCGCGGCGTCACTCGGCAGCGAGCCGTCGGAGCTAGTAGCAGCATCCGCGACGACCGCACCCCCGTCGTGAGGGGTACCAGTGGCGGCATCCGGCGTGCCAGTGCTCGCATCCAAAGTCGTGCTCGCGTCGCTGTTGCCTTCCGCGGTACTGGCATCGGGTGAACTCGGTGGCGAGGCGTCCGCACCTGTCTCGGTCGTGCTCGCGTCAGCCTCGGGCAGCGTGGGCGCCGAGCCGTCTGCCACGGGGCTGGCAGCGTCGCTGACCGTTTCGTCGGTGGTTTGACCCGCATCGCCAAGCCCTGGCGCTTGGGCGTCGTCTGCCGAGCTGCCGCCAGCGTCGGCGTCGACTGCGGCGTCGAGCAGGGCCGGGGGCGGAGGTTCCGCACTTTCAGCGCAAGCGAGCAAAGTACTGGCGAAAAGGAAGATCGAGGCAGCGCCTCGTGACGAACGGCAAAGCATGGCCTGGCCCTAGCACGGCGAGCGGACTTCTGAGAAAACCTTTCACGCGCCTCAGCGGTCCGCAGCGGTGACATCCTGCCACGAGTGAGCTAGCGTCTCGCGCTAGGGAAGATGAATCGGCAAACGCTCGCCTCTCCAAAGCGGTCGCGGCCTCACGAGTGCAGCGAAATCGCGGGTTCGAAAGCGCACTCGTTCGCGGATTGTGCGCCCTGGACGATCACTTCGATCGCACGTCGCTCAGGGTTAACAGTTGGGATTTGGGTCGCGATCAGTTGGTTCGCGCCCCATGAAGCGATCGCGCAAGAAACTTCTCCTGCTGCGCCCACCAATTCGACCCCAACCAGCGCAGGAGGTCACGGATCTACACCCGCGACTCAAATCGAATCACCCGGACATCTCGATGAAACTCAGAACGCTCCTGCGAAGCGAGGCACGTTCGAACGAGTGTTCGTCTATGGCGGTTCACAAGGAGAGCCGAGCGAAGGCAAATGGATCACCTTGGGTGCGCTTTACACGCTCAGCGCAGGTTCGTTGGCCTTGGGCGCGGTGGTATTTGCCGAGCATTTGTCGGATCACCGCAAGACTCTAGATTTCCGTGATGCCCACCCCGGAGAAGGGCCCTGCTTCGATCTTAGAACGACGCTGTGCGGCCAGTACACCGACCTGCTTGGCAAAGAGCAAGCGAGCGCAACCTTGGCTGCAGCTGGGCTTGGTTTGGCCGGGGCTTTTCTATTGAGTGCCGTGGTCACGGCTGAGGTTTGGCGCAATCTCGATGCGGCTCCGATTCGCGCGCAGATCGGTTGGCTACCTGGGCAATCCTACGCGGGCCTCAGTGGCGTCTTCTGATCATGAAGCCCACTTGGCACACCCCTAGTCCGAGGTTGAGTTGGTCTGGCTCGTTCGCGTGGTTTCGGCCAGCACGACGCTGACGCAGCCCGGTGCGACGCGCCAACCGCTAGCGGTGTGCTCGAAGTAAACGTCGAACCAGGCGCGCCAGTGCTGCATCCGCCATTCTATGGGGGTAGAGCTCGCGACGACTTTGCCGTCGTAGGCATGCAGCCACCAAACGCCCAGCCTCAGTTGATTGTCCTTGGCTTCGCTTGGGTCGTCCGCCGTGCGCGGCAACAAACGCGACTGCTCCTCGGACAGTTGTGCCCCGTGGGCTTCGGGGTGGGCGAGGCAGTCGCGCAACAGTGGCAGCAACTCGAGCGCGAGGCCTCGAGTTATCGTGATGGGTTCATCCGCGTTGCTGCTGCTGCTGCTGCTTGGGCTGGGCGCTGCCAATGGTGGCGCTTGCGGGTTCGAGCCACTAGCGGATGAGCTCGTCGAGGCCGGTGCACCTTCGCGTTGTGCGCATGACCCGACCACGCTCGCAGCCACCAGACCAAGCTGCGCCAGCACTTTGCCTGTCATCGAGCGCGACATGTTGCAATCCTACCCGGTATGGCCCGAATCGGCTTGTACGCGGGAGCGCGCGCGAGTACAGCGCCGGGCATGCAGATTGAGAACGACCGTGTTGCGATCATCGAATACACCGTCACCGACGAGGCCGGGACGACGCTCGGAGGAACTCGCGGCGGGCCAACGGCGTATCTGCACGGGCATGGAAATTTGGTGCCCGGTCTGGAGCGCGCCCTCGCTGGTCGCGGCGCGGGGGAAAAGGTAACTCTGAGCTTGGAGCCCGCCGATGCATTTGGCGTCCGCGACTCCGCCTTGGTGTTCGATTTGCCGACCTCCGAGTTACCCGAGGGCGTCGAGCCGCAGAAGGGCGGAGTGCTGCGGGTTACGATCAAAGGCATGCAGCGCGTTGCGCGCATCACCAAGGTGAAGATCCAAAAGGTGGAGCTCGACGCCAACCATCCTTGGGCGGACAAGAAAGTGACCTTCGACGTGTCTATCCTCCAGGTGCGCAAGGCCTCCAAGGAAGAGTTGGAGCATGGCCACGCGCACGGCCCTGGCGGCCACCACTGAAGTCCTTGGCCGCGCGCCGGCTTTGGCGGCCGTCCGAACTCAGTTCAGAAAGCTGCCGAGTACCCTGAACCACACGTCGCGGATCGCCCCACAGCTTTGACACTTTGCCGCCACGCGGCGCAGTCTCACGCCGTCCTGGGTCTCGGCAGCGTGTTCCACGACCGCGAGTGCCCTGTTACAGGCAGGGCAGGGCATCGACTCGACGCGTCCTTCCACGATCGATGCGGAACCGACATCCAAGGGGCGCTCGGGCGAACCCCCCGGGCTCAGTCGGAAGAGACGCTCGCGATCTTGTTTCAGCCGGCTTTCCATTCGCTGCTGTGCGCGAACGAGGTTTCTGGTGCGGCGACCCGTAGCCATTACCCGACCTCCTAACACACGTCGCGTGCCGCATTGAATCCCGAGCGCACGGAACCATTGCTCACTTGTGGTACGCTCGGGGTGCCACTTTGCCAACCAACGTCTCCGAGGTCGTTCCTCACCGCTTGTTCGAAGAGATTCCCAAGCCATACCGGGCTTGGTTGCGCGCTGGTCTCTTCTCGGCGTTGTTGGGCTATTCGTTGGTCTTGATTGCGGTCCTCTACTACGAGGGCTTTAGCGCGTTACCGACGCTGCGTGAGCCGTATGTCATCGGCGCCGTGCTGTGCGCGATTGGGTTGGAGCTTGCGGGGCGATACCGGGCAGCGGCGCTGCTCGCCCTGACGGCGCTCTGGCTCGAGGCGCACATCACATTTGCCGTATCTGGTGCACGCGCTTCGAGCGGCAGTCTACTGCCGGCCTTGGTCGTTGGCTGTGCGCTTTTCGTTGGCATGCGCCTAGCGGCGACTTTGGCGTTGTCCATCGTCGTCACGCTGCCGCTCGCGCTCTACTTGCACGCGCTGTTGAGCGGCCAAGCTTTGTTCGCCGACGGCGACGTAGTTTATCTCATCATCGTCGTGTGTTCGACTTGGGGCGCTTGTTTCGTTCTGTCGCTGTTCCTGCGCGCCTTCGAGCAAGTGCTCGCCAAGGCCAAACATCACGCCACCCGCGCGCGTGAGCTGATCGACGTCACGCCCGACGCGATCTTGGCGCTCGACCACAAAGGAGAGATCGAAGACTGCAATCCGGCTGCGGAAAATCTGTTCGCCCTTGGACGTGCGTCGCTCGTCGGTAGCCGCTTCTTCGACTTGGGACTCAAGGAGCAGGACGGCGCGATTCAAACCGATCCGGCCTTCGACACTTTGCGCGGCACGCCGCGCGAATACGTGATTGCGTCTCGCGGAATAACTGTCGAAGGAGTGCTACGCACAGTCACGCGCGCCGACGGACGGCGCGGTTCGATGGTCGTCTTGCGCGATATCTCGCAACGCAAACAAGCCGAGCGGCGAGCCAAAGAACTGCAGCATCAGCTGCAGCACTCACAAAAATTGGAAGCCCTGGGACGTCTTGCCGGTGGCGTGGCTCACGATTTCAACAATCTGCTGACTGCGGTAGGCGGCTATGGTGACTTGCTCGCCCGGCATTCCGATCGCTTGGTGCAAGGCGTGGCCAAAGAGCTCGCGGCGGCGCGCGCTCGCGGCGCGGCGCTGACCACGCAGCTGTTGGCGTTCGCGCGCAAGGAATACGCCGAACCGCGTGGCGTCGATTTGTCGAGTGTGGTTACCGGTATGGATCGGCTCTTGCAACAGTTGCTGGGCGAACGCATCACATTGCAGATCGAAACCACTTCGCCCGCGTTGATTCACGCCGACCCTGGGCAATTGCAGCAAGTGATCTTGAACTTGGTGATGAATGCCAAGGACGCCATGCCGAGCGGCGGTGATTTGAAGCTATCGGTCACGCACGCCGAACCGAGCAATCGCGTTGAACTGAGCGTCGAGGATACAGGGTCCGGCATGGACCAAGCGACGCTGGAGCGCTTGTTCGAACCGTTCTTCACGACCAAGCCGCGAGGGCAGGGTACGGGTCTTGGGCTCGCCACCGTCCACGGCATCATCGAGACCTCGGGTGGCAGCATCGACGTGGTTTCGAAGGTCGGGCAGGGCACCAAGTTCACCCTGCGCTGGCCGGCGTACGGTGGTGTTGCGGAAGACACGGGCACCAACTTGGGGCCAGTGCGACCGATCGCGGGCCGGGCGCGCGGCAGTGTGCTGCTCACCGAGGACGATCCCCAGAGTCGCGCTTTCTTGAAGCAACTGCTGAGCGACGCTGGCTTCACCGTTCACGTGGCGCACGATGGGGAGCAAGCGTTGCGCGTGTACTTGGACCTGCGTGAGCTCGGGACGCCGCCCGACGTGCTCTTGTCGGACGTGCGCATGCCTCGCATGACAGGGCTGGATCTGGCTTCGCGCTTGCGCGAGCTCGATCCGGGGCTGCCCGTTCTGTTCGTCTCGGGCTATTTGGAGGAGACGCTCGAACAGTCCAACTTCCAGCGCTCGTCGGATCTGCTGCTCAAGCCGTTCACCGCCGATGCGCTGCTCTCGCGCCTCGATCGCAAGGTGCGCGGTGAGACGGAACGCGAGCCCCACGTTGCCTGACCTGGCTCACTCGGCGCGTCTCTGCTAACAGCAAAATCCGTGGATTCCACGCTTTCCGAACTGCACGCGCGCCTCGCTCAGCGCAACTTCAAGGTCGCCGTCGTCGGCATGGGCTACGTGGGCTTGCCTCTCGCGATTGCTTTTGCCGAGCGTGGCTTTCCCGTCTTGGGCGTCGATCTCGACGTGTTCAAGGTGAACAAGCTGGGGCGGGGTGAGTCGTATTTGCGCCACATCGAGATCGGCCCGCTGTTGGTCGCTCAGGCCGAAGGACGCTTCTCGGCGACCACGGATTTCGATCGACTCGCCGAGGCCGACGCGATTTTGCTCTGCGTGCCCACGCCGGTCGACGCCCACCAGCAACCCGACTTGCGCTTCGTTCGCTCTACCACCGAAGCCGTGCGCGACCGATTGCGTCCCGGCCAACTCGTGGTGCTCGAATCGACGACCTATCCCGGAACGACCGACGAACTGGTACGCAGCATTTTAGAGGAGCGCGGGCTAGAGGTCGGCAAAGACTTCTACCTCGCTTACTCGCCGGAGCGTGAAGATCCGGGCAACGCGCGCTTTGCGACGTCTTCGATACCCAAGCTGGTCGGTGGAGTGGATGCGGCTTCCGGTGAATTGGCTTTGGCCTTGTACCGAGCTGCGATTCGCGAAGTGATCGCCGTGGGTAACGCGCGGGTCGCCGAAGCAGCGAAGCTCACCGAGAACATCTTTCGCGCGGTGAACATCGCGCTCGTCAACGAGCTCAAGGTCACGTTCGACCGCATGGGGCTCGACATTTGGGAAGTGCTCGACGCTGCGGCGACCAAGCCGTTCGGCTTCATGCGTTTCAACCCCGGCCCTGGCTGGGGTGGGCACTGCATCCCGGTCGATCCCTTCTATCTGAGCTGGAAGGCGCGTGAATTCGGAGTGACGCCGAAGTTCATCGAATTAGCGGGTGAGATTAACATTCGCATGCACGAGTACGTGGTGACCAAGTTGGTGCAAGCGCTGAACCAGCGGAGCAAGGCCGCCAAAGGGGCGAGGGTGGTTTTGCTCGGGATCGCTTACAAGAAGAACGTCGATGATTGTCGCGAGAGTCCCGCGTTCCCGATCATGGAGCAGCTCGAACGCTTGGGCGTCGACCTGTGCTTCCACGACGCGCGCGTCGTGGAGATCCCACCGTTGCGCGAATGGCCGCAATTCACTGGCCGTCGCAGCCTCGACTTGACCCCAACACTGCTCGCGGCGTCGGACGCGGTGTTGATCGTGACGGATCACGACGCGGTCGATTACGGCGCGGTGTTGGAGCACGCGCCCTTGGTCGTCGATTCACGCGGTGTGTATCCGGGCACGAATCCCAAGGTCGTAAAGGCCTGAGCAGCCTCGTACGGAGCTGCGTCATTCGGAGTTGGGGACCCGCGGCTCGGCTCGGTTGCGCAAGGTAGCGGCGAGATCACCCCACCAACGGCCGAGCGACGCCAAGAACTCGCTGTCCGATTGCCCATGCCGCACGGGGTGATCGGTGCGGATCCGACTCCAGCCTCGGTGCTCGAGCGTCACCAACGTGTGCTCGCCCGAATGCCCGATCGCCCGTTCGAACGACACTTCCACTTCGGTCGAAGGGTCTCGCTCTTTGAAGTTTACGGGACGCCACTCGATCAACAGCTGGCGCGGCGGATCCCAGACGCGCACGACGCCGATCTCGAACACCCGAGCTTTGCCCCTGTGCACGAACGATTCGGTCAGCTTGCCTCCGACGCCAGGGCTCAGAGTCATGACGCTGTCGTCAGACAGTCGATAGCGCTTGCCGCGGCGCCACCAGCCGTCGAGCTGCTCCGTGAAGACGCTGAACGCGAGGGCTTGAACGACCTCGACGCGCATCGTGATCCGCACACGGTCGTTCATTCTCGTCTCCGAGAGGCGCTCCGCACGTCTCGCCCTTTGGTTTGTTGCGCGTGGGATTCGGCAAGCTGCTTGAACGAGTGCAGTTGCTCACTCCAGAAGTCTTCGACTCGTTGGAGCCAGGCTTTGGCCTGGCTCCACGACGCTGGATCGAGTTCGAACACTTTGGCGCGCGCGTCGTCGTCGTCGCCGCGCTCGATGATCAGTCCGGCGTCTTTGAGCACGCGTAGATGTCGGCTCATGCCCGGGCGACTCGCTTGGGTCAGGGCGGCCAGCTCACTTGCTCGCTGCGGCGCCTTGCCCAACAGTTCGAGCACGCGCCGGCGCGTGGGATCGGCGAGGGCGCCAAACGTCTGGTCGAGTTCGCGCACCTCGTCGCGCCCGGCGCTCACGCCTCTTTTCCGCTGGTCTTCACGCGTTGCATGAACCACCACAAGTGGCCCTCGGGGTCTGTCGCGCCGTACGTGCGATCGCTCCAATAATCGTCCCCGTAGTCCTCGGTGCGTGGAGCGCGAATGATGTTCGCTCCGTGCTCTACGGCTCGCGCGTGGTGCGCGTCGCAGTCGTCCACGAAGACACACACCGATTGCGTGTTGCCGCCGCCCGCATCGAGCGGACTCGTCTGCAATTTCTGCCAAGGCTCTTTCTTGGGATCCGTGCGCCCGGTTCCGCCGACCATCACCATGCCATCGCCGTAAGTTAACTCGGAATGCACGATCTCCCCGTTGGCCCCTTCCACCTTGAGGCGGATCTCGAAGTCGAATGCTGTGCAGAGCCAAGCGATGGCTGCCTGCGGATCACGGTAGTAAACGGCCTGGGCCATCCGCGGCCAACCCGAGGGCGGTGGTTTCATGAAGCCTCCTGCTGATGTAGTTAACTGAAATGTGAACTATATGGTTCACCGGGTTGTGAACTATGTCAAGGCCGAGCTTTTTCTAGGCGCTTCGATTTCTAGCAACCCGAGCCTGCGACGGGGCGAACAGAGCCGGAACTCACACAGGAGTCGCTTTCATGAACCCCAAGAAATTCACGCATTGTCTCATCGTTTGCATCACCATCGCCGCCTGCTCGAGCTCCGGCTCGGGCACGCCGCTCCCCGGGCCCAACTCCAACCCTGCAAGGTCGGAGCCCCATTCACCCGTGTCGGACGGCGACGCCGGGCTACGGCCGAGGCTCGACACAGATGGCGGCACGCCAGGCGCCGAGCCCGCCAAGTCGCTCGGCGTCGATCCGCGTGAGCCAACGCTCGATCCTCCGGCTACGCCCGACGCAGACGTTGCGCCGCGAACCGCACCAGGCCCCGCTCCCGTGGCGCCCGAGGTCGACGCTGATGCCGCGGTAGCGCTGACGCTCGACCAAGCGGAGCAAGCCGTGTTCAGGATCGAAGCCACTGGCACTTTCGCGACCCCATTGTCGAGTCAGAACCTGGAGGTTTCGGGCGGCACTGGCTTCGTGATCGACGATCAAGGCTACGCGTTGACGAACGCGCACGTCGTTTCCGGCGCGACACTGTTGAGAGTCCAGTTTCCCGGCGACACGCACCAATACAACGCTCAGGTCGTCGCGCTCTCGGAGTGCTCCGATCTGGCGTTGATGAAACTCGAGAGCACGAAGTTTGGGAAACTCGAGTGGCAGACCGAAGAGCCGAGCCTCGGCACCAAGGTGTTGGCTCTGGGTTATCCGTTGGGCGGCGATCTGACTTTGACCAGCGGCATCGTCTCCAAGGAATCGACCGCGGCTGAGACCGACTGGGCGTCGGTCGACGATGTGATTGAGCACACCGCCACGATCAATCCCGGCAACTCGGGAGGTCCACTGTTGACCGAGGATTATCAGGTGGTGGGCATCAACTACGCTGGCAACGACTTCAATCAATACTACGCCATCGGACACACCCAAGCCGAACGCATCATCGAGCAGTTACGCCAAGGGCACGATGTCGAGTCGATCGGGATAGCGGGAATTGCGACCGCGGCCGACGATGGTTCCGTGTCTGGGGTTTGGGTGTACTCGGTCAAGGCGGGATCCGTCGCAGACACGGCGGGCATCAAGGCCGGGGATCTGATCACCCACTTGGGCGGCATTCCCCTGGTCCCGGACGCTGCAGGCAACATGACGATGGCGGACTATTGCGACATCTTGCGCTCGCACAGCGCGGACGCCGCCATCGACGTCAGTGTGATCCGTTGGCAGAGCGGAGAGACTTGGGTGGGTCAAATTAACGGGCGACCGTTGGCGCGGCAAACCGAGCCGGCGCCCGCTCCAACGGTCGAGCCCAGTGACCCAGGGCCGGGACCGGCGCCGGACCCCGCGCCATCCCAGGCTCTGGTCGACGTCGGCGATGCCGCCATAGCTTTTGCAGTTCCGGCGAGTTGGTCGCAAGTGGCCACCGGCAATCTGAGCCGCTTCGACGGAGCTCGGGGGCACGTGGTCTTCGCCGCTCTGGACGTCGAGCAGTTTCAACGGAGCTTTGCCCCTCTGGGCGTGATGGTCGCCGCTTGGCATTCGACTACGGTCAGTGCCGACCAGATCTTGGACGCGTATTCGTTCGCCGACTCGTGCGACGAAACCGACCCGCGCGTGTCGGTTTCGGGTGATCTCGGCGATGTCGTTTACGAGATGTCGACCGGTTGCGAGGACACCTCTACGTTGGTCGTTCAAATGGCGATTGAGACTTCCGACTACACGGCACGCCTGATTTTTCAATCCGACGCCGCTCAGGCGGACGTGCTCGACGTCGTGCTCGACACGCTCACGATCGTGTCATCCAATCTGCCAGTGACGGATTGCCACGTCGACGCGGGCGTCTCGACCTGCAGCGAGTAATCTCGAGCCCACACGAAAACGCGGCGATCGTTGCTACGATCGCCGCGTTGCTTTTTCTCGGGTGCCGCGCCACAAATCCGTGATTGCCCTGAACGTGTCGATGTCGCGCGAACCGCTGGCTGCCGCGTCGAGGCTATGCTTTTGCCGTTGGGTAGGGGGCAGTGGCCTGGACCGTCGGCGTCCCAAATCAAGTCATGCGAGGTTTGCTTCACTTCCCGGGGGCCGTCTCTCGTTTCTGTCGCTTGCACCCGGAGTCGACGTCTTTCATGATCCGGAGCGCTTTTAGGGATCCCCCCACGGGGTTTCCGGCATCTGATCTCTACGCAGCTTGCTACGCCCCATGACCTCGACTCGGCTCTGGAATCCGCGATGATCGCGAAATACGGCCTGCCCCTCACCGATTCCGATTGGGTCGGACTCCCGCTGCGTTGCGGAAACTTTCCAGGCGTGGGAAAGGTGGAAGGGCTGAACGCCCATTCCGATTCGGTCTTGCTGTGGGGTGGCGGTGCAAGCGAAGTGACGCTCGAGTGTGGGCACGAGGCATCGCCCTACGGTGAGACTAAGCGTGTCAAGTTTACGCGGACCAGCGGCATGATCGATCTGTTGCCACAGGGCACGGTTTTGCGCGAGGTGAACTGGGTGGGCGAAGCGCAAAACTGCGTCTCCGTGAACTTGCCCGAGGGCACTGTCAGTGCGCTGATGGGCAAGCAAGCGCGCGGTCTCGATCCCGAAGGCGAGCCCCAGTTCTGCGTGTTCGATGCCCACGTGGGTGATTTGGTGCGCCGGCTGCAGTTCCAAGCTCAGGGAGGCCAGAACTTGGGCGCCTCTTACGTCCAGTCGCTTTCCCTAACTCTGGCTACGTACGTCTCGGCGCGCTATGGCGTGGATCGGCCAGAGCCGACGCCCGCGCGGCACTGGCCGAAGCTGCCTGCCGATGCGTTGGCGACGTTCGTGGACGAAAATCTCGCATCCGACATTGGCCTCGTCGATCTGGCGAATCTCACCGGCTTCAGCCCAGACTACTTCGCCAAGCTGTTCAAGCGCGCCTTCGGAGTTTCGCCGCATCAGTATCTGATCACGCGTCGCATCGAGCGCGCCAAGGCCATGTTGAGCGACGAAGGCGTCGCGCTGTCCAACGTGGCTGCTGATTGCGGCTTTGCGAGCCAAGCGCACTTGTCCACGGTCTTCAAGCGACACACCGGGCTTTCGCCCTCCGCCTATCGTCGCAGTTTGTGATCGGTCGGTGAGTTCGAACTGGTTTGCGAGTTTGGAACATAGACAGGGGCCGGGCCTGCATTGCGCGTCCGGGACGGCGTGTCGGGGCGGGTTTCGGGTTAGCATCGCGGTCGCGCACTGACGAGGGAGAGCTGCCCTTCGGGCAGCTCTCCCTCGCACACTTTTGCCGAACACGAACCAGCGCAGGCGCGACTTCAGAAACTGTAACCCATGGCCAAGGAGATCACGAGGCCGCCGTCATAGAGGTTCTTGACAATACGCTCGTCGGCGGCCGTCGGATTGCCGGAGATGTACTGTGCGTTGTTCTTCTCCAGCAACCACGAGTAACCGAGCGTGCCCACCATGTTCACGCCGTTGCGGTCGATCCAGTCGAGTCCGACGACGGCCTGTGCGTAGTCCGAGGCTTTCACCCGCACGTCGCCCTTCTCGATGGGGTCGGCGTTGTGGTCCGGATCGTCGTCGAAGCGGTACTGAGTATTCGTGCCGCCCCCCATATGGCTGAAGCCTGCACCGATGAACGGCGTGAGGTTACCGGTCAAGACGTTGTAGCGCGCGCGTCCGCCGGCTTTCCAACCGGCAGACCCGACGCCGGCAGCGCCTTCGAGCGTGAAGTGCGGATCGACGTGGAAGGCCAGCTCGGGACCAAAGCCCACCAACGAGTTCCAACCAAGTTCGGCCAGCAGCGACCAACGCTGTTTCTCGCGCACCGGGATCTGCGGTTCCTTGGGGGGCGTCGGTTGATCGACTACTGGACCCGCCGCACCTTGGGCCTCGACCATCACGGGTTGGGCAGCGGGCTCACTCGCGGGCGTGCTTGCCGCGGCGGGCGGGGCTGCAGGTTGCGTCGAGGGCAGCGGCGCCGGCTCGGATTGTGCGGCGCCCGGCGCCGGCTCGACCATGGGCGCAGCTTCGGTGGCAGCCGGCGAGCTTGCGACTGGCGAACTTGCCGCCGCGGGATTGGTTGTCGCGTTCGCCCCGTCGCTGGGTGCGGCCGCTTGAGCCCAGCCGTTGGCCGCGTGGAAAGACAACGACAAGGGCAAGATCGAGGGGATTAGGGCAGTGATGATTCGTTTCGAGTGGGCCATGCTGGGTCTCTTTGCATGCGGCGCGCCAACGCCGACGAGCCTGGAAATCGCGCCGAAATGCCGTTTTTGTCGGTTTGTTGGGCGTGGGCACGTCGCGCAGCGACGGACGAGTGTCCGGCTCCCCCGGACACTCGTCCGTCGAGTGCTCGCTGGGTTCGCCCAGCGCCAGTGGCCCGTTTCGCACGGCTGACTTGTCGATTGCGTGCCGTTCGCCGACGCTGCGCGCCGTATGAGGACGCTCGTATGGTTTCGCGGCAAGGACTTGCGTCTTTCGGATCACGCGCCGCTGCGAGCGGCGCTCAGCCTGGGTGAAGTCGTTCCGCTGTTCGTGCTCGACCCGTTCTTTTTCGCAGCGGAGCGGGCTCGCGAGTTACCCCATCGCATCCAGTTCCTGCTCGAATCGTTGCGCTCGCTCGAGCAGAACATCGCTGCGGTCGGCTCACGCTTGCTCTGTGTGCCCGGTCGCAGCGTCGAACTGCTGCCCAAGTTGGTGCGCGACTGGCGTGTCGATCGCGTCGTAGCGCAGCGTTGGGTCGAGCCGTTCGGACGCGCACGAGATGCTGAGATCGCTCGCCAACTCGCTGTTCCCTTCGAGCTCTACGAGGGCGAAACCTTGAGACCTCCGGGCAGTGTGCTGAGCGGTGGCGGAGAGCCGTATTCGGTGTTCACGCCGTTTGCGCGTGCGTTCGTCCGCGGATTTGCGCCAGGTGCGCCCCTGCCCAAGCCCCAACGCCTGCCGCTGCCTCCCGCTGATTGTCGCGCCGAGTTCGTGAGCGTGCCGACGCTGGCAGAGCTCGAGATCGAGGACAACCCGAGGTTGGTCGCCGGAGGTGAGCGGGCAGCCCGGACTCGCATGCAGGCTTTTCTCGCGAACGCGGCTCGGCACTACGACACGGATCGTGACCGCATGGACAAGGACGGCACCAGTCGCCTGTCGCAAGATTTGAAGTTCGGGACGCTGTCCGTACGAACCCTGTGGACACGCGTGCTCGAAGAGCTGAACGCTCCCAAAGCCGTCGCCGCGTTTTGCAACGAGCTGTTGTGGCGCGAGTTCAGCCATGACGTGCTCTGGAATCGGCCTCACGTCTTGCGGCGCCCCTTTCGCCCCGAGTTCGAGGGATTTCCGTGGAGCCGTGACGAGCCCGCATGGCGCTCTTGGGTTACCGGTCGTACGGGTTACCCAATCGTCGATGCCGCCCAACGTCAATTGTTGGCAGAGGGCTTCGTGCACAATCGGGCGCGCATGATCACGGCGAGCTTTCTGACCAAGCACTTGATGATCGACTACCGAAGAGGCGAAGCCCATTTCCTGAAATACCTGACCGACGGTGATTGGGCTCAGAACAACGTAGGTTGGCAGTGGTCGGCCGGCACGGGTTGCGATGCGCAGCCCTATTTCCGAATCTTCAACCCGGTCACTCAAGGCAAACGCTTCGATCCCGACGGCGAATACGTCAAACGCTGGGTGCCGGAACTACGAAACGTCCCTGCCCGACACGTTCACGCGCCCTGGACCCTGGCCTCGCCGCCCACTGACTATCCCGCGCCGATCGTCGAGCATGCTTGGGCGCGTACGCGCTATCTCCAAGTCGCGCAGAGCTTTCTGCGTCGCGATCGGGTGCGCTGATGTGAGCCAAGCGGCGGTGCATCTCGATGGGGCGTTCGCGAACGGTCTCAGAGTTGCATCGCGTTGTTGGGCGCGCTACGAGCGCGAGATGCGACTACCGAGTTGTGGGGTGCTGCTCGCCGTGGGAACGCTCCTTTCGCAGGGCTGCGATGGCAACGACAAGACGTCGAGCGTCTCCGACGAGTCGAACACCGAAGAAGCAACATTGGGTGATGCCGCCGCCCAGGACGAATCTACCCAAGACGACTCAGCACAGCACGACTGCGCCTCTGACACGCCCAACGCGGATGACTCCATGCCCGCCCAGCCGACATCTTCGGAGCCCGAGCCGAGCGTGACCCAAGAGCCCGAACCTCGGCCTCGGCCGACACGCCCGAATGTAAATCCAGAACCGGTATCGATGAGCGACGCCGGTGACGCGTCTAGCTCGATGAGCGCGGACGACGGCGAAACGTCGCAGGGCGGCGAGCTGGCGAGTTCAGCGCCGATCGAGGCAGGCTCCAGCCTGGAGCCCGCGCCAACCACGGGCCTCGACGCGGGCAGCGGGACGAGTCGCTGCGAGACCGGCGCGCTCGAGTGGCATTCGGCGAACAAGACCAATTACGAGTCCTATCCCGATCCGGGCAGTCAGGAGTGCATCGAGTTCAACGGTTGCATGTGGGAAGGACAATTCGCGGCTTGCGACGACAAGATGTCCGAACAGTGGGTCTCGGAGCACAACATCGTGGCAGCGTTTCCGAGCTTCGGAGCTCTCGAACTGCACGACCTGTGTCTGCGTCAGGGTAACAACACGATCGTGGTCACGGTCTACGACACCTGCGGCGATTCGGACTGCGACGGTTGCTGCACCCTGAACCAGGGCGACGCAGAACAACTGATCGACGTCGAGTCGTACACCAACGCGCGCTGGGGCGTCGAAGACGGCCCGATCGAATGGGCCGACTTAGGTCCGACCACTGGTGACGGTTGCAACTGATTTACGCCGCCGAAACCAGAGCAACCCGAGCAACGGGACGCTGACGGTTGTCGCAGCTCCAAAGCCGTGCTCTGCCAGGCTCGTGCGTCGGCTGAGTTGACAGCCGCTATCGTCGCTGGCCTCGCTCGAGCTCATGGCGCTGGGGCTCGCATTCGACGCGCTACCCGGCGCAGAAGCGGGGCCGTTGGCTGTATCGGCTGAAGGTGAACTCGCTGCAGCGGGACCCGACGGCTGCGCCGTCATCGGAGTGTCGTGAACCGTCGAGCTTACCGAAGGCGACGAGTCGTTTGGAGCGGACGAGGCAAGGGGCTCGGCGGGTTGCGGGTCCATGCCCGACACGGGTGGAGGCGTGCAGGCAGCGGGCCCTTGCGTGGCCGCTGTCGCTGTCGCACTCGCGCTCGCGGGCGTCATGAGACTTGGCGCGCCGCCCGCGCCGGCCTCCGATGTTGGGGGCTCCGCCAGATCGGGCACGCCGGCATCAGTCGTCGCATTGGGTGAACTGCTCCCGGGACAATCGCCGATCGGCTTGCCCGCGGCATCGATCGTCCCCGTCGAGTACAAGATCGCATTGGCCAGGATCTGGAAGTTTGGCCCCTCGCGGTCGTCGAGCGCGTGCGGCTGATATTCACCGGATTGATACGTCACGACGCGGCCCTTCCAACCGGGACGTTGCAATGAGTAGCTGATCACACGCAGTCCACCCGAGTCCGACGCGAACAGGATCTCGCGCGTCTCCCCGTCTTCGAGTGTGAGCGTCGTGTCAGGATAACGTTCGTCAGGGACGTTGTCGAAGTATGGGTAATCCCCGGCGGCTACCCCGGCTACGGCATCGAGGTGACCGCTGTTCGTGTAAGTCAAGCCGTTGGTGGTCACGAAGTGCCCTGGCGCGACCGCGAAGATTCGCTGTCCGGTCTTGGTATCGTAGTTGATCGAGTTGGCTTGGCCGCCGATCAGATCGATGATCGAGTCTTTGCCCGCCCACGCGTAGATGCCGTGGTGAAAGACCACGAAGCCGCCGCCGCGTACGAGGTGCGCCTCGATGTCGGCCGTGAACCGCTCTTGAACGTCACTGCCGTCACAGCCGAGCGCCGCGCGGTGCGCGAAATAGATCACGACATCGGGTGGCGTGTCGCTCTCGAGGGATGCCAGTGCATCGTCCGCACATTGACTGTTCACTTCGAGCGCGCCGGCGTCGCTCAGCGCGATGCCACTGTCGTCCGCGTTGAGCGCGGCGGAGATGTCGCCGGGTTGAGTCAGCTCGGCGTCCGTCAAATTGTTGGGGTTGACTTCGTCACTGACGACCAAGATCTTCAGCGCTGCGTGCGAGGGTAACGTCGCCGCTTGGCTCAATCCGTTGGCGCAAACCGACACCGCGAGCACCAAGTATGCCGACCAAACTCGGTGTGCGCTGAACATGCGGCGAAGGTAGCCCTGTCAGCTGCTGCTCGCAACGGCGAAGCGCGGCCCGAGCCGCGGGCTGCTGTGACGGATCGTGGCGAACGCCAGCGGGCACCCATGGAGTACGGCTGGCTTGCCTTCGTTCGGGGGCGCTAACACGTAGCCGATCCAAAAGTCGTTCTGATTTGAACGTTCTCGGAGCGAGCGGGTACGCAGGGTATGTTCAGTCGAAACTTGGGTTGTGGGTTCGTGTTGGTGCTGAGCTTCGGCTGCCAACATTCAGCAGCGGATTCCGAGCACGATACCGACGCGCTCGGTGAGTCGAAAGGCAGCGACGAGATTGACGCAGGCGGAGGTGCAGACGCGGGACACCCGGGGAAACCGGGAAAGACATTTTATGGCGACGTGTTACCGTTGCTCGAAACCCACTGCATCGGTTGCCACCAAGATACTGGCATCGCGCCCTTCGCGCTCGATTCGCTCGCTTCGGCCAAAGCCCACGCGGCCGAGATTGCGGCAGCCACCAAAACTCGGTCGATGCCGCCGTGGGCCGCCGTCTCGGATGACTCGTGCGGCACGTTCAAGGACTCGCTGGCACTGGACGACGAGGCGATCGCGACCTTCGAAGCCTGGGCCAAAGGCGATCTGGCACTCGGTGATGCGCGCGCCATCGAGCCGATCAAAGTGAACACTTTGAAGGACGCGACGACCGTGCAGACGCCGCTGTTCAGCCCAACGCCCGAAGGCACGGACTACGCAGAGAACGACGAGTATCGCTGCTTCATGATCGATGCACCCAATGCCGAGCCACGCTTCATCAGCGGTTACTCGGTAACCCCGGGCACTGCCGAAATCGTGCACCATGTAGTTGCGTTCATCGTCGACCCAGCAGCGGACTCCGATATCGACGGCAAGACGAACGGCGCGTTGATGGCCGAGCTCGACGCTGCCTCGCCGGACCGCGATGGTTGGTCGTGCTTCGGTGCCGCGGGTGACGGCGTTGCGATCGTTGGCTCGCCGGTGGTTTGGGCGCCCGGGCAAGGCGTCGTCGAGTTTCCCGCGGGCAGCGGCACGCCCTTGACCCCGACTCAGAAGCTCGTGGTGCAAGTTCACTACAACTTGGAAGATCCGCGCTCTGCCGGCAAATCCGACCAGACGAGCATTCAGTTCCAACTGACGGACAAGGTCGATCGCGTCGGCATGTTCCTCGTGCCCGATCAGTTCCTTGCGAGCTACTTTGCAGGCAAACCCGAGAAGCTCGAACCCGGCAAGGAGTCGGTGAAGTTCCGTTGGACGCAGTCGATGAGTGATCTCGGCGTCGATCAAATCCCCGACTTGCAACTGGCCGGCATCATGCCTCACATGCACGAGCTCGGACATCGCTATCAGATGAGCGTGTCGCGCGGCGACGACGCCCAGTGCGGGGTATCCGTCTTGGATTGGGACTTCCACTGGCAACGCATGTACTTCTACGAAGAGCCGATCGCGCTGACGCCCGATACGAATCTCGAAGTGACTTGTGACTACGACACGCTGAGCCGTACGGAGCCGGTGTTGCCGGGTTGGGGCACCCAAAACGAAATGTGCACCGCGATTCTGTACGTGACTGCGCCGCTCAGCGCCTTCGGTGGCTGACGGCCCCAGCATCGCTTTGGCCGTCGCAATGCAGCGTTGGGCGCTGTCGCGCGGCGTCACGAGTCGAGCTCGTCACACGCGCGACAGTCTGGCGCAAAAGCTACACTCGAGGGAGCGGTGTATCGGTCGGTGATTACGACGAGACTAGGGCAAGCGTTGCGTGGCGAGTCGTCACTGCCGCGCGGGGTTCGCCGCTCGCACGGGATCTGAGCGCCAGTAGTGCGAAGTGAAGCTGACCCGACAAGTGTTAATCTCCAAAGGTGACGGAACTGTCCATTGCGCTCATAAAGAACGCGGACGGCGGAAGTCTCGTGATCAGGTTTGGAAAGGGTCGGCCTTTGTCGTCTCCGTAGAGTTCGGACTTCGTGGGAGCGTAGCGAGCATTCGGTTCCCTGGCTCCCTCGCCACCAGGTCCAGTCTCTCCCTGAACGCTAGGATCATCCCATGTCAAAGCCGCCCGTAGAAAAGCAGCATGTTGCACCCGGCACCACAGTCGAGGCCGGTCAGCTCCGGTCGAGGTCACGCCGAACCTTCTTGGAACTGAGCGCGAGCGGCGCAGCGAGCGTCGTGCTCGGTGCCTGTAGCTCCAATTCGGATCCAGATCCCGGCGTTGGCATGACGGCAGCCACGGCATCCTCGACTGGGGCTGACCAGTCGTTGTCGAGCGCTCCTGGCACGGTTACTTCGGGCCCGCCCGCGGCGACCACGCCGCCAGCGACGCCCCCGAGCATGCCCAACGCGACGCCCCCGACGATGCCGAAGCCGACCACCACCCCGGTGGCGAACCCGCCCGCTTCTAGCTCGTCCCCAATGACGCAACAGCCAACGCCGGCACTGGGTAGTGGTGGCGGTGGCGGTGGCGCGACCCCCGATCCAACGAGTGCAGCACCGACGCCCGAAGGCATGGCTGGCGCCGGCGGCGAACCAGGGAGCCCCGAGGGCACGGGAACTGCAGAGCCGACGCCTGCGCCGAGCACCGGCAGCGTGATGGGCGGCAAAGAGAACAACTTCACGCCACTGCCCGCGATACCCGACGGGACGAATGGGCCATCGAACAAGATGCTGCCCGATCCGTTCAAGTTCATGGATGGAACGCGCATCACGTCAAAGGCCGATTGGGAGAAGCTCCGGGCAGATCTGAGCGCGATGATCCAAGCGGCCGTTTACGGTCCGAAGATGCCCGCTCCCGACACGCTCGACGCGACGTTCAGCGGCGGCAAGGTCACCGTCAACATGACGGTGGGCGGCAAGAACGGTTCTTTCTCCTTCAGCATCAGCGGCGGAGGCACGGCCGACAGTCCCAAACCGTGCGTGATCATCTGCGGCGGAGGCACGATGCCCAGCGTGCCCTTCCCCGACAGCGTGGCGCGCATCGGCCTCGACAATGCCACCTTCGCGGGGGACTCCGCTGGCGTGTATCCGCCTCCTGGTCTCGTGAAGGATCTCTACGGAGACGCCGCGGCGAAGAGCGGTTCCGACATCTGCTGGGCCTGGGGCGCCAGCCGCATCATCGATGCGCTCGAGAAGGTGCCCGAGGCAGGCATCGACACGACGCGCATCGCGACGACGGGCTGCTCGTTCGCTGGCAAGGGCGCGTTGGCCATGGGCGTCTTCGACGAACGCGTCGCGCTCACCGTCATGCAAGAGGGCGGCTCTGGAGGCTCGGCGCTGTGGCGCGTTTCCACGGCGGAGGCGGCACAAGGGCAGAACATCCAGGAAGCCACCGAGATTTGCGATGAGAAGAACTGGGAAGGCAAAGACTTCCACACCCTGTTCTCGAAGAAAGACAAGAAGACCGCGCCCGTCGACATGCTGATCGCCGATCAGCACTTCGCCGTGGCGATCGCGGCTCCTCGCGCGATCTTGTTGATCGAAAATGACATCGATTGGCTGGGTCCAGTCGCGGCCTATGGGGGTGGTGTGAGCGGTCGCAAAGTGTACGAAGCGCTCGGCATTGCCGACCGCTGTGGTGTGTCGGTTGCGGCGAACCACGGCCATTGCCAGTTCCCCGGCAGCCAACAAGCGGCAGTGACCGCGTTCATCAATCGCTTCCTGTTGGGCATGGACGCCGATACCAGCGGCGTCGACGAGCTCAACGCCACCAACAGCAAGCTGAAGACGTTCAAGGAAGCGGACTTCATCGATTGGGACGTGCCCACGCTCGATGGAGATCTCCCCTGGGATCCCTTCGCGTGAGTGGTGACTGACGGTTTTGGGCGATCCCTTCGCGATCTTGGCAGCGAGCGTGCTGACGACCAGTAGGTCGTTCCGGGCGACTCGCCGCCAACCTCGCTTGGTCGCCCAAAACCGTTCAGGCATTTACAGATCTAGGGGGCCTTGGGTGGGGTAGGGTTGGGTTCCGTATTCGTCGAGGTCGGAGCCGAAGGCCTGTGCGATGGACACGAGCAGACGATTGTTTGGGATCGTTTGGTAATCGTCGCTGGTTGCGTCGCAGCGTTCACCTAGCGGACAGTCTGTGCGGTATTTGATGCGACGTCCCATGCGCAGCTTATCGCCGAGGCCACCAGCTAGCAGCGTTGGGACGTTGCGTGTGCTGTGGATCGCTGGGTTGCCCATGTCGCTCGAAACGTAGAGCAGAGTGCTATCCAAGATCCCGGCCTCGTCGAGGCGCTGCATCAGTCGCGCGACCTTGCCGTAAGCGTAGCGGTTGAACTTGGCTAGCGGCAGCCAGGTTGCGGGATCCTCGTTGGCTACCGGCCTGCCTTCGTTGCCGAGTGCAGACGAGGCGTAAGTGTGCGCTACGCTGGCGTGGTTGTCTTCGGGTAGTCCCAATGGGTTATCGGGGTAGGAGAGATCTGCCATCACCAACGTCGCGAAGCGCGTGATGTCGCAGCCCAGCGCAACAGCGAGCAAGTCGATGTGCAGATCCGTGATCGCGTCGAAGTACGGCTCGCCCCCGTTGTAGCGCTCGAGCGCGGGAAATGCGGTTGGGCGTGGGGGCAGCTTGCAAGCGTCGGCCGTTTGCGCGGCTTGAAATTTCTTCTCGAGCTCGCGCAGCGCAGTGACGTGCTGGTCGACCTTTTGCAGTTCGTATTCACCAACGCGTCCACGCAAACGCTTCAAGTCGCTGTTTACGAAGTCGATCAGGCTGCGGCCGAGGCGGCGCTGGCGTTCGGCATCGGTTTTGGCCTCCGAGCTGCTGCCCACAATCACCTGGGTGAACAGAAAGTCGAAGGCCGCAACCGGATCGATGATCTTCGAAACGGGGATCCCTCCGCTGCCGAAGGAAAGCGTCTCGCGCGCGCTGAGCTCGGCATTGCCGACCGCAAGTGCCACGCTGCTGACCGCCGTTGCGTCGCCGAGGCCTTGCTCGATCGCCAAGAATTGGTCGATCGAAGCGTTGAGGGGGCGGCCGCCATCGCCATCGATGATCCGGCTTCCGGTCAGAATCGTGCCCGCCGAGTTGTGCGCGTTGGTGTCCGACAACAGATCGAGTCCCTCGATCGCGATCAGTTTGTCTTTGAAGCTCTTGCCGTAGGTTTGCGCATCGTCGAACGGTTGCAGTGGGCTATCGGCATAGCCGAGATCGAACTCGGTTTCGGTTTCTCCGTCGCGCCGAGTGAACAGCTCTGCGGCGATGCCATGCGGGTGGTAAACGCCGATGAAACGCTGCAGCGCCGCTCCGCCTTCTTCCTGTGCGTACGAGTTCTCGACCACGCGCAGGAACGGCAACGCTGCAACGCTGCCGCCGATCGCGGAAAGGAAAGCCCTGCGAGAGCGAAACTTGCTCACAGTCGAAGCCTCCAGCCAAAGTCGGGTTGCTTCACGAACGCTATCAACGTCTCTTGCAGGCTGTCCCGCTGCTCGGCAGATCGCGTCTTCCAAAAATCGATGAACTCGGGTTCGCCCAGGGTTGCAGCGGAATCGCCGTCGGCAGCTGCGGCGCGGTACATGAAGCGCGCAAAACACTCCTTCACGGTTTCGCTCGCTGCTAGCGTCCGTGCCAATTCGTTGCTATCCGCGAAACTGCCATCGAAACCCTGACCGAACGCGACTTCCACGCTGCTGTCGACGTTCTGGCCGTTGTCCTTTTGGCGGTACGCCCCCATGCCATCGAAGTGTTCGAAGGCGAACCCGAGGGGATCGATCAGGTCGTGACAACCGGCGCAGATCTCGTCCTTGGCGTGAACGTCGTAGCGTTCGCGTGTCGTCAAACTCGGGTCCGGCAGCGGCGGGAAAACTTGGATGTTGAACGAAGCCGGCGAGTCCAAGTGCATGCACGTCACGCGCCGCGCGACGGCCACCCCGCGAAATACTGGGTGGCTTTCGTTGGCGTTGGCGTACGTTGCGAGAAACGCTGCTTGGTTCAAAATGCCAACGCGATCTTTCAATTCGGTCGAGCCTTTTATCGGTCCCTTGGCTCCGGTTTCGTACAGCTCGAGCGGGCCGCTATCCACCGTCCAGGTTGCTCCGAACAACTCGGAGAGCGTGCCGCTTGCTCGAAAGGCCACTGCGCGCACGAAGTCTTTGCTTTCGGCGATGATCGACGGCCGGTCCGAAGCGAAGTCCGGATACACGAGTGAGTCTTTGCCGCGCCGTTCGATGCGATCGATGCCGAGCCACTCGCGCACCAGGCGAACAGTCGTGTCGCGCGCGCGCGGATCGTTCGCGAGCAGCCGCCGCGCCTGAACGGCCCTGTTCTCCGGGTCAGAGAGCTCACCACGCGTCGCGGCTTCGAGCAGCTCAGCGTCAGGTGGCGCGGACGTCAGAAAGTACGAGAGCGCCGAGGCCATCTCGTAAGGCGTCAGCTCGACGGGTTGCGGCGCTTCGCTGGGCGTCGACGGCTCGCCAGCGGCAGCGCCCAGTTCGGTCAAGTACAAGAACCCTGCCGACTGCAAGACACCGCGCACTACGTGCGCGATTCCCTCTTCGTACGTCGCGTCTTGGGCGCCCGCGACGTACAGCGAATACAAGTCTTTGGCTTCGTCCTCGTCGAGCGGACGTCGATACGCGCGTTGCCCGAACCTCGAGATGAAGCGTTTCGCGCACTCGGCTGGGTCATCAGCGTCGTCGCAGGGCGCCAAGCGTGCGAGCGTGCCAGCGTCCTGTGCCTCGCTCGTGAGCGCGTCCGCGGCGATCGAAAGCCGCGCGATCAGCACGGTGTCGATGCGCTGATCGGCGTTCACGGAGAAGCCGTCTTGGCGAAGGTCCGGGGGAAAACCGAGTGCGGGGCTCGCGTCCGTCGAAAGCAGAGCTTGCACCGACGCGTCGTATTCGGCGTTGGCCAGGCGTCGAATGCGCGCGAGCAAGAGCGTGCTCGGATCGTGCACTGCGTTCATCGTCGCGTTGCCGCTATCCGCGTCACCAGCGTCACGCGTAGCGCCCGCGGTTCGTGACGGACCGCCAAGTGTGCTCGCGTCATCGACTGCAGCTCGGCCCGCGTCGCGAGGTCGCTCGATCGCGGAGCTGGGTCGATCGGTTGTGCCGTGTGCCGTTTCGGGCTCTTCCGATCGCTGCCGCGTGCAAGAAAGGTGCACCCCGAAGATACACATTAGAGCGGTGCCCAGCGACGTTCTATTGGACGTCGCCCATCGCGTCGCCGTGCGACGCAGAGGACCGACACTTTGGAACACGCTGCAGGGGTAGCACCCCACGCACTCTGGCTCTAGAGGTGTCCTGGTTTTGTACCTTTGAGCAAGCAAGAGAGCTCACGCTTTTGCAGCTACGATCGCGCTTCGCAGCAGGGAAGGAAGTGTTGCACCGAGCAGTTCGGGCGCGTTGGCTCGTTGGCGCCGCTATTGCCTCTGACTCACAGTTTCGGTAGCTGTAGGGAAGCAGTCGCGTAGACTACGCGTACTGTACACCAGTCGAGACAGGCGGCCCTTCCAGGTTAACGCCTCTCAACCCGTTTGAATCGCAATGCGCAAGATTTCCTACCTGCTCCCGTGCCTGCTCGCGGCTTGCTCTGGCCAGCGCCCGGGCTTCGACACGTCGACGGACGGCACCTCCAAGAGCTCTGACGTCGATGGGTCCAGCGGCGCGAATTCCAACTCGAACTCTCCGAGCCTCGGCAACCAAGGGGAAAATTCGACGGACGCGGGCGAAGATGGGGCGGGTGGTGGCGGCTCGAACGGCGGCACCAAGCCGAGTGTCGGTCCCGACACGCAACCGGGCGGCACGGGTTCTGGACCAGCGACGACTCCAACGACTGACCCGACGACGACCGAGGGTCCCGAGCCTGGCTCCAGCACTGCAGAAGGGCCAGACACGACGATGGCTGAGGCTGAATGCGGCGACGGAACAGTCGACGACGGCGAAGACTGCGACGACGGCAACACGCAGACCGGTGACGGTTGTGACACGACCTGCACGGTCGAAGCGGGGTTCACCTGCCAAGCGGGTGACTGCGTTGCCGTGTGCGGCGATGGTAAGGTCGTGGGTGGCGAAGCCGAGGCTGGCGGGTGCGACGATGGCAACGTCGCGCCCAAAGACGGCTGTGACGCATCTTGCAAAGTCGAGTCCGGCTGGGTCTGCCCTGGACAACCATCTGCCTGCTCCGCGACGTGTGGGGATGGAGTGAAGCAGGGCGCCGAGGCGTGCGACGATGGCAACCCGACCGGCAAGGACGGCTGCACCGCTTGCGCGGTTGATACCGGCTGGGCGTGCAGCGGAGCCCCCTCGACCTGTTCGACGACGTGTGGAGACGGCAAAGTTGCGGGGGTCGAGCAATGCGACGACGGCAATACCGAGACGGGTGACGGCTGCGACGCAAGCTGCAAAGCCGAAAATGGTTGGAGCTGCGATGATCCCTCGGGCTGTTCCGCGGTGTGCGGCGATGGGGTCGTGATCGAGGGCGTCGAAGCTTGTGACGACGGCAACCAAGCGGCGAAGGATGGCTGCGGCGCAACCTGCGCGCTCGAAACAGGCTATGCGTGCACGGGCACGCCGTCGTCGTGCACGACGACGTGTGGGGACGGCAAGACCGCTGGCGCTGAAAAGTGCGACGACGGTAACGCGGCGCCCAACGACGGCTGTAGCGCGTCCTGCCAAGTCGAGGCAGGGTTCGCGTGCAACGGCACGCCGTCGTCGTGTTCGAGCTCGTGCGGTGACCACCAAAAGAGTGCCAGCGAACAATGCGATGACGGCAACACCACGGCCAACGATGGCTGCAGTCCTGCCTGCGCCGTCGAAGCTGGGTGGGACTGTTCATCTGGAACCTGTACCTCGCAGTGTGGCGACGGTGATCGCGCGATGGGAGCCGAGGACTGCGACGACGGGGACACGCAGAGCAACGACGGTTGCAGTTCGAGCTGCAAAGTCGAGCTGGGCTGGCAATGCAGCACGAACCAAAGCCCGACCACCTGCACCGCGCAGTGCGGTGACGGTTACAAGCGCGCGTCCGAGGCCTGCGACGACGGGGATACGCAGAGCAACGACGGCTGTAGCTCCACGTGCACGATCGAGTCGGGGTGGACGTGCAGTACGCAGAGCGATCCTTCGACCTGTAGTGACGTCAAGGAGTGCGCAACCAACAACGGCGGGTGTCAAACGCACTCGACCTGCCAAGAGTTGAGCCCCGGTTACGATTGCGTGTGCAACGCGGGTTACTTCGAAGCCGGAGCAGGCTGTTGCGAGGATCAGACCGCCAACAACAAGGTCCTGGCCGGAGGGTTCAACACGCAGGATGCAGCTACTAGCAACTGGACGATTGCCGACTCGAGCCTCGTCAAATGGGCGTCGGATCAAGACGCCAGCAGCTGCGCGACGGGTGGCGGGGCCATGGCCATGTACGTCGACAGCAACGAGCTTTCGAGCACGTTCAGTCAATGCGTCGATTTGCCCAGGAATACCGACGTCAACGTGGGCTTTCGCTACAAGGCGATGGCTGACTTCCAACTTCAGTGTGGCCTGGTGGTGATCGCCAGTCCGTGCGGACAGAACAGCGGCCAGCTGCAGTGGATCCCCAACCAAGGCTTGGTCGGACCAACCACTTGGGATAACGTGACCACGTCGTTCACCACATACGACCAGCCCAGCAACAGCGTCCAAATTACTTGCTCGGTCGTACTGACGCCGGATGTCAGCTCGACGACGCTGGCCGGCTACATCGATCGATTTTACGTCAACGCCTCGGGCGGCACATTCTGAAAGCAGCGCCGTGTCCAGTATCTATCGGTAATAGGGTCGAGCGTTGTGCAACGTGGCCCAGCTAATCCCAGCAACTAGCGTCGTTTGAACCATGATCGACGTGCGACCTGCAGCGCCAGCGGACCACGCCGCGCTGCGCCCGCTGTTCGACGAATTGGACCGGTTGCATCGCGAGAACGCGCCTTGGATGTTCCAGACGCCCGAGAGCGATCCGCGACCCCCGAGTCACCACGCTGCACTGCTCGCCGATCCGCACCAAGCGCTATTCGTCGCTGAAGACGCCGAACTCGCGCCAGCCGAGCGCTGCGTTGGGCTCGCACACGTGTTGTTACGCAACACGCCGCCATTCGGCGTGTTCATCCCACGCTGCTACGCCGTCGTCGATAGCATCGTCGTTCTTCCCAGTGCCCGCCGTCGGGGTATCGGACGACTCTTGCACGAGGCGTGCAACACCTGGAGCGCAGCCCAAAGGGCGGCTTGGATTGAGCTCACGGTCTACGACTTCAACGTCGGAGCGCGCGCGTTCTACGCCGCCTTGGGCTACCAAGTGATGACGCAGCGCTTACGACGGCCTCTGCCGTGAGCGCATGGCGCTCACTTGCGCACGTTGACGATCGTCGCGGACTCGCTCGGCTCGATGCCGGTCACGGCGTGCCAGCCCGGCGGAACTTCGGGCACGGCCCAGTTCCAGATCCAGTGCGCGTCCTCGGGTGAGAGCTGCACGTTGCCCGGACCGTGTTCGACGCCGAAACGGCGATGCCAATAAGCGCCGTGCACCAACTGCCCAGACGACAGTTCGAGCACCCAGGGCACGTCGTACATGTCGACCTTGTTGGCGAAACCGTCGGCCTTGGCGTTGAGTGCGGTGATGTGTTTACTCACCACCGTGAACTCGCCGCGCTTGGTGACTTTGGCGTCTTCGAGTTCGCTCAGGCGATCGACCCCGACGCTGATCAACGTGGCATAAACCGGCGAGTCGCCCACGTAAGCGACGGCTGTGCCGGCGACGACCGAGACGTCGAGCCAGCGTCGGTTCGGCGTTGCGAACGGCGGCATTTGCTCGCGCTTGTAAGCCACCGTGACGTCGCGGTTACGCACCCAGTTGCCGTCGGGCAACTCCCAGAACTTCTCGTCGTGGGTCGTGCGGAAGCGACCCGTCAGCATCAACACGTCGTGCGGATCCAGCTCTTTGGCGCGCTCGTGCGTCGCGTCGGAAAGGTCCCAGCTCGCCACGCCGTGTTTCACGACGAAGGCCACCGGCAAAGTCACTTTCTCGCTCAACTCGACGCCCTTGAAGTCGCTGTTATCCGCGCGCTGCAAGCTGTCGCGGGTGACGAAGCGCCCATCCGACAGCATGGCGAGCTTTTGCAGCTCGCCCTTCTCGTCGTTCGCCTCCCAAGAGCCGACGATCGCCGCACCGCTCTGGTCGGGTAAGTTACCGTCGGCTTTGACGGAGTTTTCCTTCTCCGGATCGACGCTGTAAACTTTCGCCTCGCCCGTGATGCGAGCGTAGGTGTAGGGCATCGGCAGATCCAAGCTCGGCTGGATCGACATGGTCGTCAGCGTCGGGTGCCGCAGATCGAGCGTTGCGCCTTCGTCCAAGCACACGAAGCCGCGCGGACGGATTGGGTACCAGCCCCCTGTGCAGCCATCGGTGCCATAGGCTTGCTCGGCGCGCGCGACCGTGGACCCGGCGTGCAGGTAACCGATGATCGGTGCGTCCTTGTCGGGCGCTTTGCGCACTGGCGTCGTGTGCGCCACGGCCCCCAGGCGCGGGCCACCTTCCTCGGGGACCGGCACGTTCGGGACTTCGACGTCTTCGCTGCGACTGAGCTTTGTGCCATCGGCCTTGCCGCAGGCGCCCAAGAGCACTGTGAGCGCAAGGCAGCCGAGCAGCCCCACGCGCGCATGGCTCAGCTGCCCGAGGTGATAACCTCGCGCCCCCGCTGGCTTTGATGAGGCCAATCCGCGCATTGTCTGAGCTCCTGGCACGAACGCAGCAGCGGGGCCCAATTTCTTGCGGACGAAATTGTGCTCAGGCGTCGCTCAACGCGTCAGGAAAGCCCGAATCTTGGGCGCGATCACGTCTGCGTAGCGACTGCCCAGATCGTGCTCGCCGCCCGCCACGACGAAGTGTTCGGAAGCAGGGAGCAGCGCGCTGATTCGTTGTCCGACGGAAGGCGGGCTCAATGCATCTCGGTCACCCGAGACGATCAGCGCGGGGCAAGTGATCTGACCGATTTGGGTGCTGTAGTCCCGCGTCTCGTCGATGAAGTGCGCGGGGGAACCGGGCCGATGCCAAGCGGACGCTCCTGGGCGCCAATCTCGGGCACCAAAGCCCTGCATGTCGATCCCGCCCGCGGGTGCGACCAAGACCATGCCGCGCACGAGGTTACTCTCGAGCGCCAAGCGCATTGCCACCACGCAACCCATGGATTGCGCGATCAGGTGGCACTCGGTCGTGAGCATCCGCTGCGCGAAGCTCACGAGATCGTCGAAAGAAGTGATCGCGGGATCGTGGGGCACCCCGCCAAAGCCAGGCCAGCCGAGGACTCGGCTGTCTCCCAGATCGCTGAGGGCCGCGGCTACGGGTTGCCAGAATTCCCGATTGCCCGAGGCACCCGGAAGGAACAACAAACTCATCGTGCGACTTTCGTCCACGTTGGCTCCCTTCGCAACGCAGAGCGAAGCGAGCCGCACGCCCGAGGCGCGGGCACCCAAGAACTGCCGAAGCAATTCGAGGAGCGGAGCAACGAGACCGTGCGGTAGAGCGAGACGATCTGCAGTATTTGCCGGGCTTTCAAGCGGATCGGTGCTCTAGCCCTTGACCTTCCTGCGGGGGAAGACCAGAACCCGGCCATGCGTGGACGGAGTTGGGTTCGCCTGGTTTGCTCCTTTGCTCAGCTGAGCACCTTGCTCGCGTTGACGCTTGACGTAAGCCAAGCGCGCGCGGATTTCGCCGAGTCGGATTACGGCGACTATGAGCCCCCGAAGCCCGAGCGGCGCTCGGGGTTCACCTTTGGTCTCGACTACGGGGCTGGCTACGGACACATCGTGGGCTACCCCAACAAGTTGGCGCAGCTGAACGATCCTGCCTATCGGCAGACGATTTCGGCAGCTGGCGGGGGCGGCGCTTTCTGGATCGGTTCGGCGTTGCGCGACTGGATCAGCGTCGGGTTGGGCTACGCAGCTCGAGGCGCAGGCAACAAAGAAACCTCGGGGGGCGGCGGCGCCATTTTATTTCGCGTCGAAGGTTTCCCTCTCTACATGCAAGGACCCCGTTGGCGCGATCTCGGCGTGCTGGCTGAGTTCGGCGCGGGTTCGGGCGCGATCGCGGACAAGGATGGCACGCAGTTGGCGAACGCCGGCTCGATGAGCTCGGTGGCGTTTGGCGCCTTCTACGAACCGCTGCAGTTCTGGCACTTCTCCGCCGGGCCCGTCGTGCGCTACGCCTACGACTTCAGCACATCCTGGGCGTCGCACAATGCCAGCGTCGGGTTCCGTCTCGTGTTCTACGGCACGCAACCCGATTGAGAAACTGAGCACGCCGCGCTGTTCACTTCGCGGTGAAACCGCGCGCCTGTGTGATCGTGAACGCGCCCTCGCCTTGGCGGGGACCTAGGGGATTCAAGAGATCCAAGCTGAAGGGATCCAAGAAGCCATCTTCATCCGCAAGCTCGTCGACGCTCTTTGCGAGACCATGCGTCTGCACGGTCCAGTAGTACGGGTCGCCCGAGATCAGCGTCGCGGCGCCAGCGACGAAGCTCGACAAGCTCGTCTGCTTGCGCGCCGTCACGATCGCAAAACCTTCGGTGTATTGACTGGCTTCGATTCGAATCACGACCGGGCCGTCGTCACCACTCCAACCGAACGTCGTATTCTCGTCGACGTCAACCTCGCCGTTGGCGGGCTGCAGCGCCGTACGCGGATCGGGAATGTTCAGCTTGACCAGATCACCCCCCGCCGTCAGCCCGTGGCGATAGGCGATCGCGTACTGATCGTCGAGGGTTATCCCTGTGCTGGCAGAGAGCAACAGGGAGGCGTCTGGCAATGTTGGAGCGACGTAAGAGAAATCGTCCGGCGCCGTGTAGTCGTCGGTGACGAGATCAATGAAGGCACCGTCGGCGAAACGCAAGTACAGGCCGTTCGAACGATAGCTGCCCCCGTTGGAGGTCACCGAGCCCTGCACCGTGCCGGCGGCGATATCCGTCGTGGCCGACAGGTCGACGGCGATCTCGTTGTCTCCGCCCTCGACCAACAAGGTGAGCCCCGAATCGTAACCCAAGTACGAGGTCGGCAGATCGTCCGTGGTCTCCCAGAGCAGGCCGTGCACGCCAGCCTGTGTCGTGGCCTCGCCACGCCAGTACGTGGTACGGGTTACCCCCGTCACGTCGTCGACCATGTGCCGACTCGCGCCGTCGGCCCCGCCGATTGCGACCGCGAGCTTGCGCGTATCTGACAACTCAGCGCCGCTAGCGCTCAACAACACGCTGCCACCTCGCGAGGAGCGACCCGTTGAAGCCTGCAACGTCGGATCGCGGCGCGTCAGGCCTTCGTAACGCCAGCCATACAGACCGCCGTCCGAACCATCCCATTGCACGACGAACGATACATCGTACTCGTCAGTGACGTCCTTGATCTCGAAATGGCCGTCCGCGTCGGTCGACTCGATGGTGTCGCCGATCATGACTGGCACGTTCGGCAGCGGCTGATTCCAGAAATCGATGATGCGCCCGCGCACCGCGTTGTCGATCGTGCCCTCGCCCCCCGTGCCACGCACGGGACCGTCGGTGCCTGCGTCGCTACCCGGTGAACCGCCCGCGGATGACTCGCCATCGGTCGGATTGGAGTCGGGGCTGTCGCCGGCGCCCGCGTCACTAGTGGTGTCGACGACGTGCACTTGCGTGTCCGTGTCGTCAGCGACTCCGCCGTCACCGTGCTCGTTCGTGTCGGTCGAGGTCGATGACGTACCCGGCGGGGTGGACGGGGCAGGGGTTGTGTTCGAAGCGGGTGCTGTGGGCGCCGCCGCGTCGGATGCTCCTGAACCCTTGCTGGGTTCTGGCTTTTCGCTTCCCGTGGGGTCGCTCTTGCCGGTGGCCTCGTCGTCTCCCGCGTCTCCCTCGGCGCTCGACGTCGTCTCGGTGTAATCGCGACTCTTCGAGTCGCAGGCGTTCAGTCCGAGCGCTGCGCCCAATGCCAGTCCGCGGATGAAGATCGAAGCGTTTCGCGTCATCGTGAAAGTTCCTTGCGTGCCCATGCTAAGCGAAAGCAAGTCTGGGCTCGGCCAAATACTCAGGCTTCGGCTTCATTTCTTCCCTGAAAAGGGCTGCATTGCTGGTCCAACTGAAGATTGGAGCAGGCGTCCGAATCTTTTTCGAACCTTCACGGGTCAGGCCACGCCGTGGGGTTGACGGATCGACATCCCCAACCAAAACTCCCACTTATGTCTCACCTCCGATCCACGTTCATCAGTTTGGGGGCGCTGTCAGTGCTCACCTTGAGTTCCAACGCATTCGCCTGTGGGGGTGATGGCGAGAGCAAGCCGAAACCCGACGACGGGAAGAAGCCGAGCATCGCGAGCATGCTGTGCGGCGGTGACGGCGAGAGCAAGCCGAAGCCCGACGACGGGAAGAAGCCGAGCGTGTTGTGTGGCGGCGACGGCGAGAGCAAGCCGAAGCCCGACGACGAGAAGAAGAAGCCCAGCCTCTTCGAATGAGAGGTGCCAGCACTAGTTAGGCGGGCCTGACCGGCGCCCGCCCGCTCACTACACGTTCGTGACCGCCGTAGTCGCGAGTGCGTTCGACGTCCGTAAATCCGGCGCGCTGCAAGAGGGATTCGACGCGCGGCGCTTGGTCGTACCCGATCTCGAGGGCCAATACTCCGCCTGCTTGCAAATGCGCGCCTGCTTTCGAGATCAACCTGCGCACGATCTCGAGACCGTCGCCGCCGCCGTCGAGGGCCAAGTGCGGTTCGAATTCGCGGATGTCCGCTTGTAGTCCCGGGATCTCGGGGTTTGGAATGTAGGGTGGGTTCGCGGTGATCAGCGTGAAGCGCTGGGTTGGCTCCAAAGCGTCGAACAGATCGCCAGCGCGGAACACGATGCTCGGCGCGCCCAGTCGCTGAGCGTTCGTGCGCGCTACGTCCAGCGCGTCACTCGAAAGATCGGTGGCCCATACCGTCCAGGTCGGGCGCGCTCGCGCGAACGCAATCGCAACACACCCCGAGCCCGTACACAGGTCGAGCGCGACGCCAAACTGGCTCACCCGCTCCGTGCGCGTGAGCGCAGTTTCGACCAAGATCTCCGTGTCGGGCCGAGGGACGAGCACACGCCGGTCTACGCGAATCGGCAGCCCGTAGAACTCGCGTTCGCCCAAGATGTACGCCATCGGCTCGGCCTTGCGACGCCGCTGGATCAGCTCTTTTACGCGGCTGAGCTCCTCAGCGCCCAAAGGACGTTGCCCGTCGAGCAAGAGGCGCACGCGGTCGCAGCCGAGCACTCGACACAGCAAGAGTTCGGCATCCAGGCGGGGCGAGTCGAAACCGCGCGCTCGAAAGTCGTCCCCAGCCCAGCTGAGAACACGTGCGATGGTCCAGGGATCGTTGGGAGCCGTCATGGGCGCGAAGCAGCGAGCCGCGGACCCTACTCCGATGTCGCTCGATCGGCTAGCTGCGGAACGAGCGAGGGCCGGAATAGGTCCGAGCGTCGCCCCTTTTCGGTTCCGATCAACGCACAGCCGACGTCAGGCGCGCTTGAAAGTCGCGTATCGCCGGTGTGACCGGTATCCCCGCTTGTTCGAGAAGGGCTGTGGCCCGATCGACCGCCGAGCTCATGTCACAGCAGTAGTAGCGCGGACTCGCGGGCCGCGTCAGCCACTCGATCGCGGTCAACGCGCCCCGGATCAGCTCGGATTGGACCACGATGACCGAACCCACCGACCACTCCTTCGCTAGCTCGGCAAAGGCGTTCGAATGGTCGGCAATGCATTTGCGAGTCTTGGCGTCTGGGGCGTTGGTCGAGGCGCGCACGTCGCTGATCGCGACGAATCGAATCCGGCGCTGGCAAAGGCCCCGATAGTAGTCGAACAACGGCTCTGTATCGGCGACCGTGAGGGTGCGCCGAGTGATCAGCAACGAGAGCGGCAACAACTCTTCTCGAAACTCGAACGCCGGGTGGTCACTCGGCGGCATCGAAGAGCGCCGTCCCGAGCCCGCGATGGAGGCGGGAGGCCTGCTGGACGCCGGACCGCGGCTCGACGCTGGCAGCCTGTCGGACGCCGGGGGCCTGTCCGAAGCAAGGCCTCTCTCGGAGACACCTCCCCGATTGGAAGGTGGCGGTACGCTGATCGGCTTGCGCGGCGAGGCTGCAGAGTCTCTTTCCATCGAATTCTTCTCCCGAGAAAGCGACCCCCCGCGCACGTCTGAATAGTACGCGGCACGTTTTCAACCCGCAACAGCCCTGATGGGTCAGGTGCCGGCACGAGGGGTGCTCGCGATCTCGAGAGAAGAAACACAGCGGAGACTCAAGGCGATTCGCCGAGTGAAATCTCGACCAGCGGCTGACTCGGGTCGTAGTCGAACGACAAAGACGTTTCGGTGGGGGTTGCTCCGTTGCGGGTCAATAGTTCGCAATTGTCTGGATTCGAAGAGCAGGTGTCGGCCTGCTGTTGCGTTGCCACGCTGTAGTGCAAATTGAGCAGGTGTTCACCTGGTGCGGCCGCTTGTTCGTATTCGCATGCAGCAGGGCACCCGCCTTCGGTACAACAGGTTACTGGGAAGTCCGCGTGCTGAAAGACGGTGCCAGGCCACTTGAAATCCGTCGTTGCACCCGGCGCGAGGACGATGCCGTTGGGCGTCACGCATTCGCCGCAGGTCGGTTGCGGCATGTTGGCGCCCACGCACGAGCCCCCGCACCACAACGTCGTCCAGGTGCCGGGCGTGGCCTGCACGTTCGACGTGACGCTGAAGTAGTCCGGGCAAGAGCTCGGCGCGTCCAACAAGATCGGGCTCGCGAACTCGTTGTGCACGCGCAGCGTGACGTCATTTTGCATCGGTTGTGTCGCGAGCGCTTCGCAGCTCAATGCTTCGCTGTCCGGCGGCACTTCGAGGCTCACGACGCGCGTTGCGTCGAGGGTGAACGGTGCGTCGATGACCGTGGTCACGGCATCTCCAACGCTGCACGTGTCTGGAGTTGCTGTGCAGTTGGCAGCCGCGTCGTCGCTGAGCTCGGCGTAGCTGACGTGCGCGAGGTAGCTGCCCAAGGAGGCTTCTCGTTGCAAGATGCACTCCGCTGGGCATGGATTGAGGGCGCCGTCCTCACAGCATTGCGAAGGGAAGGGCACGGTGCTGCCCACCAGGCCGTTCCATTCGACGGTGATCGAATCACCTGGCGGGACCAACAACGCGTTGGGCTGCAGGTCGATCGTGGGCCCGCCAAGCTGTCCGCTGGGCGCTGAGCCACAGCTTTGATCGGAGAAATTCGTCCAGGCTCCCGGCGCGTCGGGGTTCTGAGACTCGACCCGAACGGGTACCGTCAGTCTGCCCGCGATGCCAATCGGACGCGCGCGGTGGTTGCTGACCGTGATGCTCACGCTGCTGGCGTCCGTCACGTCCGCGTACCGCTCGCAACTGACAGCGGCGCCCCCGTCTCGTTCACTCGTCCCAGGCGCACTCGTGTCGTCGACTTGGTTGTCCGAACCAGCATCCGTTACGACCGCGGTGACGTCAGGGCCGCCGGAGCTAGACGAATCACTGCTGGTCGAGTTGCTCGTCGAGGCGTCGACGGGTGACGCGCTAGCGTCGTCTGGGGGTGTTGTAGGTGCGGCTTCAGCCTTGCACAGCTTCTTCACGCAATACACGGCATCACCATTGCCCGCGCAGTCCTGGTCGCTCTCACATTTCAAGAAGTGCGTTTCGCTCTCCGCGTTGGGTTTGCTCGACGCGCCGCAAGCGAGTGCCAGTACCAGAACGAGACTGAAGGACAATGCGCGACCGTTGATTCGAAATTGGACAGACATGGGTGGGGTCATCGTGTGAATGTATTGAGTTGACGGGTGAGGGTGCTCTGAGTGCGAGTTGTGAAAGCGTCATTCGTCGTCGCGGTCTTGCGCCGTGATCGATTGACCGCCGTACAGCGTCACTTGTTCGTATTGGTCGGGCAGGCCGTGCTCGGTGTTGTAGCGCTGCACGCGTTCGCGCAGATCGCTGTGCAGCTTGCGAAAGCTCGCGAGCGCCCCTTTGACTTCTTGCTCCAGCGGGTGGCCACGCCAGACGTTGAGACGGTAAGTGCTGCCGCCGGAGAGCTTGAGCGTCTCCTCATCGCCAGCAGACAAGCGCTGACACAGGGTTTGCACGACGGCTTGGTAGTGATCGAACATCGCCGCTTCCCAGCCCACGCCAGCTTCGGCCAACAAGAGCACGGAGCGCGCCCTGAGCTTGCCCTCCGCGGACTCTTGGACGCGCCCGGTCTCGATCAAGGCTGTCAACATCTCGTCGGTGGTCTCGCGATCGGTGCCCACGAGCTGACTGAGCTCGCTGCGACTGAGCGGACCTTCGCGATAGATGAACGTCCAGAGCAGCTCGCTGACGCCCTCGTCGCGGTCGTTCACTTGGATCAGTTCATCGCGCGTTGCGGCGCGATAGGCCGCCGTGCGTCCCTTGCCGGTTTGCAAGACGAGCCCTGATTCGCACAAATCGCGCAATACGCCTGCCACGAACGTCTCTTCGTCTCTGAAGAAGCGCTTCAAGATCTCTTGACGCGTGACCATGCGCCCTTGACTGGTGAAGTCGAGCACGGCCTCCCAAAGCGAACGACTGCGATCGGTTTGGCTTTCGCTCAACCTCTGGATGCGCCGCCGATAGCTGCGCAGCGCTAGACCAAACATGTCGGCACTCACCTTCTTGCTGATGCCCTGCGCCTCCAATTCGCGGGCCAGCTCGAGGAAGACTTGATTGGCGACGTGCGCCAGTGGTGCTCGGACGCCTCCGCTGGTCGCCAATTGGGCGATGAGCACCGTCGTCTGGCGCACGATTTGATCGATCAGCAACTGCGTGTTCACACTCCCAAGGCTAGAACAAGCCGGGGGTGGGGGTAGGGGACAAGTTGGTCCTCCCCGGGCACGAAATGCTCCCGCGCCGCCCGCGCGGCTGCTTCTCGCTGGTTAGCGCTGAGTCCCAGGTCGCCGACCGGCGCACGCCTTGCGAGGTTACGAGGGTGTTCGCTGAGCTTCGAACGTAGTACTTGGCGTCCCAGAAGCGCACCCCGCTTCGGGAGGAGTCGATTGATGTCACTCGTAAACATACAACACGTCTTTGGAGTCGATGGCCAACCCATCCCCGTCTACTCGGGCGTTTCGGGCAGGCTCGCGTTGGTGCTGAATCTCACGATCGACGCGGGGCGCTCCGTCGTCACTGGGCTCACTGCCAACAACTTCGACGTGACGCTCTGGAATTCCAGAGGTCAGGCCTTGACGAAGGCCAACAACGTCCAAAGCGTGAGCGTCGTCGAAAGTCCCGATCGTCACGGCATCTACTTCCTCTACATCGACTGGCACGCCGGCAACTCACCCAAAGGTTGGCCGGGTCCTCAGATCGCGTGGCTCGGACTCACCACTGGAACTTACACGTTGGCGATTCGAGTGCATCACGCCGAAGAGATTGGGCAACACTTGCTGCAGTTTCGCGCCGAGTTCGCTGAACCACAGGACGCCTGACGCGACCACCCAAAATGACGAAGCCCGCCAAGTCGAACTTGGCGGGCTTCAGTTCACGAACTCGGCCGAGGCGCGGTTGGCGCCTCGGCTCGCCTCCGGTGCTCAGCGATCGGGTCGATGCGTCACGCGGATTGCATTCAAGACCGGTGGCCGATTGCGCGTGCGCGTGATCAGACGCACGTCGAGTCGACCATCGGTGACCTCGACGAAGAAGTGCTGATCATCGGCAGCGTTGCGACCCACCTCGTATTGAATGTCGTGCGCGGGTAACACCAACGTATTTTCCACGATCGCGTCGAACAAGCGCTGACCCAAGCGCACTTGGGCGAGCTCCGCAAAGCGCAAATCGATTTCGTAGACCCCGTTCGGAACGTTGTCATAGCGATAGGCGTACGGATCTTCGCGCTGGTCTTGGTAGAGCCGATCGTCCACGGTGCCCGAGATGGCCGAGCGCGTCGTGTTGACGCTGCCTCGCTGCATGTAGCCGAAGCTGCCGCTGCGCCACGCTTGGTCGGCAAGCCACGGGTTCCCATTGGAATCGGTGAAGGCGGAGCCGCCTGCGTTCAATCCCTTCAGGTATGCGGAAACCACGAGACTCACGGGGATTCGGATCAGGGGCTCGCGGCCCGAGTTCGACTGCAGGAACACGCTACCCAGGTACAATCCGGGAGTTAGTCCATGCGTGTCGATCGTGAGCTGCACGTTCTGGCTCGCGCCAGGTGCCAATTGGCCGCTGGTCGGCGAAAGCGTCAACCAGGGGATGTCACCGATGGTGGGGACATCGGTTTCGACCAAGTACACGTTGTTGGGCGACTGTGCGACCGCCCACAAGTTGCCTTCCTGGTCCATCTCCAAGCCTGCGCCCTGGAAGCCGCCGCCTTGGGGTGGCGGGAAGCTGGCCAACACCGTGCAGTCGTCGGGGTTCAGCTCGTAGATCGTGTCCGTCATGCTGTTGGTCGCCACCCACAGAACGCCAGCGGCGCCGTTGTAGGCGAGACCCGAGATGTCGCCATCTGCGGGAGCGCATGACGAGATCACTTCACCCGGATTCGCAGAGCTCGGTCCGGCAACGTGATAGACGATGCCCTCGCCCCAGCCACCGACGTAGAAGCTGTCATCGTCCGAGCGGTATGCGAGACCGCGCTGGAGGCTGTTGCTCCAAGTTCCGGTCAACGTGTCGACGACATCGCCCGATGCGGGGTCCCAGCAGTGGACAGCGCCGTCGCCACCCACCGAGAGCTGGCACATCAGGTTACGCGCCGTATCGAAGGCCATGTCTGCGGCCCATTCTCCGGCCCAGGGCGTCGCGTGACTCGTCCCAGTGGGGTTACCCGTCACGTCGTATTCGAAGTTGGACACCGCGAAGACGTCCGAGATCCACAGGTTCGAATCTTGGCCGATACCCCAACCGAGGCTCAATCCCGTCGAGAACGAGGAAATCACGTCGCCCGCGTTGGCCGGGGTCACCGCCGCCGTGGCGGCGACGTTGTCAGAGTACAGCCCGCGAGTGTCGTGCGCCAACGGATCGACGTTCGTCGCTCGCTTGCGTTTGGCCGTGCGCGCCGTCACTTGCAGCCGCCCGCCCGACTCGAGCAACGAGTAGGTCAAGTTGCTGGTGCCAGCGTTGCTCAAGCTCAAAGTTCGCGTGCGCGTCGTGTTCTGTTCGAGCACGAGCTGCAGCGTCGAAGGCGTGAGCACGCCCTTGGCGGTTTTCAGGGCTGCGTTCTGGGTCGAGGTCTGGTTCTCGACGACCGTCACCTGTGCCGAGTAGGTCGCGTAGTTGTTGCGCGTGATCGACAGACCGTACGAGCCGGCGCTGACCAGCATGCGGTAGTGACCGCTGCTGTCAGTGGAGCCGATGGTCGACGAACCATCACTGTGTAGCAGTGTTATCTTAGCGCCGGAAATGGCGAGATGATCGTTGGCATCGGTAACGCTGCCTTCGACGAAACCAGCGTGCGGGATCGAGTACACGACCGCTTGATCCCCATCGAGCGCGGCTTGGTGGAACGAATACTGGATACCGTCGCTGCCCGTCGGGTTCTCGATTCCGATCGATGCGTCCGTGCCGCGGCCGCGTTGACCGCTCGAGCCGGTGTATTGCGTGGTGATTTGACCGTTCTCACCGAGCACGATCTCGAAGTTGACCACGTCCGGATCGCCGCCGAAGAAGAACGTGTTGCGCCACTCGATCACGAACTTGCGGTTCGGGGCGGTGCCCACGGTTGCCGTGTAGATACCGTCTCCGGTGACCAAGTCGTCCCACATCGCGAACACAGCGCCATTGGGCTCGTTCGGGTTCGGGATCATCACGTCTCCGAGATCGCTCGACGGCTTCAATGACACGAAGCCGTTGGTCGAAACGCCGATCTGGTTGACCGAAGTTCCGTAGAACGGGAACGAGAACGGCAAGCTCACCGTGGTCGCGGCGTCGTCTCCACTGAGTACCAGCGTGCTGCCATTCAAGTAATCGAATTGGCCGCGCGTGCACACGTAACCGTAAGCGTCGTGTTTCTGCTGGAGCTGGAGATCCAGCACGACGTCGGCGCCAACGCTGATGTCGGCACTGGCATCGCTGAAGCAACCACCGGCAGATGCCGTCAAGTGGTAATCTCCAACCGGCACCGTCGGAAACACGAAGAAGCCGATGTCGTCGCTGAGCACTGGCTCGAGCGGCGTGCCCGGCAGACTCACGGTCGCACCCTCCACCGGCGTGCCGTCGCTATCGGTGATCGTGCCCTCGACCGCGAAGGTTGGCGCGGTCGTCATAGTGATGTCCAATTGCGTGGTCGCGTCTTGCTGCACATCGACGTTGGTCGCGTCGCTCGGCAAGTAGCCGAAGGCGTGAGCCGTGACTTGGAAACTGCCGACCGGTAAGCGCACGCTGTAGTCGCCCGCGAGGCCGCTGTGCACGTGGCGCACGTGGTCTCCCGTGACGGTCAAATCGGCGCCCGCGATGGGCAGGCCGGCGTCGCTTTGCACCGTGCCAGCCAGGTAGCCCGTCGGTCCGATCGGGGCGATATCGAGGGTCGAGACGATGTCGAGCTGACCTTCACCGTAGACGTTGTTGTTGCCCGGATCACCACCGCACGACAGATCTTCGTGGTCGACGGCGCCGGTATTCAATAGTTCACGCGTGGCGGCAATGTCGCCCGCAACAGCGGGCGCTGCCGACCACAACAGCGCCACCGCGCCCGCCACGTGAGGCGTGGCCATCGAAGTGCCGTCGAAAGCTTCGTAACCGTTGCCGGGAACCGAGCTGCGCACGTTGACGCCGGGAGCCGAGATGTTGGGCTTGACCACGCCGTAGAACGAAGCCCCGCGGCTCGAGAAGTCGGCAATCAAGTTGTTGATGTCGTAAGCGCCAGCCGAATAGGACTCGGGGTAGTCGCCAGGTGAACCGGAGCTTCCGCAGCTCGACCCGGCGTTGCCGTTCGCGAACACCGGGAACATGCCAGCCGCGACCCACGCATTGACGATATCGCGGTAGAAGTCACTTCCGCCGCCGCCGCCCCACGAGTTGCTCACGATGTTCGGACGCAAATCAGGACGCGGGTTGGCGCCGCTGCTGTCGGTCGGTGCCAGCATCCACTGACCCGCTGCGATCAATGATTCGAGCGAACACGAGAAGTCTTCGCAACCCTTGGCAGCGATCCAACGCGCGCCCGGCGCCATACCGATTTGATTGTCGCCCCCGTCGTCACCGACGATCGTACCCATCGTGTGAGTGCCGTGCCCCGCGTTGTCGCAGGGCGCGCCGCCACACATCATTGCCGGGTCGAACCAGTTGTAGTTGTGGTCAATGCTGCCATCGGCGTTGTGACCGCGATACTGGCGCGCCAACGCAGGATGGTCGTATTGCACGCCCGTGTCGATCGTCGCCACGACGACACCTTCGCCGCGCGTACCGAACGAATTCCAAGCTTCGGGCGCCCGCACATTGGCGATGTTCCACTCGATGCCCTGCACCGCTTGCTCGACGCGGCCCGGGTTTGGCTCCGGGATTTCGATGCGGTAATCATCCACCACGCTCGCGACGTCCGAACGTCCTTTGATCTCGTTGATCGTCGCGTCGTCGGCAACCACGCGCAAGGCGTTGACCGCCCAGAACGACTTGTAGCTGACGTGCTTTTGATCGAGCGTCGTGCGCAACGATGCCTGACCGGACTTGGCGGCGTTCGTCAACGACTTGTACACCGCTTCGCCGCGCGCTTTCCAAGCCTTGGGCTGGGCCTGCACGCTCAGCGACGCGGCCGCCTTCATCTTCACCCAGACAACGCGTTGTCCGGGGGCCAACGACTCGGCCTTGGCCGCCTTCGTTTGCTTCGTCTTGCTCGTCGCACCAGGTCCCGCCGCTGTGGTCAGGTCAGCGCCGGACTGTTCCACCTCACTCTGTTTCACGTCAGACGCTTCGAAGCGTGCTGAGCAACCAACCAGAAACAACAAGCACAGCCAGAGCTGGCTCAGACTGCGATGCAAGATCCCCCCTCGCACCATTCCATTCCAATGGTTTTTCCAAAACATCGAACCTCTCCTTTTTTGCCAAATGCCTGCACTGCAGGCAGGTCTCGAACCCCCGCGGACTCTCTCTTGTTGCGCGGGGGGTGAACGGCAGTTACTTGCCGCACGCTTTGCATTCCCGCTCTTGATTGCTGCCAATCATTCGGCAACGCGTGTCCGTATTCAAGCTGCAAATAGCGGTGCGTGTTGTTCTTTGGGTGAACGCTGTTCCACCGATGTTTGGGATGCGTGTCTCCCTGCGAGACGCTCACTTGCTTTGTTGATTCCCGCGCAAAGATGCAGTGCCTTCGGCAAGTTTTGCCGTTTCGCCAAGCTAATCGATGTCGCACTGCGTTGTGGATCCTTGGCTTCACGCGAGCGCTAATTGGCGAAGATGAACAATGACGCGCCTGGTCATGTGTCACGGCGCGCGACGGTGGTTCAGCAAGGGCGTTGCGCTGTGTTCACCCGTGAACGTCCGAGCGCGGCGATAGACGCGCTGACGCGTCATCAACGGTTTGTCACCGTGACGAGTCGGCACCGAGTGAAAAAGACGGCCGGCCCGAACCCGTTGTCTCCCTGCCGGCTCTTAGCTTCAGAACCTAGCCTCGCATTGGAAAGGACCCCGAGGAACAATCGAGACCGAAAAGACCACGGAGCCGTTTCCCCGCCTCTCGCGCTTCACGTTGAAGGTTCACCTGCCGCCGGGCATTGCAGACAAGTACAAGGCATCGCTCGATCGGGTGGTTCGCAATTGTCCTGCCTACGGCACCCTGCGGCAGACCCCTGAGCTCGACCTCGAGTTGGTTTGGCCCGAGGCGTCAGCCGAGAACCCCAGCGAATACGCAGCGTGAGCGGACTTCGATTGGCGAAACAACCAAGGGCGTTTACCTGTGGCGAGCAAGAGACAGGGGTTCGTAGCCCTCACCCGCGTACTCGAACGTCGCGCACGCCGAGCGAGCTCTGCCCTGCGCCGCCCGCGTCGCTTGCTCGGCGAATCCTCCCCGGCCGACGCCGCCAGCCCGAGTTTCTAAAGAACGCTCCGGCGCTCGACAAGTCCTGCGCTCGATTTAACTTGTGCGCGCTCGTTCCGGTTCATTCCGGCGCGGGCACTCGCATGCTCGCGTGGCGCTTGTTTTGCGCGACTGGGTTGACAGGTCACTAGCGGGGGTTAGTTTTGCCCGAATCCCGGCTGCAGCCGCCGTTCACACGTCGTGAGCGGCCGCGTCGTGCAGTTGGGGTGATTGGTAAACGCCTATGTCGCAACAAGAAAGAAAGCTCCGCGGTGGAGCGCCCGTTCCCGAATCTTTCGTACCCCTCTTGCCGCTCCGGGCCGCCATTCTGTTTCCCGGAACGTCTCAAGTGTTTTCCGTAGGTCGACCGCGTTCGGTCGCCCTCGTCCACGGCGTACATGTGGGCGACGTGGTCGCAGTCGTTGCTCAACGTTCCGGCCGCACGAGCGAACCCCGCTTGAAGGATCTGCACGAATACGGCACGTACGCGCGTGTCGTGCAGACGTCGCGGGCTGGCGACAACACGTACCGCATCGGCCTCGAAGGTCTCGGCCGTTTCCGCCTGCAGGAACTCGACGGCTCGTTGCCGTACCTGCGTGTTCGAGGTGAATGGCTGGAAGAGACGGCTCGCGACCCGCGCGAAGCCGGCTTGCTGGCAGAAGCTCTGCGCGAACAATTGACGAGCATTCAGAAGAGTGGCGGCGCGCTGGGTGAGATCCCCGAGCGCGGTACCGACCCTGGCCTGCTGGCAGACGTGATCGCTGCTGGGCTCGAACTCGAGCTCGAACCGAGCGTGCAGCTCTTGGCTTCGACCGATGCCAGCGATCGCTTGCGCAAGGTGGTCGAGTTGCTGGGTGAGCGAGCGACTACGGCCAAGCTGCGCGACGAAATCAACAAGGACGTGCGCGAGCAGTTCGGCAAACAACAGCGCGAAGCCATTTTGCGCGAGCAGCTGCGCGCGATCAAGAAGCAGCTCGGCGACGATGGCGGCGGAGCAGAGTTCGATGCGCTTCGTCAGAAGCTCGACGAGGCTGAGCTGCCCGAAGACGTCAGAACCATCGTCGAACGCGAGTTCAAGCGCTTGGACAGCGCCAAGCAAGGCCCCGAAGGACACGTGATCCGCACGTATCTCGAGTGGATCGCGGATCTGCCTTGGTCGAAGCGCGCCGAAGCCAACGTCGAGATCGACAAGATCGCCGAGCAGTTGGACGCCGATCACTTCGGTCTTGATGACGTCAAGAAGCGCATCCTCGAGCACATGGCCGTGTGCAACCTGTCCGGTAACCCGCGGGGCACCATCCTGGCGCTCGTAGGTCCGCCTGGTGTGGGCAAGACCTCACTCGGTCAGAGCATCGCGGACGCCACTGGCCGTCCTTTGGTGCGGATCGCGCTGGGTGGCGTGCGCGACGAAGCCGAGATCCGCGGTCATCGCCGAACCTACGTCGGTGCACTGCCGGGTCGCGTGATCCATGCGCTGCGCAAGGCCAAGGTCAAGAACCCGGTCGTGTTACTCGACGAGATCGACAAATTGGGCACCGGTTGGGGTGGTTCACCCGAGGCGGCACTGCTCGAGGTGCTCGACCCCGAACAGAACAAGAACTTCACCGATCACTACTTGGAGACGCCCTTCGATCTGTCCGAGGTGATGTTCATCGCGACCGCCAACACGCTCGAAACTCTGTCGGCGCCACTGCGCGATCGCTTGGAGATCGTGGAGCTCGGCGGTTACACCGAAGCCGAGAAGGTTCAGATCGCTCGCAAGCATTTGATTCCGAAGCGCTTGCGCGACAGCGGCGTGCCGGAAGACGTGCTGGCCTTCGGTGAGAGCGCGCTGTCGAGCATCATCGCGGACTACACGCGTGAAGCGGGCGTGCGCCAACTCGACCGCGAGATCATGCGCGTGACCCGTCGGGTCGCGCTCGAGTACTCGAAGCGTCGCGTGAAGGAGCCCGAACTGCACATCGAGGTCGATGCAAACAACGTCACGGAGTATCTCGGCAAGCGCCGCTTCTTCGCAGAAGTCGCGGAGCGCACGGCGGTGCCGGGTGTTGCGACGGGCTTGGCTTGGACGCCCGTCGGTGGCGACATCCTGTTCATCGAAACCACGCAGATGCCCGGTAAGGGGCAACTCGAGATCACCGGCAAGTTGGGCGACGTGATGAAAGAGTCGGCGCGGGCCGCGCTGAGTTACGTACGCAGCCACTCCCGTGAACTCGGCATCGACTCGACTCGACTCGACAAGAGCGATCTGCACATCCACGTGCCGGCAGGTGCCGTGCCCAAGGACGGACCTTCGGCGGGTGTGACGATCTTCACGGCGTTCACCTCCTTGCTCACTGGGCGCCGCGTGCGCTCGGATACGGCAATGACCGGTGAGTGCACCCTGCGCGGACGCGTGTTGCCCGTCGGCGGCATCAAGGCCAAGGTCTTGGCGGCCCATCGCGCTGGTATTCGCAGGGTGGTCTTGCCCGAGAAGAACCAACGCGACTTGGACGAGATCCCTCAGGTCGTGCTGCGTGACCTCGAGGTGATTTTCGCCTCCGACATGAGCGAGGTCCTGGCCGCAGCCTTGGAGCCCATCGCGGACTCGCTGGAAGGCACTTCCGGCGGCCTGCTCGGTGGTGGTTCCAAGGGAGACTCGGTCGAACACCTGTCCGATTGAACCGAAAAATGAGGGCCCACTTCGCCACCTGCGAGGTGGGCCCTCTGACTTTTGTACGGGGCGTTGGCCTTTGGGGTCGTGCTCTATGCAGTTTTGATGGAATCGAAGACCCAGATGGCGGCGGGGCTTGTGTTTGACGCCGGCTCTGCCAAACCCTCTCGCCATGGCTCGATCAAAGGTCGCAATCGTACGCACCACGCCCGCCACAGTGCTGGCGGATTATCAGCGCGTGATGAACCTCGCTGGCTACCAGCAGGTGGTTGACAAGAGCGCCGATACCGCGCTGAAGGTCAACATCTCGTGGCACTTCTTCTACCCCGGTTCGTCGACGACGCCGTGGCAGCTCGAAGGCGTGATCCGCACCATGAAAGCGGACGGCTACGATCCCAAGTTAATCCACGCCTGTCACAACCGTACGGTCGTGATCGACGCGCATCTGGGTGAGCGCGAGAACAAGCAGATCGACGTGGTTCAGGCGCACGGCCTACGCAACGTCCACTTGTACGAAGGTGAAGAGTGGATCGACGTGCGCGACGCGGTCGGCGATCTGACCAAGAAGTTCCTGTGTCTCAACGAGGTTTACCCGAAGGGCTTCAGCATTCCGAAGCGCTTCATCGGCGAGAACATCATTCACCTGCCGACGATCAAGACACACATCTTCACGACCACGACGGGCGCGATGAAGAACGCCTTCGGCGGTTTGCTCAACGAGCATCGACATTGGACGCATCCCGTGATTCACGAGACGCTGGTCGACTTGTTGATGATTCAGAAGAAGATCCACCGCGGCGTGTTCGCCGTGATGGACGGCACGTTTGCCGGCGATGGTCCCGGACCGCGCTGCATGGTGCCCCACGTCAAGAACGTGCTGTTAGCCTCTGACGATCAGGTCGCGATCGACGCGGTTGCGGGCAAGTTGATGGGCTTCGACCCGATGCGCGATCTGAAGTTCGTGCGTTTGGCACACGAGCAAGGTCTGGGCGTGGGCGATCCGCGTGACATCGAGCTCGTGGGTGACGTAGACGCGGGCCAACAGAACTGGCACTTCGACGGCCCGTTCAAGAAGATGACGTTCGCCTCGCGCAACCAACACCGCATCTACTGGGGTCCGTTGAAGAAGCCCGTGGAGTGGTCACTCAAGACCTGGCTCGCGCCGTGGGCTTACGTGGCGAGCGTGAGTTATCACGACTTGTTCTGGTATCCGACCTACGGCAAGCCGCGCGTCGAAGCGGCGCTCAAGAGCGAGTGGGGTCGTCTGTTCGGCAATTGGGGCGCCGTCAAACCCGACGCTGAGGGCCGCGGCTACCCCGACGTGGGCGAGGCGCACCCCGAGATCGTGCGCACGGGTCTGAAGCACTTCGCCGAGGGCTTCCGCCTGGTCGGCATGGCTGTGGCAGAAAGTCCCGAAATCCAGGCGCGCAATCGCCGCAAGGCCGCGACCACCGCTGCCGAACATTGAGGGTCAAGCACTGAGCTTACCCGGCGTCGCTTGCCCGACGTCGCTTGACGCGAAGAGTGAACCCGGCCGTACTCGCTAGGTGCTGGCCGGGGTTCGCGAGGGCCCGTCGAAGCAGCCCTCACAGATGGTGTCGCGCGAGCACGGGCCAGGCGACGTTCGCGTCACCGGGTGCTTCCATGCCGCCGTGTTGCGTGCACAAGCCAACCTCGACCCCTGCCGTGCACCCGGAATAGTAAGCGCACCCGTGCTCGTCTTCTGCGGAGGCCGAGCCGCTGCAACCATCGATCTCCGCCCAGCGAGCGACGCTCTCTTTCGCGCCGAGGAAAGTGATCGGCATGCCCGGCACGACCGACGAAGGCCCGCCTTCGTAGGGAACCCGGGTGTCCTCGGTCCCGCGAAAGGACAGCACACTGATGGGCCGC
>DATAHU010000299.1:0-4944 GCA_036263015.1 Polyangiaceae bacterium | reverse complement strand
AGCGCGGATGCGTTTTGGGTCGAGGGCCAATTGACGGAGGGGGTCGATGTGAATGCAGACATCGTGCTCGATCCCGAGACGCAGTTCCAAACCTGGGAAGGCTTTGGTGGCACCTTCGACGAGAGCGGCTGGGTGGCGTTGGAGCAGCTCGAACCCGAAGAACGAGCGCGTGCGATGCGCCTGCTCTTCGATGCGAACGAGGGCGCGCGCTTCGCCTGGGGCAGCCTACCGATTGGGGCTGATGCCTTCGCGCTCGATCGCTACAGCTTGGACGACGAAGACGGCGATCTTGCGATGGATCACTTCTCGATCGAGCGCGATGAACTGCATTTGATCCCGTTTCTCGATGCAGCGCTGAACGTGAACCCTGATCTCAGGCTGATCGCGATGCCCTGGAGCCCGCCGGCTTGGATGAAGACCACGTCGAGCATGGATCGAGGCCAGATCCGCACGGATGATGAGGTGCTCGCGGCGTATGCCCTCTATCTGGCGCGCTACGTCGAGGCGTATGCCGACGAGGGGTTCGATATCGAAGCGATTCACGTGCAGAACGACATCACGTTCGAGGACGATTTGCCGTCTTGTGCGTGGGACGCCGTTACCCTGTCGCAGTTTGTGGGTGAACACCTCGGTCCCTTGTTTCAACAGCGCGAGATTGCATCGGAGATCTGGCTCGGCGCGTTTGGCGAAGGGCAGTATGCAACGTTGCCCAGCGACGTGATGGCCGATCCGATCGCGGCGCAGTTCGTACACGGTTTCGGCTTGTCGTGGGACACCTCGAGCCTGATCCCCACCCTGCGAGCAGACTACGGTCTGCCCATCATCCAGACGCAACACGAGCCCGGCAACAACCCCTGGGAGGCTTCGACCTTCAATCCGGATGATGCACCCAACGACTTTGCGTTTGGGGAGCGCACTTGGGTCTTGCTGAAGACTTGGCTCGAAGCCGGCGTCAACGCGTACTTTGCCTGGAACATGGTGCTCGACCATCACGACGAGGGATTGAACACGGTGAGGCCGTGGCCCAAGAACTCCCTGCTCGTCGTGGATCCGACGACGAATTCGCTGCGCGCGACGCCGGCCTATTTCGTGTTTCGGCACTTCTCCTATTTCATCGAGCCCGGCGCGGTCCGGATCCTCGCGACTGCAGAGCGCGTGAGCCTAGAAACCTTGGCGTTCAAGAACCCCGACGGTGGCGTGGTCGCGGTCGTTCACAACCCCGACGAGCTGGACCGCGACGTGACGCTCGAAATGGGCGAGCGCCTGTGGCAATTCGGCATTCCGGCGCACGGGTGGGCGACGGTTAACGTCTTGTGATTCGATTGCCCGGCGCCGGGGGGATCCCAAAGCCGTAGCGAAGGTTCGGTCGTTTTTCTGGCGGTAGAGTTGGGCTCGATGTTATGTCCCGCGCACGAGGTGCCGTCACAACTGCGCATGAGGGCGAGCCGCCACGAGTCTTTGAGATACCGCCATTCGAGCGCGAGGGTTTGGCTGTTCGCGCTCTGCCTCGCGTGCGTCGCCTGGGGCTGCCAAAAGCGCGAGCGAGGGCCTGACCTCGAGAGTCAAAGCGGCGATGAATCGACCCACGCCGAGTTCGGCGCGTTGATCGCGCGGCTCTCGGAGCCCGGGGGTAACTTTGGCCGGCCAGCGCCGATCTCCAACGAGCGCAACTTCACCCTCCCCTTGCCCGAATTGAGTCAGCGGGCGAACGAAGGCGGCGTCTTCGTCGGCGTTGGCCCCGAGCAGAACCTCACGTTCATCGCAGCCGCGAATCCAACGCTGGCGTTCGTGGTGGACATCCGCCGGGACAACATGCTCCTGCACCTGCTGTTCCGCTCGATGTTCATCGAAGCGCGCACTGCCGATGAGTGGTTGCGCTTGTGTTTGGGTCGAGAGCTGCCCAAGCGGAGCAACGCATCCCAGCCCGAAGCGCCAGTGCCAGCGAGCACAACCGCAGGCGGCGCCGAAGCGTTGATTCGGAACATAAACTCAGCCGTGCCGAACCCGCAGGTCCACGCTGGGCTCTTGGCGCGCACGCTGACGCGGATGCGCGATGAGTGGCAGGTGCCGCTCGAAGCCGGCGACGAATCTGCGCTCGCCCGCATGCTCCACGCGTTCTTCGAGCACGGTTTGAACCTGCGCGATGGGCGTCACAAGACGTCGAAGCCGACATTCGAAGCGCTACTTCGCTCCACGGACTCGAACGGCGTGGAGCGGCACTTCCTGGCCGATCCGAACGCGTTCGAACGGGTCCGGCAACTGGAGCTCGCTGGACGCATCGTCCCCCTCGTTGGCGACTTCGCCGGCGAAAAGACGTTCGCCGGGCTCGCCGCTCATCTGAACCAACAATCCCTGCGCGTCAGCGCGGTCTACGCCTCGAACGTCGAGGAATTCCTCTCCAGCGAGAGCTTACCGCGCTGGCGACGTAACCTCTCGGGCTTGCCGCACAGCCCGGATGCAGTGTTAATCCGAACCATGCGGGACCGCAATGAACTGCGTCTCGTCTGGTTATGGCACACCGACCTCATCAATGCGCTCGACTCGTCGCCACGTCCTGACAACAGCGCCGACGAACACTCGCCTCCGAGCGGCACCACCGCTGGCCAAACGCAATTGGCGAACGCTCACGCCCAATGAGCTACCCTCTCGCAATCATGGGGCGCGAGAACTCGGCGCGTTCGAATTCGGATGCGCCGCTCGAGCGAGCTCGATCAGTCTTTCGTAGTGCGTTTCGACTTCCACCAGGCCGACTGAGTCAATGAAGGACGTGAAGGCGAAATAGGGCAAGAGCGTGCCCCAATTGGCGAGCCACGTCGGCCGATGCACGGGTCGAGAGAGCAACCCGTGCGCGCGCAACTCGACCAGCGCGGCGATGTCTTCGAGCGCGATGCGACCGGCCACGAGCATCTCGATCTCGTCGCGCATGCCGGCCCTGACGAAGACGGCGAGGAAGGCGTAAACTTGCAACAGCCCCGCGAGATAACACGCGTCCTTGGTGAACGGCGCGCCACCCTCGACCAAGCCGCCACGACAGATCCGGACCGCGTCGAAATAGGCATCGCGCGCCGAAACGCCACGCTGAGTCAGATAACGATGCAACTCGAGAAAGTTCGCGCCGTCCTCGGCCATCTCGACCATCTTCACGCGCACCGCGAGCCGTTCTAGGCGCGACGTCGCCAGTGCGTGGTGATGCAACTCCGCGAACACGGCGAGCCCTTCCTGCGTCGGTGTCGTGCGCGGACCACCCGCTTTGAGGAACGCCGCCAACTGCTGCGCGGCACCATTGCGCGAGGTGAACACGTGGGTCTCCACTTCGTGCACGTAGAGCCCCTCCGCCTCCCAAGGCTCGAAGACCGCGTCGGGCCGCACGCGCACTCGCGTCGCGCCGGCGATCGCCTTTGACGTGCAGCGCGGATCGAGCACGACAGCGACCTCGAGCTTCGGCTGATGCGACGCTAAGCGCCGCTGGATCTCGGCTACTAGCTGGCCCGCGCTCAGCGGCTCGGCGGCTCGGTCTTTCGCCTCGTCCCAACCGATGATCTTCAAGCGCTCGAGCAGATGATCGGCCAAGTCGAGGTTCGTGGGACCGCCCCAGAATTGCGTGCGCGCGCCGCCGTAAATCTCGCGCGAGATGACGCCGAATTGCTGGGTGCCGAGCGCCAACAGAAGCCGGTTGCGATCGACGGCGGAGAGCACTGCGGCGCGCAGAAAACGTGCGATGGGCTCGTCGCCTTCGATCGACCGGGCCAGAGCATCGAGCCGCGCGTTCTCGTCGTTCAACGTGTCACGGTCGACGTCGTAGTGCGGCGCGGGAAGTTCTTGGCATTGCGCGGCAAAGAACTGCTCTTCGAGCTCGCGCGGCCACGCGATGTCGTCGAGCAAGTTGCCCTTCGACTCGAGCTGCGTCAGCGCTTGGCTGACCCGCCCGAGCTGCTCCTTCGCGTCTTCGAACTTCATGCGTTGCCCTCGAAATTGAAGAACGCGTGAGTCACCAACTCATTGCCCTTGGTAAACACTTCGGGTTTTTCGGGAACCCTGGCCGTGAGGATCGAATTGATGTGACTCGTGTGATTGCCACCGGTGATGATCACATAAAGCACGCGTTCCAGCCCCTCGGCGTTGGTCTCGGTCGTCATTTCGGCCACTGTATCCAGCATGAAGCGGCTGCGCTGTTCGATCCAGTTGGCGTTGACCCGAGATACGGCTTCTTCTTCGCGAGTGACCAGCGTCGGCGCGTCCCCGCCTTTGCTGTTGTTCAAGATGTCTTGACTGTCTGCTTCGAGATCGTCGCTGCGGACGTAGGTGCGCGCAGCCAGTGCATGCTCCATGTAAACGTTCACCCGGATTCCGACTTTTGCGGAAAGCTGATGATAAGGCCACTCGTGAGACATCGCCAGCGCGGCGGCGCGCACGGTCGAGCGGATCATCGCGCCGTGGACGGCTGCTCGATGGGTCTCGCCGAGCCACAAATACGTCGAGCAGCGCGTCATGCCTTTGCTGAGCGCGATGTTCGTGTTGCGCAGATGCGATATGCCCCGATGTAGGCGCTGGACCACACTCTTCAGGCCCTTGTCCAAGCCTGGACGCAGCTCGCCGCTGAGCAACGAGCGGATGATCAGCGACGTGTCGCCCGTGATGTTCATGCCCCCCGGAGTATTGGTGCCTGGCAAGTCGATGACGTTGCGCGCCGAAAGCCGCGTCCGGAACGCTGGCGCAACGGTGTCGATCACTTTGGGCGCTGTCGCGCCAACAACGGCTGGGATATCCCAAAACCCGGGCATCTGCTTCCTCCCTTTGGTGGTGGCTCGTGAACGCCACGCGGCGAAGCGATACTACGGATACGCGTGGGTGCAAACTTCGACTTTGCTGGATTGGTTGGGTCGAGCATTTTGCGTCCAAGAGCGGTGCCTCCCAGCGCTGGGATTAGCGGTCCGCGCTGTGCAG
>DATAHU010000298.1:0-10214 GCA_036263015.1 Polyangiaceae bacterium | reverse complement strand
CACCGACGCCGAGAATGTTTACGCCGGCACGCAGGCGCTGCAGTTCACACTGCCAGGGCAAGACGAGGAGCTGAGTGACGCGACGGACAAGCTGGTCGAGCCCGAAACGGACGTGCTGTTCCTGCGCTATTACTCCAAGTTCGAACCACCCTATGACGTGGTGGGTTCGAGCCACAACGGCTCCAGCATTTCCGCGCACTACTTCGTCGACGGCAACGCGACACCTGGCGTCCGCGCAAACGGCACGAACAAGTTCCTGGTCAACCTGGAGAACTGGCGCGGCGAGGCGGAGACCCGCTCCCCAGGGCTGATGAACCTGTACGTCTATCACCCCGCGCAACGCGACGATTACGGCGATCACTTCTTCCCAAACGGCGAAGTGATGCCGAACACCAGCTTACCCTTCGACTTCGGACCAGATTTCGTGGCGCGCGAACAGTTCATCCCACAATTGGGACGCTGGTATTGCTACGAGTTGATGGTCAAAGCAAACACCCCGGGGCAGAGCAATGGACGTCTGGCGTTCTGGATCGACGGCAAGCTCGCTGGGGACTTTCCCAACTTGCGCCTGCGAGATACCGCGGCCTTGACGATCGACCGCTTTGGCCTCTCCTTCCACATCAAATCGAACCCCAACGGCGAGAGCCGCAAGTGGTACGACAACGTCGTGGCCGCGCGCTCGTACATTGGCCCGATGCGGTAGCGCGGGCATTCACCTTTCTCGTCTGGCAGCCAGTGGCGAAAGTTGGCCGCAGGCGCAGACGTGGATGGGTGTTGGCCCGAGTCCAGCGGGAGCGCAGCGTGCGTAGATGCTAGGAGCGAACCCCAAGCAGCGTCGAGGCAGCGTCGGCTTCTGACGAGGTCTAGCCCGAGGGAGTGATTCAATGAGCTTTGAGATCCTGCTCAGAGTTTACACTCCAAACGGTCGTGCGAGCCTTTGGAGCGGAGGGCCGCCAATCCGAACGCAGTACTTCGAACGGCAGACTCTCTGGATCGGAGTGCTCGTAGCGCTCCGTGCTGCGGGACAAGCGCTGGTACACGGCTGCCGCAGAAACCGGCGCCGCCGTGGTGGGCGCGTAGACTTCGTCCTTCGTCCGCGAGCGGTCGTACCGAAAAAGCGCCAAGGCCGACACACGTCGTGCGACCGACTCCAGCAAGACTTGCATCCCGACGAGGCGAGCCCAAGCGTCGAACATGCCCTCCACCAGCTCTTCCAAACGCGGGCTCGGCAGCGGGACGTGCGCCGTTGGCAGCTCGAGGTGAACCCCGAGCTGAGCATCCAGACTCGGTGCTGTTGGCCCCAAAGTAACGATCTCTGCCCCCGAGCCAAACGCGCTGCGGCTGTAGCTGAATTGCTTGGCGCTCATCAACGCTGCCGAGCGACGTCGCGACGTCACTTCGGCATAGGCTTCGGGCAAACCGAGCAGCACGAGCGTCCCGCGCACGGGCTCATGGGTGAGGATCAGGTCGTCTTGGGGATCAGCGGCGTACGGTTTGATCGATGCGAAGCCGTAGCTCAAGCTGAACAACTTACGCGAGAGCAACCACACGATGCGGTGTACGAATGGCACGTCCGCGATCAACACCTCGCGCAACCCTTGTCGATGGAAAAGCGCCCGACCTTGTAACAAGCGCAGGAGCCAAACGCACAACGGCGCGAAGAACGCATAGAAGAGCACATCGAGCTGAGCGAGCAGCGGTCGAGACCAAGTCCAGATACCGTCACTCGGCAACCATCTGGAAGCGCCCGATGGCACCAGCCCAACACCAATGGCGAGGTTGAGCTCCAGTACGCAAACCAGTAACCCGAAAGCGACAATGCCTTCCAGCACGTGCCAACGCCAGCGACGGACCACCAGCGGCAGCTCAGAACCACGCGCCGCGGCTAGTTCAACGCTGCGAGGGACGACGCTCGAAGCGCTCTCCTCGCCGCGCAGGGTCAACCAATGAAGTTCGGCCGCGTTCAGCGCCAGCGCGAGTTTTGGGTTCGGCGTAGCCGTGCTCTGCACCGCCTGAGCCAGAGCGAGCAAGAGCTGGTCCAACGTGAAGTGGGTCGCACTGATGGTCGACAATGATGCTTCTGACGGCCTGAAGCCCGTCAAGGTCGAGAAGGCACGCGCGCAAAAGCGGGCCTCGCGCGCGAAACTCTGGCCCAAGGCTTGCGCCATCAAGGTATCGAAATCACCACTCAACGCGTAGAAATTATCCCGCACGCCGCCGCTCGCGTGCGTCATTGCCATCAAATGCAGTAGCGCTCCCAACGTCGGGAAGTCCTGCCCGGTTTGGGAGATCGCGAGCACGATGGTATCGCGATCCAGCTTGAAGCGATCCCCCTGCAACAACACTTGGTTGCTACTGACGGCCTCGGCGCGGAGGCCAGGCAGTACGTGCTTCAGATTGAGCACGAACTGTTCTGCCAACCACAGATCGTTGGTGATCCCCAACAACAGCAAGCGCGGCTCGGCGCGACTGAGCAGAGCACTGGCGAGAGCCGACGCGGTTTGAAGATTGAGCGAGCGCGGATCGCGCCAGTCCGCCTGGATCTTGGCCAGCAGCGGCCCCAGCGACTCGAGATCCGCGCGAGCTCGGTCGGATGCCGCCAGAGGCAGCGGCGTGATGTACGGATTGTCCTCGAGCGGAATCAAACGCCCGGCGCGCTCCAGATCCGAAGAGCCGTATTCACGTCCCTCGTTGATCCCGTAGAGCGTGAAGCGGAGTTCACCTCCCTCATCCACCGTCGCGCGCGCGATCTCTCCACCGCACAGATCGAGGTCGAGCCGTTTGTCGAACATCGCGAGCCCCGCTGAGCTCCGAACCTTGAGAGCCGCCCGCTCCGAAGCAATCGCGAGCATGTTCGTTTCGCGGTCGAAGCCAAGCGACAAGGGCTGACCTCTAGCAAAGCAGACCACACTGCTTGGCTCCAAAGTACTGCTCACCACGCAGCCGAAAGTGCCCAGCAAGCCCGGTTCGAGCCGGCGCACCGCGATGTAGAGGTCGTTGTCGAAGAACGCTGACACCAGCGCCCGAGTGAACGCAGGCACGCGTTCACTCGCGAGCAACGGGTGAGTAGTGCTGGCGAAGTACTGCTGCACGGCTTCAATCAGCCGCTGGCGAAAGACCCGCTGCTCTGGGCCCACTGGCGTAGCAAAACTAGAAACGACCTGATGGAGCAGGTGCTCCAACGTGGCCTCCCAGTTCGCCAGCTCGGAGTCGCTCAGACGAGGGTAGCTCCCAAGTGCACGTGCCACCTCGCGACGACGCTCGGCGGAGCTCCCTACGCGAGGCAGCGCCGAGAAGTTGGGCGGCGGAGGCGCCATGCTGAGGTAGAAGGCCAAACGCAAGGACTCGCGCCACATACCTCGAGTCAAGAACAGCTCGATCGCTGCTGCCAGCTGCGGCGAGTCACCGTGCCAACGATTCGGAACACCGAGCACGTGCTCGAGAAATGCACCCAACTCTGGGTACTCGATGGCAACGCCGCGAAAGCGCAGTCCGTCCATGTCCCCATTGTGCGTCAATGCGGTTTCAATCGCCCGCAACTCGACTTGTGGCCGCCCGTTCACCCAACGCGTCACGCGACGTAGTCCGCGCGCGCTGACGTCGACATAGCGGAACGGGTGCGCTTCTTCGCGCGTCGTCATGCCGGCCGTGGCATAACGAACGTGCGTCTGCACGAGATAGTTTCCAGCCCAAGCCGGCTTGCTCCCCACCGCGCCCTGTAGCTTGCGCGTCAAACGGCTAGCAAGGTCCGCGCGCTTGGGGTTCACGTACTTGGCGATCACTTGACGCGCGACCGAGCCTTGCGCGATTTGAATGGCACCGCCGCCCGATTGGGCGCCACGCATTTGGCTGACAGCCAACATGGCGCGCAGCACATCGCCCACGCGCTTGGGCAACGCCTGGCGTTCGCCTCGTAGCAAAGGGCCGAGCAGTGTTACGTTGCCACACGCCCAAATCTTGGATCCTGCTCCCCAGTGCAACGCCGCGTGCCGGCAAAGCCACGCCAGGATCGCAACGGCGACGAGCGCGACCAACATCCAAGGCAAGGACACCCGCTCGAGCGGCGCTCGACCTCGTGTAGGTACGGGGTGACCTGGTGGCAGACTACCTCGACTGGATAGCAGCATTTGGAGCGGTCTCTATATCCCGTCTCGGATCCAAATGGTTCAGGTGTCTTCGTTCAGGAGACTTCATAGGTATCGGCGACAGGTGAATGACCCAACCAGACTGCATGGATGGCCTACCCGCTGTTCCCAATTGCACCGAAACGTAAACGAAACAGGCTTTTGCCGGCATTCCTGCGCCACAGTCGTGTAGGCTCCAGCTGCCAGGTCATGCTCGCGCAGTCATCCGGGTCTCTCGAAGTGGGCGCAATCATCGCGTCCGAGACACAATCGGGGGTGAGCTATCGATTGGAATCAGCCATCGGCGAAGGTGGAATGGGCGTTGCCTATCTCGCCCAACGGTTGGCCCCGGACGGCACCTCACCCGTGGTCGTGAAGCTGGTGCACACCAACTTGGCCGAAGCGCGGATCTCAGCGGAACTGGTCGCACAGAAGGAGGCTGTGGCACTCGGACGTTTGAACGAGTGTGTTCCCCCTCCCCCATTCGTCGTCCGCTTGCTCGACGCCGGAGTGCGCGTAGGTGACCGCGCGCAGCCATGGACCGTGCTCGAATACGTGCACGGAGGCGTCGAAGGCTCGACCCTCGAAGAGCGCGTAACCTACGCTGTTCATCGAACGGGCTACGCCTTCGACCCGCGGCGCGCTGCTCACGCTTTGCGCTGCTTGTCCCTGGGCCTCGATGCGATTCACTCGGTGGGCGTATTGCACCGCGATCTGACTCCCAGCAACGTTCTGTGCTGTGGCTTCGGGAGTGGCGAGATCTTCAAAATCTCCGACTTCGGGGTCTCTCGTGCTTTGGGTTTACACCAGACGTTCGGTGGGGTGATGTTGGGCACGCTGGGCTACACGGCGCCCGAAGCGAGCTCGACCAAAGCGGGTCCCAACGCAGACGTATTTTCGCTGGCCGCGATCGTCTACTATTTGTTGACCGGGCAAGCGTACTTCGAGACAACCTCGCTAGCGGAGATGGTCCGTCTCGTCTCTTCCTCTGATAGACCCAGTCTTCTGAACCATCCCACGCTCTGTCCGGAGCTAACCGAGCGCCCACACTCGTGCCACGCCATCGATCAAACACTGGCCCGAGCGACAAGCCTCGAATCCAAACGCAGGCCGTCCAGCGCGCACGAGTTGGCAGAGCTCGTCATGCCTCACCTGCAGGAGCACGCGGCCGGACCACGTTCCAGCGCACGTCTCGTGGCCGCCATCAGCAGGCAAACCCGCGCTCAGCCGCGAGAGTTTCAATGGACGTTGCGCAGTCGCGCTCTCGACGGCGTGATGTTTCGCAGTATCGCCTGGGACAGCGATGGTCGTGCAATGGGGCTCACTCGCGACGGCGCTTTGTTTTGGAATGGTAGCGCCTGGGTCGACGCCAGGGCTCTGAGCCAAAAGCTGCCGGACCCCGTGTCCCTCGTCCAACGCTACGAAGCGGGTGGCTGGTTGTTTGCCGGCAAGGGCCCTCGTTTGCACCTTGCCGACCACACCGGTGTTACTTTGTTGGCTCAATTGCCGGCGAGCGATGGCGAGACGACGTCGGTTAGCGGCAGCGCAGGCGATCTGTTGGTCGTTGCCCAAGAATCCCCTGGGCAACCGCCGACTCTGTGGACGTGCGCCGCGCGACGTTGGCTCAGACCACTTCAAGTCGCGCAAGCGAGCATGCTGACCAGCCTGGCCAGGCTGGACGACGCGCGTTGGCTCGTCGGCGGCCGCAAGCCCGACGGCAGAGCTTTTGCGGCGGTCTACTCACCGTTCCAGTTTTCACTGGAACCGATTGACGCGCCCGAGATCCGCGCATTCATCGGCGGAGCGTCTGCGCACGAACAGGGCAGTGCGTTGCTCGCGGGCACTGACGGTCTAGTGCTACGCGCTTCGAGTGAACGCGTCGAAGTCAGTTGGGTGAGTCCATCGGTGGACTTGGCGGCAGCCGCCATCGACGCCGAAGGACGCGAATGGACGGCGGGACTCGGTTGCCTTTGGAGTCGTGAGCCGGGCCAAGCGCAATGGCGCACGATGTGGCAAGGAGGCCTGGTCGCGCCGTTCCGGGCGTTGCTCGCCCAAAGCGGGCTGGTGATGGGCGTTTGCGTGGACGGCTGCATCGTCGAAGGTCGAGTCGCGCAGCCAGAGCAGCATGCCTAGCAGCAGCGGGGTACCAGCGACGCAGCAGAACTCACTTGCCGGCGAAGAGACGTGCCAGATACGGCGCTGTTCGGCTGCGCTTATTTTTGGCGATGACTTCTGGGGGACCCTCCGCGACGATTTGGCCGCCTTCTTCGCCTGCGCCGGGGCCGATGTCGATAACCCAATCGCTGGCGGCGATCACGTACAGGTCGTGTTCAACGACGATGACGCTGTTGCCCGCGTCGACCAAGGCGTTCAGCTGCAGCAAGAGCTTTTCCACGTCTGAAGGGTGTAAACCTGTGGTCGGTTCGTCCAATACGTACAGCGCGTCCCCGCGGCTGCCGCGTTGGAGCTCTGCTGCGAGCTTGATGCGCTGCGCCTCGCCGCCCGACAGCTCCGTTGCCGATTGCCCCAAGCGCAAATAGCCGACGCCCACTTGGCAGAGCACGTCGAGCGCGCGCTGCACGCTAGCGTCAGCGGCGAAGAACTCGGAGGCTTCGTCAACCGTCATCGCCAACACATCGGCGATGGATTTGCCGGCGACTTTGACTTCGAGGGTTTGCTTGTTGTAGCGCGCGCCTTGGCATACGGCGCACGGCGCGTACACGCTCGGCAAGAACAACATTTCCACGAAGACAGAGCCCTCCCCTTCGCAGTTGGGGCAGCGGCCTTTGGCCACGTTGAACGAAAAGCGACCTGCGTCGTAGCCGCGTTTACGCGCAAGTGGAGTTGCGGCAAAGAGTTTACGTATCGTGTCAAACAGCCCGGTATAAGTAGCCAGGTTCGAGCGCGGTGTTCGACCAATCGGCTTTTGGTCAACCCGCACCAGGCGTGCAATGCCGCGCAAATCGGAAGCGATCCGGCCCTCACTCTGGACGCTCTCGCCGCGCTCCAACACGTCTGTTTCTTCGCTGTCTTCATCCGCGGCCTTGCCAAGCTTGGCCGCGACTAGTTCGACCAGCGCTTGACTGACCAGGCTCGATTTGCCCGAGCCAGAGACGCCGGTTACCGTCGTCAACACGCCCAGCGGAAATGCCACGTCGAGCTGTTTCAAGTTGTTGCGCGTGATGCCCACGAGTTGCAGGCTGCCGCTAGCTTGGCGCGGCGTGCGTCGTTTGGCTTGGTAACCCGTGAACACGAATGGTCGCGTTCGCGAGCGCTGGACTTCGGCAAGGCCCTGCAGCGGACCGCTATACAGAATTTCGCCGCCGTGTTGACCTGCGCCAGGCCCCACGTCCACAATCCAGTCCGCATGGCGGATTACGTCAAGCTCGTGTTCTACGACGAACAGCGAGTTACCTTGCGCCTTCAGCTGGTCCAACGCGGTCAGCAGAGCCTCCGTATCAGCGGGGTGCAATCCGGCAGAAGGCTCGTCTAGCACGAACACGACGCCAAACAGATTGGAGCGCACTTGCGTCGCAAGACGCAGCCGCTGCAATTCACCGGGTGACAGGGACGGAGTGCTGCGCTCGAGCGTCAGATAGCCAAGCCCCAAGTCGAGCAAAATCTGTAAGCGTTTGTTCGCGTCGGCCGCGATGCGCTGCGCGACCACGGCGCGCTCTGGGTGAGCGCTCTCGGCTTCGACCTGTTTTGATCCGTCGGCATAGGGAGCCATGAGTTCGGCGAGGCGCTTCAACGAAAGGCGCGACAGCTCCACAATATCCAGCGTCGCGAATTTGACCTTCAACGCGTCCGCTTTGAGCCGTTTGCCCTGACACGTCGCGCAGTGGCTCGCGACCATGTACTGCAGCACGCGGCGCTTCATCATGGGTGATTGCGTGTTGGCAAAGGTGTGAAACAGATTGCGCTTGGCGCTAGAAAATGTGCCCGTATAACTGGGCTCCAGTTTGCGCTTCTGCGCTTGCCGGGTTTCAGCCGGCGTCAACCCAGCGTACACAGGTACAGACGGCTGCTCGTCGGTGAACAAGATCCAATTGCGAGTGCGCTGCGGCAGCTGCTGCCAGGGCGTATCGACGTCAATGTGCAGGGCAACCAAGATGTCGCGCAGGTTTTGGCCGCCCCATGCCGTCGGCCATGCCTCGATCGCTCGCTCGCGAATCGTCTTCGTGGGGTCGGGCACCATGGATGCTTCCGTGGCGTCATAGATCTTGCCCAGCCCGTGACACGTGGGGCACGCGCCCTGCGGCGTGTTGGGCGAAAACTCGTCTGCGTAAAGAATGCCAAGACCGCGCGGGTAAACGCCGGCGCGCGAGTACAACATACGCAGCAAATTGGACAGGGTGGTCACCGTGCCGACCGACGAGCGCGCGGTGGGCGAGCCGCGTTGCTGTTGCAGCGCAACGGCTGGCGGCAGCCCTTCAATCTCGTCCACTTCCGGCACGGGCATTTGATCGAACAAGCGCCGCGCGTAGGGCGAAACGGACTCCAGATAACGGCGCTGCGCCTCCGCGTACAGCGTGCCAAACGCGAGCGACGACTTGCCCGAGCCCGACACGCCCGTAAATACCACGAGCGCGCCGCGCGGGATGACCAACGAAACATCTTTGAGGTTGTGCTGGCGCGCGCCCCGCACGCGCACTAGGTCATCTCGACTCGCGGGTAGCGGCGGCGTCTTCGGTCTCGGCATAGCGCCAATTAGCACTGCCGAAGAGTCCTGTGCCACATGTGCTCTGATGCTTGGTGCCCTGTTGCCTTGAGGCGGCTAGCAGCATCCTATGGCAATGGAAATGCCTGGTGCATTCAAGCACCGGCTGCGTCATCCACGCCACAGGCCCCGTCAATACTGTCGAGCCAGACGTCACTGCGACGCCCGCCAAGACGTTGTTGCCCGAGTCCAACGCCACGCTGAACGCATCGGCGGTTTTTGCGGCGCAGCGAGAGGATCTGCAGTATTTGCCTGGCTTTCAAGCGGATCGGTGCTCTAGGTTGCTCTAGTGTCACCAGTTTCCTCCTCGGACGTCGTCAGCGCAGCCGATCCCGCCCTGCTAGAACGAGGCGGGCTGCGAGCCGTTCGCGCCGTGGTTTTCGACCTCGACGGTACGCTGATCGACTCACGCCGCGACATCGCGGACGCGGCCAACGCTGCCTTGGCAGAGCACGCTTTGCCCACTCACTCGACGGACACGATAGCCGGATTCATAGGAGACGGAGCGCGGCAACTGCTCGTGCGTGCTTCGGGTAACCAACTGGACGAACAGCTCTTACCGAAGCTGTACGCAGCCTTTCAACGCGAGTATCTGTCGCGCGCGGTCGTGCACACCACCATGTATCCAGGGGCGGCAGATGTCTTGCAGCGTCTGTCTGCCCGGCGCGGCAGTGGTGGCCCTCGTGTGGCGCTTTGTACGAACAAGCCGCGACAGCTGACCGAGCGCATCTTGGCGTTGCTCTCGATTGAGCATCATTTCGAGGTCGTCGTCGCGGCGGATGACGTCCCGCGCGCCAAACCTCACCCCGATGGACTGTTGAGCATCGCTCGAGCATTTGCGCTCGAGCCGCACGAATTGGTGATGGTGGGCGACGGACCGCAGGATATCGAGTGCGGGCATCGCGCCGGAGCCCTAACGGTGGGGGTCAGCTTCGGCATCGCCAGCGTCGACCAAATGAGAGCTTGCCACCCCCACTTCGAAGTCGAGTCATTCGGTCAATTGCTGTCGCTGCTGAACAGCCCTTCACGATGAACTACGGGCGGCCAGGGTGCGTGCCTTGCGCGGCGTCTCGCATGCGCGCTTTTCGCTCGCGTCTCCTGCCTCTCGCGACGTGAAATAACTTGGGACTCCCCTAGAGCGCGCCGCTTTCGTTCAGCTGCTCTCGAAAGTCGATGCGAGACCGCTTCTCTTGGTTGGTCTGGCTGCAGAACTGACCTTTGACCCCGTTGCACTTGTGGGGTTTGCACAAAAGGCAACCAGCGCGCCCGCTCTTGGTTCGCTTGCGTTTGTGATGTGCCATTTCCCAATTCCTTGCTCGACCACGCTGCGTGCCGGGGTTTACGGCGCGGGCTAGCGAAACACCCCCGGA
>DATAHU010000297.1:0-18824 GCA_036263015.1 Polyangiaceae bacterium | reverse complement strand
CAACCCACATCTCTACCTGCGCGCCGCGGTCAACGCCGCGCTCGACGGCAAGCCGGTGCCGCTGCCCCACGAATTCAACTGACCGCGCCGGGCGCGCAGATCGAAAACCGCCGCAAACGTGCTTCAGCGAGTGGGTACCTTAGCTCTCCCCAGGTCTTGGGCTCTTGGACGATCGTGTCTCATGCGGCGCTCGCTCTCAGGGCTGAGAACGCCTCCTCGAACGCTTCGAGCGTTGGCCGTGGGTTGCCCTCTTTGGCGAGGGCGATGCAGATCTCGAGGCGCTCGCGTACTTCCACATCCAAGCCAGAGGATTGGGTCAGCTTGCGCAATGGGCCCCCGATGAAAGCCCCCGGGTCCAAGTGCGACAGGGCCGAAAGATATCGTATGGCTTGGCTGGAGTCGCCTTGGCTCAGTTGTTCTGCCGCCAACTCAACGAGGATCTTAGCCGTCTCCTCATGAACGCGCCTCAGGATTGCGCGCTCTCTTTTCTCTGGGTCCGCCGGGTTTGGCCCAGATAGCGCAATCGCCCCCGTGGGTGTTGCTCAATGACGACCTCTGCGCAGATCGTATATCTCGATCCGCGGGTTGTGATAGCAGTCACCGGTTGAACCGGGCAACTCGGCGCCCGGCGCTTTTGCACCATCGAAGGCAGCCACTGGCGGTCCTGCCAAGCGCGTTAACGCCTTGTGCCACCGCGTGAAGTTTCGGACTTCAACGCGATAGGCGTCGGGTTCGCGGAGGTATCGAGTGATCCCGCCGAACGGGACGACCAGATAGTCGTAGTGGCCAGAAAGCTCCTTCGCGGCTTTGTAGCCTCCGACCGGCGACAGGTGAATCTCCTTCGACTGAGGAATGGGCAGGAAGAACCTGGGGGTTGGAGGACTGACAGCCACGCGGTCGGTAGAAGCTAGGTGGGATGCCATCCACTGGCTTGCGCGAATTCTCGAATCTGTCTCGCGCAGAGCCCAGCCAAACTGCAGAGTCTGCCCAGTCATGGGCAAAGTGAGAAGAGCCGCAATGAGCGCCATCGCTCGGCCCCGCTTACCCCAGGTGATCCAGATGGCGTCGAACCCCACGCCGGCCAAGACGGCCAGCACGGGCAAGACATGAACGATGTTGCGAGCAAAGAACACTCTGCGGGTGCATAGGAACCCAAGCCAAAGCACGGCTAACATGAGTATTGGAAGGAGCCGTAGGTCGCGTCGGTGCCCTGCATTCACTGCGAACGCGTACAGCGCACAAGCGGTACCCGCGACGCCAAGACCATAGAGAGCCACGTACTTCAGCACGTAGAGCCAAACATGGGGTGGGGAGTATCCGGGGTGAACGGTTGCATAGTGACCGAACTCCCCCTTCAAGGCTTTGAGCACGAGCGGAAAGGCGCTAAGGATTTGGTAGTTGAGCCCGACGAACGTGATGATCGCTACCGCGCCACCTGCGATCAAACCTAGCCAAACACGACGGCTGCGGGCTCCGGGGCTCACGATAACCGCGGCGACGACAAGGACCGCGCTCAGTGCTCCAATGTACTTGAACGCGGCTGCGATCCCAACCGCTGCGCCCGCAAGCATCAGTTCACGAATTCTCGGAGTGATCGAAATCCGACAATACACGCAAACCACGAGAGCTGTGCCGAATGCAGTGGGGACATCCGTCGTGACATAGCGGGTCTGCTCGACCCACAGCGGGGAGAGCGCCGCGATCCACAACGTAAACAGCCCCGCACGGTATCCTCGCAGCAGCGTAGTGGCGAAGCCGCTGAGCAGCGCACTTGCGACGCCAAGTGAGACCACTACGCAGTGGGCGACGCGTACGACCGAGGAGGGCGAATCGGCACGTCCCACTCCTTTCGCCACCCAAGCGATGATATTTGCAAGGGCCGGCGGGTAGGACCAGAAGCTGACGGGGGTTGGTGACTCGCGCACCAACTTCGAGACCACCCGCATTACATAAGGCTCGTCCCAGTGCAGCGGGAGACCGCGAGCATAGTCGAGGCCGAGAACGCGAACTCCGATCGTCAACGCGCCGAGAATAGCGACGCCGACCAATACCTTCGGATCTCGGATTTGCGTCAGGTAGGTCCGGCTGCAAAAGCGGTCGGCGATCTTCATTGGATTTGCGGAGGACTAGTACACAGGTTCAGACGGTTTCTGTACCGCCACTTCGTTTCCGCCGACGAATGAGCACTTCTTGTCACATGTTCGCCACTATCAGAGGGCGCCCCGCCAATGGCGCGTCCGCCCGAGCGTGAGCAAGAGGCGCAAAAGCCTCGTCTCAATGAGCGATGTCTTGGTTGAACTTGACCAGCCAAGGCCCCGCAGCCCCGACCGCGCAGGTTCTGCGTAATTGCATCAGAGCCTTAGTCCTGGCCAGCTGATCGAGAGCCGCAAGCCGCGATTCCGAACGCTAGAACTACTCATCTGACACCTACCCTATCTCGCATTTAGAGCCTCCCTTTTCATAACAACGGCATCGGAGCGCTGCCTCACTGCGCAATGTCGTGATTCGACTTGACGACCCATGGCCCGGTGGCGCCCGACGCAATGTCGGTGCCTCCCCCAGGGAAAGGCACCCACTTCGCAACAGCGCTGGCAACAGGGACTCCGGTGTTGCCTGCAGGTTGTTCGTCGCGCAGGTACAAGCTGAATCCTCCGGTTGCAGGGGTATCGCTCACCTTCCATGCAAAACCGTGGAATCCAACACCGACGTCCTTTGCGCCTCCGCCAAGCGAGTCCCAACTGCCAGAAAGAGGCGAACTGGTGGTGCGACGATTCAGCGTGCCTGAACTGTTAACGACCCACGGTACGCCCGTCGGTCCAACGGAAATCCGTACGCCGCTACCATTGTTGCTTGCCGTCCAATCGTTGGAGCCGTTCCATTTATAGAGGCCAAACCCACCGGTCACGGCGGTACATCCAACTATCCAGACGCTGCTATCGCCGCCAATTCCAATGTCTTTTGCACAGCCGGCGATGACTGACCAGGACCCGGAACTGGCGAGCGTTCCGGATCGTTTGTAGATGGTTCCATTGTCTGAAACTATCCATGGAATCCGGTCCGGGCCCACCGCAATGTGAATGGCGCCCTCTGGACCAGTGGCCATTACCCAGGTCGAGGAGCCATCCCATTTGAAGAGATTATATCCACCTGTCCGTGCGGTGTTCCCTACGATCCAAACGACTTCATTGCCAACGGTTCCGCCGGCGGCAATATCCCTGGCCGCACCAGGCATGGTCGTCCAGACTTTATAGAGTGAGTCTGCTGCGAACTTGTCTTCTAAGTGAACACTCCGATCCTGACCGGCTAGTCCAGTCCCTGGAGGGCTAGGCCACATCGTGGGGTGCGGGACCAAGCTCGAGTGATTGAGCCCGATCCCGTGCCCGATCTCGTGCAAAGCGACAGTCTGAAAGTCATAATTATTGTTGGTGCCGGTGGTGGTCCATGGCTTAGTCGGGTCGAACCTTATCCCCTTAGTAAAGTTGGTAGCTGCCAAAAGATTTCCACATCCCGTCGAGCAGTCGGACCAATGGACGACCATCACGCCGTCATCTGCTCCCCCGCTCGTTACCTCTGTGAAGGAAACATTAGTGGTATTGGTCCACGTCGTCAGGGCAGAGCGAACCGCGTCCCGGGCGTCACCATCCGAGATCGTTCTGCCGGTTGGGATCTGGCAACGGGAGTTGACGCAATCATAGCAGTCTTGCCCGCCGCAAATCTGAGTGTCGAGCCCGTCGCAATCGGCGTTCGAGCCGCAGTTTCCTCCGATCCACGGCATGATTGTTTTGTCGGCAAACTCCCATCTCCACTTGGTAAAATGCGCCGTGGTCAAGTCGAACTTAGCGTCGGGATCGATCTGTTCGATGCCGTCGGGTACTCCGCATCGCGCGGTGTACATCTTTTGTCGCGTTTCCGCGTCGAACACACCGGAAGCTTCAAGGTTGACTTTTGACTGAAAGTGTCTCAGCGCGTTCAGCGTCGTTTCGTCGAACGCGTCCATATCGGCAGGTCGTCGATCCACAATGGGCCGCCACGCCGGGTAATCCTTTTGCAGCTCAGCATTGGGCATGTAGCCAAAGTTCTGGAACCAGGTATTCAACCGGCGAACCTCCGGTCCTCGATCTCCCAATACCAATGTCTGCGTGACTTCACCCAAAGTTTCGTCCTGCCCCGACGGCGGAGCGCCGCAGCCAAAGAGACCGAGCGTCAGGACCATCCAAACAATGTTTCGACTTCCCATTCAGAAACCTCCCTTTTTCTGACAGCAGATAGACCCTTCCCCTTCCGCCATGTCAAGCAACGATCTCAATCGAAACCTCTTGCACGGCAGATCGTGCAGATCTCCAGAGCAGTGCCCTGTGTTCACGCTATCGTTCCTGAAACGTCATATTCCCTATCGACTGCGGATTCAAAAGCATCGTGTTTTTCGCCCGATCCCCGCAACGTGACAGTCTCCACCATATGACGAAACATCGAAACAACCTGTTCTACCATCGATGGCTTGGCTTCGCGGTAGCGGTTTTCGCAGGCTGTTCCGCAACCTCTGAAACTGGAACAATGAAGCCAACCAGCGAGCGAGCGCAGAGTCCAATTGTCTATGGGACCGATGGACGCACCGAGTACTTCGACGTCGACGATCCATCCACGGAGCGGCTTTTCGAGCGTTCTATCGTCGTCCTCGCACCACGTGTGCTGGTCGGACCCGAGGTGGACCTCGAGAACGCGCCTCGTCTTGGGGAGCAGCAGAATCTGTGTACCGGTGAGCGGTTTACAGATCAGCCGGCGGTCGCATTCTGCACAGGTGTACTCGTTTCTGCAGAGCTCGTGCTCACGGCTGGTCACTGCTTGCGGGCGTATGCGCTACAGGACACGGTAGCTCTATTCGACTATTTCTACGAGGTTCCTGGCCGGCTCGCGACAACCAGCCAGAGCCAACGTGACATCATCGAAATCGTGGCGGAAGAACTGGACCCTGTCGGAACCACGCCGAGATTAGACGTTGCTTGGGTCAGGATCGAGCCAGCGAGTCGCAATAGGGAACCCATAGATCTGTCGCAGCGAGCCGCACTTCCATTTGAGGGGCAACCGCTACACGTCATTGGGTCGGTCTCAGGAACCCCGCTGAAGGACGACCACTCCGGCACGGTTCGCGGACCGCTGCGACCTCAACGCGACTACTTCAGCGCTGATACGGATACGAGCCATGGTGCGTCGGGCAGTGGCGCATTCGATGTATCCGGGCGTCTCATTGGCATCCTTGCGCGCGGAGGCAACGATTGGGTGAGCGACGGAGGATGCAGTCGAGCCGCTGAAGGCAGCCAGCGTTCCGCTCAAGAGGAGTATACGTACACATTTCGCGCTCTGGAGCTGTTGTGCGCTGGTGACAACTACTCAGGTTCACTTTGTGATTCTTCGAGCAAGGCGCGCGGCGGTGACGCCCTTGAAGTGGGGTCCACGGGCTGCAGTCTTGATGCCGGCTGCAGCTATGCGTCGAGACCTCGTAACATGGGGCTTGTGCTCTGCCTGGCACTCGGGGCCATCGCGACTCGACGGCGCGCTACACTCGACGCGGCAGCGGGACGGAGTTGAAGCTGACGGAAATGACGCGGGGCACGAGTTGCACATCAAACGTGGGAGCAAATTATGTTCAATGCACGATGTTGAACGTCGCCCAACCCCGAGCGACGCGGAGCTTCAGCGCCCACTTGCGCCTCGGACTTCAGAAGCCCACGCTGAGGTCACCGTGGGTCAAGCGAAACTGGCCCACCATGGCGTTCAAGGTGGTGGCTTGCGCAGCGAGCTCTTGGGCGGCGCTCGCGGACTGCTCCGAGTTGGCCGCGGCCTGTTGGGTCGTGCCGTTCAAGCGCACGATGGCGGCCACCGTGCCTTCGATGCCGTCACGCTGCGCTACGCAGCCGTCTGCCACTTCACCCAAGGCACTCCCCACTTCGCGCACGTGGCCCGCAATCGACGACAAGTCGTCCTTGGCGGAGCGCTCCAAGTCGACACCCTGGTCCGTGGACTCGACAGATTCGGCAATCAATGCTGCCGTCTGGCGCGCTGCTTCCTTGCAGCGCTGAGCCAGACTGCGCACTTCATCGGCCACGACCGCGAAGCCTCGACCTGCTTCGCCCGCGCGCGCCGCTTCGACCGCAGCGTTCAACGCGAGGAGGTTCGTTTGAAATGCGATCTCGTCGATGGTCTTGACGATGCGGGCCGTCGCGTCACTCGTCGAACGAATGCGCAGCATGGCAGTGGACAAGCGCTCCATCGCCTTCGAACCGCGCTCGGTGCTCGAGAGCACCAACGTCGATAGTGCGCGCGCAGCCTGCGCGCGAGCCGCGTTCTGGCGCGTCAGCGCCCCGAGTTGCGTGAGGCCGCCGGTGACTTCGTCGAGCGTCTGAGATTGCACTGCAGCGTCGTGCGCCAACGATTGAGCACCATCGGCGATCTGGGTCGAGGCAGCTCCGACTTGCTCGGCGGCACTGCGCACCTGACGCAGAGTGCCGTCGAGTGCGTCGGTCGCAACGTTGAAGCTCTGTGCCAAGTCGGCATGTTGCCCCGAGAAATGCTCTGGCATGCGCGCCGACAGATCGCGTTGCGCCGTGGCGTTGAGGGCCAAGCGGGCCGCTTGAATCGGCGCGACCATCGCGTCCAACGTCGAGTTCAGCCCCCCAACCAGCGCTGCGAATGCGCCGCGGAAGGCTGCACTCGGCGCGCGTTCGTCCAGTCGCCCTTCGCGCGCGGCGAGAGTCAAAGTGCCGACGGCTCGATTCAACGCGCCGAGCGTGGACTTCAGTCGAACCATGGCCGTACCGAGCATGTCGCTCGGACCGCGGACGGCGACATCGACCGTAACGTCGCCCTCGGACAAGCGATGGGCCGCCAGCGACAACGTGCGCTCGGCATTGGCCATCTCGCTCATCGCCAAGGCCAAGATCCCTACTTCGTCGCGACAAGCGCCATCCGCGAGCGAAACGTTGCAATTGCCCTCCGCAAGTGAACGCGCCGCGACGGTGAGCTCCGTCAGTGGCAAGCTCACACTGCGGTGGATCGCGTGCGCAACCAGCAAGCCGAGCAGCCCCCCGAGAGCACACAGCCACAAGATCCACTGACGCCCTCGGGCCGCGGCGGCATCGGCGAGCCGCGCCTCCTCCGTCAACTGATCCTCTTGGATCTTGATGAAGGCTTTGATGCCTTGGACGTATTCGGCGAGACTCGGCAAGACCGTGCTGGCGAGCAAACGATCCGCTTCGGTCGCATCGCCCTGTTTCTTGATTGCAGCGGCGTGATCGAACGACGCCACGTGAATCACCCGCAAGCGCTTCACTTCGGCAAGCGCTGCCACGGATTTCGGTGCGGCCCCACGCGCGGGCTCGAACAACTCATCCAGGCGCTGGTAGGCCTGGTTGATCCGCTCTCGAGCGCTGGCAACACCTGCCGTCGAAGTTTCGAGCAGCTGAGGCGAGCGCGCGGCGAACACTGCTAACTTGAAACGTGCACCCTCGTTGACCGCGTCGACCAGGGCATTGGCGGCCCCCACCTTCTCCGGTACTTCACGTGTGGCGACCTGAATCGTCTTGCCAAGCCCGCTGAGGCACAGGGCAGCCAATGCGCCCACGGACATCATCAGCAGGAGCAACAGCGAAAATCCAAGCACCAGGCGCGTGCGCACCGAGATCACTCGCAACCACATAGTCTTGCACCATTTCGGCCCCGCCAAGACGCGAGGCAAACCAACGCTTTGGTTTTGCAAGTCGGGTGCCAGTCGGAAGGAGCGTCCAATGCAGAGGGAGGGCAGCGAGTGATGGCTGGCGCTGTCCAGAGATCGAAACAGCGATCCGGAAAACCGGATCGCTCCCCCTCGAGCCTGAGCAACACAAAACCCGAGGCGGGGCACCTGAGCGAGGTGCCCGGCAGCAACGCAACTCTTCGGCGAGGCGCCCGCGACTTTCCTTGGTGTCAGTGTTAGCATCCATTTGTGTCAGCGCTTTCTCTGGAGCGATCCCTGTTGAATGCCGAGCAAAGGCTCGGAAAGGTTCGACGCGCCGCTCGAAGCGACCGGGGGGGTATTCGCCACTCGTCCCAAGTCGAGGCGGAGCTCCAACGAATGCTCGGCACGCAGGAGCGTCCCGTGATCTCTGGCGTCTCAAAGCGACTCGCCGCGCTGTGCAAGCAGCGCGGTGAGCGGGCACCCAGCAGAAGCTCGATCTACAACGCCGTCGATCGAGCTGAACCGCCGAGCTATTCGGTCGCAGACCTACCGCCTGCAGTCCAGCGCACGCTGCACAACTTGGACGTCGCGGTGATCGGCGGAGGCAGTTGGTGTTTCACGCCTTCAACTACGGCTCCTGGGAGGCCTGCAGCTTCGCGTCCGGCCTACCGTGGCTGTGCCTTTTGAAAGCTTCGCAACGGCCGAGGTTTCGTCCCAAAAGTCTTGCTCTGCTGCGGGCCGTGATGGCCTATCGAGGGATCTGAATGCCTGCCGTGCTCGATGTGCTCCTCGAACGCGCCAAGGGAACAGCTCATCTCGACGTCGGTGGTACGGACGTGTCAATCTTCGTTCTGCCGAAACTCGCGCGGTATGTGAAAGACGGCGCGCTGACGGTCAACGGCATCTTGGCCACCAAGACCCACGCGATCTTGGATCGCGGAACGCGGCGTGACTTCTTCGATCTTTACGTGATGCTTCAGTCGCAAAAGCTCGGTCTCCTTGCGTGTTTGAGCGCACTGAACGAAGTCTACGAAACCGAAGCGAACCACGGCCTCGTGTTGCGTGCCCTATGTTACTTCGACGACGCGGAACAGGATGCCCCTCTGCCCGGAGAAGGACCCCAAGATTGGGCACGAATCCGCGAGTTCTTCTCCAGGGCGGTAGCCGCGTTGATCGTGCCACCGGGGGAACCGCTGGCGATCCAGGCGAACGTGATCGACGTGCGCAGCCACAAAACGGTTCGCAAGACACGCAAGCGCTGAGGCGCTAGCCCGGCCCATTGCCGACCGCGACACCCCCTAGAGCACCGAACGCAAGGGCTTACCCAAACAGGTTGCCGTTCACGAAGGCGCAACGATGCGCATAGAGCCGAGACTGGGGCACCTCAACGAGGCACCCCAGCCGGCAAAGTAACTCGTCAGGGCGCGACGTTGACCGTCGCCCAGCCTTGCGCGGGGATGTTGAACGAGTACGACTTGCCGCCGATGGCGATCGTCGTTTGCCCGCCGCCGCTGCTGTGCAACACCGCGACCAACGTGCCGTCGGGGTTCTTGAAGGCCAACGCATCGCCGCCCGATACGCCCACTCGCACGGCGCCCTCGTCGACGTACTGCGAGAAATGCCGGAACAGGTAGTAGGTCGGCGTGAGGATGTACTTCTTGGCTTGGGTGTCGATCGCGATCAACGCGTTCTGGTTCCATGGGCGCACCGTGTCCAGACTGCGGCCCACGGTGTCGAGCACCATGTTCCAAGCCATGTACGCGTTGACGCCGCCGCCGATCCAAGTCTTTAGCCAGCCCCAGCCTTGCTCTGCGTAAGCGTGATCGTTGGGCGCCTTCTGCGAGTTGTAGCCGCCCTCCCACGGGTTGTTGCCGCACTGGTGTTCGGTTTGCCAGATCGGGATACCCTTGTTCGTGAACTCACCCAAGTGCTGGCTCATGCCCCACTGCAAGCCAGCGCCCTTGATGTACGGCTTGGCCTGTGCGTCGCCCAGGGCGGTACTGCCGATGCCGTTGTCGACGTCGGGGTTCGACAGCGTGCCCATCCAGATCTCGGCATCGAGTCCGCGCATCTCGAATAGCGGCCCCAAGATATCACCGATGTAGTGCGCCATCTGTGTGCCGCTCCAGCCGCACGACGGATAGTCCTGAGCGTAACCGGGCTCGTTCTGAGGATGCACGGCGAAGACGTTGATGCCTTCCTTGCGATAGTCCTCGACGAAGCGCGCCAGATACAAGGCGTGCGCAGCGAGCGTCGTGTCATCGCTCTTCATGTTGCCGCGATCGTAAGCGTTGTTGTCTTTCATCCACGGCGGGGGCGACCAAGGGCTGCCCCAGAACTTGATGTCGGGGTTAACCTCGAGCGCCGCCTTGATGTACGGGATCAACTTCTCTCTATCGCGATCGAGCGAGAAGTCGGCCATGTCGTAGTCGTTCGACATCTTGGTGTCGTCGAGCGAATAGCGACTGCTCGCGTAGTCGCTCGAACCGATCGGGATACGACCCCAACGAAAACCAATGCCATCCGACTTGTCGAAGAGCAGCTGGAGCACCTTGGTGCGGTCGTCCTCGCTCAAGCTGGACATCGCCTCCCAGCCCTTCTCGTTGAAGGTGCCGCCGAAGCCGTCCCACTTCTGCTGTTCTTGAGTGTCGTTGACCGTGACGCTTGCGTTGCCCGTGCCCTCGGTCAAATCCGAGACCTGCCAGTAGCTGTTCTGACCCGAGATGACCAACGCGGCCTCGGGCACCGCCGGTTCCACGGGCTCTTCTGGTGTGTTGGGCATGCCGCCAACCGCGGGCATCTCTGGAGCGCTGGTGTCCGGAGTCGTTGGGGTCGGGGTCGCGGGAGTCGTGGAGTCCCCCGGAGGCGTGGCGTTGGGCGTGCCACCGACGCCGGGCGTCGTGGGGGTCGGCAACGGGACCGTAGGCGTGGTCACCGTGGGCGTGCCACCGATGGACGGCGTGCCGCCAGCGCCAGGCGGCGTCACGACCGGTTGCGTGGGCGGTGTGTTGGGCGCGCCAGGCGTCGCGTTCGGCATGGGCGTCGTTGGCCCAGCGGCAGGCACGGGTGTCGAGGTCGAGGTCGGGGGAAGGGTACTGCCCGTCGTCGAGTCCGACGCGCTCAGACTGCTGAGGGGAGCGTCGTTCGTCTGCGCGTCATCAGAACTCGCGCACGCCGGACCGAGGAGCGCGAGCCCCACGAAGGCAGACCAGCGAGCGGAACTCGAGATTACGGAGCGGCGGAAGTTCATACGGGTACTCATGTCGATAACCTCGGGCAACAAAGGCAGACCACACGGAAGCCTGATCACAAAATGAGCAGTGCACCACCCACATCACTTCCGTCCTGCAAAAGACGCAGCCCTCGTGCATCGAATCCGAAGCGACAAGAACATTGAAGCAATCTCGTCCCCGCCTACTGGCCCCAAACCCCGCCCCTCATTTATGGCGCCACCCGCGCAAATGAGATCCCCCCACCAACCCCCCGCCGCGCCGCGCCGCGCAAACGTCCGCGCTAGCGAATCAGGATGGCTGAGCGGTTTTGGGCGATCCCCAGGGGCTGAATGGCTTGCGTCCGAGGCCGAGCGAGGTTGGTCACGAGCGCGCGGAATGGTCTACTGACCATGAGCACGGTCGGGGCCAAGATCGCGAAGGCATCGGCGCAAGACGTCAGCCCCTAGAAGCCGGCGCGGGCGATGGCACGATCCCCTGATTGGATCTCGACTTGTGAACTCGAGACGACCGCCAGCGAACTGAATTTGTGCGCTTTGATGATCCGCAGCTCGGCCACGACTTCTTCGGGGAAGTCTTGTTCGTTGCCGTTGAGCGGCACTGCCTCGAAGTTGAGTTTGTCAGCGCTCAAGTTGATGCGCGTGCGGGCCATCGCGGTGGAGGTCGCGAGCGTGCGCCGCCAGGTATCCCCGCGGCGCGTCACGAACAAGCGATTGCCCTCGACCAAGCCATCGATGCTGCCGCGATCGATGAACACGACTTGGTTCTGACCGATCACGACGTGCGGGTACATGCTGGTCAGAATGCGCGCCGTGACGTCGTGGTCGACCCGCTTGGGCGGCACGATCTTGTGCCGGTCTTCGACGAAGCCGACCTTGGCGCCGCGCTCGATCGTGTCGAGCGACTCCAAAATCACGCCCCGCGCGATGTGCTTCTGCCCATTGACGTACTCGAGTTTGACGCTGCCTTGCAGCGCCACGAGCTTGCCCGGCGGTTGCCGCGCTCCCTCGACCTTGGGTGGATCACGCAAGGCCCGGAAGATGGTGAGCACTTGGCCCACGTGCAAGTCTTGGTCGGCCTTGAACACGATGTACACGTGTTGACCTTCGGCCATCAGCTGGACGGGCTCGATGCCTCCGACGATCTCGCCGGCGATGCCTTTGGCCGGGTCGTCGATGTAGCCCAACTGTCGTAGGAAGACGCTGTCTTCGGGCACCAGTGAACGACGCAGGGGGGACGCGCCCGCGCCCAACGTGTGAGCTTCACCGGGCGCGGCGGCCGTCGTCGGACCCGTCAACAGGATCTGGTCACCGGGATAGATCCAATGCGGATTTTGGACTTGGGGGTTCTGTGCCCAGAGCTTGGGCCACATCCAGGGTTGCCCGTAAACCTGCTGCGAGATCTTGGACAACGTGTCGCCGGCCTGCACCACGTGAACGCCCGAGTTGACCTCGACGTTCTCGGACGTCACGCCCGGCGCGTCGGCATTGCCGTGAAGAGTGGCCGTCTGACCATCACCGGCGGACTTGAGGTCGAAGCTGTCGGGTGAATCGATGTCGGTCTTGGACTGCGAGCTCGAGCCCAAGTGCGCGTCGGGATTGACGGGCCCCGTGCCACGCAACACGCTGTTCATCACTGGCGGCGAATAGGTGACGGTTTGAGTCGTGGTTGTCGAGCCTTGCTGAGCTCCGGCCGCAGGCGCGGCCCCAGGACTGGCCGGCGCCGAAGGCGTCTGCACGGGCTGGGCCTGCGCCAACGAGGGCGTGAACGCGAGTGCAAGTGCCAGGGAGGCGCCGCACGGTGTGCGCCGCGCTCGACCCCAAATCCAACGCATGCTCACTTGGTACCCTCCACGACCGTCGCCGTCAGGCGGTCACCGGTGCCCGAGATCAGGACGTGCTCGGCCCCGTCATCCGCAGCGCTGTTGGCGACGGCAGCGGCGCTGGGCTCATGCTCCTTCGGTTCCGCTTCTTCGGTTTCGGGCTGAAGCGTCACGACCCGCAGCGACGGACGCTGGTTCGCGGCGTTGCCCTTGGTCTGGGCGGTCGTCGCGGCTTGGGCGTCCTCTTGGTGCTGCTCGAGCGCCGTCACGCGCTCGTCGAGGCGATCGCGCTCGTTCTGGAGGATGGCGATCCGCTCCTGCATGCGCTCGAGTTGGCGCGCCGTTTCGGAACTGCTCCCCGCGCAGCCCGCGACGCAGAACAGCGAGAGGCTTGTGACCAGGGTGGAAAACCGCAGAGCGGACATCCCCAGCATGTTACGGCGGGTCGCGCGGCCAGGCTAAATTTGTAGCGAAGCGCGGGGCCCACACCGCGCAAACCTGGTCCCAAGCTGGACGGATCAGGCTAGGCTGGTTAGCCTTCATGTCCGTGACTCGACGCACTTCGCGGCGCTACCGCCCCATCAGGCGGATCGATCTCAAAAAGACGCTGTTCGTTCTGCCGAACCTCGTAACGCTGGCCAGCATCTTCTGCGGCTTCAATGCGATGCGCGTCGTGGCGACCGACAACCCGAGCGTGGACGACTTCTTTCGCGCGGCGATCCTGCTGATGTTCGCGATGTTGTTCGACCTGCTCGATGGTCGCATCGCGCGCATGACCCGCACGCAAAGCGCGTTCGGGCTGCAGCTCGACTCGATCGCCGACATCATCAGCTTCGGCGCCGCGCCGTCGCTCTTGATGTACAAGTGGATGTTGTTCCGCTTGCCAGGGGGCGCTTTCATCGCTTTCTTGTTCACCGCTTGCGGTGCGATTCGTCTGGCGCGCTTCAACGTGCTGAGCTCGAGCGCGAGCGGCGCGCCGTTGAAGCCCGGGCCCTACACGATGGGTCTGCCGATTCCGCCGGCCTCGGGCGTCCTGATCTCGCTCTTGCTCGCCAATCACGCCTTGGGCGGCGCGCTGGGCGATGCCAAGAACGCCGTCGCGGTCGCGGGGGTGACACTGCTCGTCAGCGTGCTGATGGTTTCGACGGTGAAGTTTCGCTCCTTCAAGGATTTGGGCTTCAACATCGGCACCGCGCTGCTGGTTCTGTTCGCCGTGACGTCGAGCGCCCTGGTTTGGCGCTTCGGCAAACCGCAGTTCGTGCTGCTGTGGCTCTTGAGCTTCTATATCCTGATTGGCTTGTTCGAGGGGGCACGTGCGCTTGCACTCCGTTGGACGAGGCCCCAGGATGCCGATGCCAATGCCGAGAACAACAGCGACGTCAGCAGCGTCCCCTAGTAGCCCCGAGAAGGCGAGTAGCCCCCAGAAGGCGGGCTACTCCCTGAACGCGGGCGGGTCCCAGACGCGGGGCGGCGGTCTGCGTGCGCTCTGCCTGGCGCAGTGCGTCGCGCTCGCGTTGAGCGGTTGCCATCGCACGCCCAAGCCCGACGGCGCGACGGGCTCCAGCGAGAAGGTCGACGATTCGCCGGAAAGCAACGAGCTGCCGAAGCTCGAGCTGCGCGACGAGACTCCAGACCTGCTGCTCACCTGGGTCGACGACAAAGGGGATTTCCACGTCGTTCAAAACCCCAAAGACGTCCCGGACGTGGGGCGCGAGCAAGTGCGCGTGGTGATCACGACCAAGGAAGAGGGCACAGGGCGTCTGGTTTACGTCGCGAACTTGAAGAACAAAGCCGCCGACGGCACGTACGCCGTGCAAACCTTGACGCGAGCTCAATGGAACGAGATCGGGGCCGAGCGACGCCGAGTGCGCATGGAGGCCTATGCCGCCAAAGCCGATGCTCCCGCTCCGAGTTCGAGCGGCGCTGGCAGCGGTAGCGCCAGCGGTGCAAGCGACGAGATCTCGAAAGACGAGTTGAAGGCGAACGGCAAGGTGATCGCCACCATCTACGGCGCGTCCTGGTGCAAGCCCTGCCACGACGCCGAAGCCTACTTGCGCAAGCTCGGCGTCAACGTGACCAAGAAGGACATCGAAGAGAGCCGCGCCGCGCGCGCCGAGATGGAAAAGAAATTGGCGCAGGCGGGGCGCATGGGCGCGTCGATTCCGGTGATCGACGTCGCAGGACAACTCTTCGTCGGCTTCAGCCAAGCTGCGCTGAAGCAAGCGGTGGCAGCTGCACGAAAACCCGAAGCTCTTTGAGTGAGCGTAAGAATCGAGCGCCTGCGCCGATCCGAATCTGCGCGTGGCCCGTAATGCTCCTCGCTGACGACGCCACGTGTTGCGTCGCAAAGGAGGAGAATCCATGTTGAACTTCGGATCAAAGCCCTACGTGTCACCCAGCCAAACGCGGTCGCCTGCTGCGAGCGCGCTGCCAAGACTCAGCGGTTTGCATTGGGTGAGGGCGCTCGGGCTCGCGACCTTGCAGGCCGCGCTGCTCAATGGTTGCTCGGGAGATGCGGGCGCAAACGAGCAGGGCAATCCGAGCACGACGCAACAGAGCGAGGCCCTGCTCCAGACGCGAGAGCTCGCCGTGCCCAATACCGCGGACGACCAAAGCTTCCAGATAGAGGGCGCGACTCCCGATCGCACGCAGAGCTCTGGCACCGAAGGTCAAACTCTAGCCAAAGCCGAGACGTTCACCTGCAAGCTAACGTGCACCGACAACGGTTGGACCTGCGGTAACGACTGCTTCGGTTCACAGGGGACGTGGTGTTGGAGCGAAAACCATTGGCAGGGCGGCCATTGGGGCGGCTGGAGCGCGTATGTCTGCGTGAGCGCAAGCGGCGACACCACGTACCATTGATGCCTGCCACCCAAAGCGAGGAAAGACGACGGCTTCGCCCGATCCGGGCGCGGCGTCTTTCCCCTCGACAGCAGCCGTTGAGCTCTGCTCTCAACCGTCGATGCAGCGTTTTAGGTTTTGATCGCATCGGGCTCCGCCGTCTGCTCGACCCGAGTGGGGACGACAACCAATCCTCGTGGGATCTGCTTGGGTGTCGCACTCCTGCTCCGTACGGCAAGTGTCGGCTGGGGTCGTGCACACGTACTGCGGCTCGGATTCGCACCAGGTTTCGTAGCGAAAGCGCGCGCAGACTTGCCCGGAGGCGCAGTCGGCATCGGAGTGGCAGAGCGCGGAGACACACCAGTGCGTGTCCGCGCCGCATTCGCAGAGCTCGTGCGAGCCGCAATCCGAATCTGCACTGCACGGGTAATCGCAATAGGTCCAAGTCTCGGTCTCGTCGCTTGTTACCTTACAACGTCCATTCGCGCCGTTCGTGCAATCCGCGTTCTTCTGACAACGGGAAAAGTCGTATTGGATGTCGACGCTGCCATCGCCGGGGACGCCGCCATCCCCGGAGAAGGTGAGGTCGGGCTCGTTGTCGGGGAGCGGCTTGCAATCGACCGCCTGTGGGCGATGCACCACGCCGTTCGCGCACTCCATTAGGCCGAGCGCAATGCTGCTCTCAATCTGTGGATCGGGGCAAACCTCATCGACGGGGAATGGTGCCGGCGCCAAATTGGGTTGGGGCTCGAGGGACGCCGGATCTGGAGTCAGCGCCGGGTCGGGAGTGAGCGCCGGGGACTGCGGCGTAGGAGGGTCGGGCGGCATCACCTGTCCCGTGGAAGGCAACGTTACCACTGGCTGCACGGGCATTGGCCCCGCTTGGCTTGCTGGCCTCGTCGCCGCCACCTGCGGCTGGGTGGGGGTTGCCTTGGGCGCGTCGGGACTCATTTGCGGCTTCGGATTGGAGACAGCGTTACCTCCGCCGCTGGGGTCTTTCCCTTCGTCGATTGTCGTGGTGCTAGTTCCGTCCGTGCTGCGCGCGCCGCACGCTTGGAGCAATCCAAGACTGCTCAGCAGCGCGAATTTGAAAGGCAGAAAAGAGCGCATCGGAGTTCCCGAGCCAACGCGATAAGAATCAGGCATTGTGCTGAACGCCTTGCGTCGTCAGGGTCCGTGCGCGGTGCTCACTCGACGCGGCTAGCGCCGTCAGACACGGCAGCACGATTTGCTCCAAGACTTGCGTGTGGAGCTCCGTTTGCTCGGCACGGCTCGTGACTCCGTAACGGCTTTGCCACGACGTTTGGCTCGCAGGGCGTGGCGCGCGATGCTGTGAGCGAGCGGTGTCGTGCTCGGACTTGGCGACGGCGAGGGCTTTGGACGCCAAGCTTGGGTCGACCTCGAATGCCCATTGCACGAACTTCCACGCGAGCTCTGCGTGGCGCGTCTCGTCCTTCACGATGGTTTCGAGCACGGCAGAGACCGCGCGATCTTCGCAGCGTTCGAGCGCGCGTTTGGCGTCGAGCGCCGCGAGCGTTTCGCCGATGCAACCCTCGAGCAGCGTGCCCATCACGATGCTCTCGAGATCGCAAGCGCCGAGCGCGCCCGTGCAATCGAGCGCGGCGGGGCCCAAGGCGTGCCCTCGGTAAACACTCGCCAAACCAAACGCGAGCCGCGTGTGCAACGTCTCGTCGACCATGGCCGCATTCGTCGCTGCGATCAGCTCGGGCGGCGCTCCCACGGACAACAGTTGCAACGCGAAGCGCGCGAAGGCCGCGATCGACGCGTGTTCCATCTGCCCTATCCGCGCCCAGTGTTCGGATAAGTAGAGACGCTGCTGCGCATCCAGCGCCGTGAGATCGGGTGCGCTGGCCTTCGACCAATCTGCTCGTTCAGTCACGGCTGCAGTGCGTGCGCTACCCGCGATCAGGAACGGACGGCCGTCAACGCAACTGCTTCGCTCGCAGTGAGCCCCCTCGTCGGTGTCGCTCGCGTGTGGACTGCAGCCGGTCAGCGTCGGATCGCCCAGGTCGTCGCACTCTTGCTCTGTGCGGCAGGTGTCGGCGTCAGTCGTGCACGCGTATTGCGGTTCGACGTCACACCAGTCCTCGTAAGCGAAGCGCGCGCAGGCGTGGCCAGGGGCACAGTCCGCGTCACTCCGGCAGCGGGCTGGGACACAAGCACGAGCTTCCCCCATGCACTCACAGGCCTCGTCGATGCCGCAGTCCGCATCAGTCGAGCAGGCATAGCTGCACTGGGTAAATGTTTCAGTGCCAGATGTGTACACTTCGCAGCGCCCGTTGGGGCCGTCCACGCAGTCCGCGTTCTTCTGACACACTGAAGCGTCGTAGTGCGGGATCCCCGCGTCGCCCGCGTTCGTTGCAGGATCGGGTGAAGCAAGACCCGAGTCGTTCGACGCCGGGAACGAACTCAGATCGGGCTCGACGTCGATGACCGGGCCGCAGTCGACACCCTCTGGGCGATGCACTAGGCCGTTGCTGCACTTGTACAGACCTGGCGCGATCCGGCTCGCCTCTGCTGGACTGGGGCACACGCTATCGAGAAAGCCCGACGTCGGCGCGGCCGTCACGGATGGCGCCGGAGGGCCGGGATTCGGAGCGGACTCGGAGGGCGAAGGCGGCGCGGGCGGAAGGGTGGGCCCGGGATCAGGCGGAGGCTGAACATCGGGCTCGGGTGGTACCGGAGACAGCACGCCGGTTGCAGGCAGCAGCGGTGGCTGCAACACGGGCATCGGAGTCGTGGGCAACTCGTTCTGAGTGGGGGACGTCCTCGACGGAGTCGTGGCCATGGGCTTCGGCGACGTCATGGGCTTTGAGGTGGCCGTCGGCTTGGGTTTCGCGTTTGCGTCACCGCTGCCGTTTTTCCCCGGCCCCTCGTCGACCGCAGTCGTACTCGCGCCGTCGGTGCTGCGCGCACCGCAGGCGTGGAGCAAGCCAAGACTGCCGAGCAGAGCAAAACGAAAAGAAACGACTGCGCGCATCATACCTCCCAAGCCGGGGCTAGAAACCGTGGGTTAACAATCGTCAGCTGTGCTGGCGGAGCCACTCGTTCACTCGACGCGGCCAGCGCGGTCAGACACGGCAGCACGATTTGCTCGACGACCTGCGCACGGAGCTCCGTTTGCTCCGCGTAGCTCGTCACGCCGTAGCGGCTCTGCCACGACGCTTCGGGCGTCGGCGTGCTTTGATTGCGTTGCTGC
>DATAHU010000296.1:0-10024 GCA_036263015.1 Polyangiaceae bacterium | reverse complement strand
GCGCTCGATGGCGTCTGTTTGCGTCGCAAAGTGAACGAAGATGGCGTGTTTGGTCGTAAGTTACTCTCGGTAATGTTGGCGGATGTGCACGCACGCTTGGCGCGTTGCCGCCTCGGGCAACTCGACGTCTATGACCGCCGGAGGGCAACATGAGCGCCGAGTCTCGAGCAGCATCCGTGGAGAGCGAGATGCCGCGCCCCTTGCAAGTGACGGAGCGGCGCCGTGACACTGACGACACGTTCACCTTACACCTGCGTGAGAGCTCGCCGCGCGCTTTCGCCCCTGGGCAATTCAACATGCTCTACGTTCCCGGTCAGGGTGAGGTCCCCATCTCCATGAGCGGAGATCCGGAGCGCACGGATGAGCTCGTGCATACGATTCGTAGCGTCGGAGCTGTGACGCGCGCGCTCGGGCGCGTGTCGGTGGGTGAGACCGTGTTCGTGCGCGGCCCATTTGGCATCGGCTGGCCTGAGCCGAGTGAAGGTCGAGTTGCCGTCGCCATCGCTGGAGGCATAGGGCTGGCCCCGCTGCGGCCATGGATCTTGCGCGCTCTGGGGCGCAACTTGCCGACTGTCGTGTTGTACGGCGCACGCAGTCCCGCCGATCTGTTGTTCACTTCCGATCTTGCAGCTTGGGCAAAGCGCTCAGAGGTGCGTGTGGTAGTGAGCGTGGATCGCGCGGATTCGACTTGGTCGGGCAACACGGGCGTCATCACCAAGCAGATAGCGAGGCTCGGGCTCGACCCTGAGCGCGTGATCGCCTCAATCTGCGGACCCGAAGTGATGATGCGTTATGCGGCGCGCGAACTGCTCGGGGTAGGGGTGCAAGCCCGGCAGATCTTCGTATCGCTCGAACGCAACATGAAGTGTGCGGTTGGGCATTGCGGTCATTGCCAGCTCGGTACGCACTTGTTGTGTCGGATGGGACCCGTGCTCGACTACGCACACGCGGTCAAGTTGCTGTCGGTGGCGGAACTATGAATCCTACGCCGCCTCGTCCCAAGCTTGCGGTTTGGAAGTTCGCTTCCTGCGACGGTTGTCAACTCAGCTTGCTCGACTGCGAAGACGAGCTCTTGGCACTCAGCGAGCAAGTCGAGATCGCGTATTTCTTGGAGGCGTCAAGGGCAGTGGTGTCGGGTCCGTATGATCTTTCGATCGTCGAAGGCTCGATCACGACTCTGCACGATCGTGCGCGCATCGTCGAGGTGCGCCGTGCGTCGCGTAAGCTCTTGACCATCGGCGCTTGCGCAACTTCGGGCGGCGTCCAAGCGCTGCGCAACTACCTCGATCTCGGCGAGTTGACGCGCGCGGTTTATGCCCACCCCGAGTACATCGAGACGCTGTCGACCTCGACGCCGATCAGCGAGCACGTCGAGGTCGATTTCGAACTTCACGGTTGTCCGATCGACAAGCATCAGCTGCTCGACACGATCGGCGCGCTGTTGGCCGATCGCAGGCCGAACGTGCGCAAAGAATCGGTGTGCCTCGAGTGCAAACGCCGCGGGCTGACGTGCGTGCTCGTCTCGCGTGGCGTGGCGTGTCTTGGGCCCGTCACCCAGGCGGGCTGTGGGGCGCTCTGTCCGAGTTACACGCGCGGCTGTTTTGGTTGCTATGGGCCGGCCGAGACGCACAACACGCAGGCGCTGCAAACGTCCTTGAAAGGCAGCAGCGAACTCGATTTGCAGCGTTTGTATTCGACTTTCAACGTCGCGGCGCCGGGCTTCGTTCCCGCACATCGCTTGGCGCGCAAGGCAAACCAAGACGACGGCGCGCCAAGCCCAAGCCGTAAACCCAATGGAGTTTGACGCATGAGCAAGGTCATCCAAGTCGATTACTTGGCGCGCGTAGAGGGCGAGGGCGCGCTGCGCATGACCTTCGACGGCAATCGGGCAGAGCGGGTCGAGCTCAACATCTTCGAGCCACCGCGTTTCTTCGAGGGTTTCTTGCGCGGGCGCAGTGCGCTCGAAACCCCCGACTTGACGGCGCGCATCTGCGGCATCTGCCCGGTGGCGTATCAGATGAGCGCCTGCAGTGCGGTGGAGAATGGGCTGGGCATGCAGTTGCCTGCAGCGCTCAGGGATTTGCGGCGCTTGTTGTATTGCGGCGAGTGGATCGAGAGCCACGTCCTGCACGTCTTCATGCTGCATTTGCCGGATTTTCTCGGCAAGCAGAGCGCGCTCGAGGCGGCCAAGGAACACGGCGACAGGATCCGGCTTGGCTTGCGCGTGAAGAAGGCCGGCAATGCCATCGTCAGGGTGCTCGGCGGGCGCGAGATTCATCCCATCAACGTGCGCATTGGCGGTTTCTACAAACTCCCCACGCGGGCGGAGCTCCGAACTCTGTTGCCCGAACTCGAATGGGCGAAACAAGCCATGTTGGAGGCGCTCGAGTGGCTCGCCTCGTTACCTTGCCCCCAGCTCGAACGCGACTACGAGTTCGTCGCGTTGCGCGGCGATGGGCGCTATCCGTTCTGCGAAGAGCGGCTGATCTCGAACAAGGGCCTCGACATCTCGGTCGCCGAGTACGAGCTTCATTTCGAAGAGACGCACGTTGCGCACTCGACGGCTCTGCACAGCCAACTGCGCGCTCGGGGCAGCTACGTCTGCGGTCCCCTGGCTCGCTTCAACCTCAACTTCGACGTGCTCTGTGAAGCAGCCAGGAGCGCGGCAGAGCGCATCGGGTTGATCCCGCCAGTGAACAATCCCTTCAAAGGCTTGCTCGTGCGCAGCATCGAGGTCATTCAGACGTTGGACGAAGCTGTGCGGATCATCGAGCACTACGAGCCCATCGCCCAGGCGGCGCTGGAAGTCGTGCCGAGAGCTGCAACCGGGTACGGCTGCACCGAAGCCCCGCGCGGGGCGCTGTACCATCGCTATCGCTTCGATGACGAGGCCGCGATCAGCGAGGCCAAGATCGTCCCGCCGACGTCGCAGAATCAGAGCAGCATCGAGGACGACTTGCGTGCCTTGGCGCCGAGGCTGGTCGACTTGGACGACGCGGGCGCGACTTGGCTCGCCGAGCAAGCGATCCGCAATTATGATCCTTGCATCTCGTGCTCCACCCACTTCTTGAAAATGGAGCGCATCCGACGATGAGCCGAACGCGAGTGATTGGGCTCGGGCAAGCCCTGGCTGGCGACGATTCCGTCGGCTTGGCGGTAATCGAAGAGCTGCGCGAGCGCGGGCCATTCGCCGAGGTCGAGCTGGTTTGCCTTACGGACGTCTCGGCGTTGCTCGAACAGCTGTGTGACGTGGACACCGCGTGGGTCGTCGACGCGGTCGACCTGCGCGAACGCGTCGGAGAGGTCGTCGAGCTCGGGCTGAGCGAGCTCGATGCGCGCGCGTCGTGTTCGGCGTCGAGTCATGGTCTGGATGCCGCGCAAGCGATCGCTCTATGTCGCGAGCTGTTTCCAACGCGCATCGCCAAGCGCGTGCGCGTGCTCGGGATCGGGATCGACGTGAGCCTGCTGGCACTTCGGGCGCCGGCTTCTGGCAACGGCGCCGCTGCCAACAGTCGTTCACTGTCGCCTCGAGTTGCGCGCGGCGCCGAGCATGCGCGAGAGCTCATTCTCGATACCCTCGTGAGCGTTAACCCGCAGCCGCAAAGCGAAATTCCGAGCCATGCATGAGAGCAGCCTTGCCCGACAGTTGTTGAAGGTCGTCCTCGAGCGCGCTCGAAGCGAAGGGGCCGCACGCGTGCTGCGCGTGGAGGGCTGGGTGGCAGAGACGGAAGCCTTGAAGCCCGAAGCGTTGAACCTTCACTTCGCGGCGCTCGCCCAAGGCTCCAGCGCCGAGGGGGCAGCGCTCGCCCTCGAGATGGTGCACGTGCGAGCCAAGTGTTCGAACTGCGCAAACGTGTATCAGCCCGAGCACCATCTGACCCTGTGCCCGAGCTGCGGTGGCGTAGACGCTACGCTCTTGGATCCAACTGGAGTCGCAATAACGCGTCTCGAGTTGGAGTGATGCGTGAAGCCTTCGGATCCATCTGTACAGTTCGAGGGCTTGGGGGGCCTCGCACGCTTTCGGGTTCGGCTCAGCGGTAGCGTACAGGGGGTGGGCTTGCGGCCGGCGGTATTTCGCGCCGCAACAGCGCACGGACTCGTGGGGTGGATCGCCAACGTCGAGGACGGGGTTGTGCTCGAAGTCGAAGGCAAAAAAGCGCAGGTCGAAGCGTTGCTCGCCAAGCTGGATGATTTCGCGTCGCCCATCGCCGTTCATCGGATCGAGGCGCAGCCGATCGCGCTCGTGGGTGAAGCCGCGTTCGAAATTCGCACGAGCAGCACAGGATCGCTCAACGCCTTCCAAGTCTTGTCAGCCGATCTGGGAACGTGCGAGGCGTGCTTGGCGGAAGTGCGACAGCCAACGGAGCGGCGCTTTGGCTATCCGTTCACTAGTTGTGCCCAGTGCGGTCCGCGTTACAGCATAACCATTGACCTGCCCTTCGATCGCGAGCGCACCGCGTTGTCGTCGTTCGAGTTGTGCAGTGAGTGCAAGAGGCAATACGAATCGCCAAGCGACCGTCGTTTTCATGCTCAGACCATTGCCTGCCCCAAATGTGGCCCGCTGCTCGAGTTCTCGATCGCCGAACAGCGTGTGGAGACGGGCGTTCGAGCCCTAGCGGCTGCGGCCGAGTCGATCCTTCAGGGTAAGATCATCGCTGTGCTCGGGATCGGTGGTTTTCAGCTGCTGGCTGACGCCACGAATCCGGACGCGATATCGACGCTGCGCGAGCGCAAGCACCGGCCAGCCAAGCCGTTGGCGGTGATGTTCACGGATGAGTCGCAGTTGCAGAGTGTCTGCGTGGTCGACGAAGTCGAGGCCAGCGTATTGCGAAGTCCGGCCAAGCCGATCGTGCTGGTTGCGCGCAAGCCGGGGGAGCCTCGAGCCTGGGCGCCGTGTGAGGCCGTGGCGTTTGCGAGCAACCGCATAGGAGCCATGTTGCCCACCTCCGCGCTGCACGCGCTGCTGTGCGATCGCGTGGCACGGCCGATCGTGTGCACCAGTGGTAACCTCACGGATGAACCTTTGAGCCACAGTCGGGAAGCTGCGAAAAGCGAGTTGGCTGGGATTGCCGACGGGATTTTGCTTCACGATCGCGCCGTGGTTCGTCCCTTGGACGATTCGGTCGTGCAATGCGTCGGCAACGACGTGCAGCTGCTGCGTCGCGCGCGGGGCTATGTCCCTGCCACGGTCGCGCGTATACCCAGTGGGCGCACCGTGCTCGCGCTCGGTGGTCACCAGAAAAGCACGTTTGCGCTCGGAGTAAACGCGGAGTTGCAGCTGAGTCCCCACTTCGGAGATCTGCAGAGTCTGGCATCGCGCGAGCGGCTACGACGCGAAGTGGACGCGTGGCTGAAGCTCACCCGGGCCAAGCCCGAGCTGATCGCCTGCGATTTACACCCGCGCTACGCCTCGACACTGCTCGCGGAGCAGTTGGCAGCCGAGTACGGCGCTGAGCTCGTGCGGGTACAACATCACCACGCGCACGTCGCGGCGGTGCTCGCTGAACACGGACGGCAGACTTCGACCCTGGGGTTGGCCTGGGACGGGGCAGGCTATGGGCCCGATCAAACGCTCTGGGGGGGTGAGGTGTTGCTGTGTGAAGGCTATCGCTATCAGCGCGTGGCCCAGCTGCTCCCATTTGCGTTGCCGGGCGCGGCGCTGGCGCAACGCGAGCCGCGCCGGGCGCTCTTGGGCGCGTTGCACGTCGCGGGGTTGTGGTCTCACGCTCAGCGCTTGACGGACTTCGACGAGCATGAACTCGCGACGCTGCAGCGCGCACTGGAACGTGGGGTGCAAGCGCCGCTCACTTCCAGCATGGGGCGACTGTTCGACGTGGTGGCGGCACTGCTCGGCCTGTGCTCGGCAAATCGCTTCGAGGGGCAAGCTGCGGAGCTCTTGATGCAAGTGGCGCTGGGGGCCAGCTCGCAGCTTGGCGCCTACGACAGCATCGTGGTCGAGCAGAGTGGGGCGATCGATTGGCGACCCCTGCTGCACGAGATGGTTGCCGAACGTGAACGGGGCGTGGCCAGCGAAAGCGTCGCTCGGCGCTTCCACGAGACGCTGGTGCGGCTCGGCGTGGAGCTAGCAGAGCGTTACTCGGACGGCACTGTCGCGCTCAGCGGCGGCTGCTTTCAGAATCGGCTTTTGCTCGGGCGTTTGCTTACGGAGTTGCGTCGTCACGGGTTGACGCCGCTGACGTCGTGGTGCGTGCCGGTGAACGACGGCGGGCTGGCCGTGGGCCAAGCTTGGATTGCGGCGCAGGCCTCGCTCACTGTCCAAACGCCCATGGTGAGGTGAGCGCAAACGGGGGGATCGGGGTCGCCGCCGGTTCGACAGCGCGCGCGAGCCAGTCCGCTTTCAAGCGAATGCGATAGCGCAGAGTCCGACGCGGAGTGCGCCCAGCTTCCCACAGCCACGTCACTTGTCGCGGGCGACCTGGGTTCGACGCGATCAAGATCGGCATGCCCGTAATCGGATCGGAATCGTAGACGAAGAGTGAGTGATAGTGGGTGTACGCGCGGGCATCCCACGGCACGTAGCCGCCGATGATGACCAAATCACCGGGCACGAAGCTGGCGGCATCGGCGGCCAAACGAGGCAGGAAGTGTGGACTGCCGATTGGGATTTGCTCGCGTTTCGTGAACGTTCGAACTTCGAACCACTCGGGGTGAAGTGAGGCAAAGTTCACGAATTCTGGAACACGCCGCAGTTGGTCTCGATCGAAGCTCGAAAAGTCGAGCTTGCCCACGTGCCGCTCGCGCGGCAGCCAGCGCGGGGCCCACCAGGTGCCCGCCGCGCGCTCGAGCGTGTCGAGTAGGAAGTCGACGCAGACTTCGGGCACCCACGCTTGGCCTCGGGGACCGAACACCTGATACACGTCGTCGTGGAAGCGAAAAGCATCCCAGCCTTGGTCGTAAGCGCGGAGCCAAGCTCCGCGAAGCTTTCCGTCTTCTTGACCAATCTCGTGCAAGGGCTCGTCGAACGGCAGACCATCTTGGATCTGCTTGGCGATCGCGAGTTGGACACTTCGAAACGCCGTGTTCAGCGCGCGGCGCTCGCGGCGCCACGCCTCGAGTGCTGGGCGTTGACTTGGGTCGGGGGACTCGCAGTCCAAGCTCAAGTGGGCGCCGTCTCGTTTGAGCAAGCTGGGCACCGAGTAGGGCCCGTAGAACAACTCGGCAACCAACGCTTCTTCGGTCCAATGCACGACCCGCATGCGCTCGAACCCGAGCTTGTAGCGCAAGGCGCGCACATCGAGGTGCAGCGGTTCGGGGATTGCGCCGGTGCCCATGCGATCGAACAGCACGAGCGCTACGGCTTGCCCGCGCAGCGGCCCGTCGGTGTATTGGTACTGGCCATTTTGACGACTCGCGTGGAACGTTTCCTCGCCGCGTTGAAGCCAGATCTCGGGCGCGTCGAACAACTGCTCGCTTCGCAGCAGGCGCACGAGGGCGCTGGCGTGAGCGAGATCCTCGGCGTACAGATAGCCCTCGCGCAAGCTGACCGAACGCAGCAAGTTGGGGGCCGCAGGCACGGTATAGAGCAACTTCTGCAAGACCCCCCCGGGGTGCGGACTGTTGCGCCACCAGCGACGAAACGAACGCACGACGGGATCGTCGCTCGGCTCGGGTTCAGGGGCGCGCTCGAAGATCACGGGAACGGCTTTGACGGTCGTGAGCAAGCTCTGGCGAACGGCGTCCGATTGCTGCACTGCGGTTAACGAAGGGCGCCGGCGAGTCTCGGCGATGCGCGCGAGGCAGAGTTGCGTCGCGTCGGGCTTGGGCGGAGCTTCGGAGCTCGCGTGCGGCGGTAGCAGCGAAGGCGCCCCGGACGCGCTCGACGGCACGCGGGCGTTCGAAGTCGGCGCGCTGGGCACCTCGTCAGGTCGTGCGGGCTGGGGCGAACTGCATTGAATCCCGGCGCTGAGCAGCCAGCACGACGCGAGCAAGAAACGAACCATTGCGCGGTGCGTCTGCACACCACGTGCCGGTACGCTCCGACCCCAAGTGAGGCTCGCTGCTCGTCACCCGCGCAAAGCTTGCAGCGTCGAATCCGAGTTCGCGCAGTGCGTGCGGCGAGGGCGCTCGACACACGCTTCGGCAGCGCGTGCGGTGCGGGTACGCCGATTGCTAGGGGTCACGTCCAGGAGCGGATCGCTATGCTCGAGTTGGTCGAACAATTGATCGCAATTCCACGCTTGATCGAGGTCGACAGTGTCGAGGTCGATGTTGCTTCCGAGCGCAGTTGGCACGCGGTGCGCCACCCGGGTGCGCAGAGTCTGCCATTGATCGAGACGCTGTTCGAGCTCGGGGAGCTGCGCGCGCGGCCCATTGAGCCCGCACCAACGGCTACGAGCGGGTCGCTCGCGGATTTGGTGGCAAATCCCAAGCACCCCGGCTTTTCGCTCGTGGTCGAGAAGCCTGGACACGAGCTGGTGGTGGGGGCCATCGGTAAGTTTTGGCAGAGCGAGATCGATTGCCTGCCGATGAGTGACGCCGCTGCATTCGAGCAGTTCGCCGAAGCGGGCTGGGGGAAGCTGGCCTGGGTGATCCGGGTAGAAGCATTGGGTGAACAGCGCTCCAAAATCACGATCGAAGTCTGGGCGACGGCGACCGACGACGAGACGTGGAAACGATTCAGACGCTACTTGGCCCAAGTCGGACCTGGCGCCCACTTCATTCGACGCTCGATCCTCATGAGGTGGCAGAAAGAGTTGGGAAAGGTCGAGGGCGACGAAGAGGCGTTGACGTTGCCGGGCGACGCGTTGCTCTCCGATACACAGGCCCAAGTCACGCACAGCATCGAAATCCGCGCCCGTCCCGAACAGATCTGGCCCTGGCTTGCTCAAATGGGCGCGGGTCGTGCGGGCTTCTACAGCCATGATCTGTTGGCTCCTTCTGGGCCGAGCGCACGGCAACTGCACCCTGAATGGCAGAACCTCGAGCCAGGCCAAGTCATCGGGCTGAAGGTCGATGCGCCCGAGGCCTTCGAGGTTTTGAGCGTAGAGCCGCCCAACCAACTCGTGCTGGGCGGGCTGTACGACACCAAACAAGATCGGCAGTTGGCGTTCAACGCCCAAAGGCCGACCGACTTTTGGCACGTGACGTGGGCTTTCGTACTGCAACCCATGGCCACAGAGCGCACCCGCTTGACCGTGCGGGCGCGCGCTGCGTTCTCTCGCGGACAACGCTGGCAGGCTTTGGCGATTCGCCCGGTGCATCAACTGATGCAAGCCGAGATGCTGCGACAGCTCGCCGACCGCGCCGAGGGCAAGTTCAGCCCTGACGGTTGGCGCGACGTGATCGCCGGACTGGGGGGTGCGCTCGTGATCGCGCTGGGCGTGGCGACGCCGTTCTTGCGTCCACAACGCCGGCATTGGGGGATCAGTCGCTTGCTCGCCGAACGCGTTCACCCGGGAGACAACGTGGTGGCCGAGCCGCAGTGGTCATGGACCCATGGCGTTACAATCGAGGCCCCAGCTGCCAGCGTCTGGCCTTGGGTCGCGCAAATCGGGGCCAATCGCGGTGGCTTCTACAGCTATCAGTGGTTGGAGAATCTCGCCGGTTGCAAGCTGACCAACGCTGAAGCGGTGCATCCCGAATGGGAGCTGAACTTGGGAGACACGTTGCTGTTGCATCCCGAGGCGCCAGCGTTGCACATTACCGAGCTGGATCGCGGTCACTACTTCGTGGCTAGCTCGGATGAGCCCGCCACGAGCAATGCGCCTGACGCTTCCGGCAAGCAGATGCAGGCTCGCCCCTGGGTGCGTTTCAGTTGGCTGTTTTGGGTCGAGCCACTCACCGACACGCGTTGCCGCTTGATAAGCCGCGCCCGCTACGCCTGCTCCGACGAGCTTCTGACCCGCTTGTTCAATGGTCCTTTGCTGCTCGAACCCGTCGGCTTTGCGATGGATCGCAAGATGCTACTGACGATCAAGGGGCGGTGTGAACATAGCCTCGTGGCTGCGTGAGTAGGGTTCACACGCCGAGGGGCTTGAGAGTGCGCTCGAAGCTTGCTGTTTTG
>DATAHU010000295.1:0-10457 GCA_036263015.1 Polyangiaceae bacterium | reverse complement strand
TCTGCAAGCGTCGCGCGCAGTGCGTGGAGTGCTCGATCTCGAGGGCGCGCGCCAAAGATCTCCTCGGCGGTCGCAATTGGCTGCCGCGGCGGGGACTGCCCGTCGTGGACGAGGGGCCGCACGAGCCCGCAAGGCCGAGCTTGCCCTGGCGGTCGCCTCTCTAGGTAGACTCGACGCCCTCGAATGATGGCCCGCTCGGAGCTAGACCCAAACACGGCAGTGCGCGTCTCCCCAACGGGGCAGTTGTCGTTCGACATCGACGCCGAGACCATCGAGCTCCAGGGGATCGGCCCAAGTGAACGCGCTCGCCTTTTGGGGGCCATGAGGCTCGGGACCGGCTACGTCCTATTGCAACTGGGTTTGGCGCATGTGGATGATGCGCTACCTCCGGCGCTGGCGTGGCTGCGCGATCTGGGCAAAAGCTTTGCAACTCGGCTTTGCGCGGAGCCGGACCTCGATGAACGGCGCGAACGGCCGGCGCCCGTGGCGACCGACGCCGAACTCGAGACGCTGAGACAGGCCGTGCCGCCGATGCTCGGCGCTGAGTATGTCACCGTGGAGGTTTTGCGCGCTTGGTGGAGCGCAGCAGGGGAAGCGTATCTAACTCAACTGCGCACTTCGGGCGGGACCCTGCAGGCCTGGTTGAGTAGCTACGGCTCGGCTTGGAACGCCGTCGGCAAGGTGTGTTTTCACCTCGCCGAGAATCCGAGTGACCCTGAACTGCCGTTCGCCTTCCTAGCGACCTACGTCACGCGTGCAACCGCCAAGAGCGCTGTCGCCCACGCGCCGCTGTCGCGCGCGCTCGAGGCGTCGTCCAGGCGCGCCGACACGGCGCTGTTGTTGTCGTTGTTGGTCCCTGTGCAGCGAGCGGCGGAGCAGAGCGAGCTGGTGCGTGGCTTGCTCGAGAGTGGCGACCTCTACCATCCCTTGGCGTGGTCACCGGCTGAGGCGTATCGCTTTCTGCGCGAAGTGCCGGCACTGGAGGCGGCGGGGATCGTGGTGCGTGTGCCCGACTGGTGGCGCGCTCGTCGGCCTCCGAGGCCTCAGGTGCAAGTTACGGTTGGAGGTAAGGCGCCGGGGCAAGGCTCGCTCGGCGTGGACGCGATGCTCGACTTCGACGTCCGCGTGACACTCGAAGGCGAAGTGTTGACGCCAGCTGAGTTGCGAGCACTACTGCAGCAGCAACAGGGCTTGGCTTTGGTGCGCGGCAAGTGGGTCGAGATCGACCGTGACAAGCTGCGCGACGTGCTCGAGCACTGGAAAGGGGTCCAGCGCGAGGCCGGAAAGGATGGCCTTTCGTTCCTTGCAGGCATGCGTTTACTCGCGGGCGCACCACTGACGGAGCGAGATGCGCTCGATGAAACGACGACGCACTGGTCCCGCGTCGAAGCAGGCGCCTGGCTTGGGCAGACGCTCGCCGGCTTGCGTGAACCTGACGCACTGGCGGCTGCCGACATCGGAGGAGCGCTCCGCACTGAGCTTCGTCCCTACCAACAGACGGGCGTCAACTGGTTGTGGTTTGCGGCGAGCCTTCGCTTGGGCGTGTGTTTGGCCGATGACATGGGGCTCGGCAAGACGGTTCAGGTGCTGGCGCTGATGCTCAAGTTCCAGCGCGCAGCACAGAAGCAGGGAGCAGCTTCGCAAAAGCCGCATTTGTTGGTCGTTCCCGCGTCGTTGCTCGGTAACTGGCAAGCCGAGGCCGAGCGCTTCGCGCCCTCTCTGCGCATGCTCGTGGCTCACGTCTCGGTGCTGCCTGCCAAAGAGCTCGCTCAACTAACTGCGTCACGCCTGGCCGACGTGGACGTGGTGCTCACCACCTACGGCACGGTCGTGAGATTGCCGTGGCTTTCGGAACGTGACTGGTCGTTGCTGGTGCTCGACGAAGCGCAGGCGATCAAGAATCCGGGGACACGCCAGACGCGCGCAATCAAAGCGCTGCGCGCGCAGAGTCGCGTCGCTTTGACGGGCACGCCGATCGAAAATCGCCTGGGAGATTTGTGGTCATTGTTCGACTTTCTCGTGCCAGGCTTGCTCGGCTCCGCCAAGCAGTTCGGTGTCTTCGTCAAAGCTCTCGCCGCGCGACCGAAGGAGCCGTACGCGCCGCTGCGTCGGCTCGTTCAGCCCTACTTGCTGCGCCGCTTGAAGACCGACAAACGCGTCGTGTCGGACTTGCCAGACAAGACCGAAGTCAAGACCTACTGCGGCCTGGCGCGGCCTCAAGCCGCTCTGTATCAGAGCAGCGTCGAAGACCTCGCTGCAGAGCTTCGCGCAGCAAAAGCCGGCATTCAACGGCGCGGTGTGGTGCTCGCCTATTTGATGCGCTTCAAGCAAATCTGCAATCATCCCGCCCACTGGCTGAGAGACGGGGCTTGGCGTGAAGCGGATAGCGGCAAGCTCCAACGCCTGCGTGAACTTGGCGAGGACATCGCATCACGCCAAGAGAAGATGCTCGTCTTTACCCAATTTCGCGAGGCAACCGAGCCGCTCGCAGCTTTCCTGGAGGGGGTGTTCGGACGGCCCGGGCTGATATTGCACGGCGACACGCCCATCAAGCAGCGCAGTACGCTGGTGTCGCGCTTCCAGACGGACGAACAAGTGCCCTTCTTCGTCCTTTCCCTCAAGGCTGGTGGAACGGGACTCAACTTGACGGCGGCTTCGCACGTGGTGCATTTTGATCGCTGGTGGAACCCGGCAATCGAGAATCAAGCCACCGATCGCGCGTTTCGTATCGGACAGCGGCGCAACGTGTTGGTCCACAAGTTGGTTTGTCGCGGCACCGTCGAAGAAAAGATCGACCAACTGATAGATGGCAAGAAAGAGCTGGCCGGCGGCATCCTGCCGGCGGACGGCGCGGCGGACGCACTGCTCACCGAGCTGAAGGATGAGCAACTGCTAGCACTGGTCGCGCTCGACCTCGAGCGCGCCTCGACTGAATAGATCATCCAGGCTAATAGCGATGGCACGGAGACGCGGCAGTTTCATGGAGTTCGACCCATACGTTCCAGTTTCGGAGCGATTGGCTACGGGCCGGAACAAGCTTGCCAAGCTGGCCAAGAAGCGCGGTCGACCCGTCCACGCCGTGGTGCTCTCGAGCAAGCAAATCGCGACCAGCTTTTGGGGCAAGGCGTGGTGTCGGCACATCGAGGCGCAAGGTGACTTCGCAAACCGTTTGCCTCGCGGACGCACCTACGTGCGCAACGGCTCGGTACTCGATCTGCACATCAGCCCAGGGAAGATTGAGGCGCAGGTCGCCGGGAGCTCGCTGTATAGCGTCGAGATCACGCTCACTCGCCTTTCTGCGCCGCGTTGGAAGAGCATCATTGCGGCCTGCGCTGGTCGCATCGGGTCACTGATTGCGCTCTTGCGAGGCGAGGTGTCTGCGGAAGTGCTCGCCGTGCTGACCGATCCCAAAGACGGGCTCTTTCCCGCCCCGCGCGAGCTTACGCTCGGTTGCTCTTGCCCCGACGGCGCTCGCATGTGCAAACACGTCGCAGCGACGCTTTATGGCGTCGCCTCACGTCTCGACTCCGAGCCGGAGTTGTTCTTCGTGCTGCGTCAAGTCGAGAAGTCAGAGCTGCTCACTGGAGGACACGCGGCAGACGTGCTCAGCGTTGCCGGCGCGAAGGCGCACGGCAGTACACGGACCAAGCGCATCGCGCCGAACACGGTGGCCTCGGTCTTCGGCATCGAGCTCGACGAAGCGCCGCCGCTGGCTACTCTGGCCAAGCGTGAACCCGTGCCCACGAAAACTGCTCTCGAGAAGGTGGCTAGAAAGAAGTCGGCACCACGGAAGGCTTCAGCCGCAAAAGCCGAAAAGAAAGTCACAACGACGAAGCGGGCGCGTCCCAAGCGGCCCAAGGTGACTGCGCGCTAATCCGGAGCCTGTACCAATCCAAACTGGATAGCGCGCCCTACGCGATTCTCAGCTGATTGAGGTCTGGTTCGAAACCTGTGTCCCGAACTACTCGTTCGGGACACTAGCGTTGCTGGGCGGACCCAAACCGCGCTCGGACTAATTACTCCCCCCCACTGGAACGTCGCGACGCGCGCGACGACTATTTTTCGGCAAAGCGGTCCTGTGGCGACGCCAGGCGGCGTCCATCACACGCTACCCATGCGTAAAATATTCTTGCCCACGTTGCCATCGGCCGCTCTGTGCGTCGTTCTTCCCGCGCTCGTCGTTTCGTGCTCGGATGACTCGAACCTGGATCAAGGCGCGACGCCTCTCAGCTCCGTCACCGGTACGAATCCCAGCCAGAACAGCTCATCGGAAGAGCCCAATACCCCAATCAGCACGCCCAGCAGTGGCAGCTCGGCAGCAACCAGCAGCGCTGGCAACGGGGGCGGGTCGGACCCGCAGGTCGCGGCAACCACTGGGCCCAGCAGCGATGCAGCAAGCCACACGGGCGGCTCAGACACGGCGGCGCCCAGCGGCGATCTCCCGACGAGCACAAGCGGCCCAGAAGGGGCTGGAGGTGCGGGCGGCGCCGAGACCGCGGGCAACGACAGCGGTGGCTCGACGAGCACGGGCGGCAGTGGAGGGACCGAAAGTTCGGCGAACGGCGGCTCAGGGACAGAGGTTAACGGCGGTGGCTCGACGTCCACGGGCGACGCGGGGACCCCGGGGACGGGCGGCGCCGGTTCGACCCCCAGCGACGGCACGCTCCCTCTCGACAACGACCCGGTTCGGAGCGCAGGCTGCGACAAGGCCGATGGCTTGGACGCGCTGACGAGCGGCGGCATGTCCGTTTCGGGTGGCCTTCCCACGTCGACCCGGCTCTCGCTCAACGGTCGCGACTACATCATCGACATTCCGGCGGACTACGACCCAGCGAATCCTTATCGACTGATCTTTTCTTGGCACCAGGCCTACGGCTCTGCCAACGGCAATGCGGTTGGGCAGTATCCCGCCAACAACGGTCCCAACTTCGACGCTCAGCACTATGCCTATTTTGGACTTCAACGCGAAGCGACCGCGGCGAACCAGCCCTCCATCTTCGTGGCGCCCCAGGGGGTGGGGGACTTCCCCTGGGACTACGATCGAGACGTCGTCGTTTTCGACAATCTGCTCGCGCTCATCGATCAGAACTTGTGCATCGATGACAGCCGGGTCTTTACGACGGGTTTCAGCTTCGGCGCGATGATGAGCTACGCACTGTCGCTCGGGCGTGCGTCGAAGCTACGCGCTGCGGTCACCATGGCAGCCGCCAACTACAACTTCACTCAGCCGAGTGGTCCGCGAATGCCCCTCGCGTACATGGGGACCACCGGCATGAGCGATGGCACGTGTCCGTGGGTTAACGGTAATTCGACGACGCAGGGCGGAAAGTACTGCGTGCTTCAGCACGCCGAGGACAATGGCTGCACGATTCCCGACGACATCATGACGGCGATGGTCGGCAGCAAGAGCCACGTTTGCTACGACTTCGAAGGGTGCAAAGCGGGCTATCCCGTCAAGGTGTGCACCTTTGACGGCAATCACACTCCCTCGGCCGTGGCTGACGGGAGCTCGGGCGGGGATGATGGTCTGACTGCCTTCATTCCCCCGCTGGCCTGGAAGTTCATCTCGCAGTTCTAGATCACCGTGACCCGAGAGTCTGCAGAGCAGGACTGCAGCCCGCGCAAGTGGTCGCTGCACGCAGGGATCTTCCGCGTTTGGCACGGGCGTGGATCCCGTTGCGGTGACCTGGCAAATGGCGTAGCTTCGCCGCCCTGGGACTGCCTCTAACAGGTCCCGCCGGGAGTCTCATGCCGTTGAAATTCGAAAATGGTGCGGAAGCTTTTCTCGCTGTGCTCGCTCTAGCCCTTGGAGCAGACAGCGTGGGCAGCCTCAAAGAGCGCGATTTCCTCTTCGAGAAGGTCAAGCCACTCCCGATTTTCGGCAATCCTAGCTCGCAGGCGTTCTCCCAATTGCTCGGTAAGATCACGGACGCGGTCTACACCGAGCTCCCGACGGAAGAGGGCGCCATCAGCGCAGCAGGGGTCGACCAGCTGCTGACTGAAGCGAAGAAGATCTTGAGCCCCGAGCTCAGTAAGACGTTGATCGCGACGGCTGCAGAGCTGTTGAAGAGCGATGGTAGCGATGAGGCCGAGCGCGTTCTGCTGGCCAAGATCGAGCGCGTGCTCGGCTGAGAGACGGCGGCGCTCCGCGCGTGCCGCCCGCTAAGTTCACGGCCGTGGTGCGTGAGCGAAGGCATTGCTCCCACACCAGAACGTGAAAGGCGCGAGGTCCCGCGGCTGTTGCACCGAGCATCGGCACCGAGCGTCCATGACTCATCCCGACGAAACCGTGGGTAAACAACACGTGGGTCATTGTCGGCCGGGGTAGCGAATTGCCACCAACATCGTCGCGACGGGGGCGAGACCGAGCCACGCCGTAGAGGATTTCCGCTAGCCTATGGCCATAGAGTTGGTTTCTTGTGCACAGGGGCAACTGGGCGATGGCTACCGGTCAGGCAGATGAAGTTTCGGGAAGGAAATGGGGGCGCCCGCGCTGGGTGCTCTCAATCGCTCTGTTGCTCGTTGCTTCCTCCTCTGCGTGCCAAGTGAACGAAAACATGAAGCGCTGGATTCCGTTGGAGGCGGGAGCAGCGGAGGAAAGCAGTCTTTCCGCGCCAGACGCCAGCCACGCAGTTGCGACGAGTTCCGACGGTGACGGCGGCGATGACGGAGCTTCACTGCCGGCGCCTGCAGGCCAGCCAGACTCGAGCGTGACGAACACGCCCGACACCCCAAAGCCAGTCCCCACAACGGTTTCTCCAGTGCCCACCGGCAGCGGCGCCGATTGCGACGCGGGTGAGTGCGGAGCAAACACCGAGGGTGACGTCGCCATCGGCGGCGCGTGCAAGGTGGATTCGGATTGCGTCTCGGGCCACTGTGAAGCTGAAACCTGCACTGCCGGCGGCGCGTCGGCGTCGTGTTCCTCGCCGAAGGAATGCGTCAGCGATAGTTGCTCGGCGGGACAATGCGATCAGAGCCTCGTGGGGGAAGGCTGTTACCTCGGCTCGGACTGCCGCTCCGGAAACTGTCGAGACTCGAGCTGCGATCCTGGAACCGCCGGCGCTGCGTGCAACGCAAAAGCTGACTGTTTCAGCAAGCTTTGTGTCGCTGGCGCTTGCGCGATCGCCGGCGCCGGAACCTTCTGCGTCACCTTCAAGGACTGCCTGTCGGAAAGCTGCGCAGACAACCTGTGTGCACCTGGTGGCATCGGGTCCGCGTGTCGCGTTGCCGAGGACTGCAGCAGTGGGCGCTGCGATGAAGAGGCGTGTCGCCCAGGAGGTTACGGGGCGAGTTGTTCTGGCGTGACCGATTGCTCTAGCGGCCAGTGCAATGACGGCGCCTGCGAGAAAGGGCTTCCGGGAACGAATTGCGTGACGGGCGACGACTGCGTAACCAGCAGTTGCGTCGACGACGTCTGCGTCAAAGGCGGGGCGGGTGACACCTGTAGCACGGACGCAGACTGCACGACGTCGCGCTGTGAAGACGCCGTGTGCGCTACCAGCGGTGCGGGGGAAGCTTGCATGGCCGACGCAGATTGTCTGAGCCAAGCGTGCAGCGGAGCGGTGTGCGCCAAAGGTTACGCTGGGCACGGCTGCAAGCTCGACGACGACTGTCACAGTGGACGCTGTGACTCCGGAGCGTGCCTCGCGGGTATCTTCGGCAGTAGCTGCGAAAGCAACGACGACTGCGTTAGCAGTAACTGCCTGGATGGCACCTGCGGCAAGGGTGCCGTTGCGAGCGGCTGTCTGGCAGACGCGGATTGCGTGAGCAACGACTGTGAGTCCAATAGCTGTGCAGAGGGCGTGATCGGAACGCCCTGCTCGGACGACAGCGGCTGCGTGAGCGGCAACTGCGTCGTGGATCACTGTGACCTGGGTTACTTGGGCGCGGAATGCTCCGATGCTGCAGACTGTCACAGCGGCAGTTGCGATCCGACGACGGGCTGCGAGGCAGGGGGGTTCGGCACTGCATGTCTCGAAGTAACGGACTGTTTGAGTGCTGCGTGCAGCAACGGAACGTGCGAACGCGGCTACACCGGCGCAAAGTGCGCCGCTGGGTTGGACTGCGTCAGCGGCGCCTGTGCTGGTGGAGTGTGCCAAGAGGGCGGTGCGGGTGTGGCCTGCGGTGGTGACCTAGACTGTCTCTCGGGCGACTGCAGCGCCAACATTTGCGCACCCGGCGACGCGGGCGACGAGTGCGGTGCAGCCCAGGATTGCCGAAGCGGGCGCTGCGACGTGCAATGCCTCCCCGGTGGCGTGGGAGTGGCGTGCAGCTCAGACGCACACTGCCTATCGGGCAGCTGCAGTTCGGGCAGCTGCGTGCTCGGGCGAGCAGGAGCTGGTTGTTACGAGAACGCAGACTGCACGACGAACAGCTGCGACGCAGGCAGCTGCGTCAAGGCTCGCGCGGGCGGGGCGTGCGCGGTCGACAGCGATTGCACGAGCGCCAGCTGCTCCTCACAGATCTGCGACACGAGCGCAGTGGGAGGTGCGTGTGCCGTCGACTCCGATTGTGCAAACCTCAATTGCAATGGCTCTTCGTGCGAGGCCGCTGGCAGTGGCGAGCCATGCAAGCAGAACAGTGATTGCAAGAGCAACGACTGCAGCGGTGGGAGTTGTCGCCTCGGGGTCGGAGGCAGCGCCTGCAGCGTCGCGGCTGACTGTATCTCGGGGTCTTGCAGCGCCAAAAGCTGCACGGCGGTTGGGCTCGGGGTGCGTGCCGCAGGTTGTCTTCCGAATGGCAACTTCCCGTACGTGGACGTCTACATCAAAAACGACACTGGGGCGAACGTGCAGCGTCAGAATCTCGCGTTCATCTGGTACTTCAACATCGAAGGCGAACAAGTGGGCGGTCAGACCGAAGCCGGATTGATGACGTTCAACACCTTCCTCGACGCTTCGAACAACGGCGGTGCATTGCTCTCGAGCACGGACGGCTCGAATCTCGCGCAAGGCTCAGAGCTGAAGACGCACTTCGGCTACCACGCCAACAATTGGACGGCCCAAGACGTCAACGACGACTTCAGCTGGGCAAGCTGCAGCGACGCGTCCGCCGCCGAAGTGTTGCTCTGCTACCGCGTTGGCGGGCAATGGTACAAGGTTGCTGGCGGCAAGGCGTCATACGACGACGTTGGCTGCGGGCGATTCTGAGTTCAAACCAGAAGCTCGTCGAACAATCCGCCGGGCAGTGAGTCATCGCCGAAGTCGTCGGTGGGTGAGCCGTCGTCCTTGGTTACGCCTGCCGCGGTCAAGAGCGTGTTGAGCATCTTGTTCACGCCCGACACCGAGCCGTCGCCGCCTTTGCCGTCTTGTGAACCGCCAGGCATGTCGCCGCTGCCCACTGTGATGTATTGCCCTTGCTTGAAGAACCCGTTGGCGTTGCCCGCGAGGATCCAGGGCACGTTGCTGAACGAGTGAGCGCCCGTCGCGCACTGATTGGTCCAGATCGCGACCCCCTTGTCGAGCAGAGGCCCCGTCGGCGTGTCGTACGACGACAACTCATCCAGGAAATATTTGTAGTGCCCGAGCATGATGCGATCCACCGCGTGGTGGAGCTCTAGCGCGTTGTCGATCGCGCGGTGCGTGGCATCGTGAAACTTGAAGCTCTGACCGTTCAAGGTGTACACGTGGTCGTCGATGCGATCGCCAATCTTGAGCACGGCGACACGGCTGTAGTCAGCCACTGTGGAGAACGCCATCATCTTCATGTTCAGCCGGATCGCCTGCTCCCGGAACGATTGATCGTAGGGCTTCGGATCCATGTCCTGCATGGCTTGGATGTCCATGTCTGCCACGGTGACTTGCGTGGACACCATCTGCACTTCGATGTCGCGGATCGCAGTCAGGTGTTGATCGAGCCGGTTTCGATCGCTTTGACTCAGATCGGTGCGCGACAGCAGTGCCTGGATCTGGGGGCGCAAAATGTCGTTGATGCTCTTGCTGCGATCGGCGCGCAACTGCTCCGCCTCGAGCTCCAGGTCGGTGCCCATCGTTCCGTCACCAACGGCGCCGATGATCATTTGATAGGCGTCGTAGGGCGAATCGACATAGACGCGCGGTTGCTTCGCACTGACGTAAGAGACGTAGCCTGGAATGTCGAAGCCAGTGCCGCCGGGGGAGAACATGCCCGAGTGCAAGACCAGTGGGTCGCGCCCGGGAACGTTCTTCTTCGCCGCAATCACCGTGTCGAGCGAGATCCCGGTGGCGACGGCGTTGGTGCTCCCCGCCGTGATGCTGGCAGCAGTCAGCACCTGCGCATCGGCCGCGGAGTGGGAGCAGCCCGTCGAACTGAACGGCAAGTTGACGCCCCGAACGATCAGGATCTTCTCCGCGTGATCGGCGAGTTCCCCGATGGAACGCGTGGCCTTGTCGGCAGTCAGGCTTTCGGACGTGAGCGTCCCGCTGGCTGTTGGCCAGAACATCTCCGGTTCGCCGTTGCCGCCCAGATCTACGCCGGCC
>DATAHU010000294.1:0-32971 GCA_036263015.1 Polyangiaceae bacterium | reverse complement strand
CGCTCTCCTTGAGTGAACTCGAACTCGCCGTTGTGCTCAGCCAAGTAGCGATAGAACGCCTCGTTGCCGCTCAACGTTCCGAACTCCGCGTGAATGACTTCGCCGCGCTCGAAGAACACTCGCCCAAGGGCCCGTTCGGTCGACACCGCGAGCACGCCAGTTCTCTGCCCCATGCCGATGATCGAAACTAGATCCGGAAACGTAACGGTTGAAAAGTTGCCGGCCAGTGTGTACGCCTTGTTGCGCGCCTCGATACGTTGGCGGCGACGACGATCGATCACCGCGCTCACCCTGGCTGCAAACTCGCTCGAGTCACAAGGCTTGCAAAGGTAGTCCTCCACTCCGGCCTTCAAGGCTTGGACCTTGGCCTGAGCCCGCGTATCGGAGGAAAGGAAGATGAAGGGCAAGTCGCGGAAGCGACTCTGCCCCAACAACTGGCGATACAGCTGCAGTCCCGTTGCATCCGGCAGCGTGGTTTCGCAGACGATCAGGTCGATCAACTGACGCGATGCAACGTCCAGCGCTCCGTGCGCGTCGTTGGCGAGCTCCACGACGAAGTTGGCGGTATTGGCAAGGGCCAACTCAGCAAAGCGACGCGAAACGCGATCGGCATCGACGACCAGTACGGTCGACACGTACGGCGGAAGCGATTTGGGTCTAGTCGGGCTTGCAGAGCGCCTTCTCGTGCCAGAAGCGCCGCGAGGGGGGGCGCTATGTCTAGTCATTCACACGACCCTCTGACGACACGAGCTTGCGCAAGTGCTCCAGCTCCCGCGGCTCCCACAACTGATGTAGCGCCAACACCAGGCCGTAAGCGATCTGCTCGGCAAAGCCACGCTGCGTGCCAGCAGTGAACGCCCCCAATACGGCCGCACCGCGACGTTCGAACAACCCCGGCAGCAAGGGCGCCTCGATGGCGACTTGCCGAACCATCAAGCAAGGTCCCGTGCGCAACGCGATCGGCACAACGCCGTTGGCGACCGGCACACGAAGCAGCACCCAGGCTTGTCCCAGTTGCGGAGTGCCGAGCAAAGTGCCGAGATTTGCCGCCGCAAAGCGCTCACCGTTGCTCTCGACCACGGCACTACGCCCGGGCACTGCTTTGACGTCTTCGTCGAGCGCCAGGCGCTCGACGTAGCGCACGGGGATGGCACAAGCGAAAGTGTGACAGGCCACGACCACGCACAGCTCCGATCGAGGCGATCCCTTCCGCTGCGTTGCGGACGCGGGCTCGCCTGTGGTCACGAGAGCGTTCCCTCCTGAGAACTCGAAAGTTCGGTGGCAGCCGGGCCTTGCACGAACTTCCGAATCGCAAGCCTGAGCTGTTGGACGGTAAAGGGCTTGGTCATGTAGTCGGATGCCCCAAGCTCACGCGCCTGCTCCTGATGCTTGCGCCCTGAGCGACTGGTCACGACGATGATCGGCAGCTCGCGATAGGCCGGGACGAAACGCAGCTCACGGATTAACTCGTAGCCGTGCATGCGCGGCATTTCGAGATCCGTGAACACGATGTCGACCTTGTTCTCTCTCAGCTTCGCGACGGCGTCGACACCGTCGACTGCGGTGATGACGTCCACGCCCAATTCGCGCAGGTGCATCTCCGCGACTTTGCGGACGGAAACCGAATCATCGACGAACAGCACGCGCGCTTTTTCCGCTTTCGGTCGAACCAAGGGCGCTTGAAGGTCGCGCTCGACAGCAGGCTTGCCTGCACGCGAGGCGAGCTCGGCGCGCGCGGGGCTGTCCGCGGATTTCAGCGGCCTGGTGAAGGTGCTGCCGTTGATCTGCACCAGGTTGGGAACATCCAGGATCAACACCAGTTCACCGGTGCCGCGAATGGTGATGCCAGAGAAACACGGATGCCCTGCCAGGATCGTGCCTAGATTCTTTACGACGACCTCTTCATTGGCCACGATCGAGTCCACCTGCAACGCGACTCTGCTGTCGGCCACCCGCAGAATCAACACAGGACCCTGGGTCGACTCGCTCGCCTTGTTGAACAATTGATTGAGCGTGCGGATCGGCACCAACACGTCGTCCAACTTGATTCGCCGCTCGTCACCGACCTTGGCGATGTCTTGGTCGAGTGCGTCGATGATGCGCTCCGCAAAATGCAGAGGAATGGCGAACGATTGCTGACCGTCGCTCACGATCAACGCGCGCGTGATCGCCAAAGTCAGCGGCAAGCGGATCGTGAAGCTCGTCCCCTTGTCCGGCTCCGACTGAACGCGCACGCTGCCATTGAGGCGATCGACGGCGCGCCGCACCACGTCGCCGCCAACCCCACGACCGGCAACGTCCCCCACCGTGCGCTGCGTGCTGAGACCTTGCACGAAGACCATGTCCCCGACACGCGGATCGTCTTGTGTCACGTCGCTGGGTAGAACGCCCATCTCGATGCCCTTGGCTAGCAGAGCGGCGCGATCCAATCCGCCGCCGTCGTCGCGCACCTCGATCACGATTTGCCCTGATTCATGACGCGCACTCAACCCGATCGTGCCGAAGCGTTCCTTGCCGCGCCGGACTCGGACGTCTTCGCCTTCGATGCCGTGTGCAACCGCGTTGCGCACCAGGTGAAGCATGGGTTGGAACAACGCGTCCGCGATGCTCTTGTCCACCGGAACGTCTTCTCCGCTCACCACAACTCTGACGTCCTTGCGTTCGCGAAATGCGGCGTCGCGCAGCGGCAAACGCAAACGCATGAACAGCAAGTCCAGAGGAACCATGCGCGCCCGCGTCACCTCGGTTTGAATGCCGCTGACGATACCACCGACGGTGTCCGCGTCGTCGTTCAGTGCGCTCAACCCCCGCAGCAGTTCACCATGCAATTCGGAGAAATCACTGGTCAGCTCAGCCAGGCTACGCGTCAGAATGTGAATGCCCTCGTAGCGATCGAGCTCGAGTTCGCCAAAGGTCCCCCAGGCCAATGGCTTGCCGACCACATCGTCCTGTGCAGCCGCTGCCAGTCGGTCACGCTGGCCACCTGGTAACTCGCGGCGCCTACCATCCAAGTTAGCAAACTCGTTCTCTTCACGGAACGTATCGACGGTATCCAACAGCCTACGGCCACCACGCACGAGGTCGACTTGAAGCGAGCGCAGACGCTCGACACGGCTTGCCAAACGTGAACGGCTCACGACCAGCTCACCCGCCAAGTTCATGAGCGAGTCCAGGCGGTCCGTGGAGACCCGGATCACGCGCCGGTCGCCCTCTTCGCCAGAATGAGCTGCGCTGCCGCTGCCCGTTTGCAGTCCTGCGCTCGACCGCTCGAGCAAACTACCACTTGGGACTTCGAGGGATTCCAAGGTCTGACCCGTGGAATGCAGCCCGAGCACGCGCGCCTCCAGTCGTGCGGGCGACGTCTCCACGTAGCCCGACGGGGCCTCCTTCAAATTGCGCCTAACCTCAGCTTGCACCTCGATCAACAACGAAGCCACGTTGCGGACGGGGGGCATGGCGTCCGACTCCAAGAGCGACTCGAGGACGTCTTCGACTCGATGCAAAATGCGGCCAGTCGGTGCCATACCGATCGTGTTGACCACGCCTTTCAGGGTGTGCACCAAGCGCATCAATGTCTTGAGCAGCTCGCGCGGGTGCTTCGTGTCTTCGAGCTCGAACGTCGTGCGCTCGATGGTCTCCAGGAGCTCCGAGCACTCGATCGTGAACGTCTGCCAGAGTTCTGCGACGTTCGCGAATTCGATGCTCTCGCGAATCGTGGCTGCGGTCCGCTTAAGCGGGCCGGGCTGCGCGGTACCGCTAAAGCGGGTACGCAGCACCAGCAGACGATCGGCAAGGCTGGTCAGTTGTTCTCGCACGCGCGAGCTGCGGGCCAGCTGTTCGAGATTGCGCGCCTCTTCGGCGACCAACGTGTGTCCAACGATGCGCGCCGAGCCCGTCAAATGATGGAGCTGGCGACCGAGTTCGGCGAGCTTTTCCTGATCGACTCGCTCGCTGGGCGCGTCGCTCTGCAGTTCCTTCACGAGCTGAAGGGACTTGTCTACCAGCTCGGCCGCCTCCTTTTCGAACGTGGCGCGCGTGGCAGTCACGAAGCGAGCCTCGTCGGGACGTTCGACCTTGCGCGGCGCCAAGCCGAGGCCGAGCGTTGCCGAGATGCGAGCAAGGCCCAGCGACAACTCCGCCGTCGAAGGGCGCTCGGAGCCCTCGCATGCCTGCTGCAACGCTTCAGCGAGCTCTCCTACTTTCTCACTGCCAGCCAAGCGCGCCGAACCTGTCAAACGATGGAACAGCGAGCCCAAAGTGACGAGGATCGATTGTGTAAACTTACTGCCGCCAGGCCCAGACAGCTCAGCCACGAGCGTCGATGCCTGCTCGTAGATTTCTTTGGCCTCTTGGACGAACTCGGGAAGTACTGGCGCCTTTGCCAGAGCCAGACTGGCGGGACCCGCTTGCGTCGGCACGGGGACGGTCACTCGAACATCGTCGAGTCCCGCGCGCTCGAACAGTTCGTTGGTTTTGCTTACGAGTTCTTCGAATGCACCCGCATCGGACGGTTGCTTGGCGAACAGGACGCGTTCGGCCTTGACCTGCAATGCTTCCGCAAGCGCGCTCACCTCTTGCAGCCCGATGGTTGCCGCTGCACCCTTGAGCGTGTGATAAACGCGCTCGATGCGCTGAGCCGCCTGGACCCCCTGTTCATCCGAGGCAAGCTGATTGAAGTAACCTTGAAGGGCAACCACTGCCTCGCGCGCCTCTTCGTGGAAGATCGCCACGAGCTCGGCCTCTAGCTCGGCTTGGCGCGCGCTCGGCCGCGCATCCTCCTCGAAGCCAAACTCCTGAGGCTCTAGCGAGTCGAGATCATTCGCAGCGTCGAGCTTCAGCGGCAATCGCTTCTCGGCCAAGGCGCCGTCGCTGGTCGGAACGACCTCGATGTTGACCTCCCTCAACAGCTGAGCATCGAGACCAAGCGCAAGTTCAGGCACCGACTGGGTAGAGGGCACGCCCGTTTCGAGTTCTTCGAACCTGAACTCCGTCGGCTCCGCCGTTCCAAGCGGGCTGCGTTCATCAGAAGCGTCTGTGAACTCGAGGTCGCTATCGCTCAACTCATCGATCTCAATCTCCGAGTCCGCCAGTAGCTCGGGACCAGCCAGTACTTCTGGGCGCAAGCGGTGCTCTGCGCCGACGGCGTGCTGGGGATCCTCCCCTGAGCTGTCCGCATCGGGATACAGCGACGGGGCCTGGACTTGCTGCGGCACGTTTTGCAGTTCAGACAGCAGACTCTCAGCTTCACGCTGCCAGTCCTTGGCCAGTGCACTGGCGGCCTCATCGGCGTGTTCCAGCGCCAGATCGAGAACCCTCCGCATCTGCCCGACCCCGCGCGGCAAGAGCTCGACGACCAAGCGCGCACGATGCATTCGCTCCTGAGCCTCGATCAGCTCGGCATGCCCTCGTTCTGCCAGGCGCTCGACCAGATCCGCGCAAGCGGCCAGCGTGGTCGCGGATACGAGCGAACTCGTGCCGTAAATGGCGTGACCGTAGTGGCGCATGGAGCGAAGCAGGGTTGCCGATTGCGGTTCGACATCGGCATAGTTGGCGTAGGCTTGCAGAAATTCCTCCGCGGCGCCCTCGATGCCACCGAGGAAGGCCCTCACCTCTCGCGGCATTGTTTCACGCACGTCATCGATGCTGAAAGCCGTCATGAATCGTCGCTCCGTCGGGTTACTGCTTTGGATCACGCAACTTTGAAGCGCTGAATCGCGCTTTGCAGCTTGTTCGAAAGCTGGCTCAGTTGCACGACGGTCGTCACGGTCGCCTCCGCCCCGCGTTGAGTTGCGCGGGCAATTGCGGAGATCTCGTCCATCGTGCGCACAACGGTCGTGGTCTCCTTGGCCTGCGCTTGAGCAACCCGGCTGATGTCCACGACGACGGCGGCCGACTCTGCCGACACCTTGCGGATTCGAATCAGCGACTCACCCGCTTGACCGACGAGCGCCGACTCCTGTTCCACGACCTGAGTCTGTTCTTCGATTGCTCCGACCGTTTCATTGGTTTCCGTGTGGATGGACTGGACCAGGCGACCGATCTCTTGGGTCGCTGTTGCGGTGCGCTCGGCGAGTTTACGCACTTCTTCGGCAACGACGCTGAAGCCTCGACCGTGTTCACCCGCGCGAGCGGCTTCGATGGCGGCGTTGAGGGCGAGCATGTTGGTTCGCTCGCTGATGCTGTTGATGGTGCCGACGATGGTGGTAATTTCCAAACTGCGGTCACCCAGATTCTTCATCTTCTTGGCGCCAGCCTGCACGTTAGCCCGCAGCGTACCCATACCAGAAATGACGTTTTGAACGACGTTCGTCCCTTCGGCGGCGGATTCCTCCGTGCGGCGCGCAGCTTCCACCGCGCGTGAGGCGCCGTCACTGACCCGTGCGATCTCGGTGCTCATCTTCTGCACGAGGTCCTGAGCCGCTTGCACGCCGGAGGCCTGGTTCGTCGCACCATCGGCCATTTCACGGGAGGCGCGCTGAATCTCTTGGACCGCGCTCGTCGTCTGATCGACCTGCTGATACACGTCGGTCAAGATGTGTTGCTGCGCTTCCATCAGTGAGTTGAACGCGTCAGCGACGTTGCCGAGCGCGCCCGCAGTGATCGGGGCGCGCACCGTCAAGTTGCCGTCGGAGGCGTCGGACACGACTTGCAACAGGTCCATGATGTTCGATTGCAGTTCCGCGTTGTCAGTCTCGATGCGGTCCTTCAAGACCCGTGTCTCGGACAGTGCGTCGCGTGTCTCGGACAGCGTCGAGGACACGATGCGGCTGATGACGATACCTGCAAACAACGCCAAGGCGCCGCAGATGAGCAAGACGCGCATGGCGCCTCTCGAACGATCCTCGAGCGCCGCCGGCACCGCCGCAATGTCTTCGGAGTGAGACTGGGCCAACGCGGCAGCCGCGGTCTCCAGGGCGCGAATGCCGTCCTTGTACGGTGCGATGGCCTCGTTTCCCGCCTCGGGGCTTGTGATCTTGCCCGAAGCAATGCCGGCGATCACCGTGTGAAAGCCGGTGTCGTACGCAGCGAGTTGTTCGCTCATCGTCCGCAACCTGTCCGCCTCCTCGGCGCTCTCGATCACGTGCTGCAACTCAGTCAAGTTGGTGTTCGCGTCAGCCCGACCTTGGGCCCACTTCTTTTCGTACTCGGCAACCTTGGCCGCGGCTGTGACGTTGAGGAACACGTCCTTTTCGAAGCGTCGAAGGTCTGCAACTTGGCCTGCGACGCGACTCGCAAGTACGGCGGCGCGCGAGTTGACGAGCAGCGCATGTTGCGACTCGTTCGACGTCTTGGACAACGACGTGTAACCAACGACGCCGATCGCGACCGTCAGCGCTAGCAAGATCGTGAGAGCTACGATCATGCGCACGCCCACGTCGATGCGGTTGATAAAGGCCTTCAGACTAAACATTGCTTCACTCCACTGCTTTGTTTGACGGGTATTCGTTCAACGTATTTCACGAGGTTCTTGCCTCTGGGACTTACGCGGCTTGGCGGCTTGGATTTCGCATGGCGATCTCAGGCATTGGCCGCTTTGACATTGAGTCCCAACAGGCGCTCTACGAGCGCCGATGACTCGAGCACGCTGACGATGCTGCGTCCCTTGCTCGCGAGCTCGAGGAAACCGAAGATCACCGGGTCTTCGCCGTTGGCCGGCGGCGTGATTCGTTCTCGGACATCGGTCAGCACTGGCTCCATCCGATCTGCTATCAGCGCGGCGAGCATGTCTTTGGCGCGCAACACGACCGCGATGGTCGCGCCTTCGCTCCGCTCTTGGCTTCTCAAGTTCAAGACGGCCGAGAGCGAGATCAGAGGCACCGCATCGCCGCGCAGGTTGAACACGCCGCGCAACGCCAGAGGTGCCAAGGGGACTTGGATACAGTTTTCAACGCTGACGACTTCTCCGACCAGCCAGGTGTCGATCGCGAAGCAGCGCTCTCCGATCCAAAAGGCACACAGGTTGATGTACTCGGCGCGCGCCTGGGCACCACTCGCATTGCGGTGGCGCCCGCTTGCACGCGAGTCGAATGAAGTCAGAGAACCGCTGTTGGCGTCACGTTCGGAGCTCACGGCGTGATGACTCCTAGCGCGCGTAGCGACGAATCACCGACATCACCGTGTCGGGTGACCACGGCTTGGCAATGTGATCGTCGGCCCCTTGCTTCTTGGCCCAGAACTTGTCGCTATCGGTTCCTTTTGAAGTAACGAGAACGACGGGGATCTTCGCTAGTTCCGCGTCTTGCTTGATGGAGCGGCAAGTCTTGAAGCCATCGGCACCTTGCATGACGACGTCCATCAGGATCAAGCTCGGATGCACCTCGCGAGCGCGCGTAATCGCCTCGGCGCCGTCTGCCGCATAAACCGGTTTGTGTCCGGCGGCGGTCACTACTTTGCCCAGCAGGTCGCGGTCTGTCTGCACGTCGTCGACAATCAGAATCGTATCCATGATGTTCTCCTTGTTGTTTGGCGGGTTGACTTCGAGAGTTGTTTTTCAGTGGAGCAGACGTTCGATATCCGAGTAGACGATGGGTTTGACCAGCGTCGTGTCGAAGCCCGCTGCCAAGAGTTCGGAAGTGCGATCAGCCATCTGCGGTTCAATCAGCGCAACCAGCAGTACCTCTGATAGCTCCGAGGATTCGCGCACCCGTTTTGCGGTATCGAGCGATCCCCCGATTGCTGCGTTCAAGATAACGGCGCGTGGATGTTCGCGGCGCACCGCGGCCAGCACGTCGCTTTCTCCAGACAAATCGACGAGCCGTACTGGGACTGCACGCTTCTCCAGGAGCGACGCCAAGGGAGTCTTGAAGCCATCCGCATCGGGTTCGAGGATCATCAGGGGTCGACTACTCCCTGGGCTCTCGGCTTGCGTGGCACCTCGCGAGTGGATGAGATTGACGGCGCCCAAACGCGCGATCGTCGCCAGCGCTTCCTCGAATGGTAACCCAGAACGGGCAGCGATCTGTCCCGCTGGCGAAATACCGTCCACCAGCGACAACACGCGGCGTTCGGCGCCGGTCATCTCGAAAGCTTGCACGCGACCGCTGAAGCCCGGAACACGCGTGTACACATCGTCGGCATTGGGCAAGGCCGTCGTCGCTGCCTCGCGCATTCGCATCAGCAGGCGCTGCTGCTCGGACAAGCTGCCAGGACCGCGCTCCTCGTCGTCACCGAACGACAGGGTATTGCGCGCGAACGACACGTGCCGACCATGCGCTTCCACGTAGGCTGGCAAATGGGGTAAGTCGACGAACGCAAACTTGGCTTCCGTGACGTCGACGACATCGAGCAATAGGCGACGACCAATAGCGCGCAACACGTCAGTCAACAGCGCGGGAGCAAACGCGCCCTGCGCCGAGAGCGTTACGAACACCGGGGTCCCCGTGGCCCGCTGTTCACGCTCGGCCAAGTCCATGAGCTCCCGCGAAACGGAATGCAGGCGTGCTTGCGGCGGCAACGCCCCACGCAAGTAGCGCGTCGGCTCCCGCGTGCTCACCAGGATCACCTCGCCCGCCCTCAGGTAGATGAGTTGGGTTTCTCCAGACAGGTTGAGCTGCAGTTCGCCTGTGCGCCCAGAGGCTTCGAGAAAGGTGATCAAGCCCCCGACCGTCCACCCCTTGATGCTCCCCTGAAACGAAGCGTTGGCTTGCTCGAGGCTGGTCGCTACTCCCGCACTCGGAGCGCTCGTTTGCTCGGAGGTGAACGGTGCGAGCGTGCTCAAGATTCGGCCCATCAGTTCCGGGCTCAGGAGCTTCTTCGCGAAGTAGGGCGCCGGCGCTTGAACGCCGAGTTCGGCCATCCAGGCCGGAATTTGAGCGAGCGCCTCGCGCAAGGTGAGATAGAGGGCTTTGGCCGCGGCTTCTCGTCGCTGTAGGGTGGGGCCTGGGCGAACGAGATCCTTGTTGGGCGTCTTGACGAACGCCGCTTCGATGGCTTCCAGAATGACAGCCGAGGTTGCCGGTTTACCGATCGCGCATTGAAATGCGGGGAAGGCGCGAAAGGCATGCGCCACTTCAGGACCTTTGCCCGTCATGACCACGATCGGGATGCGCGACGTGCGAGAGTCTTTCGACAGTGCCTCACAAACGTCGATGCCGCGCATGTCGGGCAAGACGAAGTCCAACAAGATCACATCGGGCGGCGAACGGCGAGCGGCGGCGAGAGCCTGGCCGCCCGAGGCGGCAAACTCTACGTGCCAGGGCGAGTTCGCAAAGCTGAGCTCGACCAACTTGCGAACGGTGGGACTGTCGTCGATCACCAATAGTCGGCCTGCTGCCATCAGCGCACCTCCACGACTGCGACGCTGCTCGCCTGCGACGTGCGAGCAGCCCGGGTAACGGCATCGAACACTGCTGGGCCCCCACCCGCCGCGTTCGACTCGAGCAACTGACCGAGGTCTCTCGCCAGTTGTTCACCTAGTGCAGGGGTAACCGCAAGCGCTACGTCGCCTGGGGCCGCGCGCACCACGACACTCCCCTTACCGCCGTGCACAGCGCCGAGATCCGTGGCCGTCGGTAAGCGCTGCGTGGAAAGCAGCCAGACCGTGTGCGGCAAAGCCGGCCAATCGACGTGCCATGCGTCCGCGCTCGACGGCAAACGCAGTAGCGCACGCGAATCGCTTGGCGTTCGTGTGGCCCCCGCATCGGCGATCGTCAGTGCCAAGCGAGTATTACCCTCCGGGTCACAATGGAGGGTCAAGCTTCGGCGATCGCCCGCGCAGGCGGTCCAACAGCGTCGCGCCAAGGTTTCGCCCTGAACACGCTCATCGCTCTCGGCTGGCGGAGGTTCACTCAACAACATTCGTAGACGCGAGCGGATCAGCTCACGTCCCGAGCCCCACGCAACCAGCGTCACGCGCCCCTCGGAGCGCGTGACGCTACTGCGAATCAAAGGCTCCTCGCACAATAGCAGCAGGCAAGCCTCGGGTGCGTTTTCGTCGAGCCATTGGATGACTTGCTGAGGCACGCGCCGCGCACCCCGCCCAAGCCCCGTGACCGCCACGCGAGGTGGCAAGGCATTGCCGACAGCGTCGTCGCCGATCAGGACGCTTGCTCCGATCGCCGAGCAGATGGCCTGCAGCTCGCTCAGTCGGTCGTCTGCAAGGCGCTCGGGAAGTATGCGCAACTCCGCTCCCTGCCCCCAGGACGAGCTCATGCGTGACTCTCCGCGCCGAGCTCGCGCAACAGGGCGCGCGCATCCAGGACTTCGAGCAGGGCGCCTTCCGACGTCGACGTCGACTTCAGCCAAGGCCGCTCGTTGGGCGTCGCCGAGCGAGGCGCGTCGACGTCCAAGAACGAGAAAGCCTCGTCCACTTCGATCGCAAAACGCAGACCGTTGCTCTGCGAGCGCAACAAGACGCCTTTGGTATGTTGTGGACGCTTCGGCGTAATGCCCCACAGCGCGATCGACACTAGCGGTTGGTCCCCGAACAAACCGATGCCAGCCACCCAACGTTTTGCCAGCGGCAACGGGCAACGCAGATAGTCGATCAACTGCTCTACCTCTTCGAGGGGCACGAGCAGTCGTTTACCCATCACCCTACAGTCGAGTCCTCGAACGCTGGTCAGTATGGAATGGCGAATATTTTGCGCAGGCGAAGCCACGTTACCCCCGGGAAACCCTGAGGACCACGCGTACGGCACTCGGAAAGTGAACGGTAAGGCCCTCGCTGAATCGTCACAATCGAGTGACAATTTCGGAAGCTTCATCCCCCACAGCGACGCCTACCGCAGACATTCTCCCACGGTAGGCGATGAGCCTGCGAGCGCGACGACAAACGCAACAGGGCCCGTGCTCCGCTGCGGACGTTCATCCGAAGGGCACACGGGCCATGCTATTTGTTCAGGGATTACTGTCGAAAACCGACGCTCAGCCGCCGTCGCCAGCGTCACCGGCGTCAGCCGCCGGACCTGTCGAGGAATCCATGTCGATCGGGGTCGACGCATCACCGAGCGTGCCGCCGTCCGTGCCGCCGTCGGTCTCGGGTGGGCAGAGTAAGCTGGCATCGGCTGGAGCAGCGTCCGACGTCAGGTGCAACTCCGTCATGGCGATCGCGTTCTGTGCGAAGTAGCCAGCGAGAGTTGCGACGTAGTTCGGCTCGTCTGCCTGAGCGGGCGGCGCAAGCTCAGCGTCGAAGGCGTACAGCGTGAACGAGTAGTGGTCGTTGGAGCGCGCATTGCCGAAACAAGCGGTTTGCCACGATGGGCACGGTCCAAAGAATTCGTTGTCGTGAGGCGGACCGGCGCGGAACTGTTCACCCCCGTCGAGCTCGGCGGGGAAGTCCCCTGCGCTTAGATGCTCTGGGATACCAGTGACCGAAACTGGGATGTTCCAAGCCGCCCAGTGGAACGCGTACTGCGGGGCAGCCGCTTCCAAGCTCGTGTCCTTCAAGACCAACGCATAGACGACTGTGCTCTGGGGCGCACCGTCCCAGTCTAGCTCCGGCGAGTAACCGTCGCCGAAGGTCTTGGCCTCGCAGGTGTACTCAGCAGCGAACGCATCACCCTCGGACAGCGTCGGACTCGTGATCATGAAAGAGCCCGCGTCGCCAGCATCGGAACCCGACGGTCCGCCATCGCCACCGCCGTCAGGGCCACTGCTCGTGGAGGTATCGGTACCCGAGTCCGGCGGGGTCGTCGTATCGGTGCCCGAGTCCGGCGGAGTCGTGTCCGTCGGAGTCGTGTCCGTCGGAGTCGTGTCCGTGTCGGTACTAGCGTCGACGCCGGAGTCCTCAGTCGAAGTGGTATCCGTATCGGAGCCCGAGTCATCGCCGCACGCGAATGCGGTCGAGCCGAGGCAGAGAGCCAAAGTAAGTGACAGTTGACGTTTCATGATTCAATCCTCCCGGCCAGCGGCCGAAACCTGAGCCCCCGCGTGCCACATTCCGCATGCCCCGTCCAGCCCATTGCGGCAGTTCGCCCGCGACACTGACCTCGTTTCATCCACTCGAGATCGCAGCTCGTTCCACTAGGTATTTGTTTGGGAGAAATCGCCACACTCGAAGCGGTTAGCGCGTCGCTCCCGCACACCAAGTTCACCTGGGAAACACCAGAAACGCGCGAGAAACCGCCCGCACTCCGTAATCTCCCAAGCAACCGATAACCTGGCGCACCTTCACCAGCGATACCAGACCACGACGCGATCGGGCTTCGGCTCCCACGTCGATACGGACTGACCTTGAAGTGAGTCCGCAAGCACCAGCTTGTCGAAGAGCGCCGCAATCGTGACATCGAGCGCGTCAGCACGCGGGGTGCTTCGGAGCGCCTGAGCGATGACCCGGTTGATCTCGTCGATCACGAAGCCGCGCACGACGTCCTTGGACAGAAGCGCGTTGGGAGCGTTCAGGCTCATGCCGCCGATCGAGAACAGCGCGCTCAGGCCGTCCGCTTCGAACGGGGGCGAGCTGCTCGACCATCCGGATCCGGCAGCCGCTGGAGCGGGACGTAAGCCGACTTCGAGCACCAGTACCGGATCGATGAAATCGAGCGAAACCGCAATGCCCGGGCCGTTCCAGGCTTGCCCTGACCAAGCATTCGCCTCGGAGCAGGCAGCCAGTGACCCGACGCTCATCCCGAGCGAGCGCGCAAAACAACCCACGTCACGGCTCGAGCACTGGCTCTGTGCAACCCGATGAGCGCCGCAGACGTAACCTTGTACCGACTCGCTGAAGACCCCTTCGACCTCGCTGCCCTCGGTCTCGAACGGAAGACTGAGCCGAAGCGCAAACTTCTGCCCTCCACGAGGCACGATCTGAATGCGCAGCGCGCTCGGAATCATCCGGATGTCCTTGACGGCTAGCACCAAACCCGCGCGATCGATTGACGGACCGTCCATCGTCGCCGCTATTGGTTCGTTATCCTGACCCGTATAGGTCATCACCAGCTTGGCTTTCAGATCCCCGATCACGCCGTCGAACGCGAGCGCTTGCAGCGGCGTCGCCAGATCCGTAGCTTCTGTCACTGCGTAGCCGCGACACCACACCGGTGACGACACACCCGACTTCTGATCGGTGGTGCGCAGTGCGATCAAAGGGGCACGCCCGTTGCACTTGGGGAACCGCAACTTGAGCGTCGTCGTGCCGTTCTGTCGGCGCGTCTCGAGCACACTGCCGGCCTGCCCACCCAGACTGTAAACCATGGGCGCGAGCTCGAGTGACGTGCCGCGAATGAACACCACTCCCGCATCCGGATCGTCCACGCTGCCATCGAGCATGGCGCCGGGCAGCGTGCCGCTACCCGTCTCGAAGTTGGGAGCCCAAACCTCGTCGATTTGGGGCGCTGGGAGATTGGACGCCGGCAGATTCGGCGCGGGCAAATTGGGCGCCGGATCCGCCCGTAAGCTCGTGGGGAGCAGGGCGAGCGCCATTGCTGACAGCAGCGGTGTCGCCCGCTCGAGTCTCATGCGCCGCTTATACGCCTTTCGGAGCGAACGCTCAAAGGGCTGCATGGGTTCTAGGCAGCGAACGGCGGGCAGGCACCCAATGGGCACTCCGCCCGCCCTCACTGCAACGGGTTTGGGAGTTTCCGCTGGCCACTTTGGCTCAGCGCGGGATCGCGGCCACGACCGCCGTCGCGTTGTGCCAGCCATCGAGCTTGCCACTGTAACGCGCGATCTCGCCGTAAGTGAGAAAGCCCGCCAACGGCACATCGGGGAACACGCTCTTGACGGCGCGCAGTTCATCGTCGAAACGCTCGCCCAGGATAGCTCCGCGACAGACACAGTCGAACAACAAGACGCCCGCGGCCTCGGCCCCGCGTAGTCTCTGCTTGGCTTCACGTGCAGCGGTCTGGGCAGCATCGACCAGCGATTCACGGCTTGCGCCCAAGATGCTGACCGACGCGCCGCGCGGCACCGCTGCGGCACAGACTATCGAACCGTCGGCGCGCACGTCGATCGGCGCGCGAATCATTTGAAATTGATTGAACAGATGAACGCCAAGCTCGTTGTTGATCATGAACGAAGTGGCGTTCTTCGAGTTCAGCTCTATGCCTTTGCTCGCGGCAAATTCCTTGTACGTCTCGAATGCCGGGCGGCCCTCGATTTCGTGTACGACTGCGCCCTCGGTCTTCGTCACTCTCATCATCGCGCTCACGGGCGTAAACCCATGAGCCACACCTATGCCCCAGCGCTTGGGCGAGACGACGCGCAGCGAGACCGCCGCATTGGTGCCGACGAAACGCTTCGTGCCCACCAGAGTCGCCTTGAACGCCCCCTCGTCGCCAGCCGCGCCACCGACGATCTCGTGCGCCGAACCAGTGGTTTTCAGCAGCGTATCGATCAGCCCCTCACCCTGACTGTTCAGTCCGTCGACGAGCAACACGCTGTTGATGGCTGCGAGCCCCGACTTGCTCGCCTCGGTTCGGTCGCGCTCGAAACCGGCAGCCAAAGCTTCAGCCGCACTCCTCGGATCATTGCTGACGTGCGCCGCGTACAGACTGCTCACCTGCAGCTCTTCGCCAGCGATCAGCATCACGCCAATCCCACTGTGAGTCGAGCCGTGCTCGGTGAACTCGCCCGCCGTCGTGCAACCGACGACCTCTGCTTCTGGCAGCAGCGTTCTGACGCTACTGAGCGCCTGCTCCAAACTCCTGCTCGGCGAAACGAACACCAAGGCGGCACGAATGCCATGCTTTGGCAGATTGGACGAAGCCATCTTGATCGCTTCTTCTGCCGCTGCCACCGTCGAGGTCCGCAGCGAGAGACCTGTCGCCGTCTGGGTCGCCATGTCGGGCATACGGTTGCCCCTAGCGGTGCCATAAGAGCTCCGCGGGCCGAACTGCCGCAGCAACAAACGGGTGCCCCTGCAAAACCCCGTGCCCCGGCAAACCTGGTGCCGTGGCAATTTCGCTACGCAGTTTGCGTTCGGGACACTACAAAGGCCTGGGTATGCACTCGCAGGGCGCGCCAACGATGAACGAACTCGAGACATTCGAAATCGAGCCGCAAGACACCCTCGAAAGCAGTGTCGTATGGCTGCATGGGCTAGGGGCCACGCCGCACGATTTCGATGACGTCGTGCCGCTGTTGAACTTACGGCACACCCGATTCGTTTTCCCCGCTGCGCCAGAGCGACCCGTGACCGTCAATGGGGGCATGGTCATGCCCGCTTGGTACGACCTGTTGTCGCTCGGCGAGCCCCCGCTACGCGAGGACGCCGCGAGCGTGCGCGCTTCGGCAGACTTGATGAGCGCCTTGTTGCGCCGAGAGATCGCGCGCGGCGTCGCTGCACAGCGGCTCGTGTTGATGGGCTTCAGCCAAGGCGGAGCTCTCGCGCTGCACGTCGGCACGCGCTTCCCCGAGCGACTAGCCGGGCTTTGTTCACTCAGCGGTTACTTGTTACAGCCGGAAACCTTCGACACTGAACGAAGCACGTCGAGCCTACGAACGCCGGTGTTGATCTGTCACGGTGAGTTCGACCCGGTGGTACCGGTTTCACTCGGCAAGAGTTCGTTCGAAACCTTGAAAGGCGCTGGCTACGAGGCCGAGTGGCGCAGCTTTCCAATGCCGCATTCACTCTGTCTCGATGAGGTGCGGGCGCTCGGACAGTGGTTCGAGCGCTGTGGCGTTCGCTGAGACGCTGAGACGCTCGTTGAGGCGCTGGGGCCATCGATCCGAAACGTTCGCTCCTGTGCCAACGCGCGTTTCACGTTGCAATGCTAAATCGTGCGGCGCGGCAACACGTTAACGGCTGACTCGGCGGATTGCCCCGTACAGTTGTGGCGTGGGAAACACAGCAACCGTCAACTCGCATTGCCACGAGGCGCCCGATACGAGCGGAGCATGAGCGTTTCATTGTATGCGCATGCGCCCGCGGTGGGCATCACCGCGCTCGGACACGCTCTGCCCGAGGCCATTCGAGACAATCACGACCCCGTATTCGATTCGTTGACTCGTCAAGGCACCTTTGCCGGTCTGTTCACCGGTTACGACACGCGGCGCGTGCTCGGCGCGGGAGAATCCCTCGCCGGGCTCGTGCATGAGGCCGCGAGTGCGGCTTTGGCGCGTGCCAAAGTTGCGCCCCAGAGCGTACGCCTATTTGCCGGCTATGCTTCGGCGAGTGAATACGTTGCCCCCAATGAGTTGTACCGCGTCCACGAGCTGCTCGGCTTGGCCGACAGCGCAGAAGTGTTGCCCATCGCGGACGAGTTCACACCCTTCCTGAGCGGGCTTCGCGTTTCGGCCGATCGTTTACTCGCCACGCCCAACGAGGTCGCGCTGGTCGCAACGGGCTGTCATTGGACGAAGAACGTAGACTACGCAGATCCGGTCAGCGCTTCGATCGGCGACGGCGCCGGCGCCGCCGTCGTGCAGCGACTGGACGCCGAGCATCACGCGGCGCTGCGCATCGTGGCACACGCTTGCACGGTTCAACCTGCTTCGTATGGCTCGATGCGGCTCGGCTTGCGCCAAGAAGCCTGGCCGAGTTCGCTGCCGATCCGCCCGCTGTTCACGATGCTGCCCGAGAGCGCCGAGGTCTTTCGGCAATGGGGCGTGAGCGCGCCACCCGAGCTCGTGCAGAGACTGCTGCAAGCCACCACGGTTCGGCCTTCAGAGGTAACTTGCATCGCGCATCAAGCGTCGCGCTACCTGCTGGACGCGTGGCAAACCGCATTGAGACCGATGCGCTTCCTCGACTCGCTGTCCAGCCTCGGGAACATGACGCTCGCGTCGATTCCTGTCACGCTCTCGTTGTTCGCGCACAGAATCGAGACTCCCTACGTGCTACTGCTTGGACTCGGGCTCGGCATTCACGCAAAGGCCTGCTTGTTGTCGCGCTGGCAACCAGGCTGAGCATTCCAATGCGACGCGCGGCAGCGAGCGCCGCGATCAAGGCCCCGTCTGGATCACCAAGTGATTGTACGTGGGGCGAGCCTCGTACAGCACGTGTCCCGACGCGCCGATGGTTTGGCGAAACGCATCCACCAAGAGTTGGTTGGAAACGATGCTCCAACTCGTCAATTGCCCGCGAGCTTTGACCGCACGTCCCATTTCGGCGGGTTGGTAGATGCACTGCCAGTAGAAGTTGGCCTTGAAAAACACGCTGTGCTTCTTGGAGATCCGAGTCGGATAGTCGAGATAGAACGGCAGCGTCTCGCAGGTGTACGCATCGAGGAAGATGGCGTCCTTGGGTAACCGCGGATTCTGCGCCAATCTCGCCTCGCGATTGGCGCGCACGGTCTCGATGATCTTGGTGATCTCCGAGTGCCCGGTCCAAGCGCGCTTCTCGGAGCGCAGCCCAAAGCCGAAGAACAAGATCGGGCACAAGTGCAGGGCCACCGAGCATGCTGGAGCCAAACAACCAGCGATCTTGCCGCGCAAGGCGCACCATTCGAGGCCCAAGAAAGGCACGGGCAGGATGTACGCGAGCAAGAACAGGTTGGCGCGAAAGGCACCCCAGGGCCACAGCGAGAACACGTTGAGCAGGAGCCCGGTGAGCAGCGGCGCGCCCAGCAACAAGGCGTGCTCCCAGCGCTTGGCCCGTGCCAGCGCGAATAGGCCGAGCCCGTAAAGCACGACCCAACTCAACTGTTCGAAGCCCGCGAGTTCCCGCCCGCGCCGTCCTTGCAACGGCCGTGGGGGTTGCCAGAACAAGCGTGCCGCGCCGGGCATGGCAACCAGCTCAGCGGATTTGGAGACTTCCCACTCGACTTGGTTGTTGCGGCCATCGTCGATGTAGAAGACGCCGTACTTGTCCCCCCAGAACTTGCTGTCGTCTTCGTTCGGGGGGATGCGACTGAAGATCAGCCAATACATCATGCCTATCGCGAGCAGACAGACACAGGCGCTGCCGACCACGGCACCCAGCATTCTCCAGTTCTTGGCAAACCACTGACGCAGGGCGAACACCAAGAACACGCCCGGGTAGAAGAAGATCGCGTTGTACGCAGTGAAGAACACGCAAGGCAGGACGGCAAACAGCGTGATCCAGCGGCCGCGTGTCGGTCGCTCGTAAACCCTCAGAGCGCACCACAGCATCAACAGGTGAACCCCGAGCTCCCACGCGTAAGGTTTGAACTCCTTGGCAAAGTCGACGAGCATCGGCTGGGCGGCGGCGAACGCCAACATCAGCACGCGCACAGCGCGCTGGGTGATCAAGCGACGCGCGATGCCCAAGAGCAAGAACAAGCTGGCGATGGACGCCACGTAGGAAGGCAGTCGGAGCACCCGTTCGTCGATCGAAAGCCAATCGACCAGACTGCGGGTCAGCAGCATGTAGCCGACGGGGCGGAACGACGGCGCAAACGTGCCCCATTGGAACATGCGCTTGGTCCACAACGCTTCGTCACCCCACAGCGCAATCGGATCGAACCAATAGCGGTTGGAGCGAAACGCAATGCCGATCGCGAAGATCAGCCCAAGCGCAAGCCACTCTGCACGCTCGGCTCGCGTTCTTTCGCGCCAGACGCGCTGCCACCATTGCTGAAGTCTAGGGCCCATGCCGGCGCTCCTATAGTACGGGGCTGCTTGCCCCTACCACGTCGAAGTGCGGAAATGCGGTTTGGCCAGGAGCAGGTCTCAAAACCTCCACAAGCGAGCAATGCGCCCACCCAAAGCTGGGTGAGCGGGTCGTTTTTCCCGGCGTTGGCCGAGCTCCGTTCGACGCTCCAGCAGTCCCTCCAAATGCGAGCGAAAGGTGACGCCGATGGGGCGCAGCGCATAGCGCTCTCGAAACACTCGATGGCCCTGTTCGGCGAGTTTGCTGCGGAGCTCCGGCTGCTCCCGCAATGAGTCGATCGCTTGCGCCAGAGCGAGTCCATCGGCCCGTGCACAAACGTAGACCTGCTCGCCGTGGCGCAGACTATCGCGCACCGCCGGCGAGTCACCCGTGATCACCGGTCGGGCCATCGCTAGGCCCTCGTAGATCTTGTTTTGCACGGTCATCAGCGACTGAGGCGTGGTGCCGAAAGCACCAAGCACGACGTCCGCGCGCGCCGCAGCAACGCTCAGCTCGGCGGAAGACAACCAATCCTTGAAGCTGACGTTCGTCAGTTGATACTCGCGCACCAGAGCCAGCGCCATCTCGCGCTCGGGCCCCTCGCCCACCAATTCGAACTCGACATTTACCTTCTTCAGGTAGCGCGCGGCTTCGAGCACGTAGCGAATGCCGTGATTCGGGATGAACGTCCCGAAATACAAGACCCGAAAGGGCCGCGGCTCTTGCATTGCGGCCGCCGGGGCGACGGGGCGGTAGACGCGATCGTCGGCCCCGGTGGGCACCAAGTGGAACGCTTCGGGGCTGACTCCGTGCTTCGACGCAAGCCATTTGGCGTACTCGAACGTGTCGTGAATCAACAAGTCGGCAGTGCGCAACGCTGCCCGCTCGATCCTGCGCAGCATGTCGACCGTAAACTTGCTGCGCTTGTCCAGGCCGCGTTCGAGCGAGATCAAATAGATCGACATGAACACGTCCCAGGCGAGTGGCTTGTTGCGAACGAAGCACAACAGCCGGGCCAAGAACACGTCGAATTGCCCAGGGTAACCCACGACGACGAGATCATGGTCTTCGACGTTGGCATAGCGCACGACGACGCGCGCATAGGTGCGTGCGATGCGCGCCCAGACTTTGGGGCTTCGCCATCCGCCGCTGGCCAGTTGCACGCGGTCTTCGATGCCGTGCCAGAGCGCTTCGTGACACTCGATCACTTCGACGCCCGCTTGGCGCAAGCCTTCGATCATGATGCGATTGCGCGAGTACTCTGCGCGATAAGTGCCGAAGTAACAGACTTTGAGAGGTCTCGGATTCATGCTCGGTCGCGCGGGAGTCAAAGAACGGCTATTGCAACGCGCTCGCTGCAGCCGTGCTCGTGGGAGCCACGCTGGCAGCCGACGTGATGGCAGGCGACGGCGTGCCCGTGTAGACGGCCTCGCAGCGGGGCTTGGTCACGTCGGGCGGACACGTCAGAGCTTTGTAGAAGCTCAAGTCTTGGGCGGGAGCGGCATAACCGCTTGGCACTTCTTGGCCCGAGAATTGTGAGAAGTACTGCAAGCACGCGTCGCGCCACCAACGCGCCTCGTAGTGCTGAATCTGAAGCATGTCGCTCACGTCCGAAAAACGCTGCGCGTCGATCCGCCCTTCCAACGCGGCCCAGGTGTTGCGCATCTCGGCAACGCTATCGACACCGAGACTGTAGCGGTAGACCAGTTCCTCCCAGAGCGTTCGTCCAGAGCCGAGGCGCTCTTGCCAACCGACATGATGAAAGAACAACAAGAAGTCATCCGGCACGCTGTCACGACTACCGAGTTGCTGTTTGACGGGGTCGAAGTACTGCTCGACGGCATTGCTGCCCGTGCTCGTGCGGTCGAAGCCGATGCCTTGCATGTCGGCCTTGTGATAGTAGACGGGGTTCCACTCAGGCCGCGACTGATCGTCGACCCAAGGTCCCGGGCCGTAATGATGCGTCGAAGCCATGATGTGGGCGAGCCCAAGCGGGGTCATGTAGTTCACCAACGCTTGGCGGGAACCCATCATCAGCTGGGTAACCTCGGACACGAATGTCGGATCGTTGGTGAAGGTTTGGCGCACCCACTCGTCGGCGATGTCCCCAGAGCTGGCGCCGGGATCCCACGCCAAACGCCCAAAGGCGTACCAGTTGGCCTGATTGAAGTGAGACCCCGTCCAGTTGCTGTCGCTGCCGACGTTCGCCACCCCCGCAATCGCGGTCGTGGAATAACCGTGCAAAGAGCCGTCTATCACTTTGGCTACCGTGGAGCCGCTGCCGCTGGCGTACGTGTCCGAGTCGAGCACCTCTTCGTATAGCGGCCCCAAGTAGGCAAGGTGCGCGTCTTCGCCGGTGTATTCTTTCGTGACTTGGACTTCGAGTGCCAAGGGCGTCTTGGGCATGGCGCCGAACAGCGGCGAGAAGGGCTCGCGCGGTTGAAAGTCCAACGGACCGTTCTTGACCTGCAAGAGCACGTTCGAATCGAACTGTCCGTCGAGCGGCTTGAACTCGTCGTAGGCTTGGCGAATCCGATCGGAGTCCGTGCTCGAATAGACGAACGCGCGCCACATCACGATTCCGCCGTGTGGGGCCAAGGCCTTGGCGAGCACGTTGGCGCCTTCGGCGTGCGTGCGCATGTAATCCCCCGGTCCCGGCTGTCCCTCGGAGTTGGCCTTGACCAAGAAACCGCCGAAGTCCGGAATCCGATCGTAGATCTCGCTGGCCTTGTCGGCCCACCACTGAGCGACGCCAGTGTCGTTGGGATCGGCGGTGCTGAGGCCGCCAATCTCGATCGGCGCGCTGAATCGCGCCGTCAAGTAAACGGCGATGCCGTAGCTCCTGAAGACGTCCGCCAAGGCCTGCACCTTGTCCAGATACTCGGGCGTGAGAATCTTGACGTCGGCATTGACGTTGTTCAAGACGGCACCATTGATGCCGAGCGAGGCGTTCGCCCGCGCGTAGTCTTGATAGCGCTGGGATAACGTCCCAGGAAGTTTGCCCCAGTCCCACAGCGAATGCCCCGCGTAGCCGCGCTCGACACTGCCGTCGAGGTTGTCCCAGTGATCCAAGATCCGGTGGGCGATGCGCGGCGACGAGGCCAGCGACAGTTCGCTGGCGGCGCAATGCATTTGCAAACGGCGCAGCAGCGCAAAGCTCCCATACAGCACACCCACGTCGCTGTTGGCGGCCACCACGGTCACCTTGTGACTCTCGATTTGGGTCGATTCGACCAGATAACCCTCGGCGCCCAAGCTCGAGAGTCGATCCCCCAGCGCAAGGCCCGCGATCAGGGCGGACGACTCCGGAGTTCCGATCACAATCGCTCCATCGGCCGAGAGCGCGTCCTCGGTCGCGAGCGTTTGGCCAGTCAAGCCCGAGATCCCACGCACGAGCTCGAGGCTGGCGGCCTGCAGTGTCAGCGAGTCCCCCGCGCCGATCAACGACGTGAACGCCGCTTGGTACTCGGCGAGCCGGGTTGCATTAGCCACCTCGGGATAACGTAGCCAGAGCTGCGAGCCGTCCTCGGCAGCTGGAGGCGTTGCGCCGACGGGATAGTCATCGTCGCTGCCGCCACAGCCAGGAGCTTCGGAGCCCTCGCTCGGGTTGGCCGAGGCCGGCGCTGGCGCGTCAGGGGTCGCTGGCTGGGAGGCACTGCTGGGAGCCTCGGAGCTAGGGGCAGCAGTGCTTTGCACGACAGGTCCAGCCGACGGCGTGGAAGTAGGGTTCGAGCTCGGCGTGATGGCAACGGGCGGCGTGCTGGGGCTCGGCATCGCCCCCGAGGTAAACGCCCCCGTTTCGGCAGCGCCCGCGCTGGGACCGACCATGGGCGGTTGATCACCCGAAGTCGAGCTGGAGTCGAGCGTGCCGGGCGCGGGCGATGGGTTGCTGCCGCTCTCGGTCGTACAGGCGCCAATGATCACGAGCACGAGAAAACCTATTGCCGCACGCATCGGAGACTCGTCCTAGCACCGTGAAACCGCCGAGCACAGCACAACGCGGACTCGAGCTTTGGCAGCAGGCCATGGGGTCCGGGAGGGCGGAAATTAACGTGGGCGCCGCATTCGACGGCAGAGCGCCGCGGCAGCCGAACAGCCTTTACGCACCCTCACTTCGCGGGCAGACTGCCGCGTGACCGGGCATGAAGCTGCTGATTCAGATCCCTTGCTACAACGAGGCCGAGACGCTGCCACTCGCGCTCGCGGATTTGCCGCGAAGTTTGCCCGGAATCGACGCCATCGAAGTGCTGGTGATCGACGACGGCAGCCAAGACGGCACAGCGGAAGTCGCACGCCGTTTGGGCGTCGACCACGTGGTCGGCTTTTCGAAAAATCAGGGTCTGGCCAACGCGTTCATGTTGGGGATCCGTTCCTGCTTGGAACGCGGCGCGGACATCATCGTCAACACCGATGCCGATAACCAATACGTCGGCCAAGACATCGCGAAAATCGTAGAGCCGGTCTTGGCTCGTAGGGCCGATTTGGTGATCGGCACACGCCCAATCCAACAGATCGATCACTTCTCGCCGCTCAAGAAGCTGCTGCAACGTTTGGGCAGTCGGGTGGTCGCGATGGCCAGCGGCACTCCGGTCGAGGATGCCCCCAGCGGCTTCCGCGCCTATAGCCGCGCAGCGGCCGCAAGCCTCAACGTGTTCAGCGGCTACACCTACACGCTCGAGACGATCGTGCAGGCGGGCCAGAAGAATCTCGGCATCGTTTGCGTGCCCGTGCGCGTGAACCCACCCACGCGACCGTCGCGGCTCGTGCGCAGCATCGCATCCTACGTGTTTAGGAGCGTGTTCACGTTGATCCGCATCTTGATCGTCTACCAACCCTTCAAGTTCTTGTTTGCGGTCGGAGCATCGGCCTTCGCCGCAGGCACGGCCATCGGACTACGCTTCCTGTGGCACTTCTTCCACGACACGGGTGAAGGCCACGTCCAATCCTTGATCCTGGCAGCGGTGCTGCTGATCATCGGCTTTCAGACGCTGGCTCTGGCATTCGTGGCCGACGTGGCACGCGTCAACCGCCGGCTGCTCGAAGAGATTCAAACGGCCCAACGCCTCGGTAAACGTTGAACGCGGGGCAGCGGGATTGTTCAGCCTGCTGAACAATGTGTTCGTGTTCGCGCTCTAGTCAGCACGCCCTCTCGGGCTCAGACTCCAATTCAGGCGACGACGAAAGCGCCGTGAATGGAGTTCAAAATGGAAAGACTGTTCAAAACCGATTCGACCAACTCGACCTTGCTACTGCAACGCGCCGTCCTCGGCGCGGTGATCTTCCCCCACGGCGCTCAGAAGCTCCTCGGCTGGTTCGGCGGCTATGGCTTCGCCGGCACGATGCAGTTTCTGACTGGCAGCGTCGGCCTGCCCGCACCGATCGCGCTGTTGGTCGTGCTGGGTGAATCGCTGGGCGCACTGTTGCTGGTGGCGGGCCTTGGAACGCGCTTCGCTGCGCTGCTGATCTCGGCGGTCATGATCGGTGCGGTCGCGACGACCCACGGGCAGATCGGTTTCTTCATGAACTGGTTCGGCAATCAGCCCGGTGAGGGCTTCGAGTATCACTTGCTGGCGCTGGCGTTGGCGCTGCCCCTGGTCGTGCAGGGTGGCGGCCGCTTCGCGCTCGACAACTGGGTGCGCTTTGGTCAAACCGCGCCGAGCCCCAAGCTCGCGCAACAACACTGAGGACGCGCAAGCTTGAAGCTCGGCAGACCGGGGCTCGGCTCATCTGGCGCGCGTCACGCGGCGCACGGCTCGGAGGCGAACGACGCTGTCCGGCTTGTGCGCCGCGAGCATTGTGGATACCACGCGGACATGAGCGCGTCGGCCGATGACCTGATAGCCCTGCTCGTGTTCGCGCGCGTCGTACAAGCCCAGTCCTTCACCAAAGCGGCCGCCGCGCTGGGGATCTCGAAGTCCCTGGTCAGCGCGCGGATCGCCGAACTCGAGGAGCGATTGAGTATGCGCTTGCTGCTGCGTACGACCCGCCGCTTGTCGCTGACGGCCGATGGTCTGGCTCTGTACGAACGCGCTGCCGAGCTTGCGCGTGCTGCCGACCTGGCCACGGAGTTGGCAGTAGACGCAACGGGTGAACCACACGGCGTCCTTCGAGTAAACGCTCCGGTCGTGTTCGGCGAGATGCATTTGGCAACGCCGATTGCCAAATACCTGGAGCAGTACCCACGGGTGCGCGTGCAATTGCAGTTGTCGGACCGCTTCGAGGATTTGGTCGAGGCGGGTGTCGACGTGGCGATCCGAATCACTTCCAAACGCAACGATTCGGCCCTGGTTGGCAAGAAGCTCGCGGATGACGTGAGCATCGTGTGTGCGGCACCAGAGTACTTGGTTCGGCGCGGGCGCCCCGCAACGCCGCAAGATCTCCTGCAGCACGAATGCTTGCGCTACTCGCTGATGCGCGTGACCGACGAGTGGCGCTTCCACGACGGCAGAGACAGCGTGAGCATCCCGGTGGACTCCCACTTCGAGTCGACCAACGGCGGAGTACTCAAGAGCGCAGCGCTGGCCGGCATGGGCCTGGTAACTCTCCCATCCTTCATGGTCACGAGCGAGCTCGCGAGCGGCAAGCTGGTGCGAGTGCTCGAGGAGTACAAGGGGCCGGCGTTCAGCATCGCAGCCGTCTATACGCCAGCGAAACGTGTCCCGCGCAACGTTCGCAGCTTCATCGATTTGTTGGTGCGCCACTTCGAGAAACCCGCCTGGAAGCCAACTTCAACGCGTTGAGCCCCCGTGGCTCGGGCCTTCGCCGAGCGAGGTTTGTCACTACGAAAGGAGCAGGCTGCTGCCCGTGAGTACGGTTGGGGCAAAGATCGCGACGCCATCGGCGCAAGAGACCAGCCTTCTTTGGCGGCCTCTGCTATATGCGCATGCAGGAGGAACGCTAACCAATGACGCGTATCTACGCTCTGTGCCGGCCCGAGCAAACAGGGCTGTTCTTGTGGCGCGATAGTATCCGCAGCGGTGGCCAAGTCCCGAGCGCTGAAGCCGTGGGCAGGGGGCTGGATGATCGAGGCCTGAACCAATTCGAGGTGCTACTCGATCAGCACCTTCACGAACCTGCGCGTTTCAAGATTCACGGCAGCTTGGGCTGGGAGGCAGACGCGCACACCAAAGTCTTCCCGCGCACTGCAGACTACGGCTTTCCTTCGGAGCTCTACTGCGTGGAAGGCGCGGCGCGTGTCTTGCTCTCGAACCCGTACACCGCGTACGTGCCACGGGTTACCATTCATCTGGTCACGGCTAGCCGGAGCCCGAACGAGAGCTTGTTGGTCTGGTCACCGGTCGTGCCCGCACGAACTTTCACTGCCCACACCCACGACGAGTACGGGCCTGTGTTCGAGCTCGAGCTCGGCAGCACGCTGCAGCCCTGGTTCTGCTTCAAGTTCCTGGATGAGCACGGCACTCCCGAGCCGGACTTCGCCAATCGCCTGTGGTGCGCCGCAGACGGCAGCGAAATCTGGGTCCACGCCCGCGCCGCGGCCATCGGCACTTCCCCACCCTTGCGTCGTTCGCTGACGATTTGCACGCACTCGTTCGATCGACCGGGCGAGATGCCGGCGCTGCACCTGTGGCAACCCGATTCCGATTTCGCGATGGACGTGCCCGCCATGGCCCATCCCGATGGCACGCTCACCTTCGAAACCTTGGTGTTTACCAATCGCGTCTATGGTCTCATGTTCCGAGACAGTGCCGGCAGTTATTGGGAGGATGACGAGGCGCGCCGTCAAATCTTCGTCAAGGACGACGGCGAAGTGTGGGCCGTGATCGGAGACGGCACCGAGCGTTGGGTGTCCAACGGAGACGTCTGGACACTGGAGGGCGATCACGAGCTCTACGGCGATCGACCACGCGCCGACAAACCCATCCGGCTGACGATTGCGGACGCAGATCCGAACCTGCGTCTGGGGCCTGCGCTCGAGCTCGACGTCTGGGTCAATCATTCTCGGACGCTGCTCTACAGCGGGCTCAGGCCCGATCTCGAAGGCCATTGGTTCTTCCGCACTTATCCCGAAGTGGTGACCTCCTTCCGCTTCCGGTCTGCGGACGACGCGGAACCCGTAGCGCGACACACGATCAAAATCTCCGACGAGCAGGACTTCACTTGCGAGCTGTTCGTGGTGCTCGGCAGAGCCGACCCGCTGCGCTCGGCGCCAGTTCGGCAACTGTTCCAAGATCCTCCCTTCGAGCTCGGGCGCCCCGGAGCTTGGCTGCAAGATGGAATGGTTCGCTTCGTCCTGCACTGTCCGACAGCCTCGAGCGTAGAAGTCGTGGGCGCCTGGACGGATTGGGAGAGTCGTCCCTTTGCGCTGTGCTCGACGCGCGATGGAACTTATTGGTGGGGTGAGATCCCGATCGAGAACATCACGCGCGCGCTCGGCCGTGAGAGTATCCATGGCCTGGGCTACAAGTTTCGCCTCAATCAGCGCTTCATGGTCCAAGATCCCGCGGCAGACTGGGTCGAGAATTCGGCCGCGACGAGCCAATCGCAACTCGTCGACCACGCGTCTTACGCGTGGCAGGCGAACGGCTGGCAACGGCCGGGGTGGGAGTATCTGATCGTCTATCAGGCACACCCGAACGCGTTTGCCGCCCTGAACGGCAAACGTGGGCTGGATGCCATCACGCACGAACTCCAAAGCCCGACGGGCTATCTACGCGACACGCACGCCACAGCGCTGTTGCTGATGCCGGTCGCCGAATACGCCATGAGCGACGGTTGGGGTTACAACCCTTCGTTCTTCTACGCCGTCGAGTCGAGCTATGGCGGTCCCGATGCGCTCAAGCGCCTGGTGGACGCGTGCCACGCGCGAGGACTCGCAGTGCTGCTCGACGTGGTCTTCAACCACGCCGGTACCGGCGACAACGTGCTGTGGAGCATCGCGCGAACCAGCTATTTCGACGGCGACACCGACTGGGGCGCGATGCTCAACTTCGACCACCCCCAAGTCATCCACTTCTTCGAGCAAAACCTCGTTCACTTCATGCGCAACTATCGCATCGATGGCTTTCGCTTCGACTTCACCAACGTGATCCGCTTCGGGCAATACTGGGCGCCGCACGTCAAAGAGCCAGGCTCGGGCGGCGGGGAGGAGTTCTTGCAGCGCTTGCGCAGAGCCGTTCACGGGGTCGACCATCGCTGTCTGTTGATGGCGGAGCAGTTCCCCAACGATCTTTACTTCACATCGCCAGAAGGCCCGATGGATACCCAGTGGCACGACGCCTTCCACGATCGCCTGCTCGAGGCGTGTCGGGGTTGGGACGTGATGGGTGCGCTGGCAGATGCCTTGAAGGCCGGCAACAACTCGCGCTGGTACGAACTCACGAACTATCCCGAAAGCCACGACGAGGTTGGCAACAGCGGGGATCGCGTTAGTAGCGTGGCAGGTGTTGGTCGAGGTTACCGGATGAGCAAAGTGGCAGCCGCTGCCACCTTGCTCGCGCGAGGCATCCCGATGTGGTTCATGGGTGCCGAGTACGCGGAGTGGCGCGGCTTCAGCAAAGACGGCCGCGGCCCGATCGAGATCGAGTTTGGAGGCGATGCGCGCAGCACCGTCCGGCGCTGGTGGCAGGACTTGTGCAGGTTGAGGCTCGGCAACCCGCGCGTTCAGGGCCCTGCCCCCTTGGCCGTCAGCCACGCACAAGCTCAAACTTTGGCGTTTACTCGGGGCGACAATGCCGATCTGTTCGTGCTCTTGAACTTCGGGGGCAATGCCGGCACTCGCTGGCTCGCAGATTTCGGCCTACCCGACGGCAGCTACAAGGAGCTGCTCAACTCGACCTGGAACCTGTACGGGATCGGCGCAGAAGGCGAAGAAGAACACTCGAACGGTGGTTGGGACGCGCGACTCGGACGCGGTTCGACGTTCGAACTCGCTCCTTACTCGGTGTTGGTGCTCGAGCGAGCCTGACGTCCCGCTACTCGGAAGCCAAGCTCTTGGTTCTGAGACGCGAGACTTTGAGTTGCAGATAGTTGCGCTCCGGCAAACTCGCGGTGCGTTCGGCGGCCAACTGGTACTGCACGATCGCCTGGGCGTCGTCACCCTGACGTTCGTGCAGGTGCCCACGCACTGCGGCCAAACGGTGGTGTGTGGCCAGGCGTCGATCTTTGCCGAGCTCTTCCAGCAAGCGTAAACCCGCAGCGGGCCCTTCGACCATGGCGACGGCGATCGCGTGATTGAGGGCGATCATGGGGTTGTCGCTCATCTTGAGCAACAGACCATACAGCGCCCGGATCTGCTCCCAATCGGTCTGGTCGTGGGAAGGCGCCTGATCGTGCAAAGCAGCGATCGCCGCCTGCAGCTGATAAGGGCCGACGGCGCCGCGTGATAGCGCCTGCTCCACGAGCTTGATCCCCTCCTCGATCTGGGCGCGATCCCAGCTGCTCCGATCCTGTTCATCCAGTGGCACAATCTCACCTTGAGGACCCGAGCGCGCGACACGGCGCGCATCGGTGAGCAACATCAGCGCCAACAGACCGCGTGCTTCGGCGTCATCGGTAACCAACGCCACGACCGCCCGCGTCAAGCGAATCGCTTCGGCGCTCAGATCGACCCGCTGCAGCGCGCTGCCAACGCTCGTCGAGTAACCCTCGTTGAACACCAGGTACAGCACGTGCAGCACGGTTGCTAGCCGCTGTGAGCGTTCGGCAGTGCTGGGCGCGTTGAAGCGCGCCCCCGCCTGCTGAATCGTCTGCTTGGCGCGACTGATGCGTTGAGCCATCGTCGCTTCGGGCACCAGGAACGCGTTGGCGATCTCGGCCGTCGTCAGGCCACCCACCGCACGCAGCGTCAGGGCGATCGCCGACGAGCGTGTCAACTCGGGGTGACAACACATGAACAGCAGGTCCAACGTGTCATCGCGCTCCGGCTCGATCTCGGAGTCGAACGCCGGCACCATCAGCTCCTCGGGTGAACGCTCGGCGTCGAGCTCTTCGCGACGCCGACGAGCGGCCTCGGCGCGCACCCAGTCCGTCATCCGGCGGCGTCCCACTTGCACGACCCAACCCAGTGGGTTGTCTGGCACACCCTGGACGGGCCATTGCGTCGCTGCCGCGAGCAGCGCCTCTTGCACGGCATCCTCGGCCGCACTGAAGTCGCGGTAGCGACGCACCAGAGCTCCCAGCGCCAGCGGCGCCAAGTCGCGAAGCAAGTGGATGTTCACTCGGTCCATCGAGTCGCTCAGGGCTCGACGGGCGGGCCGCCCATGACCTCGCGCACTTCGACGGATAGCCGCAGCGGCTTTCCGCCAGGACCTGGAGCAGCGGAAGCACGCGCCGCGATCGCGTAGGCCCGTTCGGGAGTGTCGACGTCGACAATCCAGTAGCCCGCCAAGAACTCCTTGGCCTCCGCGAACGGTCCGTCGGTAACCTCCGGCGATCCATCGTTGCCCGCTCGGACGAGGCGCGCTTGACCGGGAGGCGCAAGCCCTTGGGCGCCGACGAGCACGCCCTCCTTCGTCAGATCCTTGTTCAGCGCTGCCATGAACCCGACGTGCGCCTTGAGCTCCTCGGGTTTCCAATTCATCACTCCCCAGTCACCGTTTCCACGCGGGGCATTCATCATCAGCATGAACTTCATTGGTCGTAGCCTTTCGTTGTTGGGCAGCTTTGTGCTGCTTTCATCCTCGAGTCGGAGCCGAATCCGCGTTCTCGACATGGGTCCGCAAAAAAGACCTGCCATGCGAACGGCGGGCCGATCTACGGCTCAGCGGGCGTGGCGATGAGCGCTTTGCGAAATGGATAGGCTGCCATGCCGAACCGCGTGAGCTCCCTGGGACCCGTCGGTACGTACCCCTGCCGCAGATAGAAGCCCATCGCCGTTTCGGAGCTAGTGAGCACGAGCTCGGTGAGCCCCCACGCCAGAGCTCGTTCTTCCAAGGCCGCCAACAGGGCGGCGCTGACTCCTCGGCGTTGAAAGCCCGGAGCCACGTAACACAGGTGAACGCTGCCATTGCGATTGACCGAACCCACGCCCACCATCGCTGCATCGAGCTCCGCCACGATCACGTGTTCATCGGCCAACCCCAACCAATGCAGAAACGTCTGGGGCGTCTTGTTCGAGAGCCAGGCTCCTAGGATCTCTGGGTCGCGCTTGTGATCGAGCTCGCACAACTCTTCGATGGATGCACGCAGCACTTTGACGGCATCCTCGGCGTCGAGAGCACAAGCCAGGCGAATCGACGGTCCCGACATGCCCTGCTTTTAGCATTCGCGGCGGTGCACTGCCCCACAAAGAAGCGCGACCACTTCTCGCTCGTCGCACGCTGGCCTTGACAGCGAGGGTCGACTTATCCAACGACCACGGGGTGCGAGCAAGACCCGCTGTCGAGAATCTGAAACGCTATGTGGCCCCACTCGAAGGTCGTCGCGGATACCTGCGGCTCGACTTCAACGAGAACACGCTCGGGCCGAGTGCTCACGTGGTCGAAGCGATTCGTGCGCTTCCCTCAGAGGCCTACGCCACGTACCCCGAGTACGACCAACTGACGGCGCGTTACGCGGCCCACGTGGGGCTCGCACCCGACGCAGTGGGCCTGTTCAACGGATCCGACGCTGCGATCAAGGCAGTGTTCGATGCCTACGGGGAGCCGGGCCAACGCTTCGTCACCACCTCGCCGACGTTCGGCTACTACCGTCCGTGCGCCGAAGCCGCCGGTATGCAAGTAGTAGGCGTAGCTTACCAGCCCGATTTTTCGTTTCCCTGGCAAGCCTTGGAGGCAGAGCTCGCAAAGCCCACGCGCTTGTGCATCATCTGCAATCCCAACAACCCCACGAGCACACTGGCCGAGCGAGCGCCGCTCTTGGCGCTGATCAAAAAGCATCGCGAGACGCTGTTCGTGATCGACGAAATCTATCTCACGTACACCGGCGTCAGCGTGTTGCCCGACGTGGGTACGTTGCCGAACGCCGTCGCCCTGCATTCGCTCTCGAAGTCCTGCGGCATTGCCGCGCTGCGCATCGGCTTTGCGTGCGGCACGCCCGCAATCGTGGAGCGCATGGCGCGCGTCACGGGTCCTTACGACATCAACCAATTCGGGGTGGTCGCCGCCAACGCGGTGCTCGACGATTGGCTCACCGTCCAGCACTACGCGACGGAAGTGAACAACGCCAAAGAGTTCACTCTCTCGAAGCTGCGGGAGCTCGGAATCCGGGTGTTCTCTGGAGGCGGCAATTACTTCCTGGTTTGGCCGGGACGCGACGTAAACCAAGTCGAAGCGGCTTTGCGCGAGCGCAACATCTTGGTGCGCAGCATGCACGGCAAACCGATGCTCGACGGCTGTTTCCGTTTGAGCGTCGGCACGCACGCCCAAATGCAGACCTTCCTGACGGCTTTCAGCGAAGTGCTGCGCGACCCCTGAAGCGATAACCCCGCAGTGATCGCCGGCACTGCCAGATCCAGAAGGCTGCCTAAAACCTAGTGTCCCGAACGAGAAGTTCGGGACGAATGAAACAGGCGCGGCCTCGAACGAAAAGAAGGCCTTGCAGCGCGAAATTGCTGCGGCTGCACCAACCCTGGTGCCGCAG
>DATAHU010000293.1:0-19777 GCA_036263015.1 Polyangiaceae bacterium | reverse complement strand
GAACTCGGCAAGCACGCCCTCGGTCCGCTCCCGCCAAGGAGTCATACCGAGCCGTACGAAGGCATTGCGCGCGGCGATCAGCGCGTCATGCGCGCCTTCGCGCCTCTGCTCTGCCTGTACGCGCGCGCTGTCGAAGTCGCAGAAAGCCAGTGCCGGCTCGCGCCCACTGCGTTGGTATCGACGACGGGCGTGTGCGAATCGTTCGAGCGCTTCCTGCGGCTTGCCGAGCAGAGCAAGCAGCCGACCTTGCGAGTGTTCGAGGCTGGACCAACACGCTCCCGCATCTGGATTCGGGCTCGCATCGCACAACGCGAGGTAGCGCTCCGCCAGCGCCGTGTGACCCGTGAGCCACAAGGCGCTGACTCCGCAGTCGCGCCCTGCGGCCCACTCGTTCAGCTGGTGCGGCAATGCCTCGAGCGCCGCGACGTGCAGCTGGAGCAGTGAGTCGACACGCTCCGCTTCACCCGCCAGCGCAAAGCCGACGACCGCCAAGCTGAGCGGAACGATTCCGAATGGAACATTGGCGGCGCTCGGACTCTCCAAGAAGCTGAGCAGGCGCTCGGCAATGGCTCTCCACTCGGCACCGATGAAGACGCCGATGGTCGTCTCCAATGCCAAGGGCCCGATCGTGTTCATCCGGTGCATCGATCCGAGGCGAGCAGACGCCGCCAGCGCCCGCGCCTGATCTGCGCGCGCGGCGTCGAACGCACCGAGTGCGGCGTGACAGCAACCACGGACGATCAGGGACGTCACTTGTCCGGTGACGGAGCCAGCGCTCTCGGCCAGCGCCAATTGCCGGTCTGCCAACAGGACTGCTGCACGCAGATCGTCGTAACGAAAAAAGTGATCTCTGAGGCAGGCGTCCAAAACACGGAGCCGAGGGGCGACTTGAGTCCAGCTCTCGACGCGAGCCAAGAGCGACAGAGTCTCGTCCCTTTGGCGTACCGCGTGCGGCTCCACGCTAGCCGCGAAGTCCGCTTCGTCTCCTTGCTCACGCAACAGGCGAAGCGCTTCAGCGTCGAAGCCAGCGAAGTAACTGATCCAGAGCGGGCCTTGCTGCAGAGGTTCGACCCGAGTCGCCAGCACCTGGACTTGCGCCCACGCAAGGTCGCGACACCCGAGGGTGGCTTGTTTGGCGCGCGCCACCAAGGGTTGCCAACTCGCACGCGGACAACCACTCTCGACGAGTAAGCGCAGCACCGCGACGCTCCAGACGGCCGTCTGTTCGCGCTGCTGTTCAGCTGGCAAACGCATTAGTCCAGCGTCGAGCGCGACCTGAGCCCGCTCGGGATCGAGAGCAGCAGCGTAAGCCAGCGCCAATTCACGGTACAAGTCGGGCAGACTAGGCGCCGACTCGGCCATGCCGATCGCGAGTTCGAAAAACGTCGCCGCGCGCTCGTGCGCACCCGTACCGCGCGCCGCACTTGCGGCGAGCATCGCAGCTCTGACGCCGAGCTCGCGCTCTGGCAGCTCGCGTGATGCGTGGAAATGAGCTGCAACGCGCGCCCAATCCGGTTCGAGTGACGCGCTCAGAGCTTGGGCCAACTTGCGGTGCAATCGAGAACGCTCGGGCGGCGAGATTTCTTCGTAGATGGCTCGCTGGACGACCGCGTGACTGATGTCGTAGTTGGCACCGTTAGCGCGCAGCACGCCCAGCGCCAATCCCTGATGGAGTGCGCGCTCACTGGAATGTTTATCTGATCCACACACCTGCACCAGCACTGGCCACGACACGGGCTCGTCGGCAACCGCGGCCGCAAAGAGCAACGATCGCGTGGTAGCCGAAACCCGAGCCAAGCGCTGCATCACGACGTGCCGCAACGAGGGGGGTAAGCCGAGCTCGGCGATCGCGATGTCGCTGGCAACGCGCCCTTGTTGGACGCTGACCTTGCCCTCCTCGAGCAAATGGCGCCCTAACTCCTTCAAGTACAAGGCATTGCCGCCGGTCTCGACGTGCAACGCCCTGACGAGCGCCTGCGGTAGCTCGCCGCCCAACAGCTCTCGCCCGAAGCTGGCCACTTCCTCGAACGCAAATGGGCGCAGGCGCAAGCTACCGAGGTTTGGTTCGCGCGCGAACGCTGCCAACACCGAGTCGAGCTCCGGATTCTCCGTGATACCCGGATCTGGTGAACGCACCGTGCCGACCAGCAATAGCGGCAAATGCATACCGAAACGCGCGATGTGACGGAACAAGCGCACGCTATCCGCATCGGCCCATTGCAGATCCTCCACCGCCAATAGCACAGGGGCTGACGTGGCGATGCCCCCCAGGCGTTCGATCACCCCGTCGAACAGGCGCAATCGTTCATCGGTGCTACCAAGTGCGATCGAGTCCGAAGGTTCCCATGAACCCACGGCGCTGAATGCTTCGCGGAACGGGGCGAAATCACGTTGCTGCAGATCCGCGAAGCAGCGCCCGCTCAGGATCCGACATCCAACGCCCTTGGCTTCTGCCTGCAAGACGCGCAGCAAGTGGCTCTTGCCAATCCCAGCTTCGCCCAAGATCAGCACGCCCTTGCCGTCGCCGCGCGTGCTCTGTTCGAGCGCGGTACTCAGCACGCGTCGTTCGCGCTCGCGTCCCGTGGTCACCCAGCGACTGTAACAGGTCTGGCCGCCCGTGGTGGAGGTCGCGCTCGGTCGAGTGCGACCTGTTGCGCGTACAAGTTTTCCCTCACCCCGGAGCTAGAGCCCGCTGATGTAAAATCCCGGTTTTCCAGCATGGTCGACCACCTTCGCAAAGCCTAGCTTCGAAGGGCAACGACGAGCGCCTTCGTCGAGCGCTAACACGAAAGGTCTGTCTGCAATGCCCCACATCATGCGCCAAGGGATCAAGTTACATTACGAAGAAGCCGGCAAGGGGGGGCCCCCTTTGCTCTTCGTCCACGGTTTCGGTGGCGACTGGCGGCACTTCAGCGCCCAGCTCGAGCACTTCCAACCCCGACGGCGCGTGGTGGCGCTCGATCGGCGGGGTCATGGGCAGAGCGACAAGCCCGAGGGGCCCTATGGGGTCCCCGAGATCGCCGAGGAAGTGATCTGGACAGCGCAGGAATTGGGCCTCCGCAAACCAGTGCTCGTCGTTCACTCGATGGGCTCAATCGGGATAGAGCTTTCGCGCCAAGCCCCGGACTTTCTGTCTGGCCTAGTCGTGCTCGATGCGCCGTTGTTCGCGCCAGCCGAGGTCGCGCAGACCTTCTTGCAGCTCGCTCAGGGTTTGCGCTCGCCTCAGTATCGGGACGTGATTGGCCAAGTCTGCGATCGCATGATCTTCCTGCCGACCGACGATCCGACACGCCGCAAGCAGCTCCACGAGGCCATGCTGGAAACGCCGCAGCCCGTCTTGGCAGCCAGCTGGCAGCGCTTCTTGGAGTACGACGCGAGTGCGGCTCTCAGCGCGCTACGCTTACCGTTCTTGTACGTCGGCGCCGTCATGCCCTGCGACGAGCTCGAGCTCAAGCGCGTATGCCCGCAGGTCGCGATCGGACGCAGCGTGGGCTCAGGGCACATGCACCAACTCGAAGTGCCGGATCAAGTGAACGCCATGATCGAGCAGTTTCTGCGCATCAACTCGATCTGAGTGCTCGGCGCGGGCTACTCGCGAATGCGGCTATTGAGCTCGAAGCCCGTCACTGATTCGAGATCGCCAGTCTCCCAATCGATGAACGCGATCCTCCCATCGGGGTGATCTTGCCCCACGAACACTTTGTTCGATGCGGGCACCGAGCCGAGACTCGTGGGCGGGCTACCAAGACCCGTGGTCGTAACCACGAAGCTCTGCAAATTCACCTGTTGGACTTCTTGGACACCCATTCTTGCATCGTTGAAGAGGACGAACAGGTTCGAGCCGTCCGGCACTACCGTCGAAGGGCCCACTTCGGTTTTGGCGGTCTGCAGCTTGGTGAATCCAGTTGCGAAGTCGAGCACGCTGTAACCATACGCGCGGTCGAGCGCGACCTCCGGATCGATCCCGGCCTCGTTGGGATCCCCATCCAGCTTCTTGTGTACGATCAGCGCCGTCTTGCTCTGTTGATCGATCGTGACACTGGCGATCGCCTTCGGCAGCCGCACGACCTTGGAGTCACCGCTCTGGCTGTCGAACAACGTGATGCGTTCCACGCTATCGACAGCGGTGGTGTACAACAGAGCGTGCTCAGAATCGGGTGCGATGCTCACCGAACCGATCAGCTCGCCCTTGAAAGTGAACACGTCGGGGCGCGCTTTGCCGCTGAAGGCGCCCGGTACCGGGACTTTCAAGACCCGACTGAAGTCGCGCACGACTGCCAGTGCGTACTGGCCCGAGGGTGCCAAGTCGACGTCGGTGATGGCTGCGCCCGCTACGGCGTTGGGTTGGGTGCCGCTGGGCGCTGCTGGTGCGCTACCTGCGTCCTGTTCTGCAGCGCCCGCATCGCCCGCGGAGAAGGTGGGCGCATCCGAGTCGGCGCTGAGGTAGGGGCTCAGATCGAGCAGCATCAACTCACCGGTTTCGAGATTCGCGAGCCGCAACTCCGGATCGGCTTCGCGACGGCCGAGCGCGTACTTGCCGTCAGGGGTTACCGATACGTCGAGCGCCAGCATCGCGTCCTCGGCGAGCGGCACGGTGCGCGCGATGGCTCCGCCCTTCGACTCGATCTCGGCAAAGTCCAAGATTGAGACTCCGTCCTCGGTGATCACGAAGCCCTTCTTGCCGTCCTCCGAGAAGCTGACCGCGCTCGGACGAAAACCGACGGTCATGGCGACCGACGTCTCTTTGCCGTCCTCGAGAGACAAGACACTCAAATCTTGGTAACTGCCGTTGGCGTCGGCGCTGCGGCGGCTCGCGTCGAAGTAGACGACCGCGTGTTTACCATCCGGACTCACTGCGATGGCGTTGGAGCCGGGTTGGACGTCGACTGTCGTGGTGCGCGAGGTGCCGTTGTCGGTGCGAATCACCGTAGCGTCGCTCGAGCCCGTGTTGAGCACGACGGCTGCGTCGCGCTCCGCCAAGGTTTGCAAATAGCGCGGCTGATCGCCCGCGTCGACGCTCTGGATCGCCAAGGTGGTCGCGTCGATCACCGCAACGCTGTCGCTGTCCGGGTTAACCGCGTACACGTAGCGTTTGCCAGCGTGGGGCAACTCGAACTCGAACACCTGCTCCATCTCGGGGGGCAACGCAGGCACGCCCGCAGGGTTGCCATCGATGGCGACGACCGGCACACCCGTCTGCGGATCGATTGCGCCGTTCTGTCCCGGGACAAGGACCGCCCCTGTTGGGGTCGTGGGGGCATCGCGCTCTTCCCCGGCCGAAAACGCTTCGTCGCTCGCGGTTTGATCGTCACAGCCTGCAAGCGCCAAGAGCCCAAGCGAGAGTGCAGCGCGTGCCGGACCTCGAAGACCGAATGCCAGCCCCAACCCGAACCTGGTGTGCCAACCCATAGCCATCGATCCTCGTAATGCACGAAAGATGCCGCGCCAGAGCGATGAGCTTCAGCGCTAAGCACGGAGCTCCAAAGCTCACCCATCGGCGCGCTCGAGCCGAAAGATTCCGTCGGTGACGGACCCGACTCAGAGGTGGCTTCTGGGCGCTCGCGCAGCTCGGCGCGTGCAGTGCCGAGGGATCCGGACAAATCGATCAGGCGTGTGGCTCACTCGTCGAACTGCAGAGTGTCGCGCACACGAGCGAGGAGCGCGGGCTCCGGCGCGTGGGGCCGTAGCGCGGCAAGTCCTTCCCCGAGCGGAACATCGCGCCGCAAGGTTGCCAGCGTGCGATACAAGAGCGCATCGGCACGCCGTTCGTTGAGCGTCGCGGCCAAGAGGCTCGCACCGCGCGGCTTTACACTCCACTGGCTGGCATCGGCCGGAATGTTCTCGAGCTGGTGGTACTCCGCGAGCACTACAGCTGCGGATTTCGCCCCCCAGCCCGGCAACCCGGGGATGCCGTCGGCTGTGTCACCGACGAGCGCCAAGTAGTCGGGAATCGAAGCTGGGCCAATCCCGAATTTGGCGAACACCGCTGCTTCGTCGTAAACCTTCTTGCGCAAGCGATCCCAGACGACGATGCGTTCACCCTGCACGCATTGCATCAGATCCTTGTCGGGTGAACACAGCACCACTTGCTCCATGCCCGGCTCGGACAAGAAGCGCTGTGCCGCGCTCGCCAAAGCATCGTCAGCCTCGAACTCGACCATCGCCCAAACCGTGATCCCGAGCGCGCGGCACACATCTTCCGCCAAACCGAATTGCGAGTACAGATCGGGGTCGATGCCCTCCCCCGTCTTGTAACCGGCGAACAGATCGTTTCGAAAGGATTCGATCACGTGGTCGAAAGCGATCGCAACGTGCGTCACGTCGGGTTCCCTGAGCAGCCGCTTCATCATGCCGTACAGGGCACGACTGGCACCGACTTCGCGTCCGTTGCGCTGCTCTTTCGGCGCGCCGTAGTAGGCACGGAACAATTCGTACGTGCCGTCTACCAAGTGCAGCTTCACGACACGCTCTCGCCAGCTTCGAGGACACGGTTGGGACGCAGTGACTTTCGAATTGCTTCGAACGTCTCGCCCGCAGCCAGGCAATACACCGCCTGGTGACCTTCACCCGCACTCTCGCGTCCGGTAACCAACGACGACAACTGATGCTTGGCCAAGAACTCGCTCAAGTGAGTCGAGAAATGACTCGCCGTGCGCTCTGCATGGGGCCCGAAAAAATCCCAGAGCAGCTTCTTGTCGGCTTCTTTCACGGCGATACTGCTCTTTCCGAAGGTTCTACTTCACAGAACCGTCATTTGGCCGGGCCGCGATTTCCCGCTTCCGCCTCGGCATTGACCGCCTCGCGAATGCGCTCCACGAAGGGTTGCAACTCGTTCCGACGCAGTTTGAACAAGGCCGGGTTTGCCACCAGCACGCTCGAGATGTGGCAAATCACTTCCACCTCGACCAAGTTGTTCTCGACCAACGTCGAACCCGTTTCGACCAGATCCACGATCACATCGGACAGTCCGACGATGGGTCCCAGCTCGACCGAGCCCTGCAGGTAGATGATCTCCGGCTGAATGCCCCGCGCGGCGTAGTGTTGACGAGCAATGTGCGTATACTTGGTGGCCACCCTGGGCAGCTCCGGCACGCTGGCCCCGGCGCGCGCAGCCACGACCATGCGGCACTTGCCGATGCCCAGATCGACGAGTTGGTACAGGTGGTAACCCCGCTCGAGCAGCGTGTCACGCCCGCCAACCCCGAGATCGGCCGCGCCGTACTCGACGTAGGTCGGTACGTCATCGGGCTTGAGCAGCAAGAAGCGCAATTGGCCGTCGGCGCTGGTGCGCACCAAGGTGCGATCGTCGTCTTTCAAGCACGCGCAGTCCAAGCCCGCGCGTTCGAACAACGGCACCAGCCGCGCCGCGATGCGCCCTTTGGGCACTGCGATGGTCACCGGTTTCACGGCAATGCCTCCGACAATTGCACCCGTTGGATCTGTGCCCCCGCAGCGCCCAGCTTGTTCTCGATGCGCTCGTAGCCGCGATCCAAGTGGTAAACGCGGCGCACGAGCGTTTCGCCATCGGCGACCAAGCCCGCGATGATCAAGGACGCGCTGGCGCGCAAATCAGTGGCCATCACGCTGGCGCCCTCGAGCTGAGCCGGACCGTCGACGATCGCGGTGTTGTGACGCGTTTGGATGCGCGCACCCATGCGTTGCAGTTCGGGCACGTGCATGAACCGATTCTCGAAGATGGTCTCGGTGAGCACGCTCTGCCCCCGCGCCACGCACATCATGGCCATCAGTTGGGCTTGCATATCCGTCGGAAAGCCGGGATGGGGCGCAGTCGTGACGTTGACGGCGTGCAGCTCACCCTCGCGCACGACGCGCGCATCGGCGCCTTCGCGCTCGATCACGAGTCCCGCTTGACGCAGCTTGACCACGACGGGCTCCAAATCATCGAGCGGTGCGCCCGTGAGCAGGACGTTGCCGCCCGCAGCACCCACGGCTGCCATGAACGTCCCGGCTTCGACGCGATCTGCGATCACGGCGTGGTCGAACGGATCCAGTTCGCTAGTGCCGTGAATGGTGATCACACTGGTGCCGGCGCCTTCAACGTGCGCGCCCATCTTGTTCAACACACAGCCGAGCTCTTCGACCTCGGGCTCACGCGCCGCGTTGACGAGTGTCGTAGTTCCGCGCGCCAGCACGGCGGCCATCATCAAATTCTCGGTGCCCGTGACCGTGGGCAGATCGAACACCACTTCGGCGCCCACCAAGCGTGAAGCTGTCGCCGTCACATAACCGTGCTCGACCTTGATCTTCGCACCCAGAGCTTCGAGGCCCTTCAAATGTTGGTCGATCGGGCGCGCGCCGATGGCGCAACCACCGGGTAACGAGACCTTGGCGCGTCCGGTGCGCGCCACCAACGGCCCGAGGACGAGCACGCTGGCGCGCATCTGCCGAACCAATTCGTACGGGGCCTCGGGGCGCAGGCTGCCTTCGAGGGGTGTGGTACGGACTTCCGGGCAGTTGACCTCGACGCCGCGTCCCAAGAAGCGCAACAAGGCGGCCGTCGTGTGGATGTCACGCAGGTTCGGGACATTGCGCAGGCGCGACGCGCCGTCGGAGAGCAACGTTGCGCAGAGAATGGGCAGCGCCGCGTTCTTGGCGCCGCCGATCGGGATCACGCCGTTGAGCGATTTGCCGCCTTGGACTCGAATGGCATCCATGGTTGGGCTGGTCCGTACGCTTTGAGCGCTTTCTCTGCAAGTTACCCGAGCAAGCCGAAGTGCACGGCTGAGCTCGGCGGGATTGTGGGCCGACGGACGGCCCGAAGGTCGGAGCAGCAGCGGCGCCTTGTTCTCGTTCCGAGCCGCGGTTAGCGTTCCCAAGTGAGGCCGAGTCGACCCGCCGAGCCAGAGTTGGGCACCGAGGGCGAACGAGCGTCAGCCGAGCGGCGTAGGCAACTGCGGATCCCCGGAGCGCGCTGCTGGCTCGGAGCTGCGGCCCTGGTGTTGGCGGCCTCGAACGTGAGCGCGAAGGGCGCCAGCAAGGGCGATCGCTCACACATCGTCGCGCCCCGGGCAACGAGCGCGGGCCCCTCGTGGTTCGCCCGATGGACTGGATTGAGTGAACAACGCGCGCGGCTCGACGGTGAGCGCGACGAACGCCAACTGGCGATTGCGCGCCTCGGCGCCAGGGATGGCGAAGAGGGCGCGCGCGTGATCTTGGCTTGGCTCGACGAGAGCCCCGTGTTGGAACCCGTCGATTGGTTCGACGTGACGCGTGCGTTAGCCCCTCACGCGCACATAGCCGAGGTCAGGCGCTGGCTCGCGCGCATCTTGAGCGGCGCACCGTTTCAATCCGCGCCCTCGAGACCAAACTCGCATTCAGGGGAGCAAGCGCGAGACACCGACGAGGTCGACGAGCTCGACGACCAGCAAAACGCGTGGCTCGACCTGTGCCGTGGCACGGCGGCGCAAGCGCTGGCGCACGCAGGCGACGGCGAAAGTATCCGAGCTTTGGTCACGGCGCTGGGACAAGGTCCGTCCACGGCGCACTGGGCCCAGCTCGCGTTGTATGCCCAACCGCCGCGGGATCTGGCGCCTTTGCTCGAAACCGCCTTGCCCAGCGCCGAACGACTTGCCGCGTTGGATGAACTTGGTGACCAACGCGCTTTCGAGGCCCTGCGCGAGATCGTGCGACGCGGTACCGCCGATCTGCAAGCGCAGGCATTGCTCGCCCTATTCCACCAAGGCCAGCTCGAAACGGTCGAGGTTGCCAAACACTGGGCCACGCGCGCAACCTCGCACGGGCGCTTGATGGGAGCTGCAGCCGAGATCTTGCTGGCGGTGCGAGACCCTGTAGCGCCCGCAGCGTTCGAAACGCTGCTGAAGCTCGACTTGCAGACGGCCTTGTCGCTCGCGGCAAGGTTTCCGAGCGCCTCCCTCGCGGCACCCTTGCTCGCCGCGTTCGAGCGGCAGGGCTTGGCGGATCAGAGCGCAATCCTGCGCGTGATCGCGTTGGCCCCGACCAAACCAGCCCTGGATTTGTTGGCGCGAGAGTTGACCCGTGAGCGACACCGGAGCGATGCCGCACGAGCTTTGGCCGAGACGCCAGCCCCGGAGGCCAGCGAGTCTTTGCTGCACGCGGTTCACGACCCGAGCTCGGAGGCGCTGGCCACGCGCGCTCTGGTCCTGCGCAGATGGTTCACGAAAGCCTCGATCCCAGAGCTCGATGCGTGGCTCCAAGAGTTGGCGCGCTCCGCACGTCCCGAGCGGCAAGCGCTTGGGCAGTGGGGCCTGGCCGTGAACTCCGAGGCCGTTGCCCAGCGCCTGCTCGATAGCGGCGATTGGTGGAGTGTGAACGCGGCGACGAGTACCCTATTCGTTCATTCGAGCGCGTTGACCCAGCTCGCGCTCGAACACCTGATCAGTGCAAAAGGTATACGCACCCTGGGTGGCCTGGCCCTGGGCCTGAGTGTCGCCGAGAGCCCGGGTCCGCTGGCTCGGAGCGATCTGCATGGGCTGGTGGATGAGGTGCCCGCGCTGAGCGCCGTAGTTGCACCTTTGTTGACCAGCCGCAGTGAACAACGTTTCCCCTGGCGGATTGCGAATTGGTTCGACTCCGAAGATCCAGACGTGCGCGCAGCGGCGCTGCTAGGTCTCGCTACGAATCCCGACAGCACGAGCGCGGGGTTGCTCGAAAAGGCTTACTTCGAGACCCCAAACCCGAAGGTCCGCAGAGCAGCGCTGGCTGCAATCCGCCACCAGCCAAGCTCGACGATTCGGACGCGCACGCTGGGTTACGCACTCAGCTTCGAGCCCGACCCCGAAGCACGCCGGATTGCAGAGAGCGGTGAACTCGCAGCCGTGACCTATACGCGGGGCAGAGTTTGGCGCGATTACCCGACGTCGATGGCGGGTGAGCTCGTGTTGCTCGAAGACCGAGTCGGGCGGGCCTATCCGTTCGTCGTCCCGCCCGATGGGCACCTGGTGGTGTTGGGTTTGGACGACGCATACCTGGACGCGCCAGGCGTTGCGGACGAACCGCCGTCGTCGCCCCCCGCGCCCGAGCACCGTTGACGCACATTTGAGTCGCCAGCCCCGTGCCAGATGTGTGATGACAGCCGTGACGTGGCCAAGCGAACGAGCAAAGAAGAGTCAGCGCCTGCCGAACTGCAGGCGGCAACCCAGCCGAACTTCGAGGCGGCCATCAGTCGACTATCGACAATCGTCGAGGAACTCGAACGGGGAGATTTGCCACTCGAAGCCTCTGTTTCTTTGTTCGAAGAGGGCATCCTGCTCGCGCGCAAAGCCCAGGGGATCCTGGATCAAGCGGAGAAGCGCGTCGAGCATTTGCTCGGTTTCGATAACTCGGGCCACCCAATCGTCGAAGAGCACGATCCGGACGACGCTTGAAGCTTGTGTAGAAATACCGCGGCGTTCGGGTAACAATCAGCGCGACGGTCACCATGCGCGTCGTTCATTCCGCCTGCGCCGTGCTGATCGGCAACGAGCTTCTCAGCGGCAAAGTGCGCGACGAGAACCTGCACGCACTGGCGTCGACCCTGCGCAGTGTCGGGATCGCGCTCGATCGCGCATTGGTGTTGCCCGATCAGATCTCGGTGCTGGTTCGCGAGTTGAAGAGTTTACGCAGCGTGCACGACTTGATCGTCACGAGTGGCGGAGTTGGCCCCACGCACGATGACGTGACGCTCGAGGCCGTCGCGCAGGCGACGGACGCGCCGTGCGCGCCGAACGCCGAGCTACTGGGACATCTGCGAGCCGTTTACGGCGTAAACCTGACAACAGCACAAGCGAGCATGGCCAGCGTGCCCGCGGGATCTCGGCTGTATTTTGGGCCCGATCGGATTTGGCCAACGATCGCGAAAGACGAGATTTGGATGTTGCCAGGCGTCCCCGAGCTGTTCCGAGCCAAGCTCGCCACTTTGCGCGAACACTTGCGCGGCCCGGACGCCTTTCATACCAAGAGCGTGTTCAGCGGCCTCGACGAGCTGGAACTCAAGGAGTTGCTCGACCAAGTCGTGGCAAGCAACCCCGAGGTGGAGGTCGGCTCCTATCCCAAGTGGTCCGACCCGAGTTACAAGACCAGGATTACACTCGATGGCCGCCTCGAGGCCAACGTGCTGCGCGCACTGCAGCAGCTGCTCGAGGGACTGCCCGCAGGTGAACCGCGCCGCGTCGAGTAGGCGGCTGGCTACTTCCGATTCGCGATGCAATCGAGTGGAACAGCATCGAGAACGCCCAGCATCAACCCTCTAGCGCTGGGCGAGCTTGGACGGCCTCCGCCGCTTGAGCCAGCCTGACGGAAGTCTCTAGGCCACGAAGACTCGTGCCGGGAGCAGCTTGGCATGTTGCGTGCTCTCTCGCGGGCGATGAGCTCTATGACTCTCGGGCGCACTCTTGCCGGCGCTCGCCGCGCCAAATCCAGTCTCGGCACGTCCGCGCGCGCAGAACCCTTACGTAAGCTTGCCGATCACGACCTGATCACGCAGTTGCTGGATTGGGGCGATGAGCTGGGCGTCGAGTTCGGGGCAGAGCAGTTTCAACGCCCCCAAGCGCTGCACAGCTTGATCTCGGACTTGGCACAGCGCGCGTCACCGGCAGCCCTGCCGCCAGGCCCATTACAGCGGCTGCACTTGCTCATCGAGTTCACCCGCAGACTACAGCCACGAGCGGGACGCTCGACGACCGTGCGCTCGCTGGACGACGTGGCACTGTGGGCCCGACGCAGGCTCGTACACTTAGAGCACGAAGAGCTCTGGGTCTTGTGTCTCGGTGCGCGCAATCAATTGCAGAGTGCGGAGCGTGTTGCCCAGGGAGGCCTACACGGTTGTGGAGTCACTCCCAAGGACGTGCTCAGGCCAGCCGTTCGCAATGCGGCCACGGCCCTGGTCGTCGTCCACAACCATCCCAGTGGGGACCCGACCCCAAGTGAGGAGGACGTGGCGATGACCGAACAACTCTCGAGCGCGGCTCTCGTTCTCGGTTTGCCTTTGCTCGATCACGTGGTGGTGGCACGCGAGGGGGCCTGCTCGGCAGTCGAGGCCATGCGCCATGGGGATTGACCCACCGCGTCGCGGGCAACGGGGGTCCGAGCAGCCCAGGTGAGTCGGGCGATCACGGAGGAATTCACCCACAGAGGGTGAGCCCGGCACCGAAAAAACGCCCACCTGACGGTCACTTGGCATCGCCTGGCGGGGGCGCGTTCGCTATCCTGGCGCGGATGGAATCGGCCTCGATCAGCTTTGCGGCGCTGTCCGACGTTGGAAAGAAACGCGATCACAACGAGGACAGCTTCCTCGTGGACGAGTCCCTCTCGTTGTTCGTCGTGTGCGACGGCATGGGTGGACACGCTGCCGGGGAGGTCGCGAGCGCCATCGCCGTCAAGACGATGCAGGACGAGATCCGCAGCGAGTCGGACGTGCTGCGCGACTATGTCGCAGGTAAACAAGGGGCGTCGAAGGTCTCCAAGAAGGAGATCCTGAACATGCTCGAGTTCGCGGCCAACCGCGCCTCTCAGCGCGTGTATCAAGCGGCCCAGGCAGACGCGAGCAAGCGCGGCATGGGCACCACGCTGGTAGCGATCTTGTTCGTTGGGCCCCAGGCCTTCGTCGTTCACGTCGGCGATAGCCGCTTGTACCAATTGCGCGCCGGTAACCTGGAACAGCTCACGGTCGATCACAACGTTTACAACGAGTTGATCAAGCGCAAGAAGATGACGCGCGAGCAAGTGATGCAGATCGCCCCGAAGAACGCGATCACGCGCGCGGTGGGCGTCTACGAAAGCTGTGAACCGGAGTCGTTTGCCATCGACGTGGTCGCGGGGGACCGCTTTCTGCTCTGCACCGACGGCTTGAGCGAATACTTCGAAGAGCCGCAGGGGTCGCTCCAAGAGCTGGGCAAAGCCATCTCCGATGGCGACTTGGACCGCAGCGCCAAGTCCTTGATCGACACGGCCAATCAACGCGGCGGCAAGGACAACATCACCGCCGTGATCGTGTCCTTGGCTGGCGGCGAAGAGGCGAGCAGCGTCCAAGATCGGCTGCAGGAAATCGAGCACAAGAAACAAGTCTTGGGCCAGATGCCTCTGTTCCGGCAACTCGACGACGTCGAATTGCGGCGCGTGCTGCAGGTGACCGAAACGCAGCGCTACGAAGAGGGTCAGGCCATCATCACCGAGGGCCAACGCGGTGAGAGTTTGTACATCGTGCTCTCGGGAACGGTGCGCGTGCTACGCGGTGAAGCGGTGGTCAAGACGTTGACGGTCGGCGAACACTTCGGGGAGATGGCGTTAATCCGAAACCAACCGCGCTCAGCGAGCGTGATCTCGACCGGCAACAGCGAAATGCTCGTGATGCATCGAGCAGAGTTCTTCGAGATTCTGCGCACGCAACCGCGTATCGCCGTCAAGTTGCTGTGGCAATTCACGGGCGTGCTCGCCGATCGATTGGCGGAGACCACCCGCGACCTGGGCAATGCGCTGGCCGAGGAATTGGAGCCGGAAGACATCACCGAAGAGCTCTTCATGGTGGACACCAGTGAAGAGGACGACGATCGCCTCACCAACAAGCTGCCTCCGCCTCCGATCGAAGACGGCCCGGTTTCTCGGGAGTGAACCAAGGACACGTAGGCAACGCGCTTGGTTAACTAGAAAGCGGCTTGCCCGCGGTTTCTGGCCCGAGGCGGCGGGGCGCGAAGTCGCACCTTTCCAGACTTTTTGCCTCGAACGCGCAACGGCAACGCCGTGTTTCGAGAGTGCCGGCGATGGCGAGCAAGAAACGCCATGCGAACTTGGGACACCCCCTCGCATGGCAGCCCGCGGCGGCGCCTCGACGAGGGCCCTTGCAGGCGCGTACTCGTCGAGTTCCGTTGCAGTTTCTCGCGCGGCTCGCTAGCGTCTGCAGGCCTGGATCTGCTGCCTGTCGGGCTGGAGCACACCAGGGCTGGAGCACGCCAGGGTTCGATGACAATGGTAAACGGCACTCGCTGGAGACTTTGGCCCAAACCCCTCGGTGTTGACTTGGCTCTGATGGGCAGGGTCGCATTGGCCTTGATGGGCGGGGCCGTGATCGGCAGCGCCGCATCGACTGCGCACGCCGAAGAGCCGCTGCGCGTGACCGAACCCCACGTCCTACGCCAACCCGCCGAAGTCGTCGACGTGATCGATGCATTCGATGATGGGGACGCGTTCGACCTCACCCTGTCGCTCGGTTTTCAGCAATCGTGGAAGTCGTCGCGCATCACGCGTGAGACGAGCATCACGCAAGCAGGCTTGTCCAGCGGGGACTATACGGCCAGCACCCTCAACGTCGCGCAGTACAGCGAAGCCACGACGCGGCTTCTGACGCGCGCCGACATCGGGGTTTTCAAAGACGTTGCGCTGTTCATGCGCCTGCCGATCATCATCTCCAACGATCGCAAGCTCGAGGGCGTGGACGGCAGCGAGACGCGTCAAGGCGTAGCCCTGCAAGGGTATCCGGGCGAAACGCTGTTTCGATTGCCGTTCAGTTCCCCCACGCGCAGCGGCATCGAGTATTTCGCCGTCGGTCTCGACGTCAATTTGATGAACCAATGGCGCGATTCGACGAAGCCCACCTGGCTGTTCGGCGTCGAGGGGCGTTTCAACGTGTCGGAGCCGATGCACGCTTGCAACGACGCGCCAGCATCGGGACGCGTGAGCTGCGCCGATCCCGGAGATTTGAATCAAAACGGCGTCGCGGGCGAGTCCTCGCTCGAAGCCGACAACTTCACCGGACGTCGCAACGCCGGTGTGTCGCGCGGAACGACGGGGCTCGCGTTCCACACGATCATGTCGAAGCGGATCAAGTACATCGAACCGTACGCTGGCATCACCGGGCTATTCGAGTTCCAAAACGAGAACAGTGACTTCGGTAAGACGGACATCGAAGGCGCGCTCGTCAATCATCCGCCATTCGAAGGCACGCTGCTCATGGGTTTGGCTGTGATGCCGTGGGAAGAGCTCGATGAGTTTCGCAGACTCGAACTCGATTTTCGCTTCGCCGGCACCTATCGCTCCGAGGGGCGCGACTATACCGAGTTGTTCGATGCCCTCGGCAGCAGCCCAGCGGCTTCGATGCGCGAGCCTCGTTACTCGAAGTACAAAGCCAACAGCGGCAGCAACGCCGATACGGTGCCTTCGGTCGTCGATGAACAGTCGACCAAGATCTACATGACGGGGATCACCGACGTTCAGCCCTACGGGTTGTACACCTTGAGCACACAAGCCACTTGGATGGTGAACAAGCTTCTGAAGTTCAACTTGGGCCTCGGCTACACTTTCGTGCAGGGCCATTTGCTCACCTACGATCAGCCCTGCAACCCGAACCTCAAACGTGAACTCGGGGACGCGGGTCCGTGCCGTAACGTGGGTGACACGAGTGCCTCGGGCTTCAGTGTGACAGGCATTCCGAATGCCAACTATCGCGAAGTGATCAACACACCGGGACGACGCTTCCGCGTCGATTCGTCGGACATGGTCGATCTCTGGCTCAGCGCCGCCCTGATGTTCTGAGCTTCTGAGTGCTGCTGTTCTGAAATTCGAGGCGCGGTGACAGCAAGAGTCGGCGTTTGTACTTTCGCGATCGCGTTCACTTTGAGCGCGAGCGTGTGGAGCGCTGAAGAATCCGCGCCCCCTGGCAGTGCTACGAGCATACCGAGTGGAGACACCGCGTCGGGTGGCTCTACGCCCGCGCCATCGAGTGTTCCCCTTCCAACGGACACACTTCCCGCAGCAGAGTCCACGCCGTCAAAGCTTCCCAGCACCAGAGCCGCGCGCACCGAATCGATGGGCGATCCCGAGCTCGTGGCGATCGAACACACGGCACGTAAGACCCTCGAGGAAGGGGCACTCGATCTCGGGTTGCAACCGTTGTGGCTCGCTCCGAGCACTGGCGCGGCGCTCGATGAAGCCGCGTTGCTGGCGCACGCATCCCAAGGTTGGAGCGCCGCCTTCGAACTGCAGCGCGCCGAGCACGGCATCGAGGTGCGGCTCATCGCCGTCGCTCCAAAGCAGTCCTTGTTGCGAGTCCGACGCGAGACGGCAACGCAGGACAATCTCGAGGTCGTGCTGCTGCGCTTGTTGCGTGACGTCGCGCGCCCAACCGCGAGTTTGGACGGACAGTGTGGGTGCCAGACCAATTCACAGGACGGGGCAGACTCCGACCTGGGCCAACCAGCACCGCGAGACTTGGACGGTCGCGCGTACTTGGCCGTCACCGGAGCAATGGTCGGAGGCTACACGGGCTACGCGCTCGAACACATCGCTGGCTCGGGCAACCCACGCATCATCTATCCCCTGATGACGGTGGGGGCTGGGGTCGGTGTGGCGGCCTCGCTCGTCGCTGCGGACGAGTGGCACGTCAGCATGGGTGAAGCCTGGTACCTGTCGGCCGCAACTTTGTGGTCAACCGCGTCGGCGCTGTTGATCAGCGATGGCGTCAAGTTATCGGACCCGTCTCACCGCCACGCGTACGGTTTACTTGGCACCGCCACTGGTCTGAGCTTGGGCACGTTGGCGGTGGCGACGTCCGATATTGGGCAAGGCAGTGCTTTGGTCACCCAGTCGGGCGCAATTTTCGGGGGGCTGCTCGGAGGCGTGGGGGAGCGTCTGGTGAACACCGATTTGACGAAGCCACCGACGCTCGGCCTAGGACTCGGGCTCGGGATCGGAGCTTTGGGCGCGGGGTTCGCTGCGACACGGTTGCCTAGCCCCGATCCCTCACGCGTCGTCTACATCGATCTGGCAGCATTTCTCGGAGCTCTGACGGGAGCCGCCGTTGCGAGCCCTGCGATCGTGGGCCGGACGGTTACGCAAACCGAGACGCGTCTATGGCTCGGCAGCGTGTTGCTCGGCACATTGATCGGCGGTGGGCTCGGCTACGCGATCACCTCCGACGATTCTGAGCACGACCCTCGCGATCAGAGATCAGCGACCAAACCGTTACCTTATAACCTACAGCTAGCAGTAGCCCCAATTCAACCGCTGGCCACGCGAGGCCCAGCTCCTTGGACTTGGGGTGTGCAAGGAACCTGGTGAGATGCCAAGTCGGCATGTGATATCGGAGCCATTGGTCGGACAACGCCTCGATCGCGTCGTCGGGAGTCTGTTGCCAAAGCTTTCGCGTCGAGAGTTGCGCGAACTGTTCGAGCGCGGGGGCGTGTGCTCTGGCTCGCGCTCTGTGCGCAAGGGTGAGATCGCCCAACTCGGACAGGAACTAGAAATCCGAAGCGCGGAAGAGCTAGTCGATTCAGCTGACTCCGCAGGCGTCGGTGCAGACAGCGAGGGCTCGGGTTTACGTGACGCACGGATGAACGGCGCCACGGGCGGCATCTCGAGCGCCAGCAACGCGCCTGAAATCATCGCAGAGTCCGATTCCTGGCTGGTGGTGAACAAGCCACCGGGCATTGCCAGCGCGCCGAGGCACACTGCGGGCGATCGCAGCGTCGCAACCTGGCTGATCGAGCGCTACCCCGAGCTCGCAAACATAGGCTATCGCCCGGGCGAAGCTGGGTTGCTCAGTCGGCTCGACACCGGCACTTCGGGCGCGCTGCTCGCCGCAAAAACGGAACGCGCCTTCGCGATCTTGAAGGACGGTGCCAAACGCGGGCGCTTACACAAGCGTTACTCGGCCTGGACGACGAGCCCGGCGGGTCCATTGCCAGAGTTGATCGAGTTGGCGTTGGGACCCCATGCCAAGAATCGGCGCAAGGTGGCCTGGGGCCAGGCAATTCGTGGCAAGCCTGTAATGTGCAAAACCCGCGTATTGGAGCAAACGGCTTTGCATCTCAGATCGCGCTTGCTGCTCGAAGTAAACACCGCCTATCGACACCAAATTCGCGCTCACTTGGCCTACTTGGGCACGCCCATCGCGGGTGACGCCCTCTACGGCGCGCCGCCCTGTCCCGCGCTGAGTCGTCACGCGCTGCACGCCAGCGCGTTGATCTGGGACGGGGCACCGGGTCTGGCAGGCTTCGAGGTCGAAGCGCCACTAGCGCCGGATCTGATGAGTTGGATCTCGAGCGAGGCCTGAAGTACTCCCCGTCGTGCGCGTGACCCCGGCGAGCGCTACACAGCAGAGCCGCTGGGGAATGACGCGAGGCTTTTCGGTTGTCGAGCTGCGCGAGCAGTGTCAAACGCTGAAGATGGATTGGACTTTGCGTTCGCCCTTCGTCCGGGCGAGGCCCGTCGTTCCCCTGCTGGCGCTAGCCAGCTGCGCCTCACTGCCGGACTACGCCACACCCAAGGGTGGCGTAGTCGATCCGGATCAGTTGTCTGCTGCCGACACGATCACCTATCGCGCGCTGACTCGCTCGGACTTCCGCGCAGAGGCGCCGCCCGACAGCGCGCGACAACATGCCGAAAAGCTCGGCGCGTTGACCTGCGCGGTGGTCGTCACCACTCCCGACACCCGTTACGAAGTGCAAGAGCGTCGCAAAGGCAACAGCAGCACCTACCACGGCTATTTCACTGCGCTGGGCTTTGAAGCGCGTATGGATCGCTCCTGCTCCTGGTGGAACTCGCAAGCGACGACCACGCCCGAGAGCTACATCCTTCAACACGAGCAAATTCACTTCGCGCTCACCGAGATCGAGGCGCGACACCAAAACGCGGGCGTGCCCGAAGTCTTGAGCGACTTCAGCGTCGATGGCGACGACCCCGATGAAATCCGTGACAAGATTCAGGCAAAGCTCGACTCGCTCTTGGCCGACGCGATGGAACGCTTGCTCGATCGCAACCAAGACTTCGACGAAGACACGTCCCTAGTGCACGACGTAGAGGCTCAGAA
>DATAHU010000292.1:0-1697 GCA_036263015.1 Polyangiaceae bacterium | reverse complement strand
CAGCGGCAAGCTTCGAGGTTGGTCCAGCGGCGAAGGGGCAGCAAGCGTGCGCATCGGCCCTGACGGCAGCGTATACTTACAACGCGATCAGGGCCTGGAGCGCTATCGCGATCTGGCGCACTTGGACGCGGTTGAAGCGTTGCCCGCTGGGCTAATTTTCACGGTACCAATGCTCTCCAATGCCAACTGCTGCGGGCTTTGACACGGTCTGCGCTGACGTGCCGCAGCGAACGTTGGCAAGCACCTAGGGGCTAGCGCCCACTGAGGGTTTAAACGCCGACTCGCGCGGCCGCGAGCCATCGAGCATCAAGCTACCATCGCAGCCGCTTCCGTGTAGGCGCACACGATGCCCACCGGCGTCGGGTTCGAGCTCGATGGAGTCATCGCCGACGAGGGTGAACGCGGCGAGCAATTGGTTGCTCTTCGGATCGTAGAACTCGTGGGTGCTCAGCTCGGGCTCGTCCCAACACAGGCCGTTCTCTGGGTCGTTGAGCGGGATATCCCGGTCTGGCGCGGTTTGACTCGGCGCTGACTTCTCGGTGACGTGGAGCACTTTGCCGAGCAGTTCGACCTCGAGATCGACGAAACCACTGCACTTGGCGGGCCACCCGCCAGTGCGTAACTGCGCAACCCAGAAGTGCCCAGGCGTCGATGGCGCGATGATCGCGGCATTGTCCGTGAACCATTCGTGCCCGTAAGTAGACATCCAGGGCGCGGGCCCCTTGCAGCCGTGGCTCGTGTCGGGATCGGACGCGGAGCCCGAGCCCGTGAGGCACGCCGCGTTGCGCGCCTCGGTCTCGTCGGTCACCCCCGAGCACAAGCCGAGCGTCTCGCACACCCCAACCCAACCCTCGACCTGTGCTGGGCTCAGGGTAACGTTGCGCGCCCCGAACTCCGCGAGACACGCCGAGCGTTGGCCCAGTTTACGTTTGGCGGCGGGCGTCGGGTTGGCGGCAATCGAACGCGCCAAGGCTGCGCGTTCGGCCTCGGGCTGGCCGTTGCTTTGGTAGTAGCTCGCGAGATTGAACCAAGCTTGCCCCTCCACCTCTGCGTCGGGACCCGTCGTTGCAACGAGCAGCTCGTGCTCGGCAGCTTCGGCCGGCAAGTGCGAGAACCCCAGTTCAGCGATGGCACGGAAATACATGTCTTGGCCTTTTCCCGCCGCCGCGACGAAGGCCGCTTCTGCCCCCGGATCGCCCTGACTCTGAAGCTTGCGAGCGTGCGCCAGCGCCTTTGCGTACTTCTCGGCCATCTGCTTTTGCCAGTCCTCGATCTGCCGAGCTTCTGCTTTGGCTCGCGCAGTCTTCGCATCGGCGCTCGACGCACTCGACCACGGAGCAGTGCTGGTAACAAGTGCACTGCTGACGCTAAGACTTGCCGTATCGGTGCTCCGTGTCGTGTTCACTGCCTCGGAGCCCCTGGGGCTGTTCGTCGGCTGCGGTTCTGGCTCATGACGCTTGCAGCCCGCGCTCGCGAAGCTCAATGCGCAGACACCGATACCTAGCAGTCCCAGCGTGGTTCTCAGCTCATCGGACATGTCGGCGTGGCGTTCTCCGCGGCGGGCGTCAGCGACGTGTCACGCGCTGTGAGTTGCGTCGGCGTTTGCTCAACAACACCGCTGCGGCCGCGAGCGCGGTTGCCCATATTTGCGAAGAGCGTGAAGGCCGCTGCGCAATACCGCAGCCATCGTCGTCACC
>DATAHU010000291.1:0-8956 GCA_036263015.1 Polyangiaceae bacterium | reverse complement strand
GAAGAAATCAGAAGCCCCGTTCAAACCAGTCCAACAGGCGAGAGCAGCACTCTGAGTGAAGCCGAAGCCGAGCTGACGCTCGATCCCGTAGGGGGACCCGCGCCCTTGCGCAAATCCTCGCTGCCACCTCCAAAGCACCGGTTGGACGAGCCCGAGCCGCCCAGCAGCTGCTAGGTTTCCGTCGAAACCAGTAGTTCGGGACGAACGAATCGGGTCAGGGGTCGTAACCCAAGCTCGGGGCCAACCAGCGCTCGGCTTCGGCGACGCTCAGGCCCTTCTTCTTCGCGTACTGGGTTACTTGGTCGCGATCGATCAACCCCAAGTGGAAGTAGCGCGCATCGGGATGCCCGAGATAAATGCCGCTGACCGATGCAGGGGGCATCATGGCGTAGCTCTCGGTGAGGTTGACCCCGATGTCCGGAGCGCCGAGCAGCTCGAACAGCTTGCCCTTCTCCGTGTGTTCGGGACACGCGGGATAGCCAAACGCGGGCCGAATGCCGCTGTACTGCTCTTCGATCAGAGCTTGACCGTCCTGCTCAGGACCGGACTCGTACCACTCACGGCGCGCCTTTTGATGCAGGTATTCCGCAAAAGCCTCCGCAAAGCGATCTGCCAGAGCCTTGACCATGATCGCGTCGTAGTCGTTGCCGGCGCGCTCGAACTCGCGCGCGAACTCTTGCTCCCCAATGCCGGCGGTAACCACGAACGCACCGATGTGATCGGCGACACCGCTGGAAACGGGTGCCACGAAATCCGCCAAGCTCAGGAACGATTCGTCGCCCTGACGCTTGCGCTGCTGCCGCAGTAGATTGAACCGCAACAGCTCGCTCGTGCGCGTCTCGTCCTTGAACAGCACGATGTCATCGCCGTCGCTGCCGGCGGGCCAGAAACCGTAGACCGCGCGGGCTTTGAGGCGCTTCTCCGAGACGATGCGCTGCAGCAAGCGCTGACCGTTCGCAAACAGCTCACGCGCAGCGGCACCGTAGCGCTCGTGTTGCAGGATCCCCGGGTATTTGCCGCGCAGCTCCCAAGCCGAGAAGAAGAACGTCCAATCGAAGTAGGGCACGAGCACGCTCAGATCGAAATCGTCGAGCACGCGGCGTCCGATGAATGCCGGCTTGGGGCAAGTCTCGGGTGTGAACGTCGGGCGCAGTCGTTGCTCGAGCGCGGTGGCGTACGGCGTCAAGTTCGGTTGATCGCGGTGCTCGAACAACTCGCGCAAGCGAGCTTGGGTCTGTCGGTTCTGCCCATCCAGAGTCTTCTTGCGCTCTGGATCCAACAGATTACTCACGACGCCTACGACGCGCGAAGCGTCTGCGACGTGGAGCACCGTGCGCTCGTATTGCGGAGCGATCTTCACCGCCGTGTGCTGGCGACTGGTCGTGGCACCGCCGATCAACAGCGGCTGCTTCATTTGCCGCCGCTGCATCTCTTTGCCCACGTACACCATTTCGTCGAGGCTCGGCGTGATCAAGCCGCTCAAGCCAATCACGTCGGCATTGTGTTCGACCGCCGCGTCCAAGATCTTGTCACACGGCACCATCACCCCAAGGTCGATCACCTCGTAGTTGTTGCAACGCAACACGACGCCGACGATGTTCTTACCGATGTCGTGAACATCGCCCTTGACGGTGGCCATGATCACCTTGCCGTTGGTGCGCACAGCGCCGTTGAGCTCGGCGTTCATGTACGGCTCTAGGTAGGCCACTCCGCGCTTCATGACGCGTGCGCTCTTCACGACCTGGGGCAGGAACATCTTCCCCTCCCCGAACAACTCGCCGACGATGCCCATGCCGCTCATCATCGGGCCTTCGATCACGTCGAGCGGCCGCGGCAGCGACTTGCGCGCCTCCTCGACGTCTTGCTCGATGAAATCAGTGACACCGTGCACGAGCGCGTACTCGATCCGCTTCACCACGGACTCGTTGCGCCACGCAAGATCGACCTCCCTCTTCTTGCCATCGCCCTTGACTGTCTCGGCAAACGCAACCATGCGTTCGGTCGCGTCTGGACGGCGATTGAAGAGCACGTCTTCGACGTGCTCGAGCAGATCCTTGGGGATCGCCTCGTAAACTTCGAGCTGTCCGGCGTTGACAATCCCCATGTCCATGCCGGCCTTGATCGCGTGATAGAGGAAGGCCGAGTGAAATGCCTCGCGCACCCGGTCGTTACCTCGGAACGAGAAGCTCAGATTGCTGACGCCACCGCTGATCTTCGCGCCTGGCAAGTTCTGCTTGATGAGGCGGATGGCCTCCAGGAAGTGCATCGCATATTCGTTGTGCTCCTCGATACCGGTCGCGACCGCGAAGATGTTGGGGTCGAAGATGATGTCCTGAGGATCGAAATCGAGCTTGTCTATCAGCAAGTGGTAGGCGCGCTTGCAGATCTCGAACTTGCGCTCGGCCGTGTCTGCCTGGCCCTGTTCATCGAAAGCCATCACCACGGCGGCGGCGCCGTAGCGTTGGCACAAGCTCGCACGGTGCAAGAACTCTTCTTCGCCTTCCTTCAAGCTGATCGAGTTGACGATGGCTTTGCCTTGCACGCACTTCAGCCCCGCCTCGATCACCGACCACTTGGAACTGTCGATCATCACCGGCACACGCGCGATTTCGGGCTCGGTAGCGATCAGGTTCAAGAAATGAACCATCGCGGCTTCGCCGTCGAGCATGCCTTCGTCCATGTTGACGTCGAGCACGTTGGCGCCGCTGCGCACTTGTTCGGCCGCGACTTGGACGGCTTCAGCGTAGTTCTTGTCTTTGATCAAACGCGCGAATTTGCGTGAACCCGTCACGTTGGTGCGTTCACCGATCATGGTAAACGTTTCGCCGCTCCGGATCTCGTAGCGCTCCAAGCCGCTCAAGCGCGCAGCGTCGTGTGCCAGGTGGGGAACCCCACGTGGAGTGACCCCATTGACGCGATCGGCAATGGCCTTGATGTGTGCGGGACTCGTGCCGCAACAACCGCCCACGATGTTGACCAGGCCGCTCTCGGCGAACTCTTGCAGGAAGCCGCCGGTCTGCTCTGGTGTTTCGTCATAACCGCCGAAGGCGTTGGGCAAGCCGGCGTTGGGATAGGAGCTGACGAGCGTATCGGCCTGGCCCGCCAAGGTCGCCAGATAAGGACGCATGTCGCAAGCGCCGAGCGCGCAGTTCATGCCAACGCTCATCGGATGACTGTGAGCCACCGAAGCCCAGAACGCGTCGACTGTCTGCCCTGATAGCGTGCGGCCGCTCTTGTCCACCACGGTCACGCTGAGCATGATCGGCAAACGCAGGCCCTTCTGGGCGAACACTTCTTCGATCGCAAACAACGCCGCCTTGGCGTTGAGGGTGTCGAAGATGGTCTCGACGAGCAGGATGTCCGAGCCGCCTTCGATCAGGCCGCGCGCTTGTTCTGCATAAGCGGCTTTGACTTGATCGAACGTGACGCTGCGAAATGCGGGATCGTTCACATCCGGCGATAAGCTCAGACTGCGGTTCATCGGGCCAATGGCGCCGGCGATGAAGCGCGGTTTGTCGGGCGTCTTCTCCGACCACTCTTGGGCGACGCGCTTGGCGAGTTGCGCGGCCTTCAAGTTCAGCTCGAATGCGTAAGCCTCGAGCCCGTAGTCCGCCTGCGCGATCGAGGTGGACGCGAAGGTGTTGGTCTCGATGATGTCGGAACCCGCGGCCAGATAGCTCGCATGGATCCCCGCGATGATGTCGGGGCGAGTGAGCACCAACAAGTCGTTGTTGCCCTTCAGCTCATGCGGGTGAGACGCAAAGCGCTCACCGCGGAAATCATGCTCTTCGGGGTTGTACTTCTGCACCTCGGTGCCCATGGCACCGTCGAGGACCAGAATTCGCCGTTGGGCGAGGGCTTCGATTTCTAATTGACGCTCGGGCTTGTTCATTGGTTTTTGCCGGCAGGCAGGTCGATCAGCATGAGACGCAGGCGGCCTGTTGCCACGAGTCGTCCCTCAGCATCCACAATCTTGGCCTCCCACAACTCCGTTGTGCGTCCGCGGTGAACGGGGCGACCTTCGGCACGCAGGACTCCCTCACGCACGGGGCGCAGGAAACTCGTTTGGTTCTCCATCCCCACGACGCTCTTGTCCGGCCCGATGCCTACGCATGCGCCAATCGAGCACACCGTTTCAACGACGCCGGAAAATACACCGCCGTGCACGATTCCGAAGGGCTGCAGGTGCTCGGGACCGACGGTCCAACTCACTTCGACCAGGCCGCGCTCGGCGCGCACGATCTCGATTCCCATGGCCTTGCTCCAGCCGGACGGCGTTGAAAATACGCTGGGAAGTGCGTCGAACATGAGGCACGGGCTCATAGCACGCAACCCGGCACTGCCCAGATCTAAATGGCCAAGAGCGTTACGGCGAATTGGAGTTGACACTACAAGGCCCTGGCCGCATTTGGGCGGGCATGGACGCCTCCCTGCGCTCGCGCATTCAAACCTTGGTCGACAACAACCCGGTCGTGTTGTTCATGAAGGGAACGCGCACGGCGCCGCAGTGCGGGTTCTCCGCCACCGTCGTTCAAATCTTGGACTCGGTCCTCGATGAATACGAGACGGTCAACGTGCTGGCAGATCCGGAGATCCGCCAAGGAATCAAGGATTTCTCCGACTGGCCGACGATCCCGCAGCTGTATGTAAAAGGTGAATTCGTGGGCGGCTGCGACATCATCAAGGACCTAGTGGCCTCGGGACAACTGGAGGAGACGCTTGGAGTCGCTTCGCCCGAGGTCGCCCCCCCGGTAATCCACGTCAGTGACAGCGCCGCAGCCGCGCTCAAGGAAGCCGTGCAAGACGGCAACGAATTCGTGCGTCTCGAGATCTCGCAGGGCTTCGAGCATGGGTTGTCGATCGGGCCGCGCAGCGACACGGACGTCGTGGTCGCCGCCGGGAACATCAGCTTGGTGCTCGACAGGGGCAGCGCGCGGCGCGCCGCGGGAGTGACCATCGACTTCGTCGATACGCCCAATGGCAAGGCTTTCAAAATCAACAATCCCAACGAGCCACCCCGCGTTCAACAGATCAGCGCCGCGGACTTGCGGGAGCGGATGAACAAAGGTCCGCTTGAACTGTTCGACGTGCGCACGCCGAAGGAACGTGAGATCGCCCGTATTGAAGGTGCACGGCTCCTCGATCGCCCTGCCCAAGACCACATCATGGCGCTGCCGAAGTCGACCCCTCTGTACTTCCACTGCCATTCGGGCATGCGCAGCCAGCAAGCTGCGCAGTTTTTCCTCGGCCAGGGCTTCAAGCAAGTCTACAACCTCGAGGGCGGCATCGACGCCTGGTCGCGCGACGTCGATAGCGACGTTCCCCGCTACTGAAGCTGCCAATTCCGAGGCTGCACAAACTGATGTCTCATTCGCACGGCAACCACTCGAGCGCGGTGGTCTTGGAGCAAATCAAAGCGGCCGTCGTCGCAGCGATCCCCGACGCAAAGGTCGAGGTCAGTGGCGGCGGTGGGCATTATTCGCTCGCGGTCATCTCGACGGTGTTCGCGGGCAAGAACCCCGTGCAGAGCCAACGCGTCGTCTACTCGGCCATCAAGCATTTGATGGCTGGAGATGGTGCTCCTGTTCACGCCGTGGACTCTCTCAAAACCAGCGTGCCTTGATTCGCGGAACCAAAACGCGAACGTGAGGCGTCTCGCCCGGACGCGGCGAGAACAGCCTTGAACTCACACTTTCCCAAGGAAAGTCGCAGCGGTGCGAGAATCTCGAGTCAAGAGAATGTTTTGTGACAGTTTGGGCTCGCGACCATCACTATTGCAGTGTTGGTGGGTCTCAACTGAAGGCAAGGGCAACGTCGATGCGCGCGGGACTGTTGGCAGTAGGTTTGTGTTTGAGCGTGGGGTGCAGCAGCAAGGGCACCGGCGACGATGATGCTCAGTCGACACCGGTCGGTGGCAGCAGTTCGAGCTCCGACCAACCCGGGACGCCGGCGCCCAGCTCCGGCCCCGCCAGCACTCCGACAGGAGTAACGACGCCTGCGACTCCGACGACACCCAAGCCACCAACTTCGCAACCCATGCAGCCCGTGGGCAGCGGGGGTGGGCCCTCCATGCCAGAGTCGGAGCCCTCGACGGGTGGAGCCCCCGAAGACCCCAAACCGAGCGTGACTCCGACCCAGAGTGCTGGCGGCGCGCCCGACACCACCCCCACTCCAACGGCGAGTTCGGCCGCTGGCGGCGGGGGCGGTTCACCCGATGCACCGACGGTCCCGAGTGGTGGCGCGGGTGGCGAAGGAGGCGAGATGGTGCCTCAGGGCGAAGCTTGCCTCGAGTTCGGTGACCCGATGGAAGCTGGGCAATTCGCCAATAGCGCGCTCAACGGTCCCTCGGGCATGGTAGCGAGCCGCAAGCACCCTGGTGTGCTCTACGCGCAGCTAGACGCGGGCGGCGATGCCAAGATCTACGCTGCCAGTACCAGCGGAGCCGATCTGGGCGACTACACACTCGATGGCCTCTCGCAGACCGATTGGGAAGACATCGCGGTCGGTCAAGGCGTGGACGGCAAAGATTACATCTTCATCGGCGACATCGGTGACAATGCCGCGGGCGGCATGGGCATGGGCGGCGGCGGGGCGCGCACCGAAATTCAGATCTACCGCGTGGCAGAGCCAGACGTCAGCGACACGCAGAGCGCGGTACACGAAACCGTGAGCTTCGACACGCTGCGCTTCACGTACCCCGATGGCGCCCAAAACTCCGAGACACTGCTCGTCGATCCGGTGAGTCACGATTTCTTCATCATGACCAAGACCGCCAATGAGGCGATCGTGTACCGGGCGCCGGGCGATACCCCCGTCGACACACCCACGGTGCTGGAAGAGGTCGCACGCGCGAGCGTGGGCTCGAGCACGCCGGCTGCCGGAGACATTTCCCCGTCTGGCGATCGCATCCTGATTCGCACGTACGAGGCGTTGCTCCTATGGCCTCGCGCCAGCGGTATGACGGTGGCGGATGCACTCGGCGCAGATCCGGTCGAACTATCCGCGGCAGATGAACCGCGCAGCGAAGGCGTCACCTTCTCGGCGGATGGCAGCGCGTGGTACTCCGCGGGCGAAGAAGACAACACCCTGTGGACCGCAAGCGCGACGTGTAAGTAGTGAAAGTTCGCGATCCAGAGTGTGACTGGAGTCGCAATTCGACCTGCTCTCTGACACTGGCAAGTATTCACCGCCAGGAGCAAACGCTCCTCGGTTTGGTGATTTACAGTTCGTTTGCGAGGTCAGCGCAAGGGATGTCGCTCGGGTTGTCGTAATTGTACTCAGTGTTACCAACCACCATGAGGGCACCGTTCTCGTCCAAATTGAACACGTGCCAGATGTTCGCGTTCTCCGACATTGCAGGCATCTCGTATTGCGTTACGTCTGCGACCCCATCTGAACCTCTACGAACGACGCGGACAGTGGGCAGGGCGCTCAGCAGGCCATCTGAGCTCATGGTGTGGACCACAAGGCTATAGGTGCCTGCGTAATGAGGAGCTACCCCCCCTTCGGACAGTCCGATCCGAACTAGTTCGGTTCCGCCTTGCGGGTCATACTTCGTGTCGGCCGCCAACGATGCATAGGGCGCTGTGTCGAGGCCACCTTTGTTGCCGTGATAGACGCACTGCATCCCTTCAACCTCATAGGGTACGCTCAGCAGCAGATCGAGGTCTCGGGGAACGTGCCAGTTGAGGACGACCCCGATGTCGTTCTCGAGAAGATTCGCTGGGAGCATTTCCCAGTGAACGCTTGCGGTGCTGGCCGGCGAGACTTCTAGCGACGCATTGATCTCTTCAAAGTCAGTTTCTGTCACCGTGAGTGTCTGAACGTCTGTTGGAAAAGCGTCGAACGTCGCATTGCCCTGGCCATCGGACAGTACACAGTAGTGAGCCTTGTCGCAGACGTCACCGGCGGGGTCGAAATGCGCGGCAACGTAGGCCATAGCGCCGACCAAAGGACTGCCGTCGGTAGCGTTCGTTAGCGCGAGATTCAGCTTGCCCAGCGGCCTACACTCCACCGCGGACCATGCACCACCGGCGCAGCGTGAAGGTTCCCCGACATAAAAACTGTCACAAGTTAACTCGCAAGCGCCCCCAGACGGTGTGCCCCCACATTCAGCAAACGTGCCGTGTCCCGGTGCAAGCGGTGATGCCAAGCACACACCACTGGGTGCATCGGGTCCGCCGTCGGATTCGATCACGACACCACTGTTCGGATCGCTCGAATCGTCGCCCCAAGGATCAGGAACTTCACCATCGAGGACGGTCGATGCATCGAGGTTTGCCTCCTGGTCACCGAGAGTGGTCCTCACCCCGTCGTCATTTGAGCCCGCTCCCTTAGGCTGACCGGCATCGGGCGCGTCCGCGGTGACCAATCCCCGCGTTTCACTCGCGTCATCGCCGTGACCAGCGCCAAGCCGTGACGCGTCGAGTTCCCGTTCGTCATTGGGCCAACCTGGAATAGACGACTTGTCGCCTGCATCTAAGCCATTGACATTTGAACGAGCCCTTGCGGCGTCCTCATTGCCATCAACCGAGGCGATGACGGAAGAGCCGCCGGCATCGACTCGCACTCCGGCACCGCTGTCACAGCTTAACGTATCCTCGCAGGTCGTTGGTTTCAGGCACGCCTGCAAGCTCGAAGCCATCCCCATGCACACGATCACATTCACAATGCGTCGACTCAACATGAGCGGGTGCGTAGCTCAGCCCATGCTGCAGGTGCAAGGGGCCCCGCTCGTGAAGCGCGAACGGGAAACTGCGACGCACTCCCGACTCTATCGAGCGTCTAGTCGTTCACCTTTAGCCAGACACCCCCGGTCCGTGTGCCAGCGCGGAAGGTCGTGCACTTGCGACCCTTTTTTGGAGCGTTGCCTGTGGCCCGCGCCGAAGAAGTCACTCATGACGCGATTTCACACAACCGGCCACGGGCTTGGGAATCTAAGGTCCGACTGCGTGGC
>DATAHU010000290.1:0-3001 GCA_036263015.1 Polyangiaceae bacterium | reverse complement strand
CGCTCAGCAACGAGGAGTTGCATCACTTGGGGCGCGTGCCGTACCCCTTGTTGAAGCGCGCAGGCGAACAGCGCTTTTCGCGCATCTCGTGGGACGCAGCGACGGCGCTGATCGCCGACACGTTGCGCACCGCAGATCCAGACCGCGTCGGCTTCTTTCTGACGAGTCGCGGTCTCACCAACGAGACGTACTACACGGTGCAGAAGCTGGCGCGCATCGCGGGCACGCCCCACGTCGATAGCTGCGCGCGCTTGTGTCACGCAGCTTCTGGGGTAGGGCTCAAGCAAACCATCGGCTATGGCGCTCCCACGATCTCGTTGACGGATCTCGCCAACTCCGAGCTCGTGTTCATCATCGGGAGCAATCTGCCCAACAATCAGCCCGTCTCCACCAAGTACTTGCGCGCGGCGCGCAAGCGCGGCGGCAAGATCGTCGTGCTCAATCCCTTCAAGGAGCCGGCGCTCGAACGTTACTGGATCCCGAGCGTGCTGCCGTCGGCGTTGTTCGGCACGCGCTTGATGGACGAGTACTACGCGGTGCGCCCGGGCGGCGACATCGCCGCGATGCTCGGAATTCTGAAAGCGCTGAAAGCGCGGGACGGTTTCGCGCGCGAGTTCATCGCGCAGCACACCGTCGGGTTCGAGGCGTTGGAGCGTGAACTCGAGGCCGTCCCTTGGACGGATCTCGTGCGCGACGCCGGCATCAGCCAAGCCGAGATGGAGCACTTGGCAGAGCTCTATCACCAGGCCAAAAGCTGCGTGATCGTCTACTCGATGGGGCTCACGCAGTACACCTTCGGCGTCGACAACGTGAAGATGGTCGTCAACTTGGCGCTCGCCCGCGGCATGATCGGCAAGCCCAATTCCGGGATTTTGCCGATCCGCGGTCACTCGGGTGTGCAAGGCACGGCTGAGTGCGGTGCTGATGCCGACAAGTTACCGGGCGCGGTCGACATCACTCCCGAGAACTGCGAGCGCTTGGAGGGCTTTTACAAGCACCCGATCCCGCGCCGCAACGGCATGCGCGCGGCGCACCTGCTCGACAAGTCGGCCGAGAGCGGGCTCGATTTGCTGTACTTGGTTGGCGGCAATCACTTGGAGAACATGCCGGACCGCAAGAACGCGCAGCGCGGCTTGGAGAACGTGAAACTGCGCGTGCATCAAGACATCGTGCTCAACAGCTCGACGCTCTTGCCCGCCAAATGGGCGGTTCTCGTGTTACCGGCAGAGACGCGTTACGAGCAGCGCACGGGCGGCACCTCGACGTCGACCGAGCGCCGCATCCGCTTCACCCCCGAGATCCCAGGGCCGCGCATCGAGGAAGCGCGGCCGGAGTGGGAGATCCCGTTGTTGATTGGGCGCAAGCTCTTGCCAGAGCGGCCCGATCTGTTTGGGGCGACGGATACGCTCACGCTGCGGCGCGAGATGGCCGAAGTGATGCCACTCTACAAGGGCATCGAGAAACTCGAACACGAGGGCGAGCAAATGCAGTGGGGCGGCGCGCGGCTGTGCAGCGACGGCTTCCCCAACATGCCCGACGGGCGCGCGCGCTTTAGCGTCATCGAGTTACCGCGGGTCGACGTCCCGGTGGGGCGCTTCATGCTCACCTCGCGGCGCGGCAAGCAGTTCAACTCGATCACTTACGGCGACAGTGATCCGTTGACCGGGGGCAGCTCGCGCAGCAGTGTTCTGCTCGACCCGCGCGACATCGAAGCTTTGGGGCTCAGCGCGGGTGCGCCGGTTTGGGTCACGAGCGACCACGGCCGCATGCGCGCGACTCTGCGCCCAGGGCCCTGCCGGACTCAGCACGTCCAGGCCTTCTGGCCCGAGTGCAACGTCCTGTTCCCGACGCGCTACGACCCGCAATCGGGCGAACCCGACTATGGGACGTCCGTGCGGATCGAGTCGACGCAATGACGCAGGACGCCCCACGGCTGCGAGGGGTTCACGTCCTGCCGATCCGGCCCCTCGCCTTCATCGGTTCGGCAAAACTGCCGCAGGCCCGGCGCCGGGCTTGGCGTCTGCGCGACGCTGAGGTAGGGTCCCGCGCGTTTCAGCAAGGAGATGACAATGTCCAGTCAAGAGCAGCCGAAGGGTTTCTTTTCCTCAGCATTTGTGGGCATTTGCGTCGTAATCGCCACGGTCATCGTGGTGGGCGGCGTGTTCATCTTCCTGCTCATGCAGCAAGCGCACTGAGCCCAGCGCATCTCGAACGGCCCCCCCGGAGGCGCGCGTGACGCAGCGTCAGCCCCTGGTTGCGTTGAGCATCGAGCGCTTTCGCGGCTCGAGCGGAGCGCGTGGCCAGGATACCCGCGTCGACGATCTGGTCGCCGTGGAAGAGCCCCTGGTGATCCGCGTCGCGGGCGAGACGCTGGTCACGACGCTGCGCACGCCCGGTGCCGACCGCGAGCTGGCGGCGGGTTACCTGTTCACCGAAGGCAACCTGCGAACGCGGGATCAGCTCGCGACGCTCACGCACTGCGGCCGACCTTGGGAGCCCGATTACGGCAACGTGTTCGAGGTCACGCCCGCGCCGGGACTCACTTTGGAATCGGATCTGGTGCGCAGCGAACTGCAGCCCGTGATGAACTCGGCCTGTGGGGTGTGCGGTAGCGAACAGATCTTCGAGCTAGGACGGCGCTGTTCGTCGCTCGCCGACCTCGAGCTGACGCTGCACGCTTCGGAGTTGTTCACTTGGGTCGCGCGGCTCGGAAACTCACAGACCGGGTTCGCTAGCAGCGGAGGCTTGCATGCCGCCATTGCGATTGAACCCAGCAGCGAGCATTGGCTGCTGTACGAAGACGTTGGGCGGCACAACGCGGTCGACAAAGTGATCGGTCGTCTCTTTCTCGACGCCCAATTGCCAGCAGAGAGTCGCGTGCTGCTCGTGACGAGCCGCGCGAGTTTCGAGATCGTGCGCAAGGCGTGCATCGCGCGTTTTCCGATCGTGGTCTGCCTTTCAGCGCCGACGAGCCTCGCCGTGGAGTTGGCGCGCGAGTTCG
>DATAHU010000289.1:0-1632 GCA_036263015.1 Polyangiaceae bacterium | reverse complement strand
ACCCATGGAGTACGGCTGGCTTCGATCGAGCATCCCGATCCGCCTAGTCGCAAACAGGCGCTCAGCCCACGCCCATCTCGTGCTTCATTTCGCGCAGCGCGGACGACAACTCGAAGGCCACGTCTGGAGTGACCTCCAAGTGTTTGATTGCCGCATCTGTTTCGCTGGGACGAAAGATACGCACCTCTGGTCGAAACCAGTGGACCGCCGTCCCTGCGGCTCGCGCGAGTGCGGACGGCGTCAAAACGGCAATGCGCACCCGGCGCTTGCCGAGTTTTTCGTTGAGCCGTGCCCGCTGTGCAGCGTTGGGCGCTGCGCCCTGCGTGTAAACGAGCGTGCGCGGATCGCGGGCGACCTCGGGCTCGTCGTAGAAGCTGAGCACGCGCTCCCACTCCAAATCACTGGGTTCGCTCGACCCGTGGACGTACACGAGTACGTTGCGCACCCGCCGCACGGTGAACGAGGGTCGACCCATCCCTGGCAGCGTAGTTCACGGGCAGCCGCCAGCAAGCACAAAGCTCGGCGGCGTGCGCTGCCTACCCCGACCAACGCCGAACGCTGTGCCCTCGAGCGCCTGGGCCGCGCAAGCGTTACGTCGAACTGGCAATCGCCGGCACGCCGAACGCGCTTTGAACCAGTCTCGGTGTGCGTCCCAGCCGGTCCAGTCGTTCCTGCGCAATTTGCAGGATCAGCGCATAGAACCCGAACGATACCAACACGTGCCAGAGCGCGTGCAGTTGGGGGTTCGGCAATCCGACGTTGGCCAACCCCGCGTTCAAGGCCGTGCAAAACCGCAAGTCGATGAACCACACACCGATCGCACTCACATAGCAAGTCATTCCCCAACGAAATAGATTGCGGGCTACGGGCAGACTGCTCGTTCGGTACAAGCGAAAGGTGCGATACAAGCAATACGATTCCAGCGAGCCAAAGCTCAGGTGGAAAGTGATGAACTGCAACGGTCCGCGCGTGAGCGTACACAACAGCGTCACGAGCACGCCGTGGGCAGCTAACGCCAAGCCGGTCCAGCGCATTCGCGCGAGGGCGCTTGGTCGACCCGCATCGAGGTTGATCAAGATGAACACCATGACGAGCGCCAGGTAGAGCATCGGCAGCTCGTCGGCCATCTGCAGCCCGAACAACAACGTCGCGTGAAAGGCTGCGCTACCAAGGCCCACTAGCGCCAGCGTGGCGAACGCCAGCGCGAAGCGTCGCTCGAGCACCCGCCAGTGCAAACCCAGACCGACTAGCGCGACCAGGACGATCACGAAGCTCGAGAGCGTGTTGAACCACTCGCAGACGAAGCTCGAATGCGCGTAGTTGTTCTCGCACCAGTCCACGCTCGACGTGGGCGGCCCCCAATAGCCGATTTCGTTTGCCCGAGGCATGCCTCGCCGAGACTACTCTTTCGAGCCGAGTCGTGTAGCCGTTTCAGTCCAGCGACGCCCAGCGGCTACCGATTCACCTTCAGCGAAGGCATTTTCGCAGCCTCAGGGCGGACCTCGAAGCTCGGGACACCGTCCCCCAAGGGCGTCGCGAACGAGTCGCTCGGGAACGGCAGAGCCCTGGCGCACGCCGGGTGAGCGCCAGGGCGAGACTTGCACCGATCAGTGCTTCGAGCCAAGTGCCGGC
>DATAHU010000288.1:0-12944 GCA_036263015.1 Polyangiaceae bacterium | reverse complement strand
CGCAGATCGCCTTGCAGCTCGGCCCAACCCGCGAACTTGGGTGCGCCACCACTCAAGCGATTGAGCAGCTCCATCGGCAGCAGCGTGTCCATCGTGGTCTCGACGCTGTAGGGGTGGTTCTCGCTCGGCAGCGTGATCACTAGCCGCGACGTATCGATCGAGATCCGACCCGAGCCTGCCTTGTTCGACGTGGGGTGTTTGGTGCTCGAGGGGTCGCGCTCCAAAGTGCGCTCCGCTTGCGAGCACTCGATGCGGTTTCCCGACTCGAGATTGACGTCCATTTCGGCCTCCAGCGCGAAACGGCGCACGACGACCCGCTCGGGATCGATCGTCAGGCGTGCGTCCAGGCCGCACAGCGCGTCTTCGTCGTAGTAGAGATGCGGCCAGCCTTTCTCTCCGGGCTTCGGTTTCGGCGCTTGCTTGAACAGGTTACCGGGGTAAGTGACGTGGCTCTCCCCGACGCGCAGCGCTACGTCCAGTGAGTGTTCACGCTCGGCGTACACGTCGAGATCGATTGCTCCGGTCTTGATGTGCGTCCCGTCGAGATCGATGTCGAAACGCGCTTCGGTCGCCGATAGTGAGCGAAACGGCGTTTCGCTGCCGCCGCCCTTGGACTTTGAGGCCGAGGTTTCGGGCAAGCGGTAGCTCAAGTTTTGCACCTTGCCGTCGCGGATGATCAAGCGCTGTTCGGCTTGGTCGATCTCGATGTCGCCAATGTCGATGCGGCCAGCGATCAGCGAGAACACTCGCGGCGTGATTGCGACCCGCCGTGCCTTGACCGCAGGTTCACCGCCGTCGTTGCTCTCGACGCGCAGGTCGTGCAGGGTGATCTCCAAAGGCAGGAGCGTGAGCTCGACCTTGTAACTGGCGGTGATGCCCAAGAAGCGTTCCAGGGTGTGCGCGGTTTGCTCCGACACCCAAGCTTCGGCGCGCTTGGTCCGCGCCAACGCGCCTGCCGCCAAGGGCAAAGCGCCGAGCAAACCAAAGACCAGGCACAACAGGCGCGCGACCCAACGGCCGGGATCCGGACGATGCAACGCTGGGGGACGCGAAGAAACCATGGCCAACACGACTGGGAACGGATCCGAGAAACTCTCTGCGAAGCCACGGGCCTCGGTCGCTCAGCGTAGCCCAACCCACCCTGACTGCGCCGCTTTTCGGCCAGCCCGTTGCTCTCGAAAACTCGACCTGCGTTACAGCAAGACCAAGCCTTTTCGCTCAGTGTGAGCCGTGGCAGAGCCACTTCGCGTCCTTCGGCTGATGTCTCAAATCGTCTTCGTCACTGGCGCCAATCGAGGAATCGGCGCTGCAACGGTCGCGGCCTTCCTGGAACACGGCGATTCGGTGGTCGCCGGGGCGCGCGACGCCCGCGCCATCGAGCGCTTGCCCGGGATCTCGGCGGCCTCGCGCGAGCGGCTACTCGGCGTCGAAATCGACGTCACCTCCGACCGTCATGTCGCGGCCGCCATGCGCGCCACAGAGCAACGATTTGGACGTTTGGATCTGTTGATCAACATGGCGGGAATTTTGCCCAGGCCGCACGATCAGCCCCTCGAGCAGCTGGACTTCGATCAATGTCGGGAGGCGTTCGAGGTGAACGCCCTCGGGCCTTTGCGAGTTGCACGGGCCGCGCTGCCCTTGCTGCGACGCTCGAGCAACCCCCGCATCGTCAACATCACGAGCGGCTGCGGGTCGTTGTCTGGCAAAGACAACGGCCAATTCTATGCCTACGGCACCTCGAAGGCCGCGCTGAACATGCTTTCTCTGACCATGGCCTTCGAGTTCGAGAAGCAGGGCATCTGCTGCGTGGCGCTGGACCCCGGATGGGTCAAAACCGACCTCGGCGGTGCAAATGCCGAATTGACCCCGGAATTCAGCGCAGAAAACATCCGTCGAACGACCACCGAACTGACGCTGGGGTCGTCCAAGAGCTTTCTGCTCTACGACGGCAAGAGCCTGACTTGGTAGAGCCCCGAGCCCAAGCGCTCTCGCGACGCGTTGCGTTTGTCCCGGCGCCGCGAAGCGACTAGATAGCGTGCCGTGTTTCGTCGGCACTGGCTCACGCTTTTCAAGGTCGCGGTCCTGATCGCGATGCTGGTCAGCTCGATGCTCTTCATCCACTACCTTGCTCCCGCGGATTCGGATTTCTGCGGGGCAAGTTCCGGGTGCGAAGCGGTTCGACGCAGCGGTTTCAGCTACTTTCACTCCACCTATGCCAACATTCCCGCCTTCGGGATGATCGCTTACGGCGTTCTGTTCGCGCTCGCACTCGGTAAACCCAACGCGCGCCGCTTGAATTGGCTTCGGATCTTGGCCGGCATCGGCGGCGTGTGCGCGATTCTGTTCATTCTCTCTCAGGCGCTGCTGATTGGTGCGTTCTGCTGGATGTGCATGATTGTCGACGCGGCAGCCGTGCTGGCGGCGTTCGCGGCCGTCGCCGCGTATGCTGCGCAGGGCGAAGAAGCGACGGTGTTGAACGCGGGCTCATGGGCGGGCTTCGGTATTGCGGCGCTGGGTTTACCGTTGCTCTGGTTCTGGGTGCGGCCAACGCCCCCCGTGCCCGAGGCGATTCGCGAGTTCTATCAGGACGGCAAAATCAACGTCGTCGAATTTGCCGACTTTCAGTGTCCGTTCTGCCGAAGCATTCATCCCGTGTTGAAGCTGCTCACCACCGAATACGGTGATCGTGTTCACTTTAAGCGGCTACACATGCCGCTCGGAATACATGTCTTGGCCGAGGGCGCGGCACGCGCAAGTGTGTGTGCAACGCGGCAAGGCCAAGAGGCGGCGATGGCCGACTTGTTGTTCGAGGGCGAGTTGGGTGACGAGGCTTACGAAAGCGATGCCAAGCAGCTGGGGCTCGATCTGCCGACTTTCAAGGCCTGTCTCAGCGATCCCGCCACGCAAGCAGCCATCGATGCCGACGTCGAGCTTTTCCGTAAGGCTGCACTGCGCGGCTTACCCACGACTTTCGTGGGCGACGAACACATCGTGGGTGCGCGTCCCGTCGCTACATTTCGCGAAGCGTTCGAAAGGGCGGCGTCGCCGAAACACGGCTTTCGACTGTCGGGCGGGATCTTCCTCGGGCTGTGTGCAGTGATGGTCGTAGGCTTATTGATTCTGGGTCGCCTGGCTCCTTCGGGTGAGGCGAGCTAGGGTTAGAGATGTCCGATCACGAGCCTCATCCTCTGGTTCCACTTTCGGTCTTTCAGTCGCTCCCGAAGACCGACCTGCACGTGCACTTGGACGGCTCGTTGCGTCTGAAGACGATGCTGGAATTGGCAAAGACCGACCGCGTCGAGTTACCGGCGAACAGCGTCGAAGGGCTGCATCAGGCGATCGGCGTCGGCCGTGAGTGCGGCTCGCTCGAAGAGTACTTGCGCGGATTCGCGATCACGCTCTCCGTGATGCAGACCGACGAAGCGCTCAGCCGTATCGCTTACGAGCTGGCTGAAGATGCCGCAGCCGAAAACGTGCGCTACATGGAGGTGCGCTATGCGCCAATGCTGCACACTCGGCGCGGATTGAAGCTGACCCGCGTGGTGGAAGCAGTGCTCGAGGGCTTGGCGCGCGCCACCGAAGACTACGGCATCCGCTCCAAGGTGATCTTGTGCGGCATTCGCAACATCTCACCCGAGAGCTCGTACGAGATGGCCCAGCTGGCCGTGGCCTACAAGGGCCGCGGTGTCGTCGGGTTCGACTTGGCCGGCGCAGAGCAGAATCATCCCGCCAAGAAGCACAAGGTGGCTTTCGAGCTGGTGCGCAACAACAATGTCAACTGCACGATTCACGCTGGCGAAGCGTATGGACCAGAGTCGATCGCCCAAGCGTTGCACGACTGTGGCGCGCATCGGATCGGCCACGGTTGCCGGCTCGTCGAAGACGGCGATCTGCTGCGCTATGTGAACGACCACCGGATTCCGCTCGAGTGTTGTCCGTCGAGCAACGTACAGACGGGCGCGGTGCGCGATCTGGCGACGCACCCGCTCAAGCTCTACATGGATCTCGGTCTGCGCATCACCATCAACACGGACAACCGTTTGATCACGGACACGACCGTGTCACGCGAGCTGTGGCTGGTGCACACCAAGATGGGCGTCAGCTTCGCGGACCTGCGCGATCTGGTGCTCGCGGGTTTCAAGTCCAGCTTCCTGCCTTTTCACGAGAAGCGCGCGCTGATCCGACGCGTGAAGGCGGAGTTGCAGCAGTACGACGATAACGGCGTGCGCACGACCCCCGAAGTAGCGACGCTGCACCGCGAAGAGCGTGAGTCCATGGCGCCGCGAGCCAGCGCCTGAGGGCGCTGGGCGTCCGTTGAACTCAACCACTGGCGGCTGAGTCGTCGAGCGGTTCGGCGTTCTCGTCCAGACCATCCAACGCCGAATCGACGCGTTCGAGCATTCCCGCGATGCGCTTCTTGCTCTTGGCCGAGAGCTCTTGCAGCGCCGTCTTGGACTCCTCGAGCTCGTGGCACAACGACAGCGCGACGAGCAGTAGCGCTTGCGGGTGAATCTGCTGTCCGGGCGCGAGCCGAGCCAGCCGCTCTTCGACTTGTTTGGCGTGCCGGTCCAGCGTGCTCTGCTCGAGCGTGCTGACCATTCGGTAGCTATGGCCTGCGATCGTGATCGTTACGCTCGGCTTGGCCATCCGCGGTGATTGTAGTCGAGAATCTCGCTCCGCGCCGTGCTCGCGCTCGGCTCCCGTTGCGTGGGAGTTACGGCGCTTCAGGGCACGCGGTAGCAAACGTCGGACTCCGCCGCGCAAGTGCGGCAGTCGATCGGCAAATCCTGGCCCCGCAAGCATTGGTCACTGGTCACGCCTTCCGCAGCTCCACCGCAGACCAAGCCGCCGGTGCCGTCGGCGGGATCGACCACCGCTTCCAACGGATATTCGATCAAGCAACCCCAACAAACGTCGATCGGGAAGGTGAAGTCGCCCGAGGTGACCTCGATGCCGCCCAGCGTATCGCCGTAGACGCGGATGGTCGCGATCAAGGTGCGGTAGGCGCTCGGGTTGCCCTGTAGCTGCTCAGCCAATTTTGCGCCGCGACTCGCCGGGATCATCGTCACCGAGGCCAGACCGAAGCCCGGTGTCTCAGCGCGACTGGTGTCGATGAAGCCACCGCCATTGACGCTGAAGCGGTCGAGCACCTGATCCTGCATCGAGAGCTCGACCTCGGAGCCACGGATTTGCAGGCCCGATGTTTCGGTGCGCAACTGCTTCTTGTCGCCGCGCGGCGCTAGCTGGTTACCCACGAGCACGACGCCTTCGTATTTGGTGCGGAAGGCCAAATCGAGCACGCCGCTGAAGAGTTTCTTGGAGCCCGGATCGGGGTTGAACTCGCAAGCGGGTGCGTCGGGAGCCAACACGCCCTCGATGTAGAGGCTCGAGTCGTTGTCGGCGCAACCCATGCCGAGGCCGAGGGGGAAAAGCACGATCCCCAGACGCAGACCGAGCCGGAGCAACTTCATGGGCGTCGAACGCATGGATTACCTCGAATGGCTCCGGGAATTGGAGCTCCCGCTAGTCTAGCTACGGCCCTCGGCCGAGACCAAAATTGCGGGGCACTTTGCTCTTGGACGCTCTGAAATACGGTTCACCCGAGGCCGGACACCTGGGTTTGCAGTTCCGCGAGCGGGATGTTCTGGAACTGAATCGACCCCGGGGCGCTCGTGAAAACGAAGCGAATCGATGAGCCTCCGCGCTTCTTGTCGTGTCCCAGCAACGCGGCTGCACGGGCCAGAGGGCGCTTGTCGAGGTCCACAGGTAGGCCCAACTGGGCCAATAGGCGCGTCGTGGCGTGGACCAACTCCTGAGGGGTCGCCCCGCGCTGCTTACCGAGGCGCAGCGCTGCGACCAACCCGAGGCTCACCGCTTCGCCGTGGGTCAGCCCACCGAATCCGTCGCACGCTTCGAGCGCATGGCCAACCGTGTGTCCGAGATTGAGCGCCGCGCGGAAGCCCGTCTCGCGTTCATCTTCGGACACGACTCGCGCTTTGACGGCGATCGAACGGTAGACCAATTCGCGGATCAAGTCCCAATCGCGCGCGACCACATCGGCTGCGCGCTCCTGCAACAACGTGAACATCGCAGGGTCTCCGATCAGCGCGGTCTTGACGATTTCGGCGAGCGCGCTCGTCGTGCCGCGTGGCGTCTCGCTGACGAGTTGGCGCGTGTCGCACAGCACGCGCTTGGGTTGCCAGAAGGCGCCCACGCAGTTCTTGGCTTTCGGTAAATCGACGGCCGTCTTGCCCCCGACCGAAGCATCCACCATCCCGAGCAGCGTCGTGGGTACGCTAACCCACGGCACTCCGCGCATCCAAGTCGCGGCGGCGAAGCCCGTGACGTCGGTCACGACGCCGCCACCCACGCCCACGAGCACGCTCTTTCGATCTGCACCGTGTTCGAGGCAATGGTTCCAAATGCGTTCGAGGCTGCCGACGTTCTTGTGTTCTTCGCCCGGGGCAAGCACGCACGAGGAAGCCTTGCGTGTGCCCGCGCTGAGCGCCGCGAGATAATTTGCGCCGTACAGGGCGTTCACGGTCTCGTCACTGACGAGCACGATCGTCGTCGCCGAGCCCACCACGTCGTTCAAGCGTGCTGGCGCAAAGTCGTTGCCCACTTCGACGCTGTAGGAATGGACACCCGCGGCGACGGCGATCGGATCGCGTCGCCAGATTTCGAGCACTCGTTCCGCAATCGCACTGGGATCGCCGCCCGCCGTATCCACCTGTTCATGCGCCTCGGCATAGGCGACTTGGCGCGCCGCGAGCAGTTGTTCGACTTCGTCCGGCGACTTGCCGCGCAGCAGCGGTCGCGAGCTGTCGTGGGCAGTGCGGCCTAGCAGCGTCGGAATATCGGCGGCGAGAGTGACCACCACGGCTTTGTCCAGCGCCTTCAAGCGCAAGTCGCGCTTGAGCAGCGCGCCCCCACCCAGGGCCACGACCTCGGGCTGGGGTGCGGCCAGCACGCGTTCGAGTTCGGCCCTTTCCAGGGCGCGGAAGTGAGCCTCGCCGTCTTGCTCGAAGATCTGTGCGACGGACTTTCCGGCGCGCTGGCTGATGCGCTCGTCGAGATCGACGAAGGGCAGGCCGGCTCGGGCCGCGACGCGTCGACCGACCGTGCTTTTTCCGGTGGCCATGAAGCCGCTCAGCAACAAAGATCGTCTCATTGGCTCGGCTCTTAGCATCCGTACGTCCGCGGCCCAAGTGCACAGCCAAATTGCGCTGCGCCAGAACGCGCTCATGAATCTCGAAGACCTCGACTGCAAGACCAACACCGAGGGCGTAAGCGTCCTCGTCAAAGTGAAACCGCGCGCCACGAGGAGCCGTTTCGTCGGGGTGCGCCAAGGTCTGCTCGAGATTGCGCTCGACGCGCCGCCGGTCGACGGCAAGGCAAACGCTGCCCTATGCCGGTTTCTGGCCGAGCAGCTGAGCCTTGCTGCGCGCGACGTCAAGATCCTCGGCGGCGAACAAGCGACGCGCAAACGCCTTCAGATCGCTCACTTGACGCGCGAGCAGTTCTTGTCTCGGCTCGGTCCACTGCTGCCAGACCCCATGGACGGTTGAGTCGGGGCTTGCTTTCTCGGGCCTCGCGCCGCATGAGCGCACTTGCTAACAAGCGCGCAAGCTCATGCGGTTTACGAAATACCAAGGTCTTGGCAATGACTTCGTAGTGGTCGACGCGGCCAGCCCGGATGCCGTCAGCGCCGAACAGGCGCGCGCGATCTGCGACCGCCACTTTGGCGTCGGTGGCGACGGGGTATTGCTCGTGTCGCCCTCGGCCGAAGGCGCGGCGCGCATGACGGTGCTCAACGCCGACGGCTCGCGCCCCGAGATGTGCGGCAACGGTTTGCGCTGCGTCGCGCTGCACCTTGCACAGCGCGCTGGGCAATCCTTCGCGGTTCAAACCGACGCTGGCGTACTGGCTTGCCAGATGCAGATGCGGGGCGGCGAGTCTTGGGTTCGTATTTCACTCGGCCGCGGTAAACCCGAGGGTGAGCTCGTTGCGGAACGAAACGGACGCGCACTGACGTTTCAGCGCGTCTCGATGGGCAATCCGCACGCCGTGCTGTTCGATTCCGATTTCGACGTGCCCAGCATCGACGTCTTTGCGCCCACCGTTTCGGCGCGCTTGCCGGGAGGGGCGAACATCGAGTTCGTGCGTCAAACGGCGCCAACCGCGCTTTCGGTGATTGTGTGGGAACGCGGAGTTGGGCGCACGCTCGCATGCGGTACGGGCGCTGGCGCGGTCGGCGTGGCTGCAGCTCGTGCCGGGCGGGCCCCGTTCGACCAAGCGTTGAGCGTCGAGTTGCCGGGCGGCGTGCTCGAGATCACCGTGCGCCAGAGTGACCTGCACGTGGAGCTGTGTGGCCCTGCGCGACGCGTGTTCGAGGGCGAGCTCGAGCTTGGGTCGTGAGCCTGCCGCGGCTGTTTACTTATAACAGCAACCGTTTGCTTTCAGCGACTACTGACAGCCCCAGTTCTGCCTGCAGACCCGCGTCCGAGTGGGGCGTAATGGGGCAGTGATCGCGGAACAGGGACTTGCTTTTCGAGACCCGTCGGGGCAGCCTCGCCGCGCAATGCGAGGCAGTGATTTCTCGGGTGGTTCGTTTTGACTGACAGCCGCCAGATGAGTTGGGTTGCACGCGTTACGCTTGCTTGTCAGCGGCGCGCGGTGCTGGTCTTGATCGCTGGTTTTGCGGTCCTGTTCGGTTGCGGTTGGCACGCGAGCCATCTGCGCCTCGAGGGAGATTTCGTCGAGCTGCTGCCGACCAAGAGTGAGGCGGGCCAACGGTTTCGCGGCGCGGCTTCGCGCATGCGCTCTAGCGGTTCGACGCTGATCGTATTGATCGACTCGCCCAACGCCGATCAAAACCGCAGCTTCATGCGGGCCCTCGAAGACGAGGTGCGCAAGTTCCCGAGCGAGCTCGTAGCGAGCGTCGACCATGGCCCCGGCCATGCCGTCGACTTCTTCGAAAACAACAAGTGGCTGTTCGCGCAAGTCGCGGATCTCGAGCGAGTCGAATGCGAGCTCGAGGAAGAGCGCGCCAAAGCACTGCCTGGCTACGTCGAGTTGGACAATCCGTGTTCGGATCTCGGCAGCCCCGAGCTGATCAAAGCGATGGCGCAGCCGCCAAGCGACGCTCCTGCCAATGCCGAGCCAGCCAAAGACGGCGCGGCCAAGGACGCGGGCAAGGGCGCCAAGAAAGACAACGCGCTGTTGGCTTTCGACCGTACCGCGCAAGCCGAGATGGCCAAGCGCAACCGCTTTCCCGACGGCGACTTTCGCACCCCCGACGGCAAGTTATTTGCCCTCGTTTTGCGAGCGGGCAGCACCGGTCTCGGAGACCGGCGCACCACGGAGCTGTTCACGCGTATCCAAGAGGCGGCGGCCCAGACCAAGCAGCGTCTCGGGTTAACGGATGCGGAAGTGGGGTACGCTGGCGACATTCCGAACGCTTTGGCCGAGCGCAAGTCTCTGGAAGACGATTTGACGGTCGTATCCGTCGCCGCCGTCGCTCTGATCTTGTCGTCGATCATGATCTTCTTCTTCGGCCGCGGCTGGGCGTTGAACGCTCCCGGTGAGGGTCGTTTGCGTCGCACTTGGCGCGCTACCAAGACCGCCCTGTTCTCTTTGAGCTGCCTCGGTTACTGCGTGTTCGTCGGTTGCAGCGTCGCCTTTGCGGTCGCGATGTCGGCGTTCGGGCGGCTCAACGCGGCCACCACGTTCTTGGGTTCGATCATCGTCGGCAACGGCATCAACTACAGCATCGTTTACTTGGCGCGCTATCACGAGCGACGAGCGCAAGGTGAGTCGGTGAGCGATGCGCTGTGCGACGCTGCCACGCGCTGCTTGCGCGGCACTTGGCTGGCCTCGGCCGCGGCCAGCGGCGGCTATGGCGCGCTGATGGCGACGGACTTTCGCGGCTTCTCCGAGTTCGGGTTGATCGGCGCCGTCGGCATGCTCGGCTGCTGGCTTGCGACGTTCGTGCTGTGTCCGGCTGCGGTTTCGGTCTTCGAGCGCACGAGCTCGATCCACGATGGCGATCACGTTCATGCGGAACCCAGCATCGCGGGTCCGCTCACGCGGGTCATCAGTTGGATCGCTCACCGTTACCCGCTGTGGTGCTTGGCCATTGGAGCGGTGTTGTCGGTCGTGCTCGCCTGGCGCATCCCGCACTATTTCCAAGACCCTTGGGAGTACGACTTCGGCAAGCTCGGTAGTGCTTCGAGCCGCAGCAAGGGCGCGGGTCAATGGTCCTCACGCTCGAACGAGTTGTTCGGCGCGCGCGGTTCGGCGCAGTTGCTGCTGGCCGACGACATGAGCCAAGTGCTCGACGTTGCCGCGCAAGTGGCACGAGCCGATGCCGAGCACGACGGCCCGCCGCTGATCGAAAAGATCGAGACCATCTACGACATCATCGGCGGACCTCCGGACCTGGTGCAGAAGAAGCTCGCGCTGCTCGCCAAGATCCGTACGCACATCGACGCGATCGCGCCGAACTTGAGCCCCGAAGACAGACCCATCGCCGACAAATGGCGGCCGCCCGAGTCGTTGGCGGCGCCCAAGCCCGACGCACTGCCACCCGAGATCAGCTTCCGTTACACGGAGAAGGACGGCCGCGTCGGCACGCCGGTTTACGTCACTTTGGCTTCCGGCGTTTCGCAGAGCAGGGGCGAGACCTTGTTGAAGCTCAACGAGTTGCTCAACAAGATTCACTTGCCCGATCAGCGAATCGTGCCGAATGCGGCGCGCGCCACCGTGTTTGCCGAAATGATCCGTTCGATGGGCAGAGACGGGCCACGTGCGAGCTGGCTTTCCTTTGGCTTGGTCGTGCTCGTCACGGCCGTCGGCACGCGCAGTCTGCGCGCTTTGGTCTGCGTCTTGGGCTCGCTGTTGATGGGCTTGGGCTGGATGTTGGGTTTTGCCGCCTGGGGTGATCTGAAGCTCAACTTCTTGAACTTCGTGGCCATCCCGCTCACTTTCGGCATCGGCGTCGAGTACGCCATCAATCTCTTCGATCGCATAGTCGGTGAAGGTGAACACGTCGAACGCGGGATTCGTTCCGTGGGCGGCCCAGTGATGCTGTGCAGCTTGACCACGATACTGGGTTACGGCGCGTTGCTCTTCGCGGACAACCGCGCACTGGTCTCGTTCGGGCACTACGCGATCTTGGGTGAGCTCACCTGCATCGTCAGCGCGTTGTTCGTGCTACCGGGGCTCATGTGGTTGTACCGCGGACGCAAGAGCGCACCGCACGCATAGAGCTCGATTTACCTCCCGGGAGCGGGCTTGAAACCTCGTGACCCGCTCTTGGGGGTGGGATCCGTTCTACGGCAGGTCACGGATTACCGCGCCGTGGACGTCCGTCCTTGTGTGCAAGCTGCACGCGCGGACGCACTCACACCCTCAAATCGTCGCTGTTGGCCCGAGCCAACACTCGCCCGGGAGCGGCTGTTGGCTACGCTCAACAGCCGTCCTTCGGGACGATCGCGAGGCGGCTCGCCGCTGCGTCCGAATCGGGCGTTTTGGCGGCGAACGGCTCACGCAAGTGAACTCGGCATGGGAGCTGCAATGACCGGACTCAGAACGGTCACAACGAGTCAAACGACACGACCCAGCCGAAACGGTTTCGAGCTGAACCTCCCTGGAGAACGACAATGCGTACCTGTAAGTCCCTGCTTGCCCTGTTGCCCATCCTCTTCGTCAACGCGCTATCCGGCTGCGGTGCTAGCGCCGACGGCGATAGCAAAACCACCGACGACTCGACTGGCACCGAGGCCACGGACAAGAGCTACGACTCGGCCTTGCTCGAGCAATATCGAGCCGCGCTGCCGAGTGAAGATGCCCTGGCCGCACCAGCGCCCGGTGAGGCAACCTCGCCCAACGCTTTGACGTTGAAGGGTAACGCCGAGCTTGCGAACCTTGCCGCTGGCAGCGCGCGCGACATCAACGCGGTTCCCAAGCTGATGGTCGTGCTGTTGCGTACGATCACAAAACTGCCGCCCACCGTGTACAACTCCGACAAGAAGGAGTTCGTGTGGGGTCCGTGGGATAACGAGGACGACTATGGCCAAGTCTTGGTCTACATCCACGAGAATCCGAAGGGTGATGATTTCAAATACGGCTACGCGCTGGTGCGCCTGGTCGATTCCGACTTGGCGACCGCCAAGCCGGTGATCTGGGGTGGCGGCACCCCGGGCGCGAACAACGACGATCTGCGCGGCGTTGGTGTGACGCTCTGGGACTTCGTCGCGAACAACGAGTTCGACAAGGCGAACGACCCCAACTACGACGCGGCGACTGCGCGTGACCAAGGACGCTTTGCGATGGTGTTCGGCCGTGGCGACAAGGCCGACGGCAAGTTCGCGTTCAACGTCGCCGTGTTCCGCAACTTCGTGCCCAAGGACAAGCCCGAGAGCGACCCGGCAAACCTCGACTACTTCTTCGGCCACTTCAAGGGCACCGACGGCAACGTGGTCGACTTCGTGGATTGGTCACTCGACGCCAACTTGTGTGACGCTGACGCCGCAACCTGTTTCAAGGATCCAGCCGACGGCGCAGCGGAGAACCTCGGTTTGCGCGCTGCGTTCTTCAACCGCGGCGTGGGACGCGCCGAAGCCAAAGTCTCCGGTGGCGATCTGAACACCAGCGTCAACGTCACCGAGTGCTGGGATGCCTCGATCGACCGCACCGGCATCACGGTCAGCGACGATGCCGGCATGATCGTCAACGACGGTCAGTGCGAAGGCGCTTTCGCGAGCGACCTCGACACGTTGGGTGTGCCTTCGCTTGCCGACGTCGATCCCGACATGTTGGCCAAGATGGATTGCGCAGCCAGCAACGGCCTCGAAGCCTGCAAAGAGAAGTGATCTCTGCCGGCCGGCGCGAGTTCGCGACCGGCTCGCACAGTACCTGAGCCGAGTGAACGGAGTATCCCG
>DATAHU010000287.1:0-92573 GCA_036263015.1 Polyangiaceae bacterium | reverse complement strand
AGCCGCGCTCTGGGGTGCGGTGGGCAAAATACTACACGGGTCGGGCTTCGGTTTCGGACCGGCCTAGCCGTAACTAGTTCCGGACTCCTGCAATGGGCATGGCAGAACCAGTAGACGAAATCTTGCGCTTGGCGCGCGCCTCCGACGAAGAGGCTGCGCGGGCGGCGTTGCGCGAACATCTGGGCGATCTGCTCCAGAAGGAGCGCCAGCGCGCCGAGCGTTCGAGCGTCGTCGCGATGAGCGAAGAAGATGCGGTCCGCTACCGCGCGATCTCGGAGTTGGCATCCGACTTCGTCTACGCCCTGCGGGTCGATTCGAATACCAAGTTGAACATCGAGTGGGTCAAAGGTTCGTTCCAACGCTTGACCGGCTACTCTGAGCAAGAAGTCGAGGAATCGGGGGGATGGCTGAACTTGCTACACCCGGACGACCGAGCCAAACGCCTAGCCTTGCCGCTCTTGGCACCCACGAGCCAACCCACCACCTTCGAATATCGCATCCTGACCAAGACGGGCGAAGAGCGCTGGTTCCGAGACTACGCTTGCCCCGAGATGGACGCCTCAGGGCAACGCATCATCCGGATCTTTGGCGCAGTCAAAGACGTGACCGTCGAGAAGAACGCGCAAGAGTCACTGCACGAGGCCAAGAAGCGACTCGAAGAGCAAGCGGGTTTCAACGAGGCACGCTTTCGTGCCGTGCTCGATCAAGCCGGTGAGGCGATCTACATGATCGATCCCATGGACGGTAGCTTCATCGACGTGAACGAGACGGCGTGCCGCATGTTGGGCTACTCGCGCAACGCGCTGTTGCAGATGACCGTGAAGGACGTCGAGGCCGGCGAACCCGAGTGGCTTAGACCCGAACAAGTCAAAGCGCTGCGCATCCGCAGTCTCTCTCATGAGAGCTTCCATCGGCGCAGTGACGGTCACACTTTTCCCGTGGAGATCGCAGTCTCGATTCGTCGTTATGACGGCAGGGACTATCTGCTGGCGAGCGCTCGCGAGATCACCGAACGCAAGCAAATGGAAGTGCAGCTGGCGCAGGCCGATCGTTTGGCGAGCGTCGGCGTGCTGGCTGCGGGTGTTGCCCATGAGGTCAACAACCCGTTGGTCTACATCCTGAACAACGTCTCGTACGCCCTGGCAGAGTTGCCGGCGGAGTATCCCGAGTTGCGTGACGCATTGCGCGAGGCGCGCTCGGGTGCGGAGCGCGTGCGCGACATCGTCCAAGACCTGAAGACGTTTGCGCGTTCCGAAGAGCGCGTTGGACCAATCGACGTGCGGCGAGTGCTCGAGACCGCGATCCGACTGGCCTCGAACGAGATCCGTTTTCGTGCCACGTTGGACCTGGCCTACGACGACAACATCCCGACGGTGCGCGCCAGTGACAGACTGGGCCAAGTCTTTCTGAATCTGCTGATGAATGCTGCCCACTCGATCCAAGAGGGCAGACCTGCGCAGAACACGATCCGCTGCAACGTGCGCCACGTCGCGGGCCGCGTCGCGGTGTCGGTCTCGGATACTGGCTCCGGGATCGCATCCGATACGCTGGGCAAGATCTTCGATCCCTTCTTCACGACCAAGCCGATCGGCACGGGTACGGGTTTGGGGTTATCGATCTGTCGAAACATCACCAAGTCATTCGGCGGCGATATCGAAGTCGAGAGCGAAATCGGTCGCGGCAGCACGTTCACGGTCTGGCTACCCGCGATGGTCGATCCGTCCGCGCGTGAGGCTCGCCAAAGCTCCACCCCACCGCCGCAGAACGCTCGCTCGATGCGCGTGCTGGTGGTCGACGATGACCCATTCGTCGCCCGCGCCGTATCGCGATTGCTGCGCAATCAGCACTCAGTGGTCGTCGCCAGTGGTGGCGCCGAGGCGCTCAATCACATGGCGAAGGAATCGTTCGATGCGATCTTCTGCGATGTGATGATGCCGACGATGACGGGCATGGACTTGCTCGGCGAAGTGCGTCGGCGTTATCCCGACATGGCCGAGCGCTTCGTATTCATTACCGGTGGCGCTTTCACCCCGGAAGCACGCGCATTCCTCGAGCAATCGGACACGGTCTGGCTCCAGAAGCCGTTTTCTCCCAAGGACTTGATCGCTGCCCTCGACCAAGCAGTTGCGCCCAAGGAGAGAATCAAGCGCAGCAGTTCCCACCTGCGCGCGGTGATTGCGGTCTGAGCCGCGCTCACGGAGCAGGGAATTTTTCCCACTGGCGCCAGTTTTCGAGATCCGCTTTAAGGCGGGAGTGAGCCTCCGCCAAAGCATCGAACACACCCTGCTGAACGCGACCGCCAAGCCCAGCGAGGTCGAAAGCCTGTGCCAGGAGGTTTTGAACTTCGGTTTGTGCGGCGCGTGTGTAAACCCGCTGCACGTTCCGTTGGCGCGCGCCGTGTTGACGACTCGGGCGCAAATCGTGAGTGTCGTCAACTTTCCACTGGGTGCGGGTTCCGAGCGTAGTGACTGTGCGGAAGTGGCCTGGTTGGTCGAACAAGGGGCGACGGAAATAGACTACGTGATCCCGATCGGGGTCGCGCTGTCGGGCGCGCTCGACAGCGTGACCCAGCGGGTCCGCGCGGTTCGCGAGCAATGCCCCGTCGTATTGAAAGTGATCTTGGAGACGAGCGCGTTCGAAGAGGCGCAGCTGTTCGACGTCGCGCAGGCCGTCATGCAAGCCAACCCGGATTACCTCAAAACGTCTACGGGTTTCGGCGCCCGAGGCGCTAGCGTCGAGGACGTGCGGATCTTGCGACGCGCCGCCAACGGGCGGGCCGCAATCAAGGCGTCGGGGGGAATTCGCAGCTACGCCCAAGCTCGTGAGCTCTTGGATGCTGGCGCCACGCGCCTCGGCACTTCGCGCGGTGTGAATCTGCTGCAGGAAGAGCAGCGAGCAGCGCAGGCGGCAGCCGAGCAGTGAGGGGCCCTGGACACCCCTAGTTCGTGCGGGGACTGAACTTCGTGCTCAGGGCGACGATCAGCTGCCGCACGAAGCGGCAAGCTGGGTCGTCATCCGTTGCGCTCGGCCATAGTAGTTCCATGGGCGCGCCTGCCAACGCAAAGGGCACGGTGGCGCATGCCAGATGCGGGCGAGTCTTGCGCAACTGATCAGCAACCAGCAGTGGGATCGTCGCGACCAGCTGAGTGCCCTCGAGCAACGCACCGAGGTTCGCGAAGCTCGAGACGGAACATCGCACTTTGCGGCTCTTGCCCGTTTCATCCTCGACGATGCCGCGTAAATCGCCGTTGTAGGAGACGACGACGTGCCAGCGTTTGAAGTATTCGCTCTTGGTCAACTTGGCGGCATCGAGCTGACGTCCATCGAACATGCAGACGAATTGCCCTCGGAACAGCTCGCGGCGCAGAATTGCTGCCGGTAGTTCATCCGCAACGCTCACGGCCATGTCGAGTGCATTGGTGAGCGCTTGGGCCGCAGTGCGGAATTGAATCGGCAGTGCGACGATCTGCATGTTGGGAGCGCTCTGCTCGAGCACGCGCAACAAGCGCGGCAACAGCCACATCTCTGCCGCATCCGAGAACCCGACGCGTAGCGCTCGCTCGCTGGTTTCGGGATCGAAGACTGGGGCAGCCAGTGCTGCTTCGACCAAAGGCATCAAGTGCGCGGTCAGAGCCGTGCGCAACAACTGTCCGCGACGGGTTAGCACCATGTTGCGGCCTTGCCTCACGAATAGCTCCGCGCCAATGCTGGTGCTCAGACGTCGCAAGGCCGCACTCACTGCGGGTTGCGTCAGATACAGACGTGCTGCAGCTTCGGTGACGCTGCCCGTCTCTGCCACCACGCCGAACACGCGCAGCAGATTCAAGTCCAGGTCTCGTCCATAAACGCCAGTCATGTTCGGTATAAACCCTATTAACTGGCTTAATGGAATGCCAGGGGTACGATCGCCAACATGACGACACCACAACCCGTTCGATTGGGCGCCCAAGGACCTCTAGTATTTCCGCTGGCTTTGGGCTGCATGGGCATGGGCAGCCGTAGCTTTTACGGTGATGGTAGCGAGGCCGAGGGGATAGCCACCATTCACGCTGCCACCGAACGCGGAATCAACTTGCTGGACACTGGGGACTTCTACAGCACTGGCCGCAACGAGCTGCTGGTGGGCAAAGCCATCGCCGATCGTCGCGACAAGGTGCTCTTGAGCGTCAAATTCGGTGCCCTGCGTACGCCTGATGGCGGCTTCGCCGGGTACGACGCGCGGCCAGCCGCAGTGAAAAACTTCCTGTCGCACAGTCTCACGCGCTTGGGAGTGGATTACATCGACATCTATCGGCCAGCGCGCTTGGATTCGCAGGTGCCCATCGAAGACACGATCGGTGCCATCGCCGACATGGTGAAGGCTGGCTACGTCCGGTACATCGGCGTGTCGGAGCTTGGGGTCGATTCGATTCGGCGTGCGGCTGCTGTTCACCCGCTGACGGACCTACAGATCGAGTACTCGCTTTTGAGTCGCGGACCCGAGCGGGCGATCTTCCCGGCGCTGCGAGAGCTCCAGATTGGTACGACGGCATACGGCGTGCTTTCACGCGGTTTGCTCGTCGGAAGCAAACCGCAGAGCGCAGCCGACTTTCGGGCGCACTTACCCCGCTTCAGTGGCGACAGCGCGGCTGCGAATCAACGGCTGGTGGATGCGTTGGCAAGCTTGGCGGCGGCTCGGGGTGTTAGCCCAGCGCAGCTTGCGATTGCTTGGGTGCGCGCACGAGCCAAGACCCAAGGCGTGACTATTTTGCCCACCATTGGGGCTCGCACTCGCGTGCAGCTGGAACAGAGTATGGCTGCTCTCGAGCTGGACCTCAGCTTGGAAGAGGCTAACGCCCTCGAAGCGGCAGTTCCAGCCTCGGCCGTAATGGGGACGCGCTATGCGGAATCACTCATGCCTCATCTCGACAGCGAACGTTGAGAGATCGCGCGGTACCTGTGCAGCTCGTGATTCGTGAACAAAGACAGCAGTGTCTAGGTTGAGCGTCGTGCGTGCCCCGTGGCGGTTGCTCGAGGGTTGACTCTAGAGGCCATTCGTGTTGGGCTCCGAGCTCGGCCAACGACGGCCAGCCGACGATGAAACGGGATCAATCCACCGGGATTTCTCGCTTCGTCGCACAATCGTCCACGAGGAAAACATGGCGGCACGTTTACATTTGAAACATCTGAGTTTGGCGGTCTTTGCACTGGGGTTTGCCCTCGCATGCGATGACAACGAATCGAAGGGAAGCTCGAGCGACGGAGGCGCGGAAGCTGGGGTTACCAACGGCAACGCGGACGACTCTACCAATCCCGACACCAACCCGAGTTCAACCCCTGGGCCCGACGTCAACACGAGCGACGACACGTCGGATGACACGGCGACGCCTGAGCCGTCCACCGAAGGTCCCGAGTGCGCCATGCCCGTGGTCGTTTCCTGCGACGGCAAGGACCGCGTGCAACACGACCCGTGCACGAACAAGGACAAGGTGCTCGAGACCTGTGACGGCAGCTGCGAGTCTGGGGAGTGCGTCGTGTGCACACCCACCGGTGGTGTCATCTGCTCGGGCGGTGACAAGCATCAATTGGATAGCTGTCAAAACGTTGGTGACGTGATCGAAGACTGTGCCAACGGCTGTTCGAAGGGCAACTGCATCGCCGAAGACTGTAAACCCAATGCGGATAAGGAATGCGTCGGCTCGCTGTTGTTCTCGGTCGACTCGTGTGGCAACCAAACCAACGTCGAAGACGTCTGCGAAAATGGCTGTGCGGATGGCGCCTGTGTGGGGTGCGTCGACGTGGGGCAAACCCTGTGTTTTGCGGGCGGCGTCTATCCGGTCAATTCCTGCGGTCAAACCGGGGATTTGATCGAGCAATGCCAGACCTCCTGCACGGTGACCTCTGGCGGCGATTCGACGACGGCCATGTGCAGCGATACGCAGTGCACGCCGACCGAAAACACGGAGTGCTTCCGCGGCGACCTCTACGCGGTGGATAGTTGCGGCGGTATCCTCGAGCAACTCGTAACCGATTGCCACAACGGCTGCGACGAGAACGGCTGTCTCGCCTGCGTGCCGTCGCCTGACGGATCGATCTGCTTCGATGGAGACGTGTACGACACCGTTGGCGGTTGCGGAGATCCCTCGGTGCGCGCGGACGCACCGAGTGAACAGTGCCAGTTCGGCTGCTTCAACGGCGCCTGTGCGACCGAAGGTCAGTGCGTGCCGCAGGGTACCATCTGTTCGGCGGGTGATCTGCACGCTTACGACTCGTGTCAACAAGTGGGCGACGTCGTGGAGGATTGCGTTCTGGGCTGTGAGAACGGCGCCTGCATCAGTGGCCCCGACAGCGGCGTACCGGACGCTGGCGGTCCCACGACTGGCCCGACCGAAGTCGACTCAGGCACTTCTGAGACGAGCACGACGACGGTCATCGACTCGGGCATGACGAGCACCGGCACGAGCACCACGGACACGCTCGACGCAGGTCCGGACGCGGGCGACGCCGCGCCCTGAGGGAGCTGTGGAATCAAGAGCGGAGAGGATCCGCTCTTGATTCAGTACGAAACGCATTGGGGTCGCGTGGTTGTATCGACCGCGGGGCCCCAATCGCTTTTTGTCGGCCTATCGATCTCGACTTTCGTCAGTATCGGGATAGGCGGTTGAGTTCCTCTTGCAGGATGTACTTCGAGATCAGGGTCGTGGCGCCAACGAATAGGCCGACCAAGTCGAGAATCAAGACCATGTCCGATTGATCCTTGGCATAAGGATCTCGACTCAGCAACGCGGCGTGAATCTTCTGTGCGTTGCGATAGTCGACATACATGCTCCACAGAAAGCACGTGAAGATCGATAGTAAAACATCGATGCCGGGCTTCAGTTCATCATCGGCGAGCGCCTCTTTGAGCTCCTTGGTCGTGGAGTAGATCCAGATCAAATAGTAGACGCCGCAGGTGACCAGCATCAAGACCAGGATCAAGGCGGGACTGCGCTCTTTGATCGCGCGCGCATTCTTGACTTCTACCGGGCGTCGGGCGCTTCCCGCCGGGAAAGGGGGTTGTCCATAGTCCGGCGGTGGTCCGCCGCCGCCCCCATAACCGCCAGCACCATAACCTGGAGGGCTGTAGCCGGGAGGGCTGGCACCCGGGGCGCCATAACCCTGAGGTGCGCCATAGCCCGGAGGTCCATAGCCTGGGGGGCCATAACCTGGCGCTCCATAGCCAGGAGGAGCGGCACCGGGGGGCCCATATCCCGGTGGCGGATAGCCAGGCGGGGTCCCGGCGGGAACGTAACCGGGAGGTTGGTTCGGTCCCGGTCCGCCCGCATAACCAGGTGGGCTGTTAACTGGAGGCGATCCATAGCCCGGTGGATAGGCGGGGTTGACCGGGTACCCCGGCGGAAACGCTCCGGGGGCCGGCGCCCCGGGATAACCTTGGGCAGTGGGTCCCGTACCGGGATTTGCCGGCGGCGAGGCGCCAGCGGCTTCGCCCGTCGGCGGCGTAGGTCCGTTGCCGGGCGGTGGTTGCCAAGGGGGTCCGGGCGGTTGCTGTTGGCTCACCCTTGGATGCTCCCCGTGCTCCTCCAGAACAGCTTCATGCGCGGAGCATATCCGATCCGCCTGGCAGGCAGCTGAAAAAGTCTCTTTTCTAGCCTGCGGGCGCTCTACCGAGCCGCGTCCCGCTTCGAGCGCCGCGCCAGCGCTTGACGTTTGCGGCGGACTCCTCAACAATGAGACCGATCGGTCTCTTTTGGTAGCTCGGCGATGGCAGACATTAACAGCAAAGGTGAGCGGACACGCGAACAGGTGCTCCAGCGGGCTGCCGAGCTCTTCAATCGCCGGGGTTACCAAGCTACCTCGATTGCTGAGATCATGGCGGCCACGGGCCTGCAGAAAGGGGGGATCTATCGCCATTTCGCGAGCAAAGACGAGCTCGCGCTGGCGGCGTTCGAGTTTGCGGTAACGCGCATGACCGAACGTTTCACGACCGCCCTGTTTGGCAAACAAGCAGCGCTCGAACGATTGCTGGCGCTGGCCCACGTCTACGCCCGCATCCCGCGCGATCCGCCCGTGCCTGGCGGTTGTCCACTCTTGAACGCAGCCGTCGAGGCCGATGACGGCTATCCCGCGCTGCGCCAAAGCGCACAACGCGTGCTCAAGGGGTTGGAGCGCGTGATCAAGCGCGCGCTGAGCGAGGGCAAGCAGACCGGGGAACTGCGAGCCGATTTGGACGTCGAAGTCGAGACCCAGACTTTGATCGCGCTGTTCGAGGGCTCCGTCATGTTGGCAAAGCTCTCGGGCGACTCGAGCACGGCACGCGCCATAAATCGCGGTGTGGTTCGTTACATCGAGGGACTAGCCCGCTGAGAGCGGGGCTTTTTTTTGATCAAAAAGAGACCGTTCGGTCGCTTTTAGGAGAACACGAAATGGAAATGAATGCAGAGGTCATGGTTATCGGTGCGGGTCCCGCTGGTTACTCTTTGGCGATGCGTCTGGCCCAACGGGGACTCGACGTCGTGTGTGTGGAAGGTGAATCCGTTGGCGGAGTCTGCCTCAACTGGGGCTGTATCCCTTCGAAGGCATTGATCTCGGTGGCCAACCGTTACGTGTCGGCCCGTGAGAGTGAAGATCTGGGGTTATCGGTGACGGAAGCCCGTTTGGACATGGCGCGCGTCGTCGCGCATCAGCGCAGGATCGTTCGACACCACACCGAAGGGGTCGCCAATCTACTGCAAAGCAACGGCGCAAGAGTCGTGAAGGGCCGCGCGCGTCTCGTCGGCGCATCACGCGTAGCCGTCGACCGAGTAGGGACATTCACTGCGAGTCGCGCCGTGGTGATCGCTACGGGGGCACACCCCACCGCGCCGCGCGGCTTCGAGCCCAATGGGCAAACGATCGTCAGTGCCAAAGACGGTGTGTTCCCAGAGCATCTGCCCGAGCACTTGATCGTTCTGGGGGGTGGCGTCATTGGGCTCGAGCTCGGGACGGCGCACTTGCGTTTGGGTTCTAGGCTCACGCTGATCGAAGTCTCGGATCAACTATTGGCTGGCATCGATCCCGACTTGACTCGGGTGGTCGAGCGCAAGTTGCAGGAGCGCGGCGCCACCATTTTACGCGGCACGCGGGCGCTGGACTGGCAGGCACGTGGAGCTGGCGTCGTGGTTCGTGTCGAGGGTCCTGATGGTAACTCGGAAGTAGAGGGCTCGCGGGTGCTGGTCGCCACGGGGTTTGCGCCCAACAGCCAGAACCTTGGTTTGGAGGCCCTAGGCGTGAAACTGGATGCGCGCGGGCACATCGTCACCGACGGTCGCTGCGAGACGAACGTCGCGGGCGTGTTCGCGCTGGGCGATGTGGCTGGGCCCCCATACCTTGCGCACAGGGCGTTCAAGGACGCGGAGATTCTCGCAGACGTGTTGAGTGGCTCCCGCGCCGAGCGCGACGTCAGAGCCATGCCGGCCGCGATCTTCACTCACCCGGAAATCGCTGGTGTCGGTCTGAGCGAAACACAGGCGCGCGCAACGGGGCGTCAGATCAACGTTGCTCGCTTTCCGTTTTCGGCATTGGGACGCGCGCAAGCTTTGGGCGAGCCGGACGGATTCGTCAAACTGATTGCTGAAGGTGAACGATTGGTGGGCGGCTGGATCGTGGGCGCAGAGGCCAGCGAGCTCGTGGCCGAGTTGACGCTCGCGATCGAAGTCGGCGCCACTTTGGAGGATCTGGCGTTGACTGTTCACACGCACCCCACCCTATCGGAAGCGTTGCACGAAGCGGCGGAGCTAGGGCTCGGGCGCGCCGTGCACGTTCTGAACCGGGTGCGCAAGGGGCGTCCCGTGACGCAAGTCGCCTCGAGCAACCCGTGACTTTGGCGAAGCCGCGGCAACTGGGTCGGTCTGAAACGCGCTCTGGTGCTCGTCATTGACGTCTTGCGATTTCGCGTCGGACCCAGGCATGCTGAAGGCGATGTCCGCGGCCGCCGAAATCCTGCCCCTGGTCCTGTTCTTCGTCGCCTACAAGGTACTCGGGATGTTGGCCGCAACCGCGGTCGCGATCGTCACGGTCTTGATCCAGGTCGGGGTGCGCATGGCGCAACGTCGTCGTGTAGAGCCGATGTTGTGGATCACGCTTGCGATCGTGGTCGTGTTTGGTGGCGCGACGTTGATCTCGGGGGACGAGCGCTACATCAAGTTGAAGCCGTCCCTGATTTACTGGTGCGCGGCCGTGGCGCTCGTGGTGGCGCGCTTTGGTTTCGGCAAAGATTTGATTCGTCAGGCGTTCTCCAATGCGTTTGCACCGCCGGACAGTGTTTGGCCGCGCTTGCTGGTGGCTTGGGTCGTGTTTCTGGTCGCGCTCGGTGCGTTGAACCTGTTCGTCGCCCAGCGCTACTCTTCCGACGTCTGGGTCAACTTCAAGCTCTTCGGCACGATGGGCTTGATGTTGACCTTCGTCGCGTTGCAGATCGCGGCGCTCTGGCGCTACCGCAAAGAAGAAGAGTGAGCAGTTTTCGGCTGCGCTTTGTCCGAGCTGGGCAGCCGAGCAATTCGTCTCAACGCTCGATGCGTCCGCCGGTAGCGCGCGCCGAGGTCGGAATCAGATCGTTCATGTTGGCGATCTTTCCGAAGCACAGCAGTCGATCACCGATCAGCAACTCGCGCGTGTTGCGCGGATTGGGGATGACCTTGTTCTCGCGGCTCAAGCTCAACACGACGATGTCTCGATCGCGCAACCCCGATTGCTCAATCGTCTTGCCCGCGATGCCGAGCTGCTCACCGACCGAAATCTCCGCGACCCCGTAGCCCCGACTCACCGTCAGACGCTGGCGAATGTCGAACTCTGGGTAGCGCACGTTGTTGGTGACGTAGTCGATGATTTCACCGGCTACGTCTTTGCCCGTTGCGGCTTCGATGCCCTGCAGACCCGGTGAGGAGTTCACTTCCATGATCTGTGGACCATCGGTGCCCTCGAGCATGTCGACGCCAGCGATTCTGAGTCCGATGATTTGAGCTGCGCGGACCGCGACCTCCTCGAAGGCGGGTTCCAAGGTCACCGACTCGACGCGTCCGCCGCGATGAACGTTGCTGCGAAACTCGTCTCCCTGCGCAACGCGGCGCATTGCAGCCACCACCCGATCACCGATCACGAAGGCGCGGATGTCGCGACCTTTGCTTTCGGCCACGAATTTCTGAATCAACACGTTTTGTCGCGTGCTCTGCAAGGTCTCGATGATGGCCTGAGCGACCTTCACCGAGTCGGCCAAGATGACGCCTACGCCTTGTGTGCCTTCCAGCAACTTGATCACGACCGGAGCTCCGCCGACGCGTTCGATAGCAGGCAGAACATCTTCCTTTTGGCGAACGAACTCGGTCGCGGGCATCCCGATGTCGAACCGACTCAAGATCTGCAACGCGCGCAGCTTGTCACGCGCGTTGGCGATACCGAGCGCCGAGTTGGCGCAGAATACTCCCATTTGCTCGAACTGCCGCACCACGGAAGTGCCGAAGAAAGTGATCGACGAGCCAACTCGCGGGATCACCGCGTCGCAGTGTGGCATTGGCTTTCCGCGATAGCTCAAGTCGGGCTTGGCGACGTTCAACGACATGGCGAATCTCAAGGTGTCGAACACCTTCGGCTCATGCCCGCGCTTGACGGCGGCCTCGATCAAGCGACGTGTGCTGTGGATGCCTGAGTTGCGAGAGAGGATGCAGATCTTCATGGCGGTCTGGGGCCGCGGAGTTTAGCAACGGGGGCTTCGCCTGCTGCCACCACAAAGAGTCGCACCCGCGCTCGTCGTTGAAACGGCCTCACGACAGCGTAACAAACCGCGCCGCGCACCGGCCGGCGTGTCAGTGAGCGCCCGCGCGGACTGTTGCGTGGATGTATCGAATCTTGTCGGCGCGCCCCTCAACGCACGACGGCGGGCAGGCCTGAAGAGCCCACTCGCCGTCGATCCGCTCGGTTCTCCGAGCGCGTCTTGCCGAAAACTCAGTGCCCCGAACGGCCGCAGCTCAGCAAAGACGGGCTCGCATTGTGGGCAAGCTGCAAGGCCATTTGCGGGAACCAGTCCCCAGCCGCTGGGTCGATCAGGCCCCACTCGGGATCCACCGTCGTCCCTGCTGGTCCAAGGCCGCGGTTGCACTCGCCGTCCGACTCACCCGGGACTTTGATCCACAGTGTGGCGTCGAGCAGCGATACTCCCGTGTTGGCCGAAGGCGTTAATCCGACGCCGCGCCCGGGAGGATTGCACCAATCTTGGGGATCCGAATATGCAGCCGTCGGCGTCCACGGACCTTCACCGTTGCGGCTAGTGTCGATCACGAAGCGCTTCAACCCCTCATCGCCGGGGTAGGGCACCCAGGTTTGGCTTTCCACATTGTTCGTGTACCAATCGTCCGTCAGGCCCCAGGTCGAAAAATCGCCGGGATTTGCCGGGCTGTATTGGCTGCCGCACCATTCGAAATGACCCGCGCCCCAGGAGCCCGAGGCCGAATCTCCGAACCATAGGCACTTCGAGACCCAAGTGCCGTATTTTACCAACTGCTCTTCGGAGCGATAGTTCGACGCATTCAGGTAGAAGCCGTCCGCTTCCGAGACACCGGCTTGATACAGGCGATCTGCCGCATCGCCAGAGCCGAGCCAACCGGTGTGCGTGCCGTCCATGTAAACCCGTGTCCCGCCAAGCGCCTTGAGCTTGGTAACCGCGTAGTGCAGCATGAAGAAGCGATCGGCAGCCGCCGTCGCTGGATCTGCCTCTGCGGGTTGGCACCACTCGAGCTTGTTGGGGTCCGCCTCCCACGAATCGCGAGCGGCAAAAGGGTTGTACCAGGGGATGATGCCGAGCCCGTCGGGTTCCAGGATCACGATGGCCTTGGATGAGCCGATGCCCTTGGCGAAAGCATCGATCCAGTCCAAATACTCTTCCACGCTCGTGGCACCGCCGGCGGAGAACTGAGCGCAGTCGCGGAACGGAATGTTGTACGCCACGAGCACCGGGACTTCGCGGTGCGCGGTTGCGACGCGCAGGAGCTTCTTGACGTCTTTGGTCACTTCGCGCGGCGTGCCGCCCGTGAACCACGCTGCATGGGGCGTGTCGATCAGCTTCTGAATCAACTCAGCGTCATCGCGCTGGTGATGTCGCTTCAGCTGCTGGATCTGCGCGTATGCCGCGGGCTTCGAGTCCGGCGTGTAGAACTTCGTGTGCGGATCGAGTGCGTCAGCCGCCGCTAGTGACGGAGTGAGTGTCGCGAGTGCACATGCCAGAATCGGCATCGAAGATTTGAGATGCATTGCCATTGGGGTTTGCTCCTTCCAAGAACGACTCGATGTTTGACATGTCGAAGTCCCCGAGAGGAAGAAGAACTTGGCAATTGACCCGGTTCGGCTAGACGGGCTTCACACGGAGATACTGGACTGCAATGAACTTCAATCCGCGTTCATGCTCGCTGATTCCCTTTTGCAACGAGTTCCTCTTATCTCGAACGAGTTTTCAGAATGTTCCAGAAAGTCCGAACATGGCGCCCGTTGGGCCGAGACTGACGGATGGCTGCACGTGAACGAAGGTCGGGTCATGCCACAACTTGGTCAGTCGCTCTGCGGGGGACTCGAACAGAATTGCGGTGCCCAATACCGTTGCGCCGAAGACCGCGGTAGTCCCGCCGAGGACGCGCGACTGGAAGCGCGCGTCGGGTCGAACGCCGTCCAGCTCGTTGCCCAGTACGACCGCGCCGCCGAGGGTGAACATCGTGGCGCCGATGAAGCCGCGTACCCAGCGCAAACGCCGTTCTGCTGCGATCATTTCGTTCAGCCTTCGATCGGCTACGGCAAAGGCATGGCCGTAGTCGCCATTGGTTTCGACTGCATGACGGAACTCACTTTCCGCATCCTCTCCCGTCGCCGGTACGCTGAAGAGATAGGCGCTGCCCAGAAGGTAGGCCGAGCCCAGGCCAACGAATATCGAGCCGGCGGTATGCGCCGACTTGTTCGTCATGCCGTCCAGGCGATTGCCGTAGTAGAGCATCGTGCCTCCCGCTCCGGCAACCACAGCGCCGGCTCCGAGTAGCGCAAAGCCGCCAGTGATTCGTTGGTTTCGCTCTGCACTCGCGATCTGCGCAAGCAGTATCTGCATTCGCGCGGCATCCTCGCGCGTCACGCCGAAGACTGGCTGCGGTGCCAAGCGTTGATCGAGCGCATATTGCGCGACCGCGTTCGGGCCGAACGGTTCGGCGAAGAGGTGCTCGAAGATCTTGTCCGCCCCCCGCGCGCCGCCGCGCGCCGCCAGTGGCTGGAGAGTATCGAAGCTCAAGGTCTCGCTGGCGTCAGGGACTCGATACAGGCTCAAGGCTTCCGAAGCTCGAGGATTCAGACCGAAGTCGCGCCGCTCGACCGTGGCTTCGCTCGCCCAACGCTCGGGCAAAGCGAATGCGACCATTGCGTTGGCTTCGCTGTGCGTGTCGAGCAAGGGGATGCCGTTGGCGTCGCGTACACGAAGGCGCATCGGTGAAGCTTGACCGAGCTTGAAGGAGCGAGTGCCGGTCCTGCTCGTGGTTTCGGCGATTGCGGTTTCGTCTGCCGCGCCGGGGCCGCGCGCGAAGACGTGCGGACGCATGTTGGGGTTGGGCACTGCTTTGGTCGCGGTATCGACGAAGGCTGCGAGCTCTAGGTACGTGATTTGGCCATCGGCATTGGCGTCTGCTGCACCGAGCAGGCCCGAGCGGACCACGTGACTGAAGATGCCCGACTGCAACTCCGACCATTCGAACGATTCGCCCTCGGCGTTGGTGGAGAAGAACACGCCGACGTTTGGTAGGCGTGTGGCAAGTGAACGGGCTACGTCCTCCGAGGTCGCGAAATGTCGTCCCCCGGGTTGGCGTACGCCGAGCATGAAGAAGGAATTGCAGCTGTCGAGCAATACGTGTGCCCGCGTGAAGGGAATCGAGCGCAGCCAGGTTTCGAGATCGCTCGACGTGAAGCGCGCGTCTTGCAACTCGATGAAGCCCTTGCCCTGGTCGACGTCACCGTGCCCTGCGAACACGAAATACACCTCCGTCTCGTGCCCCTGTGCGGCCTCGGCTCTGACCCGCGTAGCGATCTCGCTGCCGACGCGCTGTAGCTCGGCTCGGCTCGGCACGAGGGCGCGGGCATGGGTCTCGGAAAACAGGCGCTCCGTGTCGCGGTCGAAAGTCGACAACAGCCACACCCGCTCTGGGGCGATCGTCTGCAGAATTTCGAAGTAACGGGCAGCATCGTCGTCCGCATAGTGGAGATCCGGTCGATCGCCTTGCAGGCTGCGGTTGTTGCCGATCACGACGGCAAATCTCGTTCGAGTCGTCGCCGCCGCGTGTGCGTCGCGAGTGAACAGTGAGGCCAACACGCAGACGCAGAGTGTCAATCGGCAGGCGCTGAGCGCCTGCCGTAGAATCGAAAGTCTCATGCTTCAGTTCCTGGGGCCTGTAGCTGTAACGTTGACCACGAGCTCGCGAACCTCCGCGAAGTCGAAGTGTTGAGCCAGCGCTCCAGCACGCAGCTCGCTCGGCGAGAGCTTCTCGACGTCGGAGACCCTCATGGGTCGCGCGGCGATCAAGCTGACGATGCGCATCGGGCCGGGCGCGAGATCGTCGAAGACGACCGACGTGCCGAGCAATCGTTGTGATCCTCCCTCTATGCTGACTGCCGCAGGGTCAGAGTTCGCGTCGCTGTATTCGGGAGCTATCCAGTGGACCTTGGACTGCGAATCCACGCCAAATACCAGCAAATAGGCGGCCTCCTTACCGAGGTTTCCGAAACCCACCGTCAGCGGGGAGTCTTTTGCCAGCGCTTGCCCCGGGCGCAGCGCATCGGGCGTGGGACCCGCCGTGTAGATTTGAACGTTCACGTCGCGCGACAACGATGCTTGGTGCAAGCCGCCACGCGCCGCAAACTCGCCCACGCGGTTGTCACGCTCGACCGTCACTTGGTAGGCAATGGCGAGCCCCGCGGCTAGGGTTCCGAGCGCCAACAGCCAAGCGGTCTTGGTCAAGCGGCGGCGCGGTTTGCTGGCGGCGATGCGCGCATTGACGTCATTCAGATGCCGTTCGACGTCGAGGTCCTGCACCGGTTCAGCCGTGAGCCCACGCTTGATGTTTTCGAGTTCGCGAACTTGCTCGGCGCAGGCCTTGCACGACGCTACGTGGGCCCTGATGCGATCGTGAACCTCTGGCGGTAAGTCTCCGTCGGTCAAGCGAATCAACTCGATTTCAGCAGGACATTCTTTTGTCATGAGTTCCTCCCAAGGTACTCCTTGAGTGATTTGAGGCCATAGTGAACCCGAGAGCGCAATGTCGCTTCGTTCGTGGCCAGAAGCTTGGCGATTTCGTCGTAGCGTAGCCCCTCGGCGAAACGCAGCAGTAGCGCGTCCCGCAGCGCCGGAGAGAGCCGCTCCAAGGCTGCGCGCACGTGGCGCCGATGTTCTTGGACGATCAATTGATCGATCTGTTCTGGAGTGGATTCGGCGCCCACGGCCGCGCTCTGTGCGGCATGGAGTAACACTACTTTGCGGTGCCGCAGATGGTTGCGACACCGGTTGCGGGCGATGGTCAGGAGCCAAGGCACGAAGTCGCTTCCGGGCGTGTAGCGTTCGCGTTGTTCCCAAACGCTGACCCAAGCGTCTTGCGCGAGCTCGATGCCCTGATCGCGATTGCCCACCAGCGCCACGCAGCAGGTTGCGACGCGTTCGGCGTGGCGTCTGACGAGGGTCGAGAACGAATCACGCGAACCCGTGCGTGCCAGCGTCATCAACTCGTCGTCGCTGCGCGCGAGCAAGCCGCGTTCCGGCTCTGGCGCGGGGACGAGATACGGTTTGGCCATGATGCTCCTAGAACACCTTGCACGCCGGGGCGTTGAAACAAAATGCCGGGGCGGGGTTTTTGTCGCGCTATTCCGCGGACAAGCAGATCCAAGTCAATTCGTGCCGGTTGTGATGCAGGTGGACCAGCTGCGAGCCCGGGAGCGCGGCAAAGCGCCTCGCAGTTTCATGATCGGTCTCGCCTTGGAACTTCAGCGTGCAGACGAAATTGCGCACGTTGCCTTGTGCGCGCCAGCGCGCGATCGTTTCGAACAGCCGCGTCGGATAGCAAATCACGTCGGAGAACAGCCAGTCGACTTTGGGGAAGGCCTCTGGCTCTAGCGCGAAAGCACTCTGTTGACGAAACTGCACGTTGGGCATGCGTGCCACGCTTGGCGCGAGCGGCGCCTTGTCGACCGAGATCACCGTCGCGCCGAGCGAAGCCAATACATACGTCCAACCGCCTGGACTGCTGCCCAGATCCAGACAGCGCTCGCCTTTGACGGGCTGCCTACCCGTCAAGGTGAACACTTCCCACAACTTCAGGTACGCGCGGCTGGGCGGCGCCAACTTGTCTTCCACGAATTCGACTTCGCCGTTGCCGAACGCGCTGCGACAACTTGCGCTCGCCAGGATTTGATTGGGCTCCAGTAGTGTCCAACTGCCGAGCGGCGCCGTCGGCGGACGCTGCCCGAATTCGAGTGGCTTGGCGGAGACGTGGGGTAGCTTGTCGCGGATCAGTTGGGCTCGGCGGTGGTGGGCCACGCTATAAAGCGCCCAGTTGCGTTGCCGTCGTTGGAGCTGGCGTGCGCCATCCCCAATCGAGTCGATGAACAGTCGCTCGACGTCGTACCAAATGTTGGACGCCCACGCCGCATTTGACGGTCCACCTTCGGCCAGCAATAGCCGCTCGTGACGTTCGACGATCTGGGCTTTGGAGAACTCTAGCTCGGCGAGCAGTTCCGCCTCGCGCTCAGGGGCGGCCAAATATGCGTGCACGGGATTGGGATAAGTGTATCGGGTTAATGGTGCGATCGTAGGCTTACCGAATCACTTCTTCGGTTTGGGCTTCGGTTTCGCTGGCGCCGTGATTGCCTTGCCGCCGCCAAGACTTTCGCTCTTGAGGTTGGCGACTTTGTTGAGCTGGCGCTTGACGGCTACGGGCGGCGCGCCGCCTACCGAGTAGCGCATGCCTTCGACGTAGAGTTTGGCTTTGAATCTAGAGATACCCGCGTCGTCGTTGCCGATGGAAAGGGCGAAGATCCCAACACCCGAAAGCGAGATCCGCGACAATTCTTTCGAGCGATCTTGGTTCAATAGGACGATAGCGCCGTTCTTCTCCGTCGCATTGCCGTTGACGACGGAGTCTTGGAACCAACTGACGAAGCCGTCGGCTTTGCTGCTCGTGATGGTGAATACGAGATTCGGTATTTCTACGCTCGCGAGGGTTTGGCCCGAAGAACGCGATGACAGTTGCGACGGGTCTTGCTCCGCCAACGTTGCCTTCACGGTGAAGGGCTCGACGACCACGACTCCGGAGGTATCGATGCCGTCGAGTTCGACACGGAAGCTACTGTTGGTAGCGCGCTCAGTAGTTGGAACCGCCTGGACTTTGGGGCAGTTCGCGGTGCTGTGCCAAGCGGTCACCGAGCGCTCGGCAGCCAAGCCCACGGTCATGATTGCGTAGCCGCTGCCCTGGACGTCCAAGCCTGGAAATGTCACTTCGCGCACTCTGGCGTTGGTCAGACTCTGGTCGAAGAGCTCCGACTCTTGTGTGTTGCAAGCGACCAGTGCCAAGTTCTTTGGAGCATCGCTGAAACTGAGGGTCGAGTCGATCAACGCAGGTAACTCGGTAGAGTCGTCCATGTACGCCTGGACAGAAGCGTTGCCCACTTTTGGACTGGCGATGTGTTTGGAGGGTAGCTTCGTCGGACCAAGCACATTGCTGACGACCTCCGCCTCGGCAAAGCCACCTGCGAAGGACTTGAGGGAGCCCGCCGGCCCACCATTGACGGAGAGGGTGTACCTGTGGGCACCAAGTTGGCCGTTTACGTCTGCGGTCGACGCGTCTCCCGCGAACATCACTCCTGCACTCGCTCCCAAAAGTAGCGTGGACAGCGTGATGGCGCGTCTCAGGTTTCGGCTTTGACTCATGGCGAACTCCTCCGCACGATGCGCGGCTCATACCACGTCGCACCGGGGGGCCCGCAAGAGCGGCCTGTAAACCCGTCTACCGTCAGTCGATCGTGCGCTGACGAAACTCGGGAGAAAGCGCAACGGTTCGCAGCATTTCGGAGATCGATCCCGTGTCGGTCAGCGTTTGCCGCAAGCGTTCGAGCTCGCAGCCATCGCGCGCCGGATCCTCCCAACGTCCGAAGCTGAAGCGAAAGTATTGCCGAGCAAAGCAGGCGTGCGCTTTGCCGCTCTGTTCGATCAACTTCATCAACTCGGGCACCGTGCTTGCGGTGGCCATGTCCCCGACGTTCACTTGTGGCATTGTTTCGGTGTTCACAGCGCGGCTGCCCGTGACGTTGCCATCAGCGTCGAACAGAGTCTGCTCTGTGCGCGTACGGCCCAACGCATCGTAGTTCTCGCTGATGAAGCCGAGCGGATTGATGTAAACCTCGTGACAGCCCTGGCAAGCGGTGCCCTCGGCTTCGGTCAGCGCTTCCACGACTTCGCGCGTGGTGTATTCGGGGTCCAGCTCGGGTAGCTTTGCTGCCGCATTGGCGGGGGGCGGCGGGATGGCGTCACACAGGACGTTCTCACGCAAGAACACGCCTTTTTGAATCGGGCGAGTATTGGCGCTACCCGTAGCCAAGAAAGCGGCTCGGGTGAACAGGCCGGGGCGATCTGCGTTCGGGGCTTCGAAGGGTGCGTCTTGGGGATCCACGCCGTAGATGTGCGCCAGGTCGTCGGTCTTGGGTGCGATCAACTGGGTGGTGAACAATGCCTCGAAGCTATTGCCTCCGTTGGCGTTGATCGCGTCCACGAGATCCAAGACTTCGCTGACCATGTTTTCGCGCAGTGAGGGCGTGGGCGAATCATCAGCCGCGAACGCGCGAAACACGGGTTGGTCTTTGGCTTGATCGAGCGCGTTCAGGTTGTCGAGCTTGAGCCAATCGCGAAAGAAGCCTCGCGTGGTGACCAGTGCTCGCGGATCCGTTACCAGCCGCGTTACCTGGCGCTCGAGTTCGTCGTCGTTCAAGAGGCTGCCATCTGCTGCGCTCTGCCAGAGTTCCAGGTCCGGCATCGTGTCCCAGAAGTGATACGAGAGACGCTGCGCGAGCTCGAACGCACCGAGCGAGAAAATCTCTGGATGAGCCGTAGTTGCGCTTTCCCCATGCTCGACCAAATACAAGAACTCCGGAGCGTTGAGCAGCGTCGCGATCACGTCTGCATAGGCCGCCGGATCGGCGACGCTGGTATCGCCGTACACGTCCGCGTAGCTCGCGACCTCAGCGTCGTCGAGCGGGCGGCGCAGCACGCGCGCGCCAAAGTTGCGAATCAAGCCGTCGAGACACATGGCCACGGCGTCATCATCGACGGCGCAATCACCGACTACCGTCGTCAGGTTATCAGTGCTGGTCAGCGCCGCGCCCAACTGCACGCCGATTTGATACCAGTTGTCGATGTGCGATTGGGCCACGCCTTGGTCCAGGCGTCGGTAGGTGCCCTTCAGATCTTGGCTCAGCTTCGGGCGCTCATCAGTCGGCAACGCCGCCAGCGCCGTGCCGAGCGTGCTGTAAACCTGCTGCGCCTTCGCGACGTCGCCCAACGCCGAGCTCAACAGGTCAGCGAGGGTGTTTTGGTATTGATTGAGAGTCAGTCTGCGCCACTCTGTACTTTCGGGCGCCGCAGTGTCGTCGCAGCTGAAAGCGACGGAAGGCGCCGCGCTGCCGGAAGGGTTGCCGGCTCCGGGTACTTCGGGGTTTTGTGCACTCGGGCCCAAGTCAGTCCCCGTTGCGGGGGCGGCGGAGTTGGGCCCCTGCGAGTCACTCGGGAGGCCATTACTGGCTTGGTTTGGAGCCCTGGGCAGTGTCGGATCGTCAGGGCCGGTGGCCGGGAAGTCGTCGCCTTCGGTCCCGTCGTCGCCTGTCCCGCTCGCCTCGGTGCCGTGTTTCGGAGCACCCTCGCTGGGCGCGAGACCCGTCGCACAGCTCGCGCTGAGCCAGCCCGTCGCCAAAAGTGTGCTGAGTGTCCGCTGCTTCATCGCGCTCCCACGAGATTGGTTCAGCCTGAACGTCCCCCGATGCCCCAGCGGAGGCTCACGTATTGACTGGAACCCCGGGTTTGCAGGGTTTTTTGGCAACCGTGACAGGCTTGGTAACTGGGACACCCCTATGCAGTTCTGGGGTTCTGGAGTACGTGGCCCGGATGAAGATTCAGTCCAATTCGGTGGTGGCGATCGACTACACGCTCAAGGGCGACGACGGCACCGTCATCGACACCAGTGAGGGCGATGAGCCGTTGACCTACCTCCACGGACACAACAACATCGTGGAAGGTTTGGAGGAGGCGCTCACCGGCCTTGGCGTTGGCGATTCCCTCGACGTGATTGTGCCGCCCGAAAAGGGCTACGGCACCCACGACGAAGACCTGGTCTTCGAAGTTCCGCGCGAGCACTTGCCCGACGATGTCGAGCCCGAGGCTGGTATGCAGTTGACGATGACGTCGGATGACGGCGAAGAAGTGCCCGTGACGATCACCAAGGTCTTGGCCAAGAGCGTCGAGGTCGACGCGAATCACGAGCTCGCGGGTTCACGTCTGCACTTCTCCGTGGTCGTGCGCAGCATTCGCGCCGCGACGGGCGAAGAGTTGGCGCACGGCCACGTTCACGCTCCTGGCCACCATCATCACTGAGCTGGCATCGGATCAGCAATCACGCTGATCAGTCACTAGGGCAGAGCTCACCACAACGAGACGATGGCGTGCTCGGCGCACAGGCCCGGCAGGGCCGAGCGCGGTAGGAACTTGAGTCCGCCGATCAGCTCGGCCTTCTCGATTCCACGCTCTGCCAAATCCTCCTCGAGCACGTAGACGGGGATGTTGCGCTTCTCGATCAAGTCGCCAACGTCCCGATCCATCTTCGGCGCTTGCGACTGCTTCCATTCGCCGACACTCAAGCTTGGCGCCCCTTGGCCTTTGACGGCGTAGTTGACGGCGTTGCCCCGCAGCACGACCGTGTGCTCGGCGCCCGCGGCCTGCATCGCAGCCACCAGCCACAAGATGGTGTCATCCTGCTCTTCAATGACGGCGCGGTAACCTGACTCGACGATATTCAATGTCTTCTTGGCCATGTGCTTCTCTCACTTCGTAGGAATCGCCAAAACGCCGTCGGCTGCTTCGCAAAATGCGTGAAAATCTGCGGGCGAGCCGCGCCGCGTGCCCTCGACGAACTCACCGACACCGCGTTCATCGACGCACATCCCGCAGTTGACCCAATCGACCTTGCCGCCGTGCTTCTCGGCGCTGGCCAACAATGCCGCGACTTGGTCTTTGGTGGTGGGGTGGTTCTCTTCCGCCAAGTTCTTGCCGTGAACCGGGTTGGGATGGGGTGCCTGGCGGGTGAACGCCAGGGCAGCCGCTCCCTCGTAGGCGAACACCTTGATCGTGTGTCCGCGGCGCGCAGCCGCGTCGAGCAAGCGAAACGCCGTCGTCAGATTCTCTGATTCGTAAGGCGGGTCCATGAGTGCGAACGCTAAAGTCTTTGCCATGAGTGTCTCCAGTCAGTGTGCGGGGTTGAGCTCAGTGCCAGAGCGTCTTGTGGCCTTGTTCCAAGTGATCGACGACCGTTTCGATCGGAGCCGGCGTGATGCCAGCGCGCAGGCGAGCATTGCCAATCCCGCGTTCGGCCAGTGAGAAATCATCCGCCAGGACTTTCACGCCGGCCTTCATGACGGCGAGGAGTCCGTCGGCGCGCGCGCCGTTGCGTGCTGGGAGCACGCCGTTCTGGACGAGGAACAGTGTTACCTCGTTGCCTGCACCCGCGAGACCCGTCGCGAGCTCATAGGCAAACGCTGTGTCGTTCGATTCGAACGGGTCGCGTGACTCAATCAACAAGTATTTGGCCATCGGTTCTCCTTGGGCGGGAGTATGGCGTCAAGGGACCCGACGCGAAAGAGCTTCATCGCGCTCGCTAGCAAACACGGAACCCGTGCGGACCGACCGAATCTCCAGCTGCAAGGGTAAACGTGCCCGCGCGCTGGGCGCAGATGCGCCGAGCCCGTGTCAGGGCGGGGACTGTTTGGGGGAACGCCCTTTGGCGGGCCGGCGCGCCGTCGTCGTCCCGTGAGCATTGCTAGCTTTGCCGGTTGCGACTTGGCGCGCCCGGTCCAGGCTTCGTTGCAGGCGCTCGTCTTGTTTGTCTCGAGTCGAGCCATCGGGAGCTGGGGCGACCGCCGCATACCCATCGCGCACTTCCGTCATGCGTTCGAGCATGCGTACGACGTCTGCCAACGGTTCGTCCGATGCGAGCTGCGGTGCTACGCCGTCCGCTTGACCCCTGTCGCTCGAGCGGTGCTCGAGCGAGCCGTGATCGATCGCGTGCTCCCCTGACTCGAACTCATGAGTCTGCGACTCACCATTCCGATCGCGCACGCGCCTACGACTAGAGCCGCTCATCGTTCCCCCATCTCCCCGTCTTGTGCCCTGCGAGAGTAAGGCAGACCCAACGCCGTGTACAGTGCCGCGGCTAGCTTTCGAGGCGCAAAATCTACTCGGAGTTGCCCGAAACAATCGGTGAAATACGGGCCGATTCCCATGGAATCTCGGGCCACCAGCGCTGGTTTCGGTAGGGCAAATCGGGTTCGACACTTTCGCCTGGGGGTGGCGTGAGGACGCTCACGTTGGCCGCACTAGCCGCGACGAGGACACGCTCTACCGGCTCGGTCCAGGCGTGGTAGGCGAGAGTGAACAGGCCCCAGTGGATCGGCAACAGCAGCTTACCTTTCACGCGTAAGTGAGCTTCCACGGCCTGCTCTGGACCGATGTGCCAATCGGGCCACGCCGCATTGTATTGCCCGGCTTCGATCAGTGTCAGATCGAACGGACCCAATCGTTCACCAATCGCCCGCATCGCTTTGAACAGTCCAGTGTCCCCGGAGAAGTAGACGCGGTGCCGGTTGCCCAGTAGCGCATAGCCGGCCCACAATTTGCTGTCCTTGTCGAACACGTGCCGACCCGAGGCGTGGCGCGCTGGTGTGCAGACCAGCGTGAAATCACCGAGGTTCGTCCGCTGCCACCAATCCAGTTCGATGATGCGCGCGGCGGGCACCCCCCAATACTCGAGGTGCGCTCCTACGCCGAGCGGCACCGCGAAACGCGCGGGCGTGGCGAGCAACGCCAAGATCGTCTCTCGGTCGAGGTGATCGTAGTGGTCGTGGGAGATGAGCACCAACTCCAGGTGTTGCAAGCGCGCAGGGTCGAAGGGTCTTGGGTACCAGCGCTTCGGTCCCAGCCAGCTACTGGGCGACGCGCGCTCGCTCCACGCGGGATCCGTCAACACTTGGTGTCCGTCGATCTCCAAGAGCAACGACGAGTGCCCGAACCAGGTCACACGCAAGCCGGTTGGGGGTGGCGTGTCGAAGCGCTCTGGCGGCGTTGGTACGACTTGCACCCGGCTGCGCGGACTGACGTCAGGGCTGCGCGAAAACAGACCGAGCAAGGCGCGTCCCATGTGATTGACCAGGGGTTCCGGGTTTTCGAAGTGGCCGTCGCTCCACTCGGGGGAGTGCTCGCCCCGCGCCAGGCGTTCACCCGTAGCGCGGTGTCCGAGCGACGTCCAGGCGTCGATCACGAGCGTGACGAGCGCCAGCGCGATGGCAAAGCCAAGGCCGCGTCCAACCTGCTTCCAGCGCCAACGTCTCACGCGATCAAGCCATGCTCGCGCGAGTGAGCCAAAGCGTCCTCCGCGCTGGAAGTCGCAAAGAGCTCCGTCCCGAGCTGCCTGGCGTGCTCGCGCAACGAATCGAGGGTGCGATCCATGTGCGAGTTCAGCTTGCGGATGTAAATCGAACGCACACGGCCAGGGTATTTTTCGGCCAGCTCGAGGTAGATGTCGGGGTCACGTTCGCCGCTGTCACCGATCAAAACGAACTGCCTGCTCGGATAGGTTGCAAACAATTGTTCAATCGTCTCGGCTTTGAAGTCTAGCGGCGGTTGATCGTTCAAGCCGATGTCGCGCAGCAAGAGCGGGCCCCTCGGCAACTGCTTCCGATCCATGAAGTCGATCAAGAAGTCGTACAAGTTCCAGGGACTCTTCGAGACGTAGAAGATGGGATTGCCGCCGTGATCACCCGTACCGCGCACGAGCGCCTGATACCAATCGCTCGTGCCTTCGAAGGTGGAGCGTGTGAAGGCGCTGCCCGATAACGTAACCCACAGCATCTTCAAACGGCGATTCACGTAAGTTTGCAAGACGGTATCGTCGATGTCGCTGACGATTACGAATTCTGCTTCAGGGCTTGGAATCAAGACCTCGGCCGAGCCGCGCACGGGTTGCCAACCGGGCATCGTACTGCCCACGACCTCGAACTCTGCTCGCTGCCAGCCGTTTGCGTCGCGGGGCGAATCGTCGAGCGCCAAATCGAGATTGAAATAGCCTTCGTCGTCAGTGGTGCCCGTGACACTGCTCGACGAGAACGCCGCCCGCACCTGCACTTCCGGCACTTCGTTGGAGTTGAAGCGCCGAAACATGTAGCGGAGGTTGGTAAACAGCGAGTCATCGGCTTGGGGGACCCAACTTTGGGTGTCCTCCAAAATCCTACCTTTGAGTTGAATGCGCCTGGGCGTGCCGTAGCCACGGTACGCGACGATCTTCAACTCGCCCAGCTTTCCAAAGCGTTTGCGCAGCCCCCAGACGACCGAATCCATCAACCACTCGGCGCGCGCAGCGCCGCGAACGGCCTGTGTCTTGACGCGCTGAAGTGTCTTTAGTTGTCGAGTGCCGAGGCTGGGCGGTGCGAGTTCCATGACCGTGCTGGCGCTCGAATCCTCCATGCCGGGATGGTGGCGCTGCCCTGGGGTAGCGTCAAGGCTCGTTCGCTCGCGGTTTGAGAACCGCCAGTCGTACGAGGTCCGCACGATTGGCTGCGCCCAGACGCGTGAAGATTCGCGCCAAGTGATTGCGAACGGTATTCGGAGACAAGCCCAGTGCCTGGGCGATCTCTTCATTGGAATGCCCGTGCGCGACATGCTCCACGAGGGCTCGTTGGCGCGGGGTCAGACGCTCGTCGACACAGGACAAGCTGCGCGCCACACCAGCGCGGGGCACCCGGTCCAAGTGCTCGTGCAGCCGATCCGCAAGCGCCAAAGTCGGCACCAGCGCCGCCAAGCGTGTGCATGCCCCGAGGTCGAATGCCCGAGGTCGCTTCGCCAACAACACCACGGCCGAGCCCACTTCCTCTCGCACGAGTAGATGAGCGATGCAAAGTGATCGCATGCCGAATAGAGCGTGCAGTCGCTTGGTTTCGCGCACCAAGCGTGGGCTGCCGGGGGCGAACACTTGGTCGAGACTGGCGACCCGTCCCGCGTTGGCCGCTTCGCGCAGCGGGCCAAGCTGCACGGCCCAGTCGTCCCATTGTTTTTGCGACTTCGATAACTTTTCTAAGTTAACGCCGATGAGCGCCGCGGTTGTCAGCGGTACGCGGGGCGACAGAGCGTGAAATAGCGCTGCGTCGAAGGCTACGATCGATCGAACGAGTTCGAGCGCGCGCCGTCGAAAGTCGAGCAACGACATGGCCTCGACGCCCAGTTCGGCAAGCGAAGCGAGAGCAAGCGAAGGCGACTGTGATTCGAGGGGCTGCACGGGATCATGCTGGAGCTTAGCGGACCCACTCCAGAGCGGATGGGTACGAAACTACCATGGTTCGGCGTGGCGCCGCGAGCCATCGTCCTCGTATGTCCAATTGGCTCGACCCGCAACTGTACCCCTTCGCGCCCAAACGCTTCCAGTCGTCTGGGGGCGTGCTTTCGTACCTCGACGAGGGGCAGGGAGCGCCCATCTTGTTCGTCCACGGCACGCCGAGTTGGTCGTTCGAGTGGCGCGCCGTGATAAGAACGTTGGCGGCCCAGGCACGTTGCATTGCGCCCGATCACTTGGGCTTTGGCCTCTCCGACAAACCCAGCGCTGCCCGGCTCGACCCCGAACAGCATGCCCAGCGTTTGGGTGAGTTGATCGACGCCCTCGATTTGCAGGACGTGACGCTCGTGGTTCACGACTTCGGGGGGCCCATCGGTATCGGCGCCGTGTTACCTCGGCTCGAGCGCATTCGGCGGATCGTCGTGCTGAACAGCTGGTGCTGGTCCAACGCGCAAGATAGAGCAGTGCGGCGCCTGGATCGGCTGATCAACAGTTGGTTGGGACGTTTCTTGTACTTGTGCTTGAATGCGTCGCCGCGCTGGTTGCTACCGGCCAGTTTCGGCGATCGCACGAAACTGACGCCGCGCATTCACGCGCAGTACCTGGGGCCGTTTCTGCGCCGTAACGAGCGCGCTGGGACTTATGCCCTGGCCCGCGCTCTGCTCGGTTCGGATGGCTACTACGCCCGGCTTTGGGCACAACGCCACTTGCTCAAAGACAAACTGACCCAGATCCTCTGGGGGGAACGCGACCCGGCGTTCAAAGCCGTTCACTTGGAACAGTGGCAACAGGCTTTTCCGCGGGCACGCGTGACGCGCCTCGCACAGGTCGGGCATTTCGTGGGCGAAGAAGCGCCCGACGCGCTCGTTCGTGCATTGTCCGACGCTGTCTAGGGCCTGAATTTGCGTCACTTTGCCGGCGCGAGTGCGTCGGGCGCGCCACTCAACAATTGCTCGACCAAGGGGCGCGCGAGGAACGTGCGCTTCAACTCGGGATTGCGGATCGCTTCGTGCAGTCGCCGCACATAGGCCGCCGCTCGAACGCGCATGTCCGGTGCTTGCGGTGAACGCGTGCGCGTGAGTGTCTCGACGCACAGCGCGCGCGTTTCCATGCCGTATTCCGAGCCTTGCAACGTCTCGATTGCGCCCAGCGTCGTGGTCGCAAGCAAGATCGCCGTGTGCTGCTCGCCGATGTCCACGCGCGCCGCGGCTTCGATCGCCATGGCGTAGAAGTGGAACGTGACGTAGGCCTGAGCTTCCGCGACTTGGCGCGCGTCGAAGGCGTGCATGACGGCACCCCCGCTGTTACCGGTTCGACGCGCGATCAGGGCTCTGATCAGCCGCGCGTGAACTGCGTCGTAGCTGCTCTCGCGAAAGTCTCCGACCTGCTTTGCTTCGTCGACCAATTTGCTGGCCTGTTCGTAGTCCCCCAACTCGACCTGTAACTCGGCGCAACACAGCAGAGTATCCGCCAAGCTGTCTTGATCTTCGTGCTTCTCGTGCGCGTCGCGTGCGCGCGCCAGGTAACCTTTGGCTCGCCGAAGATCGCCGAGGCGCGAATAGCATTGCCCAATCGTGCTCAGGGTGCGCGCGATTTGGAAGCGTCCACCGATTGACAAATCGATGCGAATCGCCTCGAGTGCCAAGGCGATCGCGTCTTCGAATTGCCCGAGCACGAACATGGCGAACGCCAACGAGCTCTTGGCGCGCGCTTCTTGGCGGCGCGCCAATGTCTGACGGAACACCGCGATCGCTTCTGCGTGCGCATTCACCGCTTCTTGCACACGGCCCACGCGCAGCAGCAACGTGGCCTGAGCCCGTAAGACTTCCGCACGCAGGCGCGGCGGTACGGTGGCCTGCTCGACGATCGAAAGCGCGCGGTCACAGCAGGCCAGTGCGCCTTGCATCTCGCCCAAGTCGCGCAGCATCTCCGCCATCAACGCTTGCGCTTGCACTTGCAGGGTCGGTGATTTGGCGCGTTCGGCGACTTCCTCCCCGAGCTGCGCGACGCCGAGGCCGTGCGTCAGATGTCCCGCATCGAAATCGAACTGTGCGTGACGGATTAATGCGGTCGCAATCCACGTCGATTTGCCGCTGCGCTTTGCGCATTCGCGCAGTGCCTCCAAGTGGCGTTTGCGCTCCTTCCAGCGGCCTTGGACGCGGCAAATCTCTTCCAAAACGCTGTACGGCTCCAGACAGCGTTCATCGAAGGCGGGCAACACCTCGAGCGCGTTCTCGTAATAGCCCGCAGCCAACTTCAGTTGGAAACTGAGGCGCGCGACTGCCGCAGCTTCGAGGTAGTGGTTCGCAGCTCGCTCTGGTTCGTGCCCGCGCGCGAAGTGGCGCGCGACGATGGCGGCGCCGAGACCGCGCGCAGAGGAGCGCTGCGAGAGCAGTTCCCCCAGTTGCTGATGCATGTCCGCTCGGTCTTGTGTATCCAGTGCGAGATAGGCGACGTCGCGCGTCAGCGGATGACGCACGTCGACCGACTCGACGCGCAAGTCACACAGACCGCGCGCGCACAGCCTTGCAATCGCCTCGTCCGTGTCTGTTTCGGAAAGGGCCGTCAGATCGGCATGGGCCAGAGGCCCGCCGCTCACCGCAAGCCAATCGACTACGGTGCGCTCTTCGGGTGGCAACTCGTTCAAACGATCCGCGATCAGTTGTTCGAGGGTGGAAGGCAGCGCTTGGCCCGAGGCGTTGGGTTCACGCACACGCACGAGCGTGACTTGCCCGGATTCGTCTTCGCGCAAATCGAGTTTGCCGCGCTCGAGCAACGCATCGACCATTTCGAGCAAGAAGAACGGATTGCCGGCAGCGCGCGGAATCAAATCGGCGCAGGCCTCTTCCACGCCCGCACTCGCGCCGATGTGAGCCTCTACGAGCCGCACTTGGTTTTCCGGCGACAACCCCGAAAGCTCGACACGCACGAAGTCGTCGACGTAGGGCATCACTGGCTCTTCGAGCCGTGTCAGCAGCAGGACCAAGATTGGCAGCGGATCCGAACGACGGATCAACGATACCAGTAGCTCCAAGCTCGAAATGTCGATCCACTGCAGGCCGTCGATGCTGACGACCAAGGGCGCTTGCTGGGCTGCCCGTGCGAAGAAATGGCGAAGCCCCATCCCCAGCAATCGACCATCGAGCGCGGCGGCGGCTTCATCGATCACTTGCGGCACGCGTCCCACGGCGAGCTCGCTCATGCGCTGGATCATGTCGAGAGAGTGTTCGTCTTCGGGTAACGCGCCGAGCGCTTCTTCGATTAGCGCGCGCGCTTGTTCGACCGGCTCGTCTTGGCGAATGCCCGTCAGTTCGCGTAACCACTGCGCGGCATTGCTGAACGGGATCTCTGATTTGTGCGCCGAACAATCCGCACGCAGTTCGCGCGCGTCCGGGGGGAGCTCCCCCAAGAACGTGCTCAAAAGCGCGGTCTTGCCGATGCCCATCTCACCCACGAGCAAGCGCACCGTGAGTTCACCCAGCGCCTCGGTAGCCGAGGGAGTGACCGACTGGTGATAGGCGGCGTGCAGCTCTGCGAGTTCTGCGTCGCGACCGACGAGATCGCGTGGCGCGAGCGACTGCAGCGTGCGCTTCTCGTCGCGCGTCAGCTGTCGCAGTAGATCGTAGACGCGCATCGTGCGCGGCAAATCCGAGTCCGCCAGCGCACTCAGATCGATGCTCGGAATGTCTTGCCACTTGAAGTCGCGGCGCGCGACGCGATAGATGCCGCCCGCAACCCAAGTGCTGCCCGCGGGAGTCTGCTGACCCAACAACTCCGCCAAAGCGCTGGCTGGGTTTTGGAGCTTGTATTCCGTGAGGTGACCTGCGGAATCGCGTTTACCTTCTGCGATCCCGCGGACGATGCTGATGCTCGCGGTGATCGGCGTGGGCAGCGAGTCACTCGCGCCCATCAAGGCCTCGTGCGCCAAGATCGCAAGCTGCGCGGCGTCCGAGGCTGCGCGCGACGGGTTAGCCATCAAACCGACGATCGCGAGGCCTTCCGCGACTTCGAAAGCGTTGCTCGAGGCGCCCCCCGCTTCGGCCTTCCAAGTCCAGCGCGCGCCATGTTGATAGGCGATCTTGTCGAAGATATCGCGGATCTGTTCGGCGATGCGCGCGCACTGCGCGCGACCCAGCGCGCGCTCCACCTCTTCGCGTCCGTGCAGTCGTAAACCTACAAGGGCAACGTGGCGAACTTCGCGGTCGATGCGGCTGCGCAAGCGGCGTTGACGGGTCCAGAGCGAGGAATCGAGGCCATGGGTGTCTTCGCTGGCCGAGGTCGAAGTGCTCCTGCGATCGTAACCCACGGAATCGGGGTCGCGCGAGCCCGTGCGCGGCGGCTCTTCACCGGGGGACGTGTGTTCGCGGCTGATGTACTCCGAGATCACCGTTTCGAGCGAGCTGGCATCGACCGGTTCCTGCAGATGGAACAACACGCGCGTGATCGCGCTTGCCATCTCGCGGGCGGTCGCGAAGCGATCCTGCCGCTCGCGCGCCAGTGCTTTCATCACGATCGCATCGAGTTCGGGCGGGACGCCTCGGGCGTACATGCTCGGGGGTTCGACGGCGCCCGAGCGCACCGCTTCGAGTAGCTCTTTGCCTTCGGCGCTGCCATGCAGTGGGCGACCGGTGAGCAACTCGTGGAACACGACGCCCAGCGAGTAGATGTCCGAACGCCGATCGACCTTCTCGGCGCGCGCTTGCTCGGGCGACATGTACGACGTCTTGCCCTTGAGCACACCGGGCTCCTGTTCCAGGATCTTGGCCGTCGCGATCCCGAAATCGGCAATCTTCACCGCGCCGTCGAAGCTGAGCAGGATGTTCTGCGGCGAGACGTCGCGATGGACGATTTCCAGGGGCGCGCCGCCCTCGTCTTTGCGCTCGTGAGCGTAGTGTAAACCTTTCGCAACCTCGGCGATGATGTACGCCGCTACGTAGGCGGGCATGCGCGAATTGCGAGCCCGGATTGCACGGTGGAGGCGCCGTAAATCTGGCCCCTCGACATACTCCATGCTGAGCAGCTGGCCTTCTTCGCCGAAGTCCTGAAAGTCGTAGACTTGGACGATGTTGGCGTGATTGAGCCGCGTCGCCAGTTGCGCTTCCTCGGCGAACATCCGATGAAAGCGCTGGGATGAGCCGTGTGCCTGCAGGATGCGTTTGACGACGAGCAGCTTGAAGGTCGCGCCTGCTCCGGTCTTCTTCGCTAGAAAGACCTCGGCCATCCCGCCTGTACCCAGGGGACGGATCAGATCGAAGCAAGCGAGCTTCTTCGGAGTGGGACGAGGAGTCGACGACATCCGGCACGGCTAGGCTAACGCGATTCCCGTCGCCGTGGGCGAGGCCATCGCGTGTGCCGGGCGGGTGGCCAGGGCATTCATGGTGGGGCATCCCGCTGCGACACAGGGCGCGCACTGAGGAAGCAGTGGGGAAGTCGCGGATGCGCGGCTACGTGCCGCCCAGGGAACCCACCCTGTCTCATCGGCAAAGCCTCGGCACCACGCGCCGCTTGCGCCGGCACCCACAAACGACCATTTTACGCGACAGCAAATGCCGCACACGAGCATGGGACCAGGGGCGCGAAAGAAACTCTTTGGTGCCGTCGCGTTGCGCGGTGTCGGGCCTTGGCGACGCCTGGTTTTGACGAGCTTGATGGCGTCCGTCGGCACGTTTGGCAGCGTCGGTTGCGGCGTGCAACGGCAGAAGCCCGCGATGAGCGCGGACGCTTTGAAACGCGTGACCATCCAGCGGGTTGTGCTTTCGGAGCAACAGTTCGCACAGGCCGTCGTCAAATTGCTCAACGACGGCGAGCAGACGCCAGAACGCCTCAACCTCCTGGTAGCGGTGGTTCAACATCAACTGGGCCGTGCCGCCTGGTACTTCGACGCAGGGCAAGAGGACGTCGGACTCACCGCCACGATGGGAGCTTTGCTCTTGGTGCGCACGGGTGAGCTTCGCTCCGAGATGTTCAGCGGCAAAGAACGCACTTTGCTCGCCGCCGCGGCGGCGGTTTCCCGGCGTGGGCGCGAAGGCCAGACCCGCGGCTTTTTCGACTTGGTCGATCCGTTGCTGGTGCCCGGCTCGGCGAAGACCGACGTGGCCGCTCACGTCGCTGCGCTGAAGGCTTGGGAAGCGGATAGCGCTCCGGGCACGATGGTCGCTGCGAGTCAGAAGCAGCGCAGCCAGGCTGCTCACGCCCTGATCACTCGCGACGCGGAGAGTCTCGAAAACGCAAACGTTGCCACCGTCGCCTGGGTAACCCGCGCGCTCAATGTCGGGGGTGAACAAGGCGCCCCGATGACGCACGACGAGTTCGACGAGCGCAACGAAGCGCATCGGGCAGTGACGATCGGCGCGCCCGTGATGGCGGCCTTGTATCTTCGGGACGGCGATGCTGCGGCAGCCGTAAACGCTCTCGAGGGTGAGCCGATGAGCGTGATCTCCAATCCGCGCTTGGTGGCGCGACTAGCCGACGCCGCGGACGGCGATGCCGACGCTTGGGGAGATCTGTTCAGCTTCTATCAATCGTCGAAGGCCGCGGGTGAACTGGGTCTCGATCCCGATGTCGCGTTGGCGGCGGCCTGGGGCGCGGCCTTGGCCAGGCACCGCGCGGATCCCACGACCATGCAGAGCGCCGTCGGATTGGCGACCCTGCTCGCAGAGCACAGCATGCCGGATGCGGCGCTCGCCTTGTTGGATCCCGTGCTCGGCAAAGAGCCGTCGGCAGAGGAGCTCGGGTGGTCCTTGACGTTGTTGCTTCGCTCGCTCGACCAGGCCGAGGGTCGCGGTGATTTGGCACTGGTGCGCCAGAGTTACCAGAACGCCGCGCGCTACGTCGAGTTGGCCGCCACGGCGCGCTATTCGAACGGCATGCGTCCTGGCGCAATCGACGTCTGGCAGGAGATGGGGGGCCTCGAAAGTCGGGCGGGGTATCTAGAAGAAGCGTACCCATACCTGACGCGCGTTGCCGAGCGATCCAGCAATGCTAGCGTGCTCAGGTTACTGGCCGGCATTCAACGTCACAAAGGCGATCTGAACGGCGCGCGCGAGTCCTTGTCGAAGATGGTGAAGCTTGCGAACGCCGCTTCCGATCCGGCGGGCGAAGCCGCGACCCAGGTCATGATTTACGACCTCGAACGCGAGCGAGGGCAGACGCAAGCCGCTGGGCTTGCTTTGCAGACTGCCCTGGAGCGCGTGCTGGGCGCGCGCTCGCAAGCGCGCACGGGACCCCAGCTCGCCGCAGTGGAGCGCGTGCTGGCCGATGTGCTCGAGCGCTACGGCGAAGCCGAAGCTGCCAATCGCGCGGTGGGTCGCGCTGAGGACGCTGCCCGCAACGACAGTGTTCAGCTGACGGCGACAGTGCTCGACGCGGCGCGGCGCGCGTTGTGTTTGTCCGATCTCGAGGCGGGCCGCCGCGCATTGCGCGAAGCACTCGATGGCGATTTGGCCGACGCAGATCTGACTTACGCCGCACTTTGGGTGAAGCTCTTGCAGTTGCGCGTGCACGCACCCAGTGACGGCAGTGTCGAAGAAGCGTTGGCGCGGGTCGATAGCGCAGAGGGCTCGTGGACGAGCGCGCTGCGCGATTGGGCGCGCGGGAGCCTGACCCGAGAGCAGTTGCTCGGGCGTGCGAGCAATCCGATTCAGCGCGTGGAAGCGCAGTTCTACACGGCACTGAGTGAACACGTGGAGCATGCCAGCGACCAGACGCTGACGAAGCTGAAAGCGGTTGCCAACAGTGAGGCCATCGAACTCGTCGAAGTGCGCATCGCTCGCGAGTTCCTGCTGAGCGCACAGGGCGCTCAGCGCCCCGCGTTGCCGCAAGGCATCAACTTACCGTAGAGCGGGTCTAGATCCTCGCTGAGTGGTTGCTCGGGCGCTGGCCGCGGCTCAATGCCCGATCAGGCGATGGGTCAGGCGCACCCCGAGCTCTTCACGCATCAGGGCTTCCACGGTGTTTTGAACCCGCAATCGATCCGCCTCGGTGGCGTAGTGAATCTCGATCCCCATGCCCGGCGGGTTGGCCTTGGAGGCGTCCTCGGCGTGGGTCACCCACATCACTTCGCCGTCGAAGCGCAAGGGTTGCGAGATGCGCGGAACGCCCAGCACGAACACGAAACGCGTGCCGACCGGCAATGGCTTCTTGGTGTTGATGAACGTTCCCCCGCGCGAGATGTTCTTCACGTAGTCGGCGAAGAACGTGTTCATGCGCTGGTAGTCCAGCTGCAGCTCGATCGGGTGCGCGTTCTCTTCGGAAGACATCGCTCTCAGGCTAATTCAGCTCGCCGGGCGCGGCCACCGCTTTCGGCTGTGACGCTTGCTAGCTTCGGACGATCGCGTCGAGGTGGGCAAGTTCCTCCGGCGAGAACACCATGTTGTTCAACGCGGCAACGCTGTCGACGAGTTGACTCGACCGACTCGCCCCCACCAAGGTGGACGTCACCCCGGGACGGCTGAGTAACCAAGCGAGCGACATCTGGGCGAGCGACTGGCCACGCTGACGCGCGTGCTCGTTCAAAAGCACCAGCTTGTGGCGCAACTCGCTCGTGATCTGTTCCGGTCTCAGGAAGCGCGAGCCCTTGCCGGCGCGCGTGTCGGCGGGAATGTCGGTGAGATAGCGATCGGTGAGCAACCCTTGTGCCAGTGGGCTGAAGGTGATGCAGCCAATCCCCAGTTCACCCAACGTAGCTAGTAGTTCGGGCTCGATCTTGCGGTCCAACAAGTTGTAGCGCGGCTGGTGAATCAGACACGGCGTCCCCATCTGCTCCAAGATGCGCGATGCTTCACGCGTCTGCGCTGCGTCGTAGTTCGAAATGCCGACATAGAGCGCTTTGCCTACGCGCACCGCATGCGCCAAGGCGCCGCACGTCTCTTCGAGTGGTGTGTCGGGATCGGGCCTGTGACTGTAGAAGATGTCGACGTACTCGAGGCCCATGCGCTTCAAGCTCTGATCGAGGGAAGCCAGTAGATACTTCCGCGACCCGCCGTTGCCGTAAGGTCCTGGCCACATGTCGTAACCGGCCTTGGTCGAGATGATCAGCTCGTCGCGGTAGGGCTTTAGATCGTGGCGGTGAACGGTGCCGAACGTCTGCTCTGCCGCGCCGTAGGGGGGACCATAGTTGTTCGCGAGGTCGAAATGAGTAATGCCCATATCGAACGCGTCGAGCAGGGTTTGGCGCGCTGTGGCAAACACGTCGTGTCCGCCAAAGTTGTGCCAGAGCCCCAGTGAGAGCGCGGGCAACTGCAAACCCCAGCGCCCCGAGCGACGATAGAAAGACGGATCACGGTAACGAGTGGCTGACGCGCGGTACAGCATGGCAGAGCTAGAATGTAGTGATCGCGCCGAGAAATTCGCAGCAAATTCGAGCGCGCCGCTGGCCTCGGGGTTGCGCCGGCCACAAACGGAACGGCCCGCTACGGGGCCGAGGTGCCCGGGCTCCACTCCCGTTCGCGGCAGGCGTTTGCTATGTGTCCCCGGTGCGAGACCCGTATGAAGTGTTGGGTGTCGGGCGCGACGCGACCGACCAAGACATCAAGGCTGCGTTTCGCCGTTTGGCCCGAGAACACCACCCCGATCGCAATCCTGACGATCCCGATTCGGCGCAGCGCTTCAAAGAGATCAGCGGCGCCTACGAGGTGTTGAGCGATCCAGACAAGCGTCAGCGCTACGAACGCCGCTACGGAGCCCGAGGGCGCGGTTCGACGGCGCCGGACTTCACGGGAGGTTTCGCGGGAACTCCGTTCGCCGGGATCGAGGACTGGCTCAGCGAGATTCTCGGGGCGGGCTTTGCGCCAAGCGCGCCCGCCGACTCGGGCGACATCGAAGTGGCAGTCGATCTCGCGTTCGAAGAAGCAGTTCTCGGTTGTTCGCGCGCAATTGCTTATCGCCGTACGGACCGCTGTGAGCGCTGCGAGGGGACTGGCGCGCACGCGGACGCCTCTTGGAACATTTGCCGAACCTGCGCAGGCAGCGGCAGAGCTCGGGTGCAGACCATGAGTTGGATGTCGCTGGCGATGGACACCCCGTGTCGTGCCTGCAACGCAACTGGCAGGGTACCCGATCGTGTGTGTCCGGAGTGCTCTGGCCAGTGCCTGGTCGAGCGCTTGCGTGAAGTGAATCTGACTTTGCCGGCGGGGGTCGAAGGGGGGGCCATCGAGACCGTGATTGGTGCCGGTAGTAGGTTATCGATGCTGATGCCGCCGGGTGACCTCAAGGTGCGGATCAACGTGCGACCGCACGCAAGCTTCAAACGCGACGCCAACGACGTCGAGAGCGACGTCCAGATTACGTTCGCCGAGGCCGCGCTCGGTTGCGACAAGGAGGTCGACACGGTGCACGGCAAGGCGCGTCTGCGCGTGGCCCCGGGAACCGGCCATGACAGCGTGATTCGCTTGCGCGGAAAAGGCGTACCGCATCGCTTTCGGGCGGGGTCGGGTGATCATCGTTGCGTGGTCAAAGTGAGCGTTCCAAAGACGCTGAGCGCCAACGCTCGTGAGCTGCTGCAGCGCTTCGAGCAGCAAGCCCAAGAGGAGGAGCAGGGGGTCTTCGAGCGCCTGAAAGGCTTCTTCAAGGATTGACGACGGCGTGGCTCGTCGTGGCACCGGATTGACGGTTGTCGTGGCGCCCGGGGAGCGATCCGGCTAGATCGCAGCCAATGGAAACGCGATGCATTGGCTTTATCGGCGGCGGCAACATGGCGAGCGCCTTGATTGCCGGTTTGATCGACAAGGGGACGGTAGCTCGTGAACAGATTCGTGCCAGCGACGTGTCGAGCGCGCAGCTGCAAGTACTGACCAATCGCTTCGGTATCGAGACCACGACCGACAACGCGGCGCTCGTGGATTGGGCAGATTGCGTGATCTTGGCTGTGAAGCCTCAAACCGTAGCTCAGGCACTCGGGCCCTGCGCTACCAAGTTTGGTCAAACCAAGTTGTTGATCTCGGTCTGCGCCGGCGTTTCGATTGAGGGGCTAGCAGAACGGGTTGGCAAGGACACACGCATCGTTCGGGCGATGCCAAATACGCCGGCTTTGATTGGTGAGGGTGCCACTGCGTTTGCGATGGGCCCCTCTGCAACCGTCGCCGACCAAGCGTTTGCCAGTGAGCTGTTTGGGTTGGTCGGCAAGGCATTGGTCGTCGCCGAGACGCAGCTCGACGCTGTGACGGGTCTTTCAGGCAGTGGCCCAGCCTACGCGCTATTGTTCATGGAGGCGCTCGCCGATGGGGGTGTGCGCATGGGGTTATCGCGCGATGTCGCGCGAGAGCTGGCGATTCAAACGCTGCTCGGGACGGCTCGCCTGGCTGCGCAAGGTGACGCTCACCTGGCGGAGCTTCGTGACCGAGTCACCAGCCCCGCGGGCACCACCGCAGAAGGCTTGTTTGCTCTGGAACGAGGCGGCGTGAGGGCGGCTCTCGTCGATGCAGTTGCGCAGGCCACGCTGCGCTCTCGCGAGCTTGGAGCGCGCGGCCCCAAGTGATGTATCGGCGGCGTGCGGATTGACGCGTACGCCGCCCAACTCAGTCTCAGTGCAGACTCGCAGCGGCTGGAGCCGTGCGAGACGCGAAAGAAATTTCGCCCTGAAATAGGGTTCGCGCGAAGGGGCCGGGGGGGACAGCCTCGCTCCGCGCGAACAGCAATCGTGTACCAGGATTGCGGCGGATTACTCAAACGATTTCGAAGGAATTTCTTCGCGTTCTGAGCGACGAACGTTCCAGATTTTGAGAATACGAAGACAGAACGATTCTGGTCAGCTCAAGCAGGTCAGACCGTTCCCCTGCGCCGGCATACGCTCAGTTGCGACGTGTGGTGCAGGGGGGTGAACGCCCCCGATCAGTGTGACGACACCACCCGTAACGCTGGTCTGTGGCTCACTGGAGCTAGTTCAAATTGGTTAGGTGCCGGATTCGCGGGCTCGGATCCCCGAGGCGGGCGCGTCGAGCGAACACACCCACGCGAGCGTCAGCCGTTGCCGCTGTGCCTGCAGGGTGATCGCCCGCGCTACAAAGCGTGAGCATTCGCCACACCCGACAATTCACGAGACTCGCGGCAGATGGTCGGGGGCTGGAGCAGGCCGCGCACAGCGGCCGTTTGCATCGCACAGCCCGTCGAGCTTGCGTCTGATTCGAGCGCAGCCAGCGCGCGCTGCGAACGTCACGGCGTGCAGCGGAAGTGCTCGTGCAAGTCGTTCACTGGATCGCGTAAAGTCAGCGCGATTCGGGCAGCCGTGCCTACCGCTTCGGGCTTGGGTCGCTTCTCGGAGGGCCTTCCAGAGCGCGTTGCCGCCAGCTCCAGGAGACACAGAGAGTTGTCGTTCACTAGGACCTTGGCGACGACGTCATTCGCTTGGGAGCTCTCGCGGCCGTCCATCAAGCTCAGGGTGTTCGTAGAGTCGCTTTCTCCAAAGCGTGTGAGTGGCAAGCTTGCTCGCACGAGCCAACCGCTTGCGTCCGAATCGCACGCGGTCAGTGTCCGATTGAGCTGTTCACGTGAGAATACCAGCGGCGCCCTAGGTGAGCCGTCAGGGCCGAGTGGATACAGGTACCAGGCGCCCTTGGGCGCATGCACCCAAATCGCGATTCGTTGCGCATCGGATGAACGCACGACCATCACGCGCGACGCTTCGTTGATCGGGAAGCGTGCAAGATGCGCAAGTTCGCGCTGGCTCCAGCGGTACACGTCGTACTGGGAGCCGCTGGGGACGCCTAACACCATACTGTCGTCGAGGCGCACGACGTTGGAGGGTTGCGGCAAATCCGCGCTGCTCGAACTCGTGATCACGCGCCCATCTTCGACCCAATGCAGATCAGCTCCGCCGTGGGCCGTGATGCGCAATACGCCGCTAGTTTCATCGGGATCCAGCGCGAGCAACCAATCCGCAGTAGGCCCTGAGCGGTTCGCACCGAAGATCTCGGCTGCTTGGATCCAATCCCGCCAAGGCGTGCGGGTCGGAGCCGTCGACCAAACCGGCTTCGGTCCGAAACGCGTCGCGACGCGCACGAGCCAAGTCCCGGTTTCAGTCCAATCTGGACCTCGCTCTCCCCAAGCGTAGCTGCGAAATTCGACTGGGTACTCGTGACCCATGTCGAGCAACAGATCGCTCTCGTTCGTGCGCGGGCCTTTGAGCGACCAAAAAGGGCGGAAGGCCCCGTTGACGATGTCGACTTGGCCGCGTGAGCCGCCGAGGACGTTGCGCCCGTAGCCGCTTTCGTTTCCACGTCGCGGACGGCGCTCCTCGAGCTCCGAGATTTGCTTCGCCAGACTCCCATCGATGCCCGAAGGAGCTCCGGCAGGATAACAAACCAAGTTGCTGCTGGCGTAGCCCGGCGTCTGCGTGTTGAGCAGTGGAGGTACCTCGGCGCTACGTCCAGCGCTGCCCTGGTCGGCGGCCGAGGCTTCGAATCCGATGCGCACCCAAGGTTCATACAGGCAGCCAACGGGTGAACAGCCGAGACTTGGTGCTTGTGCCGCCAGGGCCCGGGCATCGGTAGGCGAGTAGGGGTCGAGCGCTCTGGGCAACGAAAGCTTCTGCCAATGGAAGCCGAAATCCCGCGTTTGCCAGGCCACTCCCGAACCGGAGACCTCGAACGCGAGCGGCCCCGCCAGAATCGTCCGTCCGAGTTCACCACTTTCGGCGTTGGTCCCGCCTGCGATTTCTATTGTCCCATTCAGGTTAACACTGATGCCGATGTAATCTTGCCCTCCGGCGACCCATGCACCCAAGACCCCAGGCTGCAGCTCGGCCATGCCGTCGAGCCAGGTTCCATGGGTGACCAGTGCGGGCAATCTCACCGACGGGCCAGCTGCTGCCAGCGCGCGCAACGTCGAGTGATCGCCATCGAGGATGCGGATGTCGCCCCGCCCGTCGCGACCGGGAGGGTGGACCACGACGACCCGGCCGTCACGAAGCGCAACGACTCGCCCGTCGTCGGCTCGCGGCAGTACGAACTCGCGATGCTGCGTCGGAGTGTCGAACACGCAATAGGCTGGCTTGTCCGCGTCGTGCTCCGCTGGGCCGCAGCTGCCGCTGACCACAATCCGACCGTTGCCCGAGGATTGCACTTTGCGTTGACCCTCGAACCGCGCGATCTGGGTTACCCGATCCGGCGCGGCGTAGGTGTACAAGCGCGTTCCAAGTTTAGGATCGCTACAAGTAAACGCTACACCGGAACCCAGTGCCAGCGCCGGGCAAGCCGAAGCCCCCTCGTAAACGTTCGCGCGATAGTCGAGCAAGCGACCGTCGTCGAGCGCCACTCGTCCGAGCGCGCCGTGGCTCATGACCAGCGCTTCGTGTTCGCTCAACGGCCAACCGTAAAGCACTGCATCCCGGATCGGCCGCGGCCCCAAAGGCTGAAGATATCCGCGCGCTGGCGGCTGTTGCTCCTCGTCCGCGAAGCGAGCGTCTCGGCTGGCGTCTTGTGCGAGGTTGGTCGCCAGATTCTGGGGATCTGCGCTGCTTTCCGAGCTGAGAGTCCCGTCTGGCGAGAGCCAGGAGCGGGCGCGCCCCGAGACCACCAGGATTCGATCGCCCGATACTTCCAAGCGTAAGTCTGCGTCGCCTACGTCTAGTGCGTGCCACGTGTTACCGCGGTCGAACGTCGCTTGTAGTCCGAGTACGTCCGAGAATACTGCACCGAACCAATCGTCCACGAACGCGAGCGCTTGGTAGGCAGAGCCGGGCGGGAGCGGACCCAAATCGACTTGTTTGCCCGAGTGAATGTCGAGGGCCAACAGCTCGTGGTTCGGTTCGATCTGCAGATACAGGCGATCGAACCCCGCAACGACCTGCCCGATACGGTCCGGAATCGTCGCCACTGGGCGCGCGTCTTCCAGCCAACTCGGAGCCCACCACAAGAGCGAACCTCCTGAGCCGTTACTAGTGAACAAAGTGCCACCGCCGAGGCGCTCCGGAAGCTCGAGCGAATCGATCTCGGTGTTGTTGAAGGCTTGCTCGGCCATGCGTACCGAGCCATCGGGAAGATCGAGCACGCGGATTCCGCGATGCAGAAGCCGTCTGAAGCCGTTGGGCGCCAGATCATCGACCTCTGGCGTCAGGGTATCGGGGAGCAACAACCAGTGACCCGCGCTCGAGTGCGGAAAACCGAGGCTCGCGGCGTGTTCGTCTTGCGCCTTCGTTGCAGTGCCAGTGCGAGTCGCGGCCGTGCGGTTCGCGTTGGCTGCCGACGCCGTGTCGAGCGACGCATTTGCCCCCCCGCAAGCCATCGCCATTGCGAACTGGGCCAGGCAGCAGACGAAGGCGGCGCGCCGCGCACGGTCAGCTGGCGGGTGCGCGAGCCGTCGAGTCACGAGTGTGAGTTCTCCACGCAAGGGTGTCGCAAACTTAGAGCAGAAGCTCGGCGCGAGGCAGAGGGAAAAGCGCTTTTCCCCTGTGCCACGCCCGGAAGTGCTTTACGCTCAGTACATGGTCTCTTCTGCTCAAACCCTGCCCGTTGGCGATTTGGACGCGGAAATCCGCCGGCTCAAACGCGAGCGGAACGCGGTGCTGCTCGCTCACTACTACCAGGAGAGCGAAATCCAAGACCTCGCAGATTTCATTGGCGACTCCTTGCAGTTGGCGCGACAAGCCAAGAGCACAGAGGCCGATGTGATCGTCTTTGCAGGCGTTCACTTCATGGCTGAAACCGCGAAGATCCTCAATCCGACACGCACCGTGTTGGTGCCGGACATGGAAGCGGGTTGTTCGCTAGCTGATGGTTGCCCGGCGGATCGCTTTCGTCAGTGGCAGGCCAAGTATCCCGGGTCCATCACCGTCAGCTACATCAACTGCACAGCCGAGGTGAAGGCACTGAGCGACGTGATCGTCACATCGAGCAACGCGGCTCAAATCGTGGCGAGCTTGCCCGAGGACAAGACCATCCTGTTCGCGCCCGATCGCAATCTGGGGCGTTACGTCATGAAACAGACGGGTCGCAAGCTCGTGCTCTGGCCCGGCACTTGTCTGGTGCACGAGACTTTCAGCGAGCGGCGCATCATCGAGCTGCAACAACGCCACCGTGGCGCGAAGTTAATCGCCCATCCGGAGTGCGAGGAGGGGATTCTCGAGCGCGCCGAGTTCGTGGGTTCGACCGCCGCGCTGCTCGACTTCGTCGTCAAGGACAGCGCTGCGAGTTACATCGTCGCGACTGAACCAGGCATTTTGCATCAAATGAAGAAGTTCGCGCCGAGCAAGGAATTGATTGCGGCGCCGCCCGAGGACGAAAGCTGCAGTTGCAACGAGTGCCCTTTCATGCGCCTCAACACGCCGGAGAAGATCTATTTGGCGCTGCGCGATCTGAAGCCCGAGCTGGTCATGGATGAGACGCTGCGTCGCGCGGCGCTGGTGCCAATCGAGCGGATGCTCGAGTTGAGCGCTCGAGCTCCCCAAACGCGCGTCGCTTAGACGCTGCGCGGATGCGAGTCCCCCGTGTCGTCCACAGCCCACCGTGTTGTCAAACCCCACCATGTCACAGCTCGGTAAGACGCTGATTCTGTTTGGTGTGGGGCTGATCGTCGTCGGCGGCCTGATCGTCTTGGGTGAGCGACTTGGCTTGGGACGGCTCCCGGGTGACATCGTCTACAAAGGCAAGCAGACAGAGTTTCAGTTTCCGATCGTCAGTTGTTTGGTCGTAAGTGTGGTGTTGAGCGTGATTCTCAACCTGTGGCTTCGCTCGCGTTGAGGTCGCGCCGAGCGAGTGAGTAGGGTTTCGCGCACCACCCGATTTCGCTGCTTGCGCTCTTTGGGCGGACAGCTACGCTGCGACGAATGTTGCTCGGCAATTCGGTTTCGTTCGTGATGACGACTGATCGGCTCGTCACGGTAGACGTCACCGATCGTATGAGCACCGCCTGTCGTTTGCTGAGCGCTGGCTCGATCCATCATTTGCCGGTGCTCGACGGCAACAAGCTCGTCGGTATCATCAGCACGACCGATCTATTGCGCGCTGGCATTGGTATCGATGCGGACGAGGACGAGAGCCCCGTGCTCGACGTTGGGCAGGACGAACTCGATGAGGCGCTGGACATCGAGGGCGTGATGGAGAAACGGCTCGTCACGCTGCACCCGAAGGACACGTTGCGGCGTGCGGCGGAGTTGTTCGCCGAGGCGAGTTTCAATTCGCTCCCGGTCGTGGATGAAGAGGGCGAGTTGATCGGGATCCTCACGATGCGTGACCTACTTCGATACATTTTGGCTGCAGACAGCGGTCGCGCCGGCTGACGATTGGCACTTCACCGATGACGCGTGACCTGGCACGGTCCGCCCCGTGATTCAGCTCGACACCGTTTCCAAGCGCCACGGCGCCCAGATCTTGTTCCTCGACGCGAGTCTCGCAGTGTTTCGCGGCGAGCGTGTCGGTTTGGTTGGCCCCAATGGTGCGGGCAAATCGACGGTCTTTCGCCTAGTGGTGGGCCAAGAGCTGCCCGATGCGGGCAACGTCAACATCGATCGCGGCATCACCATCGGTTACTTCGATCAAAACGTCGGCGAGATGCACGGCATGAGTGTGATCGAAGCCACGATCGCGGGGGCAGGCGAGGTGGCAGGCGTGCGCACCGAGTTGGCCGCGCTCGAGGCCGCCATGGCAGACCCTGAGCGTGCGGACGAGCTGGAGGAGTTGGTCGAGCGTTTCGGCGTCGTGCAAGCGCGCTTCGACGAACTCGACGGCTATTCAATCGAGTCGCGGGCGCGCGCAGTCCTTGCGGGTCTCGGGTTCAGTAACGCGGTGCAAGAAGGGGACGTCGGGGCGCTGTCTGGCGGCTGGAAGATGCGCGTGGCGTTGGCGCGCGTGCTCTTGATGAAACCCGACGTGCTGTTGCTCGATGAGCCGACGAACCATCTCGACATCGAGTCGATCATTTGGCTCGAAGGCTTCCTCAAGTCGTTTGGCGGTGCGCTCGTGCTCACGTCACATGATCCGGCGTTTCTCAACCGCGTGGTAACCCGCATCGTCGACATCGATTCTGGTGAGCTCATCAGCTATTCCGGCGACTACGATTTCTATACCCAGCAATATCGTTTGCGTCAGGAGCAGCAGGCCGCACAGTTTGCGCGGCAACAGGCGATGTTGGCGAAAGAACAAGCCTTCATCGACCGCTTCAAAGCGCGCGCGAGCCACGCTGCCCAAGTCCAGTCGCGCGTGAAGAAGATCGAGAAGATCGAGAAGATCGAACCGCCGAAGCAGCGCAAAATAGTGGAGTTCGACTTCCGCGCGCCGCCCCGTTCCGGGGACGACGTGGTCGGCATTACCGGCGTGCACAAAGCTTACGGAGACCTGACGATCTATTCTGGTTTCGACCTGTTGATCCGCCGTCAGGAACGTTGGTGTGTGATGGGAGTAAACGGTGCAGGTAAAAGCACGCTGCTCAAGTTGGTGGCAGGCAGCTCGACGCCCGATCGCGGTGAAGTCCGGCTCGGGGCCGGCGTGAAGCTCGGTTACTTTGCGCAACACGCGATGGAGATTCTGAAACCGGAGCTGAGCGTCGTCGGTGCTACGCAAGATCGCTTTCCCACGGCGTCGCTCGGCGTCTTACGCACGCTGCTCGGCGCGTTTGGCTTTTCGGGCGACGATGTCGAAAAGTCCTGCGCAGTGCTCTCGGGTGGTGAAAAGGCTCGTCTGGTGCTGGCGTTGATGTTGTTCGATCCACCGAACTTGCTCGTACTGGACGAGCCGACGAACCACCTCGACATGGACACCAAGCAGACCCTGGTGAAGGTTCTGCGCGGCTTCGAGGGCACGCTCTTGTTTGTCTCGCATGACCGCAAGTTCCTGAGCGCGCTGTCGAATCGCGTGCTCGAACTCGGACCCCAGGGGCCACGCGTCTATGGTGGCGGCTACGACGAGTACGTGGTCGAAAGCGGCCACGAGGCGCCAGGCTTACGTGGTTAATCGCGGAGGCTGACGGCTGCGCCGCTCGGCGCCAAGCCCTGTTCGAGCGCCTTCAGGATGCGGTGACTGCGTTCACCGTCGGCGTACAACTCGGCGTGGCGCGGCTCGGGGGTGAGCTTGAGCTCCAAGGCGTCGCCGCCCAGCGCGGCCGCATAGGGCGCGCCCCATTCCACGATCAGCACGGCCTGTTCGCGCATCGCTTCTAGTCCGGTGTCGGTGAGCTGCCGCGCACCCGTGAGCCGATACAGATCTGCGTGCGCGAGCGGCGGGCGCGTTTCGAGTTCCTGCACGAGCGCAAAGGTTGGGCTGGTGACCCGCACGTTCGTGTCCAACCCCAGACTGCGCGCCAGCGCGCGCACGAAGAACGTTTTACCCGCGCCGAGTTCACCCGTGAGGATCACCAAGTCACCAACTTGCAGTTGCCGACCCAAGGCTTGGGCCAGCTGACGCGTTGCGCGGCGGGTGGGCAAAGGCACACGCAGCATCATGGGCTTCCTTGCTTGTCGCTGTCGTTCTTCGGGTCTTGACCTGCGAGCCCTAACTCGCGCTCCAACTGATGCTGCGCGTCGAAGCGAGCGTGCTTCGAAGACCACAGTTTGTCGGACTCGAAACCCCGTAAGGCTTGCTGAACCGAGGCGTGGTAGCGGGTAACGTCTGCCAATTCGGTGGAGCGCACTTCTGGCAACGGCGCCATCACTTGCACGGCGATTTCGGCAACGTCGTGTCCAAGGGTCTCGTACCAGTTCGGAATGCGTCGACTGCGCGCGCGAAAGGCTTCCAAATCGCTCGGCTGCTCGTCCATGAAGGGGTAGTAACCTGCCGACAAGAATAGGGGTTGAGAATAGCCGCGCAGTGTATCGGGTTTCGTGAGCGCCGTGAAGCTGCTCTCGACACCCAATGCGAGCCGCGGCTTGGGGCTCGAACCGTGCGTGTCATGGGTGAATGCTTTCAGACAGGTTCCGTCCAAGAGCAGCGCGGCTCCCGTGATGCGCACCGCGTCCGGCGTCTGCCAGGGCAGCGTCAGAGCTGGGTCGTTGCAAGGGTAGTCCAGCGGTCCATAGGTCATCACCCGGTACCCCATGTTGACCAGCAGCGTGCTCAACAGACCTTCCTCGGCGGCGGCAGCCAAACCCACCGAAAATGCGAAGTCACTGCCCGTTGGATTGGAGGCCAAAGACAGCAATGGCGCTTGCGATACCTGCGCATAGTGCATGGCAGCGTCGCTGTTCTTGGTGTCGATTCCCGCGACGAGCACGGCAGCACCTTGTGCCAACAGCTTCGACAGACCCGCAGCGGCGTCCGGGACGGCGTCCTCGAACACGAGCTGCACGTCGTGGTCGCGACCCTCTTTCTGATCCAACACGAACGCGATGCCGGCTGCGACGTCGGCGGCGCGTCTGCGGGACAACGCGTCGTTCGTCTCGAGCAACAAGCCGATGGTGCGTCCCGCGATGGTCGCCGGAGGTTCACCACCCGTTGCGAGTTGGACCAAGGAGCTCGAAGCGGGGTCGAGAGCAAGCGCAGGGTTTCGCTCTAGGATGCGCGCGGCCAGGCTGACGTTGCGCGTGCGTTCGGCCACATGCGCCAATTGCTTCGTGATGGTCTGAAACAACCATTGCCGGTGGATCCCGCGGTGGGCATCGCTGTTGGTGCTGCTCTCGCCCTCTTGTTCCAGTGGATCGAGGGCGTGTTCCAGATAGCTATCCGGGATCTTTGCGACGCGCGCTTCGATGGCTTCAGCGATACGCGTTCGATCGCGCGCTTCGGCTTGATCGAGCCAGTCGACCATGTAGTTCAGTGCTTCGGCGTACAAGGCGGCCGCAAGTGCGCCGTGCACGAGTTGTTCCGTCGCGAGGAAGCGCTCAATCGGGTCGATGAGTTGTCGCTGCAACGGGCGGAGCAGTCGAATCGCGTCCAAGGGACGCCCATGTTCGGTGAGGACCGCGCCCTCCACGACCTGACTGAAGTCCTTCGCGCGCCCCTCAGGACCGCGCAAGTTGGGATCGATGCAGCGCTCAGCTTCGACCAGTTCGCCCTTTTGGTAGAGGATCCAACCGAGATAGCCGCGAGCCAAGCGGGTCGGATCCTCCTTGGGATAACGCGCGATGTATTCCCGCAGGGGTTGCTCCAAGTGAACTCGCTCGGTGGCCGCCAGCGAGTGCCAGGCGCTGGAAAGCGAACGAAACTCTCTTTGCGCCTGAGTGTTGTCGGCGAGGGCAGCGCGCGGTTCATGCTCGGCGCGGTGCGCCTCTGCACATGCGCCCGCGGTCAGCAACGCGCAAAACATGGCTCCTAGGCGGCTGCTTGTGGCATACCCCCCAAGCGCCCTTGGCGAACGCGCGCAGGCTTCGCTAACGTTGACGCCGGACGCCATACCCGACTCGAATGACGCCGCTGCCCGACGAACACCTTCAGCACGCATCGAACGGGGCGATCTCCAGTAGCATTGGATTGTTGGACGCCAGCGTGCCCATCGGGGCAGGCGCTTATCTTTGGTCAATCGCTAGAGCAGCGCAAGATCGCTCGACGTTCGAGGCGATTCTTCAAGGGCGCTGGTTTGCGTTCCCGTGGGGAGCAGTGGCGGTCGCGAGCTGCGTTGCAGCGCGTTGGTTGTGGCGACGCCGCTCGAGTGACCGCAGACCCTCGCCGGAACTGGGGCCGATCGTGGCGGGCGCCTGGCTGCTGCACGCGCTCGGCTGGGGCACGGGCGGCCAGTTCGCTGAACTCGCACTGGACTACGATCGCTGGTGCGCGTCGCTATCGTCGACCTGGCAGTTCATCCCGCTCACCGGCACTTTGCATTTGGTGGCCGTCGTTCTGACGGCGATTGAAGCGACGCGTGCCACCACTGACGCACTGTTGCTCGTTCTCGAACGTCGGGAAGTCACTCGCCCAACTCGGTTGTTCGCCAGCGCGATCGGGGTGCTGATTGCGCTGGGCGGCATCATCGCGGTGCTCCAACTCGCAACCGGCTCAGGTCGGCCTTGGTGAGTCGTCAGCGCGCGCATTTTCCGGGCGCGGGCCGGCAAAGTCGCTATAAGCCCGCGCTGTGCCCCAGTGCTATTTCCTGACCGTCTGCGCGAGCTCGGCGATCGATCAAACCTCGAACAACGTCAGTCTGTTCAACGTCGTTGAGCAGATAAACGTTCACCCGCGCGCGGGGCACCCACCCAATGGCCTATTGCCGCTCGAGATTCACGCCTATTGGCGCTTGATGTCGGGTGAACAGGGGCAACCGTTCGAAACACGCTTCGTGCTGGTGGCGGAGTCCGGGCTCGAAACCTCCAGCACGACGTTTCGGCATCGACCACTGACGTCGCGTTTTCGCACGCGAACCATGGGCATCCCGTTTCCGCCGGTCTTCGGTGAGTACGTATTGCGCGTGGATTTCCGCAGCAACGAAGAAGACTCTTGGCAGCGTGCGCAGCCCGAATGGCCTTTCAGCATTCGCTTGGCCGAGACCGCGCCAGCCACGACCCACTGAAGCGGGGTACAGCCCCGTTTCGAGTCGGGCGGAACACTTACGAGCCGGCATTCCGCCGTGCGGAGTTTTCGTGCTAGACGCCGAGCATGGACGTGATTCGGATCGTCGGCTTGGAGCTGGATTGCATCGTCGGGATCTTCCCGTTCGAACGCGATCGCGAGCAACGGCTGCGTCTCGACGTGGCCTTCGGTGTGGACACGCGCAAGGCCGGACGCAGTGGCCGTATTTCTCAGACCGTCGACTACGACAGCGTCGCGGCGCAATTGATCGCAATGTTACGTTTTCGCCGCTATCAATTGATAGAAATGGCGGCTGAGGAATTGTGCGCGATGCTGCTCGCGACCCAGCCCGAGCTCGTGGACGTACAGCTGTCGCTCGAGAAACCGGGGGCGCTCGAAGGGCGCGCGCGCGCCGCGGCGGTCGAGGTGCGGCGGACGCGCGAAGATTTCGAACCGCTCGAGCGCACGCGTGAATCGGTCAGAGAGCTTCAAGTGCTGCGTGCGCGCGACACGCTGCTCTCGGTTTTCGAGATCCCCGCCGGGGTCCAGTGGACCATGCCACCGCTGTTGCCCGATGCCAGGGCCTTGTGGTGGCTCGTTTCGGGCAGGCTGGTTCAGAGTGAACGCTCACTGCCGGTGGCGGAAGCCCAACACGAGTTGCCGAGTGCACCCGGCAATGTCTTTCGAAACACGCACGCCACGGCAATGGCGCGCGTGTTTCGTTGCGTGCTGCACGGCGCAGAACGCAACGAAACGTGAGACGCTGCAGCGAGACTCAGTAGGCCTTGGCCCACAACACGCGCTGTGCTGCGGGTAGACCCGTGAAGATGCATTTGCCGGGTTCGTGACTGCCTGCGAGCTGATCGGGATTCGGAATGCAGCGCACGCTCACGCCGTGCTCCTTCTTCAGCTTCTCTTCGAGCGCCGAGTCGCCAGCGAAATGCGCGAGCGCAAACCCACCGTGAATCGGCGTGGGCTTGCCTGGTTGAGTCTCGACGCTGAAATAGTCGACGAAGTCTTTCTCGTTGTCGATGATACGCGTGTTGTCCGCCTGCAATTGCTTGGCGCGGGCGAGCAAGTTGTCCTGGATGGACTGCAGCACTGCGGGCAGCGTTTTGACGAATTCGCTCTTGTCGACGCCCTTCTTCTCCTTGTGCGGCTGATCGCGACGCCCCACGAATACGGAGTTCTTCGCGATGTCGCGCGGACCTACCTCGACACGCACGGGCACGCCCTTCTTGATCCAACTCCAGAGCTTCTCGCCACCACTGATGTCGCGGTAGTCGATCTCGACTTCGACGGGGAACCCCCCGAACGTCAAGTCACGCAGCTCTTTGGCCAGCGCCTCACAGTACTCGCGCACGAGCGCGGGGTTTTCTGCTTTGAACAAGATCGGCAAGAGCACGACGTGCGCGGGAGCCAAACGCGGCGGGCACACGAAGCCATCGTCATCGCTGTGTGTCATGATCACGCCGCCGACGAGGCGCGTCGAAACGCCCCAGGACGTGGTCCACGCATGCTTTAGCGCGTCGTCCTTGTCGGTGAAGCGGATGTTGTTCGACTTGGCAAAGTTCTGACCCAAGAAGTGCGCAGTGCCCGCCTGCAGCGCTTTGCGATCTTGCATCATCGCTTCGATCGTGAAGGTGTTGTCGGCGCCAGGGAAACGCTCAGCTGCGGTCTTCTCACCCGACACGACGGGCATGGCCAGCACGTTCTCCGCCAACTCGGCGTAGAGCTTGTGAATCAAGAGCGTCTCTGCCATCGCTTCCTCGCTGGAAGCGTGGGCCGTGTGCCCTTCTTGCCAGAGGAATTCGGCAGTGCGCAGGAACATGCGCGTGCGCATCTCCCAGCGCACGACGTTTGCCCATTGATTGATCAAGAGCGGCAAGTCGCGGTGCGATTCCACCCAGCGCGCGAACGACTCGCCGATGATGGTTTCGCTCGTAGGCCGCACGACGAGCGGTTCGTCGAGTTTACCTGCTGGCACGAGTCCGCCGTCGGGACCGACCTCCAAACGGTGGTGCGTGACCACGGCGCATTCCTTGGCGAAGCCTTCCACGTGCTCGGCCTCTTTGGCCAAGTACGAGAGCGGAATGAACAGCGGAAAGTAGGCATTTTTGTGGCCGGTCGCCTTCAAGCGTCGATCGAGGTCGCGCTTGATGTTCTCCCAAACCGAAAGTCCCCACGGCTTGATCACCATGCAGCCGCGGACGCCGGAGGTTTCGGCCAAATCGGCGGCAGCGATGACCTGCTGGTACCATTCGGGGTAGTTCTCGACGCGGGTGGGACTGATTGCGGTTTTATCGGCCATGGTTCGTTGTTGGGTTGGGGAGCGGATACCGACTTGGCCCGCAGGTGTCAAACCGCCGGAAGTCAGAGCACCGCGGCTCTGTGTCGTAGTGCGAAACGTCCCACGTGTTCTGCTCATGACGGAAAAATGGTCGGAGCCCCAAGATCGAGCGCGACCCGCTCGCGAGCGAACCTACGGTTCGAAAAAACGCGACTTCCTCTGGCGGCGCAGTGCTGTAGCTTGCGGCCCCTTTTTGGAGGAATCGATGCCCATTGTTCGTTCTTTCAGTCAGCGCTTACTCGCAGCCCTCACGATCCTGGGCGCGTTCTTCGCAGTCGTACTCGCCAGCGGCTCCGCACACGCTGATCGCGTCAGTTGGAAGAAGACGACCATCAAGGAGAGCAACTCGTCCTGGTACATCGAAGTCGACTTCTACATGAGTCGTCCACCGGACGTGGCGCACGTGCCGATGCAGTTCAAGTTCCAGCCGGACGTTTACTATGAACGCTCTCTGGTCGATGGCGGCGGTGACAAGCCGCAAGAGCGCAAGGTCCCGCTCGACAACAAAGCGCCGCTGATCGAGAGCGTCGATGTCGGCTTCTTGGATCCCGGTTCCGGCAAGACGCAAGCGCGCACGCGCTTCAGCTTCAAGATCACTCGCGACCGCGACTTCTTCGCCGGTGAGTATCGCGTCACGATCACCGACAAGAGCAGCGGCCGCAAAGTGGGCGGCGAGCAACGCTTGATCCTGGAGGGTGACAACGAGGTCATCGATCGCCGTTCGATGGTGTTCGACACCAAGAAGGCGGACGAGCAAGCCAAGGCCAAGCGTGAAGCGAAGGCCAAAGCCGCCGACGAAGAGGCAGCCGACGAAGCCAAGAACGATCCGTCGAAGGACGACTATTGGGCAGGCGGCCCCACCGAGCCCGAAAAGCCCGACCAACCGTTACCCCCGCCCGCGCACATGCAAGATCACCCGGGCGCCTGTGGTTGCCGCACGGTCGGTGCCCCAGCGTCGGGCTACGGTGCGGCCTGGCTCGCGTTGTCGCTCGGCGCGATCGTCGCGTTGCGCCGTCGCCGCAGCGTTTGACTTGGTGAATCAGATCGGAGCCGGTGAATCACACCTGAGCTCTGAATCGCAGGGACGGCCCGTGCCTGGCTCTAGCTAGGCCGGGCCGTACTCCATAGAGCAGAAATGGAAACCTTCGAGACCTGCGACCGATGCAACAGTTCGCTACGCCGAGTCTCAGCTGCCCGCTCGTGATAGCCTGTCACCTCGGAGTAGGGCATGAAGACAATGCGGTCGTTTCCGTGGCGAACTGGGGCAGTGACACCGGCGACGTTGCTGTGTCTCCTCGCGAGCGTTAACACCGCACACGCTGAACCGCCTACGACGGGCGGAGGCGGGTTGTTCTTGGGCATCGATTTCGGTGATCACTCGCTTGTGTGGGGCGTCGAGGGGTTTGCCGGTTACGACGATCACTACGGCCTGTGCGAACACCGGGCGCGCCGCGTGTTGGGACCGCTCGCGCGCTTCACGCTGCACGGTGCGTCGCGGCCAGAGTTCACTCTGTCTGGCCTGGTTGGCAGACAGGTCGACATCGGCGGACCCGCCGTAGGAGCGGAGTTGGGGGTCACCATGGGGTTTCCCAAAGGTATAGAGAGCGATGCCTTGTTCTTGCCACACACCGCGGTCGGCTTCGAAGTAGGACTTGCAAGTTTCCAGGCGCGCCAGGAATGGCTCTTGTCATACACCGTTGACGCGGGTGTTCACATTCTGCCATTCATGGACACGCTCGGGGAATGCGTCGCGGGGCGCCCCCAACGCGACGCTGACGGCCACAGAGTGTGCACCCGACCGCCCACTACTCGGACTCGTCGGCGCGATCGCCGTCGGCAGTCTCCAAACGAAAGATACGCAGCGCGACTTCGGAGTAGCGCTCATGAGGAGTTCGAGTCGGTTGCCGCGTTCTTGAACTTGGCAACCGATCTGGGTCGCGTAGGCGCTCCCCCAGAACTCAGCCAGCGAGCGCGGCTCGCGGCTCGCGAAGAGCTCGAGCACACGGCGCTCGTCTCCAACTTGGTCAGCCACGTCTCGGGTGTTCCCTTCGAACCAACACCCCCGCGGATCCTGAGCCGTCCCGTTTTGGATCCGGAACAGGCTCTTCGGAGACTGGCGCGCGAATCGTGGCTGGATGGTTGTCTGGGAGAAGCGCTCAGCGCTGCTTTGGCCGCTCACGAATCGCAGACCGCAGATGATGCCTTGGTTCGCTCTGTGCACGCTCAGATCGCGCGAGATGAACACCAGCATGCGGAACTCGCGTGGGACATCTTGGCGTGGTGCTCGAATCAGGACGCGCAGCTCGCATCCGAACTGCGCACGTCGAGGTTTACCAACGTAAGCGCCAAGGGTGATCGCAATGAGCTCGGGCAAGTCACTGCCCGAGTGCACACGCTGGCACGCCAACGCTTGGCCGACTTGCTGTAGCGCCTCATGGGATCAGACGATCGACCCAGGTTTGCAGCCGCGGCCCGATCACCAAAATCGCTGGAATCGCAAGCGCGTAGCCCATTGCCCAAGAGCGAAGCCAAACGCGCGCGAAGTGAGGCGCGAACCCAAGGTTTACGGCGATCAGGACGAAAGAAACGATCCCAGTCGTGATGATGCCCATGGACAGCGCGAAGGCGATTTTCCGTTTCAAGTGAGCATTCATGGGTTTCCTCTTTTCTGTTTCGATTGTGTTGCGATGATTATACCGATCGGTATAATTTTGAACGAAAGATTTTATGCGAGCTCGAAGATGGTCTTCTCCACGGTGGACATCACGGCTTTGCGGTGTCTGACGTTGCCGGTCAGGCGCGAAATCATGATTCCGCCTTCAATCAAGGCGATCAGCGTCAAGGCCGTGTGCTCTGCATCGACGTCGGCTCGAAATTCCCTCGCTTGGATGCCTGCTTCGATCAGTGAGACGAGGTTCTTTTTCCAGCCTTGAAGCGCCTCGCTCGCCTGTTCTCGGAGCAACAAGTGAGTGTCGTCCGCCTCGACCGCCGTGTTAAGCAGCGGGCAGCCCCCGCGAGGCAGGGAGTGGGCTTGCAAGTCACCGTAAACCCGCACGATACCGAGCAGTTTGTCTCGAGCGCTCGAGCGCTTTGCCATTTCGGCCTGCAGCGCCTCTTGGACGCAAGACCAGTTGTATTCGAAAGCAGCCGTAGCGACCTCGTCCTTGTTCGCGAAGTTGCCGTAGATGCTGCCTTTCGTAAGGCCGGTGGCCTCCGTCATGTCCGACAACGACGTGCCCGCGAAGCCCTTCACGTTGAAGATGGGCGCTGTCTTCTCGACGATGAACTGGCGTGTGCGCTGAGCCTTGTTCATTTCAGGAATATACCAATCGGTATATTAATTGTCAAGGCCAATTTTTGCGCGAGTTGCGGGACATCTCGATAGCGACATAGCCGGACTCCTGGGTACTCGGCGGTCGTCCACGATCGTGAACTCCTGGCGGCTCGCCCGCGGGGAGAAAAGTCACATTGATTCCCCTAAGGCTCCCTCACAATCCTGCTGTCACCCATCGCCCTACATCATGAAATCTTCGACCCGACTCCCCCGCACCCGCTCCTTGGTAACGCTCCTGGGCGTTCTCGGAGCGTCAGGTTTCCCGTTGGCTGCGTGCTCCAGTGGCGATGCCGATAACGATACCGTGAGTACGGCCTCGACCGGGACCGGACCCGATATTGCGGCCAGTAGCGCTGCCCCCCAAGCGACCCCTCCGGGGGCGCCAAGCACAACCAGCACGCCGTCGCCCGTCACCAACGGGCCGCAGACGACGCCCGCGAACCCGCCGCCGCCGGGTACACCCGGCGCGACGACGAGCACCCCGCCCGGGCCGCCTAGTGACGTTCCCGCGACGACCGGTCCCGGAGTTACGCCCGGCCCGACTGGAACCGACATCACGGCCGCCGGCGGAGCGCCAGCGACGGAACCGACGGGGACTTCGCCGGTCGACGTGACCCCGCCCGCGCCGACCGGAACCGATCCGGCTCCAGCGGTCTCGGTTCCAATGGGCGCATCGGATCACTGCCTGTACGGCTTCGACCCCTTGCCGAACGACGACACGATGAAGGCGGGTCCCGCGATCTTCCAGCCCTCTGGGGGCGGGGAGAAGGACACCACCGTGCAGCCCGAAGTGCTGCAATGGATGGATGAAAACAAGTGGACCGGCGCGCACGTAGTTTGGCACGCGGTTCGCGGTTGCAAGAACGGCAGCGCCGGAGGTCTCTTATCGCCTCTGGGTTACCCCAACATCTGCCAGGATTATCCGTTCCTCGTTCCGTCGGATCAGAACTGTGCGTCCGATGGTGATGGCTATCAGTTCTTGCTCTTCCACCGCCACATGTTGAAGACCCTTCAGCAGTTGTGGCCCAAGCATGCGGATGACTTCGCGGGCTTCCCGAAGTTCCCCACGACCAAGGAAGAGTTGCCCGAAGTTTGGAACGAAAAGGATCCCAACTGGAGCGCCACGATCCTTGCCGCCGCCGAGATCGGCGACGACATCGAGAACAACTTGGACTTGTTCCCCGATGAAGGCGCGCTCGGTTTCTGGCTGCAGTGTCCCGCTGGTAGCAACGCCTCGTTTGCACCCAACCTACCGTACGTAGGATTGCATTTCGATTTGCACAACCAATGGTCACGCGGCTCTGCCAGTGAGCACGGCTTGAACAACGGTCAAGTCAACATCACGAACTACATGTTCTGGAAGTTGCACGGTTGGATCGACAACGTGTGGGAGAAGTACCGCGTAGCCAAGGGGCTGACGACTGATCCGGCGGCAGTGACGAAATACAATCAGGACCTCGCGGCGAGCTGTCGCGAGATGGACACCGAGATCGAGATTCTCAAATCGCCGCCGACCGATCCGCCGACTTTCGACTGCCCACCCGAAGCGGACGAAACGGGTGAGTTCCACGAGAAGGTGCGCCCCATCTTCGAGAGCGAGGCCAACCACTGCGCGAGCTGCCACGGGGCTTCGCAGACCTCGCCTTACGCTGACCTGACGCTCGGTGGGCAGGTCTCGAGCAAGTGCATCGTCGAAAGGCTCAAGCGCCAATCGAACGACGGTGGACAGCTAGACATAGTCAAGCCCGGCGACCCCGAGCACAGCTATCTCTACCTGAAAGCCTCGGGCACCACCGGAACCGTAGACTGCGTCCCCAAGGATGCCGATCATCCCTGCAATCCTGCCGTGATGCCACCCGGTGGAAAGACGTTGACGGACGCGGAACTGCAGACGCTCTACGATTGGATCAAGAACGGCGCGAACTGAGCGCCGGCTTATCCAACACCCATCAAAGACGAACGGCGTGCCTCGTGCGGATTCGCACAGGGCACGCCGTCTTGCTTTGGGTGTTCACTTGGAAACGTGAGCAGAGGCGCGCCAGAACACGTACGAGAGGGCCCAAAGCACGCCGGTCCCCGCAGCCCAACCCCAAGCCGCAACGCCATCACCGACCGCAATGTGGGCGATCACGGCCGAAGCGATGTCGATGGCAAACCCGGCGTAGGCCCATTCCTTGAGACGTGCCGGCGCAGGGGCGAGCAGCAACGCTACGCCGAGCACCTTGGCCCAGGATAGCTCGACCCTGAAGTAATCGGGAAAGCCGAGGTGAGCGAACGCTTGGGCGACCTGCGGCAGGCTGAGCTGCGCATAAGCCGTGAAGCTCATTTGCAGGCAGAACAGTCCCGTAGCGATCCAAAAAGCGATGAGCTTGGTTTTGGTGGGGGCCTTGGTGGCCAAAACGACCGGGTTTTGTAACGTCGATTCCATGGCTAATTCCTGCATTGTGTCGAATTGGTTGGCTCAGCCTACGGCTGCTTCCTCGAATTGTTTTGCGTACTCGGCGGTCAAACGCTGCCAGCCTTCGACCTTCATGGCCTCTGGGCCTGCCAGACGTCCAACCCGTTCACCTGCGAGCAACCGATCGAGCACGTCGAGACAGACGTGCCAGCCGGCGGCCCCCCAGGAGATGTAACGCCGATCGATGTTGTGCCAAAGCGTCAGCCGAGTGCCGTTGCTGGTGGCTTCGAGCTCCCAGCGCATCTCGTTCTCACCCCAGGTGTACTCGAGCAAGCGCGGCGCGTCCGCTCGCGTGACCTTGCTCTCGGCGACGTGCGGGTTCGGCGTTCCGACCGTCGACAATTTCATCGGTCCGACGCTGCCCAAGTTCCGGTCGGAATCGTAAGGCGCCCAGTCCGATAGGTGCACAGGGTCCGTCAACGCTTCCCAAACGAGCGCGGGCGGATGACGCAGATCGCGCACGAGGATCAGCGTCCAGGTTTCGCCCTCTTTCTTCTTCACCGTTGCGCCGTAGGCGGCGCCAACCACGTATTTGGCTCGATTGCTCATCGCTTCCTGTCCTTCTTCGAAGGCCGATTCTGATTCTTGTGAGAGTGATTGATCTTGTTCGATCGGATCGTATTGGGTGTAGGGGAGGTCTCGCTCGATTGTTGCTGTGCCCTCGCTTGGGCCATGCGATCGAGATGGCGCTCGAGCGCGTCGACGTGCGACTCCCAGAGCCGCCGAAAAGGCGTCAGCCAGGCATCGACTTCCATCAGCGGTTCGGGCCTGAGGCGATAGACGCGCCGCTGCGCGTCCGCGCGTGCCTCCACGAAGCCGGATTCGCGCAGCACGCGCAAATGCTTCGAGACCGAGGTTTGCGGCATGCGCAAGTGGCGCTCGATGTCGCCGACGGTTTGCTCCGACGACGCTAGCAGGCTGAGGATCGCCCGCCGGTTTGGTTCGGCGATGATCGCGAATGAGGATTCCACGGTCTGTATATACGCACGCGGAAATATACGTGTCAAGGCATATTAGGGTGGGCACCGAGCCAGGTGCCCAGAGGAACTCGAGCGCAGGGCTGTGCGTGCGGCTTACTGAGCGAATTGCAGCGTGATCTGGAAGCCGTAAGGCCAGGCGGGATTCGGGTGCTGCTCGTCCGGGGGATTGAGCGAATAGTCGCCGTTCGAGAGCTGGAGCGTGACCGGTTGATACGTGACGCTACCGCCCGCGAGCTGCGGCGTGAACGCGATTTCCTGTCCGCTTGGTCCTTCGAGCTTGAACGTCAGCGCGTCCTGCCAGCCGCATTCTTCCGTTTGAAAGAGGTATGCGGTTGCGGTCACAGCGCCGGACGCCGCATGAACGTTGAAGTTGGAGCCGTATCGGGTGAACGCATGCGTCGTTCCATTGACGGTCTCGGTCCCCGGACAACTCATGCCGGCGTTGTGGCCCTCGAGTTGCGGGCTCTGTGCTGCCTGAGCATTCGGGTCCCCCTTTGTCGCAATGCCTCCTCCACCGTAACCTCCCCCCGTGCTCTTTGGGCATTCGACTTTGTCCCACGGTCGGCCCTCCACGACGGTGAACGAGGTCGACGCTTTGCGGCCGCTGAGCAACGACACGTCCAATTGCTGCGAACCCGTCGGCACCCCGCTCGGCAACTTGAATTCGGCGATCACGCAATTGGGGAGCAAACACTGCGCTGGCTGCATGTCACTCGGGTCTTGAAACGACAGCCTGACGTTGATGGCCGGCAGCCCTGGAATCGCGGCGTTCACAGCGGCGCCCACGGCAGGGCCACGCAGCACGACCTGATTCAGGCCGTTCGAACCATTTACGTAGCACCCGCCCTTGGGTTTGTAGGCGGCTCGCTCGACGTTGGAGTGGATGTTGGTGTAGCTGGGCACGTACTTGCTGGGATCGGCTATGACGTAATCTTCTGCGGAGTTGATGGAAAAGGGTAACGGCTTCGGCGGGTGGAACGGGCAATCCTTGTGGGTCGAATAGGAGGGGGTTACGCATTTCCAGACGCCATTGCGTTGAGTGCGCGGAGCCCCTGGCGGGCAGACTGTCGACTTCTTGCACTTGCCGTTGGCGGGCCCACTGGCTTGGATTGCGCATTCCAGATGCGAGTTGTCCGTGAATCCCCACACCGGATTCGAGGGCATCGGGAAATTTATGTGAATGCCGCTACAATTTGCATCGCAGGCGACGTCCCCCACGGACTCCGGAATCGTAACGTCGACCTTTCCGCCTTGAGGTAGATGGCTACAAGGTTCGACAGCAGAGGCGTCCATGGCCAATAGGGCTCCCAGAGGCGCCAACAAGAAAAAGAAAGACGAAGTCGAGCTTCGGAACATCGTAAGTACTCCCGGTAAATAAACAGGGGCATGATGCCCGACGTTTCCAGCGCGAGCAATCCACTCGAGTCCAGGAGCAACGGCCCAGTGATTGATTGGCTCAGAATACGGCTCCAAGCATCGAGAATCGTTGCGTGGTCGAGATCGAAACAATCGTGAGCCTGGCTTGCCGAAGCGCTAGACTCCTCCCATGCTCTCGACTGTACCGTTGCGAGATAGCCTTGCTCCACTAGTAGCACTGTGCGTTGCGAGTTGCGCGTCACGAGCGGCACCAGAAATCGACGTGATAACTTACGTCGACAATGCAGTCGACCGAGCGAACGATGCCGGAACGAGCGCCGAGTGTCGCGCACTCGATCTGCCGCTCGATCTGACACGAGTCGGAAAGCAAACCGTATTGGACGGCATCAGCGTGGAAGTTATTCAACGCCCTCAATTTACGGAAGACAATCGCACGGATCCGACGCTTGACCACGTTCCCATGCCCCAGAACTGGGACCGTGACGTGTTACCGGCCGGAGCTTGTGTATTTCGGATTCTGGGGATCTCGGCAGCTTGCTACACGAACCCCAACTCGATCGCGGTCTACCACGCTCCAGATGACGCAGGGGTCAGCGTGAGCCAAGCCAGCTACTACGCTAGGCGCTGGGTTCAAGGCATCGATCTATGCGACTGGCCAGTTCCTGGTTGCCCAGTGGCCACTTGGGGCGGTGACGGCGGATACTGGTGGTATCTGTCGGAGCAGGCTGACGCGACGTTGATGGTGATGTGCGCCGCCGCGTGTGAACGCTTTCTGCGGGCTCCCGTGACGCTCGAACTTCGACTCGCCAATGGTCCCGCTCAGTGTGAATGAACCAGTATGAGTGGGCGGCGGGTTAGGGGCGACGTCAGTTCTGACTGCGCAATTCGTCGAGCGCCGCCTCGTACTTCTTGAATCGGGGGTGGCCTGGGAAGCGCTGTTTGGCGAGTTCGAGCACGCTCCGTAGCTCGCTCGCGAAGCCGCCCGTGCGCAGCGGGCCAGGAACATAATCGACAACGTTCGTACGAAAACAGACGTTGGCGTACATGCAACGGTAGAGCACTTCGGCCTTCGCCAGCAACGCGGCGACATCGTCTGGCTTCCGATCGATGACGACGTTCAGCGTTTCGACAGCGCGCCACTCCCGCCCGCCAGGATGTAGTTCCATGCGGTTGTCGGGCGGTAAACGCGATAGTGCGCGACCGTAGTCGGAGAGCGCGTCCAGGTCGTCCGGATAGAGCTCGACGAGGCGCGCATAGGTTGCCTCCGAGGCCTCCTTGTCACCAACTGCTTCGAGCGCTATCGCTTTGCAGCGTAGTGCAGGTGCAAATGCGGCGTCGAGCTGCAGCGCGCGTTCGAATGAGACCAATGCGTCTTTGGTCTGCGCTGTGCGGTGTTGCACGATGCCCTTGTTCACCCACGCCTGCGGGTAACCGTCGAAGCATTCGATGCTGAGTTCATAGAGCTTCTGCGCCTCGGATAAACGATCAAGATCGAGCAGCGCGTTGCCCGCGTTGTACGCCGCTTGGTACGTCGGCGAGATCGCGAGCGAGCGTTCGAGCGCGACCAGAGCCAGCGACGGATCGTTCGGCTCGAGTTCGAGCAAGTACAAGCCCTTTAGGGACCAAGCCGTTGCGTCCTCTGGGTCCTTCGCCAAGTGACTTCCAAGGGCGGCGAGAGCCTTGTCTCGTTGGCCCGCCGCCCACAATGTCTCAATCGCGTCCAACCTGTTGTCGTCCCTCATCGCCCAATCCTGATCGCAAAACAGCAAGGAAGCTCAGTATACGCGCTCGAGTTGGATTTGATCCTCGAGCTCTTCAAGAGCCCGCGGCCTTCGGGCTTTCTGCCTCTTTGCGCGATTCGAGCGTGAGCTCGGCGAGGCGGTCCTCGAGCGCTACCCGACGGGTGAGGCGCTCGCCTTCGATGCTCGCGGACTCGAGTGTGGCCTTCTGCAACTGCTCCGAGATCTCGTCCATTTTCTTTGCGAGGCTACGGCTCAGTTGCGCAGCCTGAGGGACTTTGCGAAGCGTCATCAATTGCACGTTCAGCTCATCGACGCGTTGACGGTACATCTCGATTTGCGTGCCAATGGTGCTCAAGCGGTCGTCGAGGTCGGCCAGCTCGCGGTGCATCTGGATCACTTGCGCTAGCTTTTCGCGCAGCTCCACAGGTAGCGTTTTGACGGCCTCGAGGTACAGCGCGATTTCGTCGACGCCACTTGGTGTGTGCACGTCCACCGTCTTCTCGATCGGCGTCGACTCTTCGATGTTCAGAGTGGTCGAGCCCCCCGGGGGAACCGTTACCTTGAACAGATAAGCGCCACGCAGTTTTTCGAAATCCTCGGCCGGTGCCTCGAGTTTGAAGCCGGGAGCCAGTGCGTGGCGCACGTAAGTGAGCGCGGGCTCGGTGCCGCGGTTGATGAGCACGAGCTTGGTGCTGCGAATGCTACGGGCTTCGGCCGTTACGATGCCGCGCTGTACCGTGAGCAGACGGTCGATGGCTTCGTGGCCAGCTTCTTCAGTCTCTACGATCAGGCTCCGATCGAGCGCGAATGGGATGAACGCGCGACTCTTTGCCGGGATGGCGTCGGTCATGCCCTCGCCCAAGAACTGCCCTTCCGAGTACGCCGTGAATGGTCCAGCATCGAGCGTGTGCTCCGAGGGGTTCTCGACCAGCGCGGCGCGGAATGCGAGCTTGTCCGAACCTCGCGCGCTCAACGGGTCGTAATAGTAGACGAGCTCGGCCTTTACTTCGCTGTTCAAAATGCTGACGAGCGCTGAGCTGCCCTTGTTGACGGTCAACGGCGTGGGGGACAAGAAGAACGCGTCGCCGATGGGGTCACCTGCTTGGTCCGCGGCGCTCGTCGGCTTGGGTTGCTCGGCCTTGACCTCGCCTTGCAATGCGAGAATTCGCACCGCCTCGCCCTGGGCAGCTTTCCCTGTGCCGACGACTTCGACCTGATCGGCGGGCAAGCCGCCCGCGAGCAAGCGGTCTCGCATCACGTTCGCGCGCGATAGCGAGGCCGCCACGCGATCTTGATCACCACTGACAGCAAAACCCTCGATGCGGATCTTCTCGTTGTTCTGCAGGGCGCGCGTGACGACGGCGCTGACCGCCTCATCCACGCTTGCCGACTTCCGAGGTTTGGCGGGCTTGGGGGCTCGCACCGAAGGCGCCGCGCGGCGCGCGCCCAGGCCCTGACCTTGACCCGAGCCGACGCTGGAGGGCCCGGCGTCGTCATAGAAGGGCTCGGACTCTTCAACAGCGGCAGGTGCGTCGCCCTGCGCCAGCAGATCATCGGCGCTGACGTTCGCCAGCACCGCGAGCTCTTTGCCGGCGACCGCATACGGCGAGCCGCCCGTGGGGGGTGCCGCGCCGAGCAGCTCGCCGTCGGTGAGCGTTTCACGCTGCACGACACGCACGCTGTGCAGATCATAGCGGAACGACAAAGCCGAAGTCGAACCGACTCCCACGGCGACACGCGTCCAGTCTTCACCCGAGACGTTGTCGACCACAGCCCAAGCTTCGAGCTTTGCTGGACCTTTCTTTGATAACTTGAGACGGTAAGTAGGCTTCCAGGAGGGGCTTTCCGTCACGTACGAGAGTCGCAGCGACTCGGGCGCGGGAGTCGGCAGCTGCAAACTGATTTCGACCTCGTCGCCGAGCTGTTCGAGCGTCGGGAAGGACACGGGGATCGGAGCGCCGGTGGCGGCGTCCACCACCGTCAGCGACTTGAGCAGGTCGTCGATTCGTTCACCAGGTACGCGTAGCTTGAGCGCTTTGCCTTCGAGTTTGGCGTAGCGCTCGAAGTACGCGACGCCGTTGCGATACACCACGACCTTGCCCAGCGCCGCGTTGGTCTCGACCGGCCGAGGCAGCGCAGCTGCGCAGCCCCCCAGGCCCAAAGCCAGTAAAGCGACCAGACCGAATCCCCGAAGAGCGTTGGAAATCATTGCAAGAGTACCTTTCAGTCTCTCGAAACGCCGCCCTGGGCTGGCCCTTACACCCCCTCGAAGAAATCGGATCGATCTGGGTCAGTCACCGAAAACGGACGCGTATTTTCCCTGCTCAGGGCACGTCCGGTTCATCGTCGGGGACTGACAGCTGTTCCAACACGGCAGCCAGGACCGACTTGCTCATCGTCCTCGCCGAGAGCCCGATCATGGCTTCGTACAAGCGTTCACCGGGGTCGACGACGACCCAGCCGTTGAGCAAAAGAAATACCAGGGCGGCGTTGAGCGCGGCGCGTTTGTTACCGTCGACGAGCGACTGGCTTTCTGCGATGTGAAACGCATACGCGGCGGCCATCGAAAAGATTCCTTCGTGCAGCAACACACCATCGAAGGTCGCGCGTGGAGTTTCGATGGCCGACTCGAGTGCACCAGGATCGCGCACTCCTGCCGAGCCCCCATAGCGTGCGAGCTGATCTGCGTGCAGGCTCGTGACCTCGCCCAACGAAAGAAATCGCGGATCGCTCATTGAGCCAACTTCCGAAAGGTGGCGTCGTGCGCATTGACGACGCGCAGCTGGGCCTTTTCGAACGCTGCTTGGCGCGCTTCGGCAGTCCGCACCGGAGTGATCACCAACCGTTCACCATCGGTAGACAGTTCGAGCTCAGTCTCGGCTGTGATCTTCAACTGCTCGAGGATGCGACGGTCGATGACGACCCCGGCACTACCGCCGATCGCCCTGATGCGCGTAGTCATCGTCCCATGATGACAGGAGCGCCCCTTACGGCAAACCGTTACGAACCGCTTGCACCGCCTCGCGGGCCGCTGACGAGGAAATGCTTGCTCAGAACGTCGCATAGGGTGGCCCTCGTGACCCCGGCACCCAGCGCGAAATCGAGGAAGTTTTGGAGCTCGAGGAATGGGTCCTGGGAAGCGGGGTACAGCGCACAGATCACCGCGCGAGTCGCGCAGACGTGCGCCGACGCCGGAGGTTCGCCTTCGATCGCCTTCCAACACTCGACGCGTGCCGCCTCGAGATCGGCGCTGGTTGCTTGCTGTACGCCAGAGCGACGCGCGACTTGTAGCGCTTCGAATACCACCGACGACAACGACGCGGCAATGGTCGAGCAGACTTCGAGCATGAAAGCGCCAAGGGCTACGACCGATTCGCTCAAAGCGCCTTGATCGTCCAGCGCAGCCAAGAGCTCGTAGGGGTCCAGGCTGGGCCTCACGTTCCACCATTCCTAGCTGAACCCGAGCTTGGGGCTAGCACTAGCGCAACATGTAGCTGCGCGCCGCGGTCGTTACGAAATGCTGCAATGGCCAGTGGCGGTGGTACACGGTGTTGATCACGTAGTTGCCAGATTTGGGGTCGGTTGCTTGGGCGACCTTGCCGATCACCCGAACCAGTGAGCCTCGGGTGAGCCGATCGGGACCGTTGAGCTCGGATGGCAGTAGGTTTACTCTGGCATTGATCGTCGCGAACTCGTTCTCAGAGACGGTAACCTTGCACGTGTCCTCCGCCGCGTCCTCACACAAGTTGCGATCTTGCAGCACGCGAACACTGAGGAGCAGATTGGCCTCGCCCGAAGCGTCGACGCCGTAGTCGTCCACCACGCCGAACACGCTGACGGATTTGCCGACCCATTGCTGGAAAAAACGGCCGACCATCACCGGGTCGAAATCCTTCGCTCCCACAGCCGCATCTTCCTCCGCGCCGAGCGGCGCGTATTCGCGCGCTGCGCCCCAGGGTCCGGCTCCGGCACAGCCGCTGATCGCAGTACACACGAGCAGCACCGCGAGTGACGAGTAGGGAACGACAAATCGAGCCATGTTTGGCCCATATCTCAGTCGCACTGCGTTGACCACGACCTTGTGAACGCTCCCGCAACGCCGGTGAGTATACTGAGCCATGACGTTCACTCGGAACGAGATGATTGGCCGAAGCTGCAGCGCGTGTGTCGTGGTCTTGCTCATGCGCTGCTCCGCTCACGACGCGGCGAGTAACTCGGAGTCGCAACCCACGCAGACGACATCCGTTGTACCTTCGGCCCCGACTGGTGCTGTCGCGCCCAGCTCGGTGTTGGGCCCAGCTCGGCCAGCGCCAGCCCCGATCAACGATCCGATCGATCCGACGCCTGCGATTACGGATACGGGCTGTGCACCCACCTCGACCTGCGCGACAGAGCCGCCCACTTCAGTCTTAGCGTCCGGAGGTGCTGGTGGCATGTCTGCAGTGCCAGGGACACCGACGGGAGGTGCGGGCGGGAACGCAACGGGTTCGGGCGGTGCGGGTGGTTTAGCGGGCGGCCCCACTGCTTCGTCGACGAGCATCGGGTTACCGACGAGCACTGGTGGCAGCGCGGAGCTTGGGGGTGCGCCCGCGAGCGGGGGTACGGCGGAACCGCCTCTCGACCTTGATGCTGCGGCTCCCTCGGGTAGCGGCAACGTCGATTCCAATGGCTGTCCCAGCTCTGCGTTGTTCTGTGACGACTTCGAAGCTTCGAGCAGTTTTGGTTCGGCTTGGACGTCGCGACTCAATGGTGACGGAACCGTCACAATTGATACGGCGCAAGCCCACAGTGGCATGAACTCGGTGCATGTAAACGCGACCGGTTACCAGACGTTCGTCGCCTTGGCGGGCGCGCCCGTGTTCCCGGCGCCGGAGACCGGATTGTACGTGCGGGTTTACATTCGGCTCGCCGTAGCGATGCCGACGGGCCACAACACGTACTTCGAAGCTGGGCCTACGGGGGACACCGACGCGCAGCACGAAACGCGGGTAGGGGTTCAGCAAGCAATGTTGATGGTCAATCAACCTGCGGGCGATCGCGCCGTGCTCTCCAACCAGAACTACTATACGGATATGATGATAGGGCCGCATCTAGAGGCTGAGCAGTGGGCATGTCTCGAAGTCTTCTTCCATCCTGCGGCCTCTGAACTGCGCGCTTGGCTCGACGGTGCCGAGATTGGAGATCTTCATTTGACCGACTGGCAGCAAGATCCGCTCGGCGAGCTGCGTTTCGGATATGAGAAGTACGCCGGTCCCAACGCAGAGATCTGGTACGACGACATCGCTGTCTCAGGGGAACAGATCGGTTGTGAATGATCGGCAACCGATCGTCACAGCCTCTGCGCAGCGTGTGTTACGGATACGTCACTTGCCCCATTCGGGGACAAATGGCGACAAGCTGATCTGCATCGCAGTCGGAATCGTTCGCAGTCGGAAAATTAGCGTGGAAATGGGGATCGAGTTACCGGCCCCTGGCATGTCGAGGCCGACGACGGTAGGGTTCGCCAGCGTCTTTGTTGGAGGAAGTCCATGCGCGAGAGATTCGAACAGCAGCCAAGTTGGAGTGGAAAGCGGCTCGGGTGGAGCCTCTTGGCCCTCGCCGCGGGTGGCGTGCTTGGAGCCTGTTCATCTGAAGCAGGTAACGGTTCAACGTCGACCCCAGGCTTGAACGATGGCATGGGTGCTAATCAGCCGGGCGCACCAAGCGGTGTCACGCCAGGCAACGGCCAACCTAGCGATCCCAACAGCCAACTGCCCGGTGTGACAGAACCGGCGAACCCGGGCGTGACCGATCCCAATCAGGATCCTGCGCAAAACCCCAATGGTACGGGACCGCAAGATCCGTCGTCCGCTGCTCAGCCCGAGCCTCAGAATCCAACGGTCGCCCCGACGACGGCCATGATGGCCGATGGCTCGGCGGTGGACTGCACGATGTTGCAGCGCCCGGCGACGCCACTGCGGCGGCTGACGCGCTACGAGTACAACAACTCGGTTCGTGACCTGCTCGGAACCACGTTGACGCCCGCTGACGACTTTCCCCCGGATGAGGTGGCATCGGGTTTCAGCAACAACGCGCTGGTGCTCACGGTTTCGTCACTCCACGCCGAGAAGTACGTCGACGCGGCCGAGGCAGTGGCGAAGGACGCGGTTACGAATCGTTTGTCGACGTTGGTGAACTGCGACACCGCGACGACGGGAGAAGACGCTTGCGCGCGCTCGTTCGCCGAGACCTTTGGTCGTCGCGCGTTCCGCCGCACGCTGACCAAGGACGAAGTCGATTCACTGCTCCAGGCGTACACGGCTGGTCGCACTGACGGCAGCTTCTCCGAAGGCATCGAGGTGATGATTCGCGCGATCTTGCAATCGCCCGATTTCCTCTACCGCGTGGAGTTCACCGGCACCGAGACTGCAGGTGGCGGGATGGTCCACGTCAGCGGTTTCGAGACCGCGGCGCGCCTGTCGTACTTGCTCTGGGCCTCGACGCCCAGCGACGATCTGCTCGACGCAGCAGAGGCGGGACAACTCGATACCGCCGAGCAAGTCGCGGCCAAGGCGCGCGAAATGCTCCAGAATGACAAAGCAAAGCCCGCGATCGCGGAGTTCTTCCGTCAGTGGTTCGGGTTGTCGCGTCTCGACATCGTCACCAAGGACGCGGACCGCTTCCCCTTGTGGAGCGAGGATATGCGCACGGCGATGCGCGCCGAAGCGGATGCGGTGCTCGAGCACGTCGTGTTCGGCCAGAACCCGACCTTGAACACCTTGCTCACGGACCCGAGCGGTTTGCCGCAGGGGCCGCTCGCGACTCTATACGGTGTCGATGCGAGCGACACAGTGACGGCATTGCCGCCGGAGCAACGCTCCGGCGTGTTGACGTTGCCCGCGTTCTTGGCGGTGCAGGCGCACCCCGATCAGACGTCGCCGGTGTTGCGCGGCAAGTTCGTGCGCGCGCAGCTGTTGTGCGATCCGCCCTCGCCGCCGCCGCCGAATCTCAACATCACGCCCCCCGATCCCAACGCAGTCGGTACGCAGCGCGCCAAGTTCACGGAGCACTCGAAGGACCCTTCCTGCTCTGGATGTCACCAGATGATGGACCCGATCGGTTACGCCTTCGAGAGTTACGACGCCCTCGGCAACTACCGTGAGACGGACAACGGCCAGACGTTGGATCTGACCGGGACCTTGGTCAACACCGACATTCCCGATCAGTTCGACGGCGTGAAGGACTTGGCGCAAAAGCTCGCAGCGAGCACCCAAGTTCGTAACTGCGTCGCCACCCAGTGGTACCGCTTCGCAGTGGGTAGGGCGGATGAAGGCGGAGATGCCTGCTCTGTTAGCCCGTTGCGCGACACGTTCACGACGTCGGACGGTAACTTGATAGAGCTGCTAGTGGGTATGACGCAAACCGAAGCGTTCCTATACCGCCGCGCCTCGATGCCTGCAGCGGAGGCCGCGCAGTGACGCGCTCGGCGGCTGGCGACTCGGAAACTACTGGCGACTCGAATTCCAACGGAGTGATTCAGCTATGACGCGACCAATCCCCAAGCTCCCCGGCTTCTCGATGCCGCGATTTTCCCGCCGTAATTTGCTGCGTGGCGGGTTGGCAGCGACCGCAGCGGTACCGCTGCTCGACGCGCGCCGTTTGCTCGGACAGACCGAAAGCGCCACGCCGCCGATGCGGCTCTTGGTCGTCCACACGCCCAACGGCACGCGCAATGATTACTTCTGGCCATCGGGCAGCGACAGCTCGTACACCTTGAACGAGTACACCAAGCCGCTGGCAGGCTTCGAACAGAAGCTGATGTTCTTGAAGGGCATTCGCCACGTGCCTGCGGTCGTCGGTGACAATGGTTTCAACGGTGGTTTGAATGGTTCCGAACACGCGCGCGGCACGGGCGGCATGCTCACCGCGCGGCCTCTGAGCAGCGGCAATTTCAAGAGCTTCATGGCCACCTCGGGCTGGGGTACTGGCATCTCGATCGATCAGCAGATCGCCGACGTGCTCGATCCGCCGACGACGTTCAAGACTCTGCAGCTCGGCATCCACGTCCGCGATGCTGAGGTGCGCGGTCGCATTTCTTATCGTGGTGCCGATCAGCCGGTGCCACCCCGCGAAGATCCGTCGGATGTGTTCGACACGTTGTTCGGTGGCGCATTGATGGGCACGGCGAGCGATGGCTCGCCCGCCGAGGACGTGACGCTCGCGCGCTTGCGCGCTCAGCGTCAGAGCGTGTTCGATCTGACGAAGAACGAGCTGACTCGGCTGGAACAGCACTTGGGCATGGAAGACAAGGCCAAGCTCGAGGCTCACATGGACTCCATTCGCGAGATCGAGAAGCGCTTGGGCGGCGATGGAACCACGCCCGCGGGGTCACCCGCGGTGGGGTCCGCCGGCTGCACGGCGCCCAGCGGCCTGAACTTCGACGTCGATCTCAACGACGACAACTCGCTGCTCGACACGGGGCACTTGCAGATGGATCTCGCGGCCGCCGCGCTAGCGTGCGATCAAACCCGGATCATGACCCTGCAGTGGTCGTACTCAGAGAGCGAACATCTCTACAAGTTCCTGAACTTGGACCGCAATCACCACGCCATCTCGCACGATTGGTCGGGCACGCAGGGCTTCACCGAGTACGGCCAGATCGAAGTCTGGTTGGCGGAGCAAATGGCGTATCTGCTCGGCAAGTTGGATTCGTATCCCGAGGGTGACGGCACGTTGCTGGACAACACCATCGTCTTTTGGGCGACGGAGATTGGCGAGTCGACGAAGCACGACCTCACCCTGATGCCTTACGTGCTTGCCGGCGGTGGTCAGAAGCTGCGAACTGGGCGTCTCGTCGATTACGGGGACACCCGTCACGACAACACCAAGCTCTTGATCTCGCTCGCACAGCTCATGGGAGCCGAGTCGATCACGTCGTTCGGCGACGATTCGGGCGCGCAAGACACCCTGCCTGACATCACCTGAGTCGCGCCGGAGCGGTCCGCGCTACTCAGTGCGATTACTGACTGCGATCACTGAGTGCACCTCGCTCGGAATGTGAACGTTTCGCTCTGTGCTTGCGGCTCACACGAGCGCGAGTTTTTCGTGCTCGAACGACGCCATCGCACCGAATAGGCCGCACTTTCCTACCAACTGGCGTATTCATGACGCGCCAGCATAGGTGTGTTGACGCCCGCGGCATTCTCATACCAGGTGTGACATGGGACCGTTCGCGACGTGGAATCGCAGAATGGGTTCAGGGTTGAGTTGGGTAGGGCTGCGCGCTGGCTTTGCAGCTTGATTTCGAGCGTGGCGATCGCGGGCGCGTGTAGTGATCGCGCAGGGTTCGAGCCTCCCCCGCCTGCGGGCTCGGTGGACGGCGAGGAAGCTGCCTCATCGGAGTCCGCGTCGTCGATGCCCGGCGACGGGACTGACGCGCCCTCGGTGGGGCCGAGCGCGCCGCCAAACGTCGGGCCAGTGGCGTCTGCGACGCTGAGTTCCTCAGGCTCGCCAAGCGGCAACGCCGCGGAGCTGCCGAGCGGCACTGCGTCACCTGCCATACCAAGCCCGTCGTTGGTTTCGCCGAGCCTGTCGACTCAACCGTCAGACACCGGCGCGCCAGCGTTGACGACCTCCGCTCCCGCGAGCAGTTCGGTTCCGAACGGACCGGCCACGCCTGTACCGACATCCTCGGGCACCGAGACCACTCCCGTGCCAGGTGTGCCCCTGAAAGTCCAGGGACAAGCCTGTGGCGCCGGCAGCGAGTGTCAGCTCGGTTTTTGCGTCGACGGTGTTTGCTGCAATGGACCTTGTGACGCGGTCTGCAGCACTTGCAACGCCGAAGGCTCCGTCGGTATGTGCAGCGGTGTTTTGAGCGACTCGGCGTGCGGCACTCTGAGTTGTCCAGAGGATACTGCGTGTCGCAAGTACATAGCCGGGGACTTGGGGCAGAACTGCGCCATGCAAGGGCAATGCTCCAGCATGCCGGATTGTACGCCGATGAACGTCGCGCAGGGGACGAGTTGCGGGGCGGACATGGCCGCTTGCGACGGCGACGGCGAGTGCGTCGTACCCGACAAACTCATGCTCGGTGACGAGTGCGCTCAGGACAGCGAATGCGGCTCCGCACATTGCGTCGATGGCGTGTGCTGCGATAGCGCTTGCGACGGCTTGTGCGAAGCCTGCGGAGAAGCAGGGCACTGCGATGTCGTGCCGGAAGACGATAGCGATTGCTCGACGCTCACCTGCCAAAGCGACGAAGCTTGCAAAGACTATCCCGATCCACGCACTAGCAAGCGCTGCCAGGCGCGTGGTCAGTGTTTGACGCAGCAGGCGTATTGCGTCGCCAAGAATCTCGAGCAAGGGACGGAATGCGGGACTGGCATGGCTTGCGACAACCAAGGGTCGTGCAAATCGCTTTGCAACAACGGCCAAGTGTATTGCGACCACGCGTGCATCACGCCAGCTTCGGATCATGACTTCTGCGGCGCGAGTGGCGACTGCTCGGGCAGTCACGATGGCGAGAGCTGCTCGGACGATGAAACCTGCGTTGGCGGCAAATGCAAACAATGGAGCGATACCGAAGTCGTAGCGACGGGTGCCAGCTACACCACTTACCTGACCCAGGTTGCGATGACCGCTCAAGGCAACGCCATGGTCATCTGGAACGCGAAGCCCGATTCTGACTCGGGCTGGCAGGTTTGGGGCAAGCTGTGGAAGCGGTCAGCAGGAACCTGGGATGAAGCGACGCGCATCGATTCGGGCGACGGAGACTCTTCGCCGACCGGCGTACAAGCACTCGGCGAAGACTTCTTGGTGTCGTGGGCTCAGTACAATTCCGACAGTGGTCAGAGCGATCTGTGGACGCGACGCTTCAGCAGCCAGAACAGTTCGTGGGTTGCCCCGATCGCGCTCGAGAACGATAGCGGATACGTGCAAAGCGGAACTCTCGCTGCCGCGGGTGACAAAGCCGCAATCAGCTTTCTGCAAGAGGGCTCCGCGGACGGCATGATGGCCCTGTGGGTGCGCATTTGGGACTCAGGCAACAAGACTTGGGGCACCGCCTTCGCAGTGGAGAAGGAAGTTCCCGATGGTGACCTGAAGGGCTTGATGGCTGGGCCGAATAGCCTGGCGGTGTCCAGCAATGGTGATGTGTTTGCGGCTTGGAACAGACGACCGCAGGACAGTAACGACAATCGTGCTGCGATTGCCTTTGGTCGTCGCTACAACTCGGGATCTCACCAATGGGAGGACGCCAAGAACCTCGGCACCGGCAACGTGCGTGCAATGGGTTACCTCATGTCCGTGACCGGTAACGGCGACGTGGTCGGGATTTGGGATGGAAAGTTCACTGGCGTGATGTGGTCAGCGGGAGCGAAGCAGTGGCAGCAACTGCAAGAGAGTGACTCCGCATCCGGCATCTGCAGCCTGCAGAACTCCGCAGGCGACGCCGTGCTCGGCAGTGGTGGTGGTGCCAGCGGGTTTACTGGCGTCAACTACAAGGGCAGTGATCACAGCTTGGGCAGCGTCAGCCAGCTATTGGGTACCAGTTCAGGGGCCAGTGCTCCGATCGTGGGTTGCGCGCCAAACTTGGGCTTCGTGGGTTGGGCGAACACTGACGGACACATCTCGACCTGGGACAACGTCGGTCAACACTGGCGGCACCAAGCCGTGATGGGCGGCGCGCCAAACAGTATCGCCGCGAGTTCCGACGGCTTGGCGATCGTCGCGGGGACGAACTCCGACTACGACGACGTCGAGGTCGCCTTCTACGAGTGAGTATTGGTTGCGAGTGAACAGCGAGGCGGGTCCTCGTTCACTCGCAGCGCTTACTGGCCCTCAGCGCTGCGGCTCGCCTCAAGGCGCTCGAAAGCTGACTTGAATGTAGAAGGTGTTGCAGGTGAAGTACGCGTACTCGTTCGTAGCGCCCGTGCCTGGACTCAGTCGAAACAGCATCTTGCTCTTGCCGGAGCTCCAGTCGCTCCAAAACCAATCGCTGATGTCGAACTGATACACCGAGCCGAACTGAGCGGGCGGGTCGGAGACTGTGCCCACCGTGTGGTCAGGGCTCAGGCCGAGCACGTTCGAGTCGATTGCTCCGTAGGCGACCCTCTCGACCTTGACCGTACCACCGGGGAAAAAGTTGGCGCTCGGGTCCGTCTCTACGAAGCGGAACGTAGCCGACTCGAAGTCGGTGATCTGAGACGGTTGGATCAACTTGTTCGCGTCGTAGGAGGCGAACAGCGTATAGCTACCCGTCGACGGCGACGAGAACGTGCCGACGGGTGCGTCGTTGTTCCCGCATGAGCTGGGGGCCATCGAGGAGAGAGTCGTGCTGTTGACGCCCGCAATCATGGTGGGTCCCAGGCCGAGCTGCAGTTCGCGAATCGTGAAGAAGTTGAAACTCGAAGCCGCGATCTCGTTGCCAGCGCTGTCTTTGGCGTCAGTGCCAATACTCACTGTGTACTTGCGAGGAGCATTGGCGACGTCCTGTACCGTATTGATCTGCCACGGTTTGCTCGAAGTGATGGTCACTGTCGTGCCCGCGTTATCCCAACTCAGGGAGAGATCGGCCGCGTCCGCGCCGCTGATCACGAGCGCGTTCTTGACCGAGGCTTGATCCATGCGCTCGCTGAACGTGATCTTGAGTTTGGCATCCTCTAGCACCCCCAATGCGTCGCTCGCTGGCACCGTGCTGACGATGTGCGGGGCGGTCTTGTCCACGCACTCGTGGTCGAGGCAACTCGAACCGCTTGCGCACTCCTGGTCATCGCAGCAGCCACTGCTGTCGATGCAGAGCATCCCGCAGGCTTTCTGTCCGTCAGCGCACGAGCAAACGTGCTCGTCACAGTGCATCCCACTACCGCAGTCGCCCGCGTCGCAGCAGGCGGTTTCCTGGATGCACTCGTCGCCGCAGATCTTGTAAGTGTCGTTGCACTCGATGCCGCAGCTCTTACCGTCACAGGTGGCCGAGCCGTGAGTGGGAACGGAACAAGGTGAACATTGTGTGCCGCACGCCGTGACGCTGTCGTTAGCGGCGCAGATCCCATTGCAGTCGTGGCTCGTCGCATCGCAAACGGAATCACAAGCGGCCGTTTTGTCGATGCAGGCGCCAGCGCAGGGCTTCTGGTCTGCGCCGCACTCGGCGGTGCATTGCGTCCCGTCGCAGCCTGCGCTACCGCCAGTGGGATCTTTGCAAGGCTCGCAGGCGCTGCCGCAGGTCGCGGGTGCGCTGTTGCTCACGCAAGCATCGGCGCACGAATGCATGCCCTGCGGACACTCGCAAGTGCCCTGGTTGCAAGTCCCCCCGCTCGAGCAATCTGCATCGTTGCAGCATGCACTAGTGCCAATGCACTGACCGTTGCAGTCCTTCGTGCCCTGTTGGCATAGGCACGTGCCGTTCACGCATGAGCGACCATTCGCGCAATCCACCGCCGTGCAACATTCGAGCAGTTCGCAGTCCGTCGCCGCAGCAGGTCCCATCGTCTCGCCCGGCGTGACGCCGCTGGGCGTGGTGCTGGGCAGCGTCGGATCTGCGGCACTCGCTCCGGTGGCTCCCGGCATTGCGGTCACTGGCAGCGCCGGCCCCGCGATGGGCATCCCGTTCGCATCCAGAGTGGGCGTCATTGCGCCAACTCCGCTCGTGCCTTGCGGGGCGGTAGCAGCAACGCCGGGCAGGGCAGTTCCGTTCGCGGGCGTGCCGCTCGCAGCGCCGTCTGCGCCGCTAGCGGGCAGCGGGTTACGCGGACCTCTGCCCGCGTCCTCTTCGGTCTCCGAAGGGTATTCACCCGGCGGAGCAAATGTCGCGCGCTTCGAGCTACACGCGGAGAGCAGAACGACGGGAAGCAAATAGCGTGACTTCATGACGGAGCGCTGCGAGCTGCGTCGCCGTGGCGAGGCAACGGGCACACTCTCCCACTCGAGCTACCCCGATCTTGTATGTTGGTGCGGCCGTGCCGGAACGGCTCACAAACACGTTTGGGCGAGCATAACTACCCTCTAAGCTCTGATGCGTCGCCGACCCCACCAACGACCGAGCGTGTCGTTGCTGCGTCGCAGAGCCATTTCGCCTGCAAAAAGCGCTAACAACAACAGCGCCCAGTAGGGCGATGCGTCGACTCGATTCCTTGCTTGTGCGTGCGCTTGAGGCTCGAGCGTCGCTTCCGATTGCCGCGGCTGCAGTGTCAGCTCATCGGGGGTGAGCGTGACCAAGCGCAGCTCTTTGCCGCTCGGTAGCTCGAGTTCGTAACTGCCTGCGATGTCGGGCACGACCTGCTGCTCCGTCGCTTCCTGATTGCCCACGACCTCGCTCGCGACCGGACCAGCGGGGCCTTTGACCTTGATCTGTGCGTCTGCAGGAAACGTCCAGGGCACGCCCGCAGCGCTTTGGTGGGGTCCCGTTCGCTGTCTGGCCTGATCCGCGATCGTTTGAAGGAGCGCCAAGAATGCAGGACGCAACGCGAAGTCGCTTTGGTCGAGCGACGCCGGCAAACCTGCTGTAAACACGACACCGCGATCAATCGGGCGCTGGAACAAGAACGGCACGCCGTCTTTCCAGCTACCGATGACTTTCGTACCGGGCAGATCGGCTGCGTCGAGGCGCACGCGTCCGCCGCGGTCGAGGGATTCCAAGCTCTTCGATTCAGCACCCAACCACGCCACCGACCTCGGATCGATGCCTGGGTGTTGAGTCGCATCCCACAGTGCACCGGCGCGCGCGAACGGTTCACTATTAGCGGCCAACTGTGCGTTGGTCGAGCTCGGGCCCAAGAGCCCCAACGCTACGCCACCCGTTCCGACCCATTCCTCGAGAGCCACGCGCTCCTCGGGCGACATGCCCGGCGGATCGTCGATCACGAGCGCTGCGAAGCGCTTCAAGTCTTGTGATGCCTCTGGCAACTCAGCCAAGGGCCTTACGTCGAGTTCCGGATCGATCGCGGCGAAGGCCTGTTCGATCACGGTAGGTCCCCCGGTAATCGTGCTGGCTTTGGTGGGATCGACGGAAACACCCACCACCAACGCGGCGCTCTCGATGGCAACGGCTGCGCTGTTGTCTTCCTTGATTGCGTCTTCACCCGAGAGGCGCACCGCGAGCTGCATCCCGAGGCCATCGACGCGAACATTCACCTTTTGCACTCCCGCAAAGCTCTGTAGCTCTGCACTGGCCAAAGCGGGGGCCGTGAGTTCCGAGGCCAGGACGACTTCGAGCTTGCGACCTTGCGCGGCGTTCGCGCTGCTGCAACCGATCTCGACGGTGACGCCCAGCGCTTCGCGTTCGGCAACCGCAATGCCACAGTTGTCCGCGGCTTTGCGCAACTCGGGCAACGGAGTCCAGGGCGCGGGATCTTCGAAATTCAATTGCGGCGCGGCAAGATCGCTCAACAGCACGATGCGCTTGTCCACGTGCGGCAAGTCTTTGAGCGCAGAGCGCGCCAAGCTCAACGCGGTTTGCAGGTCGGTTCCCCGATCGCTCACGTGCAGGCGTTCGATGGCGTTTTTGGCGGCGGATAGATCCGGTCCGGGATTGACGATCACGCGCGCAGGGTTACCCGCTGCAATCAACGCCACGACGTCACCCTCACGAGCCGATGCCAACAGCTGTTTGGCGCCGCGGACGGCCAGATCGAAGCGCGAGCTGCCATCGACGTTCGTGCGCATGCTTTGCGAATCGTCGAGCACGATCGCGAGCGCGATCGAAGCGCCCGACTGTCGTTGCACGCTCAGATCCGAACAGCGCACCAGCGGTGTGGCGCCCATCACGGCCAAGGCCAGGACCATTGCGCTGCGTAAACCCAGGAGCAACAGATCCTCGAGCCGACTGCGCTTGTCGGACGTGACGACGATTGCCGGCACCAAGCTGGCGGGCGGGAACTCTTGCTCGGGGGTCTTTCCGCGTCGCAGTAAGTGAGCGGCGAGTGGGACTAGAACGAGCGCACCCACGAGTAGGGCGAACGCAGTGACGAAGCTCATCGTGGCACCGCCTGCAGCGAATGCAGAATCCGCCGGATCACGTCAATCGCTGGTTCGTCCGTCACGCAGTCGACAACGCGTCCTCCGTGCGCCACGAGTTGCGTCGACCAACCCTCGAATTGCCGAGTCAAGGCCGCCAAGTAGCCCGCACGCGCCCCGGCGGCGTCGGTTTCGATCACGGTCTGACCCACACTGCTCCTCAAACGCAAGCTACCGTCGAACGGGAATCGCGCTTCGACCGGATCCAGGATGCGCACTGCCACCGCCATGCGCGTTCGATTCGAGAGCGACGCAAAGACGTGGGCGGCGTGTTCGGGTAAATCCACCAGATCCGAAAGCAGAACGATCACCGACCCGCGCTGGGCGCGTCGCGCCACGGGCTGAAGCGAGGACTCGAACTGAGCATCGTTCAAACCCTCGTCACCGCCGGTCGTGGCTTTCTCGAGCGCCGTGACCAATCGTTCGAAGGCTTCTTTGCCGCCGCAGGCGGGCAACGAGCTCAAATCCTCACCGCCCACCCAATCGAGCGCGACGGTGTCCCCGGTCGCGACGGCGATCCGTCCGAGAGCCGCAGCGAGCAGGGCTGCGTAGGCCAACTTCGCCGCGGGTGCAGACGCGCTGCGAAACCCCATCGAGCGTGTGCTGTCCAGCACCAGACACAAGCGTCGTTCTGTCTCGGTTTCGAACTGACGCACCAGCAGCCGTCCGTGGCGCATCAGCGCGCGTGAATCCAAACGCCGAAGATCGTCGCCGGGCACGTAGTCGCGGTGACCGTCGAATTCCACGCCGCTGCCGCGTCGCTGGCTCTTGTGAACACCCGAATAGACACCGTCGGCCAAGCGTTGAGCGCTCAATCTCAGCGGTGAGAGGCTGCCCCAATCCAGAAGCTCACGCGGGACGCGTTGTAATCCTGAAGCACTCACTGAGTTGGGCCTCCACAAGCGTCAATGAGCTTGGGGCTCAATTGGACCGGATCGAGCTTGGCTTTGGCATCCTCTTTGAGCCAGGCGCGGCAGCTGTCCCTGGCCAGGTCCAGGCTGTCGAGCGCGGCGTACGCCTCCAGTAGTTGGCGATGTATGCGCGCGCGTTGGGGTACCGTCAGTCGGCCTTTGCCCAAACAACGAGTACCGCGTTCGACGACTTCGGGATAGCGCGCCTTCTGCATGTCGACATCGAGCAGCCCGAGCTCTTGTTGGACTTCGCGTTGCGCAGTCAAGTCGCCTCCCGCGAGCTCCTGGTGCGCCAGATCGAGCGCCAGAGCGGCTTCTTGCTTTCCTTGTTCGGTCAGCACGATGTCGACCACTGGAATCAACACCACTTCACCGCGCAACAAGCGGCGTCCCTTGCGCTCGTTGTACTGGTCGAGCATCCAAGCTTTCTTGCGATCGCCGAGGTAGCGATAAGCCAAGCCCACGATCGTTTCGTTGCCCGTGGCGACAAACCGCAGATTGTACGGGATTGCGATTTCGGCGTCGGTTGGCGGTGGTAACCAAGCCTTGGTCTCGTTCGCGTCGGCCAAGGCATAGGCACGGTGTTCACCTCCCAGCAGCTTTTGCGCCAACTCCTTCCAAGTCTGTCCGGCCGCCACTCGGATGTACGTCAAAGCAGGCACTTCGAGTCGCATGCCGGGCGCGATCCGAATCCCGCCTTCCATCTCGAGCGCGTTGGCCGCCACGAGCAGGCGCTCGTGTTGGATCTTGCCGTAGAAACGCTCTGCAAGTGAAGCCAACGTATCGCCGGGTTGCACGACGTGGATGAACGCGTGGGCCGAGGGTGCTCCGAGCAGGGAGCAAGCGGCTAGAGCCGCTGCGGTGAGCGCGCGTCGCACGGAGCCGTAGGCAGCTCGTGCGAACCGGACTAGGGGGAATTGCACGGGGCCAGCATAGCGAGGCACCCCAGCCGGGTCTACCGCGGCGCGTCGTCTTCGCGCGCGGCCGGCAACAGCTGCTGGGCGCATTGCGAAGCCAGCTCTTTGCAGCTGGCTTCGGCGTCGGAGCCTTGCTCGGCTCCGAGCGCGACGAACTCCTCATCCGAGGTGCAAGCACACTCCCAGGCGCCCGCGCGCACGTCGCACTCGAGGTGTGCGCGCTCTTCGACGTCCAGGTCCTGGTCGTCCAAGGCGCTGGGTCGAGTGCAGACCGCGTCGATGCTGCAGCCCGTTTCCGCGTCGAAGACTTCGTCGCGCGTGCCGCAGCTCGCAGGCTCACTCGCTTCAATTGCCGAGTGTCGACGACAGACGTCGATCGCCGCCTCGCAGTTGTCGTCCTGTGTTGCCGTCTCGAATTCGAGTTGAGCTCCGTACGCATCGCAGGTGCAATGGGCCACGGCCCCCCACTCGCAGCTTCCCCAACGCTCGGTCGTGATCGAGACGGCAAGCTCACCGAACAGCCCGAGCTGAACGCAGTGGTGCTGATGGCTACAGCTGCTCGATTCGTCTGCGTCGCCCGTCTCTATGTGGTCTTCGCATTCCGGGTCATCGAGCATCTCGATCGCTTGGTCCCCATGGCAATAGGGCGCGAGGGCCGCGCAAGGAGTCCTATCAGCGGTCACCACGGAGTATGCCACCGGGGAACCGTCGTTCGCATAGCGGCAGTAGCAAGTCCAGGCTCCTTCCGAATCTAGAAAGCAATCGAGATCGGGCAGCGTTTGACGTTCGACGCGCGCGACCACACCCGCTCCAAGATCGAGCACTGCGACGCAATGCTGACCCTGACTGCAGTAGTCGACGTCTTCCACGGTCTGTTGGGCACACTCCGTCGGTGCGGAGCCGAGCAAGGTTACTGGTCTCGTGCAGAGCGCCAATGCCTGGTCGCAAGCAGTCTGTTCGTCCAACCCTTCCATACGAAACTCAACGCCGTCGCAAACGCAGTGTAAACCATCGTCACTGAGTTCACAGTCGAGTTGGTTCGCTTCTTCCGCGTCAGCGCACAAGACCTGTGCGCTGCAAGTCCCGCCGTTCGTCGAGCCTGCGAGCAGTTCACAGTCGTCTGGTGCCACTGGTATCGACTCACTCGTGCCCGTGCTTGGTTTGCTCGGGTCGTCGCCCGAAGCCCCAGCATCTCGACCTGCATCGCGAGCATGCAGTGAGTTCGGATCTGAGTTCGCAGCGTCGGCGGGCAGCGCGAAAGACGCTGGCTGAATTCCGTCCGCGTGCCCACCATCCCTCGGGGTAACCCGGGGCGCTAGGTGCTGCGGGTGGGCGGCCTGGGGTGAAACAGGCACTCGGGCGTCTTGCAGCGAGTCAGGGGCAACCCGCGCGTCTGGGCTGGGGTTGCCGCACGCCCCAGCGTCCGACGAGCAGCCAAGATCCACAGTTGGCAGGGACGCTGGATGATCGACGCGTGCGGGTTGATGTACGCCTACGACGTGCTCGTCGCGCCTACACGCCAAAGACAGGCTGTTGCACAAGGCGAAACACCACAAGCTGTGCGCCCGAAGACAACCCATCATCATCAAATGCCAGGCAGGGCCGCGTGAAGCAACCGAACGTTGAGCACGATTCGACTTTCGCGCCGGGCCACCCGCTAATCGATCCGCGGCAACAGTTGTTCGGAGACATCGTCAGGACTGCGTTCGGTATGGAAACGAACGCGTAGGCTGCCCTGTTCATCCCACGTCCCTCGACCGTCACTGGGATCGATGATTGCGAAGTTCCGGTGCGCGATCACGAAGTCGTGGTCGCAGCCACGGAGTCTGCGCAAGCTGCCTTCTATCTCTCGATGAGACAGATCTTGTCGTGTGCCGTTGATCACCAGGGACAACGCCAACCACGCTAAGCCTGTTGGGGCGGGGGTCCCGATGCCGGACGACGTGATTTGATAGAAGCGCGGACGTCTGCGCTCGGCCCCAAACTCCAAGCGCGTATCGATCTGTGCGATCGAGCTCACGTGCACGTCCCCACTCAGGATACTCACTTGAGTGCGCGGAGATTGACCGGCAAAGTCCAACAGGCTCGCCAGGAACATGCGACACTCTGCGAGATTGTTGGAGGCGATCCACGAATCGCGGACGTCATCCACGCTTTCTGCGTCCAAGACGCTGAGGCGCTCCGCGATCAGCGTCGGAACGTAGACGATGGGCGTGGCTGAGATCACGAACAAATGGCGTAAGTTCAAAGCCGCAATCGCGTTGAGGCGGTCACGCAATTCGCGCTGCTGCTCAGGACCGAGAACTTCGCCTTTGGCCCAATCGCGCTGCGATCGTCCATCGATGCAGAGCACGCCAAGCTCACCGATTTGGGTCCACCAGCCATAACCGCTCGTGAAACGATCCGTTGGATTGAGCGGCACTTGAAACTCGCTGAACGCCAACTCGGCTGCGCGATAGCGTTCACGCGCTGCCGGAGTCGTATCTTTGTCGTTCGAACCCCAGCCGTCGTAGATCTCGTGGTCGTCCCAGATCATCAGGTTCGGACAGCTGCCAAGGACTTTGGCGACATCCGGGTTGCTCCAAGTGTTCACATAGTGCCGTCGGTATGCTGCGGCACGCCCCTCGGACGGGTCCCATCCGCGTGGCGCGGTGTCACCGTAGATCTGGTCACCCGCGTGCAACAACAAGTCCACCTCGCCCACTTCGACCAGTTTGCGCAAACGCCGCCACATCGCGGCACGCCGATGCTCGGGCACAGCATCGTTTTGGAGGTCGTTGCAGCTGAGCAGGCCGACTCTCGGAGGGCCCGGAGGCAGAGTTCTGAAAGAGTTGGTGAGGCCACGCAGCATGAACACTGCGTCGGGCACAGCTTCGAAATCGGCATAACTCTCCACGGCGTAGCGCACGGGTCCCGGCTCTAGCCCTTCGAGCTCGAAGCAGGCGAGTTTGTACGGGAGCGCCTCCCGCGTAGGGGCCGTCAGCTGGACGACTTTGCCGCCATTTTCGTAGCTGATGCAGGCCCTCGCACCGGCGGCTTGGGTGAACACTGCCAAGACGCGCGAGGCCGTTGAGGTCGTATGCCCGACGACGCTCGTCAACGGGTTCATCGCACTGGGCCAAGCCCACACAGGGCTTCCAGCTTCGCCAAGTATGCGAGCACGCCGTCAGCGCCTTCGCGTGGCGCCCAAGCAGCGAATTCTTTATCCGTGGCTGGGTCATAAGGACCCGGTTTGGTTTCATAGCAGACGGCGACGTCGCTCACGGCTACCACCGTATGCCAAACCCCGGGCGGCAAATCGATGCCCGGATTTGCTTGTGTTAAGTAAACGGTCTCCAAATGCTTGCCGAGCTCGTCGAAGATCACGATACCGAGTTCGCCCCGCAACACCACCAGCCCTTCGGCCTTGGGCGGATCGAGATGCCGGTGCGGCGTGCAATAGGTGCCGCGTGTAAACACATTGAGGAAGCGATGCAGATTGGCCGCATCACTGGTGTGAAAGCAATGCACGGCGCGCTTGCGCGGTGAAGCCTTGGCGCGCTGAATCGTGGACTCGATCAGGGCGGAATCGATGCGTGTGAAGGCAACGGCCGGTTCCGAACTCATGCCGGTCGTTTAGCACGAGCTCGGTTCCCCGGGCTACTGGAGCGAGGGGTGCGCACGTTTCGCGCTCCTCGGCTAGTGGAGTGCGCACCCGCCCTGCCCAGGCAGCGGAGCTGACTACGAACTCTGGATTCGCGACGTGAGGCACTGTGCAGACGCTCTTTCGCCCAGTCGTGGGAAGGAGCTCCTCAACGCAGGTAGTACGTACAGCGCTTCAGGTCATTGCGACAGGTGTACAAGCCGTCGTTTGGGCATTGCTCCGGTTTGGAGCAAACACATTCGTCGATCGCCACGCACTCGCCCCAACAACTGTTCACCACTCGCGGAACCTGACCGTCGCTGCACGTCGGCTGCAAGCGTTTGCAAGTCACCCGATGCGGGTCGCACTCGGTGACAGCGCTCGCGTCCGTCGCTTGCGCTTCGGGATCGAGGGGGAGCGCAGCGGCGTCGAGTGACGACTCTGAACTCGAGAGCTCGTCGGTCGTGGTTTCGCCGCTGTCGTCGCTCGGCGCGGCGCTTGGGTTACCGGACAGCGTCGAACTTGCATCCAGGTCCGGCGTTTGCACCTGGCCACCCGTCGTGCCCGAAACGTCCGGCGAGATCTCATCTGGCGCACTCTCGACCGGATCTGGCGCACAGGGCGTATCATCGCTGACTGCTGGCTCCGCCGAGGACGGTCGTGCGATTTGTGACGCGGCGTCACGTTCTGAAGAATCGTTGTTTTGTGGTGTTGTCTTGGTACAACCAAGCAGCGACAGCAGCGTCGAGACGACGAACATGTCGAAGCACAGCACTCGCGCGCTACACGATGCTGAATGACCGGAGTTCGAAAGCGATACGAGCAGCTGAGATCGAGAGTTCATTGTGTCTTTCTGTCACCGTAGAGGATGGAAAGGTGTCAGAGATGGGTCAAGCGCGCAGCAGGAGATCCCTGCAATTTGTGGGTTAGAGTAGTTCTCCGAGCGACGCGTTAATCCGCAACCTTCTGTTCTGTCGAGACGCCAAATGTGACGGAAGAGTGAAGCCGCACTCTGTCGAAAGTGTCGTTTTCCAGCAGGGCGAAGTATTCCCGCCCTCGGCAAACGTCGGGGACAAAAACGAGGCACTCGCAAATGCGTTTGGTCGAAACGTTTGATCGAGCCGCTTCCGACGTGGCAAAGGTGCTGCAAGTTACTGCCGGCGAAGAGCCTGGAGGTGCCCATTTATGTTTGGCAACCGTTTGTTATCACCTGAGGCTTGTGCTGCTCACTGTTCGTGGGCGGCCAAGTTCTTTCTAGCCACGGCGCTCGTGAGCGCGTGCTCGAGCGAAGTGGGAGGCGGATCCGATTCGCCTCTTACGGGACCTAGCGGAAGCGCTGCCTCCCCGGGCGCGGCCCCCGTCGATCCCAACACCGGACTCCCCGTCCAACAGACGGATCCGATGACGGGCCTGCCGGTTGCGAATCCGCAACCCGGGACGAACACCACGCCGGCGACGCCCACCGTGGGAGCAGACGGAAACCCGCTGCCCGCACAACCGGGTGTCACTGATCCCGCCAATCCGGCGAACACCCCGGGCATGACCCCGGCGCCCTCCGAATGCGTGCAGGGCGTCCCGGGCACGTCGGAGATCCCGCGTTTGACGAATGCGCAGTACGACCGCACGATCGCCGACCTAGTCGGGGTGACTGCACTCACGTCGGGTTCGGCACCGTCGAGTCTGCTTGCGACAGAGCAAGCTGGTGACATCACCAGCTTGGCCTGGAGCGGCTACCAAAACGCCGCCAAGACCATCGCACAACAAGTGATGGCCGATCCGACGCTGACCGCCAAGTTCATGACGTGCACGCCGTCTGGCGATGGCAAGGAATGTCTTGCCAGCACGATCAGCGAGTTCGGAAGGCGCGCGTATCGTCGTCCTCTGACGACGGAAGAAATCGCAGACTTCCAAGCCATCGTCGATCAGGGCTCGACGATCACTGCGACGGGTACACCCGCCGAAATCGCAGAAGTCGTGCTCAACGCGTTCTTGACCTCGCCGTCGTTCTTGCAGCGCAGCGAGATCCAGCAAACGGCGAATGCCGACGGTAACTTCCCGCTCTCGAGCTGGGAGGTCGCGTCGCGCCTCTCGTACATGCTGTGGGGCACCATGCCCGACCAAATGTTGGCTGACGCCGCCGACAACAACGAGTTGAGCACGAAGGAGCAAGTCCTCGCGCAGGCTCAACGCATGGTGGCGGATCCGCGCGCAGCGAGCGTGGCCAGTGAGTTCCACCGGGGCTACTTGCACCTGACGCTCAACAGCCGTTGGGACACCACGAAGAAAGACCCAACGCTGTTCCCGGGCTTCGTCGACGGCATCGTTCCCGACTTGATCAACGAGACGCAAACTCTGATCTCGGACGTGTACACCTCAGGCGGCTCGTTCCAGGATCTGTTCACCACTACCGCTGCATACGTGACGGCGAAGACCGCACCGCTGTACGGTCTCGATCCAGCGAACTACGGAGACACTCCGACGAAGGTCGATCTCGACGCGACCACGCGTCCTGGATTCTTGACACGTGGAGCATTCTTGAGCGCGTACTCGGGTACGACCGCCACGTCGCCGATCTTGCGCGGCGTGTTCATCACTCGCGAAATCCTAGGCATCAACCCAGGAACCCCCGACCCGAACGCCACCAAGACGGCATTGCCGACGGGCACGGACTTGGACACCAATCGCAAGCGCTACACGGAGCTGACGAAGAACCAACCTTGCGCTGGTTGTCACGAGACGTTCGTGAACCCACCGGGCTTCGTGCTCGAAGCCTTCGATACGACGGGAAAAGCGCAAACCACCGAGGCCGATACTGGTGCTGCGATCGATACCGTTGCGGACGTCCGCTTCGCCGCCGATGCCAACCCGGTCACGGTGCACAATCCGGCGGAGCTGATGACGATGCTGTCGACTGCGCCCGCCGCACAGCGCTTCTACGCGGAGAAATTGGCGGCGTTCGCTTACGAGCGTGCGCTCACGGGTCCCGACAAGTGCACGGTCGACACCATGTCCCAACACCTAACTGCTGGTGGCTACTCGATCCAGAACCTGCTCGCAGACTTGACGCAGGCTGACTACTTCACGGTTCGTGCTCTCGAAGAAGAGGTTACCCAATGAAGCGCAGAATCTTTCTCCAAGGCCTAGGCGGCGCCGCGCTGGTTGCGCCGTTCCTGCCGAGCGTGGCCGCGAGAGTGGCCAAAGCGCAGACCGCTACGTCCACGCCTGTCCGACAGATCATTTTCTATACGCACAACGGCTGCAACACCAATCTGTGGTTCCCGGTGATCGAGGATGGACCGCTGACGGCCGCGGATCTGAGCCCGACGCTTCAGCCGCTCGCCGACTACGTCGACAAGCTGCTCTTGCCGCGCGGTTTCAAGTCCTTCAACGCGTACACCGAGATTCAGTCGATTGATCCGCACAATCAAGCGATGGGCTCCAAGCTCACGTGTGCGGAGATCACCGAAGACACGAACTACGCGACGGCCATGTCGATGGACCATGAAGTCGCGCATCAGTTGAATCCGAACAAGGCGTCCCCCTTGATGCTCTCGGTCGGACAGAAGTCGACCAGCATCAAGGAAGTCGTTTCGTTCTCGGGTCCGGGTGAGGCCTACGTCTCCGAGACGAACCCCGCAGTGATCTACAACCAGCTCACTGATGTCTTGGGCAACGCCACTGGCAGCGGCGGAACGACGATGCCGACCACCGACGCGGACTACCAAGTCATGCGCGGCAAGAGCATCATCGACCTCGTCAAGAACGACCTGAATCGTTACCAAGCGCTGAACATGAGCAGCTCTGACAAGCAACGCATCCAAGCCTGGCTGGATCTGCTGCGCACGACGGAGCAAGGCGTGGTCTCGATGGCCACGGCGAGCTGTGGCCAAGACGTCGCGACGTTGCTCGGCGTTACGCCGGAAGCCGTGGCTGCGGCGGGTACGGGCGTGTCGGGTGAACGTTCGGGCGCCTTCGCTCTCGACGTCATGGGCAGCGACGCTCTGACTCAGTCGTTCACCGTCGGCGGTGACATGATGCTGAACCTGATTGCGCTGAGCGCGATCTGCGACACCAACCGTTCGATGGGCATGATCTACCCCGGTTACTGCACGTTCAACTGGGACGGCATCAAGCACACGCACGATCACCACGGCCTGTCACACCGCAACGGTGACTTCCGCGTCGGCGCTCCATGCGTCGGCGGCGTGATGGAGATGATCGGGCAGATCGACAACTGGTACGCTGGCAAGTACACGCGGCTCGTGAAGATGTTGAACGACATCCCCGAGGGTGACGTCACCTTGCTGGACAACACCGCGACGATCTGGTTGCCGGAGCTCTCCGACGGCAACGCGCACAATCAAAACAACCTACCGATCCTGATCGCTGGCAGCGCGGGTGGCAAACTCAAGCAGGGTGTTGCCGTCAACGTCGAAGGCAAGATGATCGGTCAGGGCTCCAGCACCAATAGTTGCCAGTCCGGCATGGAGGGCGAGGCCAACTCGCTCAACACCGGCAGCCGCGGCGGAAACGTTCCGATCAACAAGCTGTACTGCACGTTGATGAACGCCTACGGCATGAAGGATGCCGATGGCAACGAGTGGAGCAAGTGGGGCAAATTCGATAGCGCTGGCACCGATGCGACCGCCAAGGGCATCACGAACCCCGGCGATATCCCGGAGCTCAAGGCGACCTGATTCGGCTCACCAATACGGGCGAGCCGGGAGCGGGTTTCGAGACCTCGAGACCCGCGACCAAAGTTAATCCAACGGCGTAATCAAGACGGCATCTGCAATGCAGATGCCGTTTTCGTTTTTGGTGCGTCGCGCGTGCACGGGACGCGCACTCGACGCTTTACGCTCTCTATTCGCGCTTACCGCTCAGTTCGAGGACGTTCACGTCGTCCGTGCTATCGCCGCCCCGCGCGGCCTCGAACGCGGGTTCACCCGCGAGCCACGTCCGTACGCTCGGCGACGCAGACGCGTCGCTGACGGCGCCCACTTCGTTCGGCGCGTCAGCGCTCAGCAATTGGTGCATTGCCGCCGTCAAATCCAACGGCCGCATGTCGAGACCAAACAATTCATGGAGCCCGAGCTGAAGACCAGCGCTGATCGCGTGAAACGCCCGGATCGGCTCCATGAACGCATGACCGCCCCGACCGCTCGCAAGGAACGCCGCGCGCACCTGTGGATCATGCAGCTGATCACGACACTCGGCTGCGTCCAGCGAGTTCATGCCGCGACAGGATAACGGCCTGACTTCGTAGATCGAGCACTGGCTCTGTTTCAGGAATGGGCACGGGTGATCAGGCGAAAAGCGCTCGCGCGAACTCAAGCCTTTGGTGCGTTCTGTCGCCTCGGCCAAATCGCGTTTCACGGATCGCAACGCATCAGAGGAAAGCGTCTGCTCCAAGTGTCGGACGATCGTCAGCGCTTCGGCGGGGGTAACGCCGACGGACTGGTAGCAACAATGATCACAGCCTGGCTTGCACGCCACTTTGCCATTGGCGGCTCGCGCAATGAGTCCGTCGGCGAGTTTGGACGTCGCGTCCATCATCTGCCGCGTCAGCTGGGTCGTGTGTTCTACAGTGAGCCCTTTGCTCAACGACGCGTGGGCCGTGCTGGCGGCCGCAATCACCAAGTCGTTTTGCCAAGTCTCATTGAACAGGGGTTGCCGCAGACTGACCTGCGTGGCGCCGGCCGCATCCTGCCGTACGACCAAGTGAAGACGCCCCTGCTGATCTTTGACGCCGCGGGCCGCAGTGGGTGGCGTGGCGCGAGCACGTCGTTTCTTACCGCTTGAGCGCCATTGACTCATCGTGGATCAGTTCCAACCCACTTTGGCACCGTTCATTGCGGCGCGCCAGCGTTGATCCAGTCCGTGATCACGGTGATGTCCTCGGCGGGAACGCACGGATCTTCCATGCAACCTTCGGGCATCACGAGGGTCGGACATTCGTGGTTCACGAGCTGCAAGATGGCGCTCTTCGATGGATCGCCGGGGGTTACCAAGGGGTTGTTGCCGCACGCCGTCACCGTGCGCGTCATCAGTTTGTCGTACAACATGCCCGTGAGGTTCGTCAGGTTCGGATCGAAGTTGTTCGGCACGTGGCAGACGATGTTCACGCAATCGTAGTTGACGACGTCGATCACGTCCTTGAAAGCCGCGGACGGCGCACTCGTGCTGGGCATCGGCGCACTCACGCTCGGCATTGGCGCACTCACGCTCGGCATTGGCGCACTCACGCTCGGCATTGGCGCACTGACGCTCGGCATCGGCGCGGCGGGTGTTGTCGTGACCGGCGGCGTGCTGGGGGGTTGTGACGCTTCAGCTGTGCTGACAGCCCCACTTGGTGGTTGGGTTGGCACCGCTGGCATCGTTGCGGGCGACATCGTTGCGCTTGGGGTCGCAGTGGTTACGGGGGTGGACGCTGAGTCGGCGGGCGCAAGCGGCTCCATCGCGCTGCTGCTGTCTTCTGGAGCAGAACACGAGAGCATCGGCAATGTGCTCAAAATTAAGCAAATACAGGATTCGAAGCTTCGAAAGCTCATCTCGAGGTCATACACCGAACCTCTGGATCCGCACGCGGCAGAGCGCGCGACGAACATCGATCGAACGACTTCGGTCCAAAGATTCTGAGGCGTTGAAACTGTGACAGCTTGTTGCGAAGCTGCTGGTTCAGCGTGGGCCACTCGCCCGACGCATCGCGCTCCGCAAAGCTGTTCGAGTTGTGTTCGAGTTGCGGCGTCTGCGCCAAGCCGTGCCTGCAAGCAGCGCGCTTGCGAGCCAATGGACTCCGTGTCGACGGCTCCACGGCTGCCCCATGCTACAACCTTCGGGGCTGCTCGCGGGCTGATCACTTGGGGCGGCAGCTGCGGTCGTCGTCGGGGGCGGCGCTCCATTTTCACTCGTGCCGGCTGCGCTCGGCAATGGCATTGCAGCAGGAGCGCCAGCTGAACTCGTCGGCATAGGCTCCGCCGGTGACGGGCTGGAGGCGACGCTCGGCGTGCCGGCCGTGTCATCCGCCGGACTCGCGACGGCGCCCGAAGGACTCCCACCGGTGTTAACTGAAGGCATGCTGCCGGTGCTGGGTTTGCAGAGCAGATCGCAGACTTCACCTGGCCCACACAGCTCTCCCTCGTCGGTTTCGCCGTCGCAGTCGTCGTCTAGGCCATTGCAGGTTTCGGGTTCCGGGTTACCCGGCACACAAGCATCGGTGCAGTTCTCGATGCGCCGCGAGCAGCGACCGGTGCCACAGAATTGGAACGTTCCGTCGTCGACCTCGCCGTTGCAATCGTTGTCGCGACCGTCACAGGCTTCGCTGTTTCCCGGCGACACCGCTGGGTCCTCGTCGTCACAATCCTCGGCGTTGTTGGCATAGCCGACCATGCCTACGGAGCCTTGGATGCTCGCGGAATTTGCCGCGCCGTAGCCGTCCTCGTCGGCGTCCGGATAGAGGGTCGCGATCTCGACGTCCTCGTCGATCTGGCCGTCACAGTCGTCGTCGCGACTGTTCGCTTGCTCCGGTGCATCGGGATGAACGTAGTTCGCGGTGTCCAAGCAATCTCCGCCGAGTAGAGCCCAGCCGTCACTCGCTTCACACCGAGTGCTCTTGTACGAATCGACGCCGTAACCGTCGCCGTCGAGATCTTGATACACGGTCACCGCGTCGCAGCCCCAAGCCACGCCAAAGGTTGCGCCGCCCGCGTGATCGCCGCCGGAGGTATTGTCGTCATTGGCCGCAACGACCGTGACCTCGAAATCGAGGCCTCCCGGCTCCGTCGGTGGGGTCCACTCGAACTGGATGCTGGCCTCGCCGTTCGACAAGGGTGCTGGTTTCGAGTGAACGAGCTCGTCGTCGGTCACCCGCGCGCCGCTGTTGGAATCAGCCGCGAACTCGCCGATGCGTTGCGTGGTGACGTAGAACCCGACGACCTTCATCTGATTGTCTTTGATCGTGAGTGTGAACTCCGTGGCGGTGTCTGGTTCGAGCGCCGTGTTCGGGGCGAGCGTGATCTCGCCGCTGAAGTTCGTCCCCGCGTGGCAACCATTGCAATTTGGCGTAGCGACGCCATTGGGCATCGCCAGCGCGCGCTCTTGTGCGGCGCTCACACAAATCCCCAAGACCCCCAAAAACCATCCGAGACGAGCGCATCGTCGCGAAGGCGCGAGCGGTCGGAAAGCGGCAAACGGCCTTTCGGGCAGTTCGATTTTCGGCGACTGCGCGTTACGTTCGGGAGTCAGCCCCAGCTTGTCGGGCATGCGTCGAGACACGAGCTAACCGTATCTCGACTGACGCACAGCGCGCAGCATGCGCATGATTTGCCGGGTGCGGCAGAATAAACCTTCAGCGAGAGCGCACGGAATTCTTGGCGATGATCGCGTCGGCGTAACTCCGCTTTTGGAGGCGTTGCTGTTCCTCCAACCATTCCTTGGCCAAGCGCTTGCCGGCGGCCTCACCGTACTTCAGCACAGACCAGAAACGCTTCAGGCGCCGTCCGCGCTCGACCTGGATCTCTGCCGCCCAAGTCAGGTATTGCCACGGCCCCTGGGTGCGCCAAATCAACTTGACCGTGCCACCGTTGGGCATCGCGCCGTACGTGTCACCAGGGCGTTGCTTGACCAGCTCGTCGCGATAAGCGATCGCACCGAGCAGTGCTTTGCGCTTCCCACCAAGTTTGGCGTCCGAGAAGAACTTTTGTGCTGCGTGGGGAGTGCGCTGCTTGTAACGAACCCAATAGCCGCGCGAATGTTCATAGTCGCAACGCGTGATGTAACGCAGATCGGTCATCCACAACTCCGTTTGGACCAGCGTGGATAGCATTAACCGGGGGGCGGTGTGCAATCACTTCGTGCGCTACCTAAGAGTCTGGGGCCCCGACGAGTGAGGACGAGGTGGCCCATTGCCCGGCAACTGACCGCCAAAACGCGTTGAGCTTGAATCCTCCGCTGCGATTGAGCCCAATCGAAGGGAGATACGAAAGGAAGTCGCCGAACGAGCTTGTCTATTGAACAAAGCTGAACTACGGGCCGTTGATCCGGCTCCCTCAGTCCCCGTTCACGTGCAGACTGCAGCGTAGCTGTGAATCTGGCGACCGCCCGAGCCAAGCGCTCCGGACTAAATGTCAGAGGTAAACGTATCTCAGCGTCTTGTCCGATAATCTGATGGCGCTAGCGAGAGCCATTTCGCAAAGTGGGTTGGGGGTCGAGCCCAGCGCGGCCGTGCCGGCTAATCCCAGCCCCGCCCGCCGCGGCCAAAGTCGCGGTCGTTCATGGAGCAACCGGATCGGTGTTCGGAATATCGTGCCCAGGTGCGAGGGGCACTTCGATGAAAGCGTGGCCCGAGGCCATGTGACAAGCATTGCAAGCGCTGGCCGTTCGCTCGAAGGCTGCAGTGATCTGCGCATGGTCTCGGGTGGCGATGGCCTGCCGCAGGTCTGCAATGCTCGTCGAGACGAACGCGCTGACCATCCCGGGCAAGACCTCGGGGTTACCCTCCTTGGGGGGCGAGGCGTGGGGCAGGGTCTCGGTGAACTGCTCCTCGATCTCGCCGAGCTGGTATTCCGCAAGCTCGAAACGGCCTGCTTGGGACGCGCGCCCCAACAACACGAAGCGGCGCGCAACGTCGGCCATTGCGGTACCGAATCCGACCAGCGTCGGAGAAGTGTTGGCCGCCCGCTCGTCGTCCGAGGGCCGAGCGCACGAGACCAGAAGCAGCGAGGAGAACCCCAGAAGAGTCGACGTCGGACCGCGTTTCATGAGCACGCTCCTCGTTTGCGCCCCGAGCATCCAAACGCAAGAGTCGCGCGCCGTCCACAGCCAATCCCCCAAGGCTTCACTGGCGCGAAGCGCGACCGCCACCCAAGCCCCCCAGTGCAAGCCG
>DATAHU010000286.1:0-10453 GCA_036263015.1 Polyangiaceae bacterium | reverse complement strand
TTGTTCGCGTCTTTGGTGAACGCACCGCCCGTTACGAACACGATCCGCTGCTGGGTGCCCGGCGCGACGCGGCTCGCGGCGTTGTAGACGTCCTCGCCGTTCATGTCGGGCATCATCACGTCGCACAACACGAGATCGAAGGGCGGCTCGGTCTCGAGGATTTGAATCGCTTCGCGTCCCGAGCGCGCCGCGCGCACATCGTGGCCCTCGAGCGTGCGCCGCAGCGCCTTGAGCACGAGCTCCTCGTCGTCGACGATCAACACGCGCGCGGGCCGCGATGGCACCAAGCGCAAACGCGGCGTGCGTGGCGCCAGCGGCGTGTGCTTGGCGGCGGGTAAACGCACGTGAAAGGTGTTGCCCGAGCCTTGACGGCTGCGCGCGCTGATCTGACCGCCGAGCGACCCCACGATCCGCTGACAGACGTACAGGCCCATGCCCGAGCGCATGCGCTCCGAAACGTCGGCGAACGGATCGAACGCGCGCTCCAAGTCGCGGCGCAGGATCCCAGGGCCCGTGTCGGAGATCTCGACGTTGACTTCGCGTCCCTCGACCCACACCCCGACGATCAACTCGTTCGAGTGCGCGTTACCCTCGGGGATCGATTGCGCTGCGACGACGAGCAAATTCAAAAACAGTTGTCCGATGCTCGATTCGTCACCGACGACCATCGCGTCGCTGCGGTAGTCGCGGATCAATTGCGCGCGATGCCGGATCTCGTTGGACGCCAAGCGGACGCTTGCGTCGAGCACCTTGGTCACGCTGATCGGCGCAGTTTTGATGTCGGGCGAGCGCGCGAACGTGCGTAGATCCTTCATCGCGTTTTCGATCCGCGATACGCCGTCGAGTGCCTCGTCGACCAAAGCGTTGAGCGCTTGGCTGCCGGGGCGTTCGCGCAATTGCTCGCTCAAAGACTCGAGGTTCGAAGAGATGTAAAAAAGCGGGTTGTTCACTTCGTGCGCGACGGAGGCGGCCATCGTACCCACGGTCGCCAAACGATCCGAAAGCAACAACTGCGATTGCAGCTCCATGCGCTCGGTTACATCGACGAGCAGTCCGTCCCAGGCCACGCAATCCGACGCCAACAGCGTCGGCTGCGCCACGCATTGCAACCAGCGAGTGCGCCCTGAAGGTAAACTGAAGCGGCCCTCGAAGCGGAGTCGCGTGCGCGTGCGTTCGGCGAGATCGCGAGTCTGCTCGAAACGCTCGATGTCTTCACCGTGCACCAAGGAATCGAACAGCTCCGCATCCTCGGCAAGTTGCTCTTGGGAGAGCTCGAGCAACTCACGACAGTTGGAACTGACGAACGAGAACCAACGGAAGCCGTCCGGATGGACCACCACGCGATAGACCATGCCCGGCACGTTCGCGAAGATCTGCTCCATTTGCTGAGTGCGCTCTTTGACGAGCGCTTCGAGCTGTGCACGGCGATCGCGATTCTTCTGCTCGATGCGGCGCTTCTCCGCGCGGAACGCATGCATCTGCGCGGCGTTGGCGACGGTGTTGCGCAGACCCGCGAAATCGATCGGCTTGGGAACGAACTCGAAGGCGCCGGCACGAAACGTCGCTGCAACGCGTTCCAGCTCCCCAGGATCGGCGACCACTATCACTTCGGGGCGGTTGGGAAGTTCGTGAATGTAAGGAGCGACCTGCAGGTGTCCGGGCGATTCCAAAGTCGGGTCGAGCACGACCACGTCCCAGCGCTCCGCCGTCAACCGAAAGAGTCCCGTTCTTACTTCCGACGCCGCCTGCGTTTCATGTTCGTCGCACAAGGCTCCGACCAGGGCGCTTCGCGTTGCGTCGTCTCCTTCGATAATCAGAACCCTCGCCATCGGCCTCCCCGCGAAGCACCAAGCCTAACATGGCGCTTGGCGGGGAAAACGCCGGAAAAGGCAGGGTGGGATCGAGTGTGTCGATTAGCGTCGAGGTAGCTCAAATGGGCTCAGCCACCTCCTGCCGGTGCCCAGTATGGGTCGATCAGAGGAGGGTCGGCGTCCTGGCCGGTGGAGGCCTAGTGCGTGGAAGCCTTCTAGACTGAAAGGGCCTATCGGCGCTAAACCCAGGCCGAGATGAAAGTCGTAATCGTTGGAACAGGGTATGTGGGGCTAGTTGCCGGCGCGTGCTTTGCCGAGTCTGGTCACAACGTAGTTTGCGTAGACGTCGACGAGGCCAAGCTCCAACGGTTGCGTCAGGGAGACGTGCCATTCTTCGAGCCCGGTTTGGACGACCTGGTCCGGCGAAATTGGCCGGAGCGCTTGGATTTTTCCACCAACCTTGCTGACTCGTTGAACGGTGCTCAGGTCGCGTTCATCGCAGTGGGTACCCCCCCGCAAGAGGATGGTTCGGCGGATCTCAGCGCCGTGCTCGGAGTGGCCAAGGCGATAGCGCAAGCGGCCCGCCATGAACTCGTGGTCGTGCTCAAGAGCACCGTGCCCGTGGGCACCAACGAGCGTGTGACTCAAGTCGTGACTCAGCACTCGACTCACAAGATCATGGTCGCTAGCAACCCCGAGTTCCTCAAAGAGGGTGATGCGATCAACGACTTCTTGAAGCCGGATCGGATCGTAGTGGGTGCGCGCGACGAGCGCGCGTTCGAGCTCTTGACGCGTCTCTATTCGCCCTTCAACCGCCAGCGCAATCGCTTGCACAAGATGGACCCGAAGAGCGCCGAGATCGTGAAGTACGCATCCAACGCCATGCTTGCGACCAAGATCTCGTTCATGAACGAGATCGCAATGTTGTGCGACGCGGCTGGCGGTGACGTCGAGCGCGTGCGCATCGCCGTCGGCGCCGATCGCCGTATCGGCTACGAGTTCTTGTATCCGGGTCTCGGCTTCGGCGGCAGCTGCTTCCCGAAGGATTTGCGCGCGCTCGTGCGCACCGGTGCCGATCACGGTTTGCAGATGGACGTCTCGAGTGCGGCGGTCAAGGCCAACACCAAGCCCCCGATCATGTTGCTCTCGCACATGCTGAAGGATCTCGGGAGCTTCGCAGGTAAACATGTCGCGATTTGGGGCTTGGCCTTCAAACCGCGCACGGATGACGTGCGCGAGGCCCCGGCGTTCGCGCTGATCGAGCAACTCGTCGGCCAGGGCGCGACGGTTGCCGCCACCGATCCGGAGGCGCTCGATACGGCGCGCCAGCGCTTGAAGCACATGGGCATCGTCAACGGCGTTGCGCTCACGGCTGATCCCTACGCGGCCTGCGAGGGCGCAGACGCGTTGGTGCTGTGCACCGAGTGGCGTCAGTTCAACGCCCCCAACGTCAAGCGCTTGAGCGAAAGCATGCGAGGGCGCCTCGTGTACGACGGTCGCAACGTCTGGACTCCGGCAGAGTTCCACGAGGCTGGCTTCAAGTACCTCGGCATCGGGCGCAGCTGAGCCGAAGCGCGACCGCCCCGCGGGTGGTTCCCGTGTTGGGACTAGCGCGCGTTGTCGCGGGTCGGCTCGAGCGGCCCGCGATACTGCAGATCGAGCGGATACGAATCGAGGGCTTCCTCGATTGGTACGTTCGCCGGCAAGGGCGGCGTTGGGCGCCGTGGATCGTAGTACTCCCGGAACCCGACCACGCCGTGGAACGTCTTGCCGCTGCCGCGTAACAGCCCGACGATGGGTTGGCGCTCGCAGCCGTCGCAGCTGACCAAATTCGAAGGCTGGGTCAGCCAACCCTCGAAGCGGACTTGCGCGCCGTCGTCGAAGAGCACGCCCATGAGCGGCAGTAAGTTATCGTCCGCAAAGTACAAGAGCGTGTGGCCCGCCTCGTCCTTGCGCACCCAGCAATCCCGCATGCGATAGATGCGCGTCAGTCGACACCAATACAGGCCAGGGCCGATGCGACTCGGGAGTGCTGCCTGCTCTAGCGCCGCGGGCAGATAGTGACCATCGAGGAGCTTCGGTTCGGGCGCGGGTGGCAGCGGTGCGGCGCCCGCGGGATCCGCAGCGCGCCATTGATCGAGCGTGAGAAACTTTCGCGCCGGTGCGACCGAGGGCCGTGTCTTGCGACTTGCCGCGAAGCGCCGCAGTGTCTGATCGCCAGACACCGACGTCAGAGTCGAGCCGTCAGTGTCGAACATGAACGCATAGACGTTGGCACTGCCGTTGTGGCGCAATTCCTTGGTTAGCAACAAGTCGACTTGGTCGTCAGTCTGACGCAGCTCGAACAAGCGCACGCGACCGTCGTAGGAACTCGCGGCCACGACATCGCCGGCGGGTGCGAAGCGAACATGCCCGATGTTGTTGAAGAGGTGTGAGTAGTACGCTCTGCGCTCCGGGTTGAGCAAATCGATGACCGCCAAGCCCTCGCCGCCCACCGCAACGAAGCGCCCGTCGGGTGAAATGTCCGTCGCGCTCGAGTACTGGGGGGCCTTCTGCCGCATCACGTCTTTGCCCGTATGCAGATCGAGCACGCGCAAATCGCCCGAGCCGGCGAGCACGACGGCCAGCAAGCGGTTGTCGGTACTCAGTGCCCAGTCGTCGACGCGATCGTCGAATTGCAAGACCGCACGTTCCTCGAGCGACCAATCGCCGCTGCGTACGAAGAAGCGCAACGCCGAGAACTGCTCGAGTTCACCGCTGGCTTTGCGCACGCGCTTCGTATCGCAAACCAGGACTTGTCCGTCGTTCGACCATTCTAGAGCCGTCGTCGGGTCGGAGCTGAACTCGTGCAACCGCTCACCAGTCGAGGCATCTACGAGGTGCAGCCCCGAGGGCGACGCGACGAGCAGTTGTGGTCGGTCCGCGCTGTCCGCTACGGGACTTGGCCAACCGACGACCGCCACGTTGTCGTCTTTTCCGACGTCAGCGAGCGTGGTCGTGCCGAGCCGTTTCATCGATTTGGCGTCGAAGTAGTCAACGCCGTTTTCCGTCGCGCCAAGCGCGATCAAAGGCCCGTATGGACGCTTGTCGAGCTGCTGCGTGCTGTGTCCGACGTTGACTTGTTTCAATTCGCGAAACGTCGCGTACCTCGAGACGTCTTTCGCCGGCAGCGAAGCCGCGAGCAATTCGTCGTCTGAGGGTAACAGGATGCCGTTGACCGCGTTCGACTGGGCGGCCTCCAAGACCGGCATGGCTTCGGGCTCTGCCGCGCGCGTGCCGCCCGGCGTTTGCGCCGGTGCCTGCGTCGGCGCTACGACGCGTGCCGTCGGATTGCTCGGTGCTGCAACCCGCTGCTCGGCGCTGCAGGCAACACTCGACCCGAAGCACAGCAGCGCGGCTGTGACGAAGCACGGGCCCAGCCGCGAACGTCGTGTCCACGGGCTGAGTCCGGCGCGAGTGCCGTGCTCTGCGTTCACCATCGACGGCGGCGCATTGCCACGACGCCAAGCGCCAACAGACCCAGCGCTGCCGAGCTTCCATCGGAGCGGTGTTCACTACCGACGGTTCGACAACCGCAGCCACTCTTGTCCGAATTGTCCCCAGCCTCTTGCGTTACTCCACTACCCGCATCCGCGCCACTGTTCGGACCGTTGTTGCCAGTCGGATTGCCGGGTCCACCACTCGAATTCGCAGGCCCAGCGGGCGTCGTCGTCGTGGGCACGGGACCGTTGCCTGGCGGCTCCGTCGAGCCACCTGGGCCCGCGCCGGGCGTTTCGGGGGTGCCACCAGGGTTATCGCTGCCCGGACCTGGTTGACTCGGAGTCATTGTACCGCCGGGGCCTGTGGTCTCGGTTGGCGCGGGTGTCGGCGTCGACGATGCGCCGCCATTGCCCGGCTGCATCGAGCCCGAATCCCCTGGGCCAGAGGTCGATGGCTCGGTCGACGTTGGTTCGGGGGTGGCCGTGCCTCCGTCGCCGTCCGGGGTGGGGGTCGTGGGCCCTGGGGTCATCATCTCCCCGTCGCAGGGCGCATCCGGCGTCTTGGGCGTGATCTTGGTGACGTGGCCGCCCATCTTCGAATGCACCGCGAGGTACAGCGCACCCTCGTGCTCGACGAACGCGACAGGGCCGCCGCCTTGCGTGCCGCCAAAGTCGACGCGCTCCGCTATCACGTCGTCACGCGTATCGTTAATCTGAAGCGTCCACAACATCTCACTCTGATAGTCACCGAATATGTACTGACCCTCGAGACTGTCGGGCCACACGCAGCTGTTCAGGATCAGGCCGCCCGTGATCGAATCGCAATTGTCGGGCACGTCGGGGTTGTAGTCTTCGCTTCCCGGGTTACCGTCGCTCGACTCACACCGATAAGCGGACAACTTGCAGTCGCCGACGTTGGGCTCGAACTCCTGACACTTGCTCGCGGGGTAGCCCTCGTTGCCCTCACGGAAAGGCCAACCCATGTGAACTGCGCCCGTGGGCGGCACGACGGAGATCATCTCGTACGTGACTTCGCCGACGTGGCCCACCCACAGGTTGTGGCTCTTGGGATCAGCCCAAACGCGGAATGCATTGCGGAACCCCCAGGCAAAGATCTCCTTGCGAGGCATGTCCGTCACGCCAGACGGCGCGGTATCCCAACTGTTGCACTCAGTGGCGCTCTTGCCGACCAAGGGGTTGTCGTCGGGAATCGATCCATCGAGGTTCAGGCGCAGGATCTTGCCGTTGAGCGCCGTCATGCAGGTGGCGAAGTAATTGTTCACCTGCATGTCTTTGGGTTCGGCGTTGGTGTTGTGACCCGAGTCACCCGTGCCGATGTACAAATACTTACCGTCGATGGCCAGACCGCCGCCGTCGTGGTTCAACGGTGCTGCGATGCCATCGACGAAGTGCTTCTCGGTATCGAGGTTGAGCACATTGTCATCGCTCAGCTCGATGCTCACGACACGATTGTCGTCCTCGCTGCCGCCCGTGCCCGTGTAATAGAGAAAGATGATGTGGTTGGTTGCGTAGTCCGGGTGAACGGCAACATTGAGCAACCCTTTCTCCTGAAACCCGGTGCTCACCTCGATGTGCCCCGCAGTGACCAACGCGCCGTCGGTCGTGCGTACCACCACGTCTCCAGCGCGCTGGGTTATCACCAAGCGACCGTCGGGAAGGAACGCCATTCCGGTGGGTTCTTCCAAGCCGGTGAGCCACTCGTCGTCGTAGTCGAGGGTGTCGCTCGGAGGACCGTCCGCCAGGTAGTCTGCCCAAGCCGAATGCGAAGCTAACAAGACACAGAAAGCGGATGCGATGCCGATGGCCCTCATGCGCGCGAGTATTCATCGGGAGTGATAGACGCTCAAGCACAACCCGCGCTTCGAGCCCGAGGCAGCCAACGATGCGGTGAAACGAACCGCAATCGTCCAGTGCCCTGAAAAAGCCCTGCGCGCGAGCCGATCGCACCTACACGCCAAAGGACCTAATACGACTTGTTCTAAACTTAGAATGCGAAGTTGCTGTCACACATCTGCCACACGTGGGGGCGTGCGCGCGTCACTAGGAAGTTTGCGAGATGCCAGGGGCGTGATCTTCGAGACTTCGGGTCAACAAGCCCATACGTCGCGCGGCGGCCAACAATTCGCTGGCGTGCGCACGCTGTGCGCCTTCGAGCACTTCGAGCGCATCGCCACACGTTGGATGCACGTAGAACATCCGTCGCCGCCAGATGGGTTGCAAGAGACTCGTGAGTACTCCGCGCTTCATCGCCGCAATGAACCCGCTACCCTCCATGCCGACGTGGTACGAGGAGCACAACTGAGTGATCCGGGTCATGACGCGATCCAACTCCTTGCGCACTGCCGCGTCAGGTGCCGGGGCGTTCTCGGGTACGCGCGTTATGTAAACGACGGGCTCGCCGAACGCCTCCACTGCCTTCGCGAGTTCGTCTATGACTCGCGTCACGTCGCCAGGTTCGGGCGTTCCCCAAATGCAGAATACTGCACCGGTCGTGCGAATGATTCGGCAGGTCACGGTAGACGAAGGGGGCCACGACGCTGCGGCATCGGGCCGATCAAAGTCTACGGCACGCAAGCTCGTGGCCTTAGGACATGGCCGCATCGTGCGAGCGCTTTCCTCGTTCGCACGCGGACTTGGCTCATGCTTGCGCCGAAACGGTGCGTCGGCTGTTCCAGCAAGATCGCGCTCTTCACTTTTTGGGGACGCCCGTCGGGTGCGCGCTTCGCCCACTCGATCACCTCTGGCGCGCAGTCGTGCGTTCCGCGCTCGCGCGGCGGCCTGTACAACCCGCGCGCCCGCTGGGCTTGCGCAGGCGATGAGGCACTTTTGGGCGTCTACCGCGGGAAATGCGGCTGCGCTACAAGGCCGTTGATAGGCCATGAACTTGAAACTCCTGATCGACGGAATCGTGCGCCAGACGACCGTGCTGATCGCTCAGCTGTCGACCGCCTCTGGGGTTCGCGCGCCCTTGGCGCACGTCGCGGATCAAGTGTTCTTCAGCTTGGCTCGCGAGATCGAAGCGCAAGGTGTGCGCAAACAGGTCGTCGCCGACATGTTCGGCTTGGCGATGCGCTCGTACCAGAAGAAGATGCAGCGTCTGGCGGAGAGCGCGACCGTTCGTGATCGCACGCTCTGGGAGGCCGTCCTAGACTTCGTGGTCAAGGAGTCACCGACGCGCGAACGCGTGCTGCAGCGCTTCTGTCGCGACGGAGAGCGCGACGTGGCAGCGGTGCTCAACGACTTGGTGCGGAGCGGACTCGTGTACACGACGGGCAGCGGCGAGGGCACCGTCTTTGGCGCGACGAGCAGCGATGTGCAGCGCACGGTTCAGTCGGGGCACGACAAGGAATCACTCGCGAACCTGCTGTGGCTGATGGTGTTCCGCGGGGCTGCTGAAAACGAGGCGCAGCTGGCCGCAGCGCTTGGCTTGGAGGAGGAGCCCGTGCGCGCCGCAGTCGTCAGTTTGCTGGCTGATCACCGTTTGCGGCGAATCGGAGACCGGCTCGCGTCGAGCAACGTGGTGGTTCCGCTCGGGGCAGACCAAGGTTGGGAGACTGCGGTCCTCGACCACTTTCAGACGGTGGCAAAGGCCATCGCCAGCAAGATCAAAAGTGGTCTGCAACCGACGGGCCATGCCGACCGCATCGGTGGTTCGACGTACACTTTCAGTGTTACTCCGACGCACCCATTGTCCGGCAAAGTCTACGACTTGTTGCGCGACACGCGCGCGCACGCGCAAGCTTTGTGGGAACAGGTTGCGGCTTACAACGAGCAGAACCCGCCGGATCCCGACGAAACGGTCAAAGTGTCCTTCTATGCCGGACAGACCTTTGAAGCCGCGGATGTTGGAGACGACGACGCGCGAGCGCATGACCCCGACGATCACTCAGTGGAGAAGCAATGAAGTCGTTTGAAAAGAACGTGGCAGCATCGAGTTGGGCTGCGCTCGCGTGGAGCATCGCACTTGGCGCTTTGACGCTGGCTTGCGGAGCCAAGACGGCCGAGTCCGTGAGCAACGCGGGCGGCGATGGCACGGACAGCAACACGCATTGGTTGAGCCGTTGTGAGACGGACAGTCAATGCGGCTCTGGGCTCGAATGCCTATGCGGGACGTGTACGGTGGCATGTGAACACGCCGATGCCTGTTCCGGCTTGAGCGACGAAGTCGCGTGCGTTCAAGTCGCGTGCGAGAGCGCCAAAGCGCCGATCGGGCTGTGCACCCAGAGCTGCAACCGCGACGCGGAGTGCGGCACGGGCAATCGCTGTGAGACTGGTTTGTGTCTGCCAAAAGCAACGACGATCGCAAACGCCCATGGCGGTGGTAGCGAGTTTGATTCAGGTCTCGAGTCGCCTAGCACGAGACCGACGCCCGACGCTGCTGAGGTGGGCCCTATTTGCATAACCTTCGAGGATGCGCCGCCCCCACTCGACTGCGGCGACTACAGCCCGCGCTGCGAACAGATGCGCAAAGACGGCAAGGCGCGTTGGTTTGGCTGCGCGCTCGAAACGCCACCGCCGAATGATTCCGACGACGCGCTGATCGCGGCCTGCATTGCCGAGCGTCTGAAGGCGCTCGGCGCCAAAGACGTAGCCGTCTCCGGAGCGCTGATCAACGGCAGAGCGACTTGGGATCAGCTTTCTATCGTAAACTTTCCAGAGCTACACTGCATGCCGAATTGCGCCGACGGCGATTGCGACTATTGCAACGATCTCCCCGAGGCCGAGTGCCTTGGCGACGCTTTTTGCGGCAGCAGACGCGGCAACCCCGTCAATCTCGTGGATCAATGCCTTGAACCCGAGCGTTTCGCCGGATGCTGGCCCGCTGTCGAGCCCCGCACCCAATGCGACACTGCGGAGACCGTCGCAACGTCGGCGGACGGTCTGTGCTGGCACTTCACGAGCATCTGCTATGACCCTGGCTTCGACTACAATGTCGAAGATCCGAATTGTCGCTACGATTTGCCCGAATGTGAAGGAACTGCGGGCTCCGATCTCGATGCCGGCTCGAATCCCGATCCGAATTCGATCTGCGCAGCGCAAGACATCAACGAGGGGGAAGCTGGGCCCTGCGATCCCGCTAACCCATGGGGCTGGGACGGCTCGAGCTGCCAACGGATAGCCGTGTGTCCGTGCGTGACCGAA
>DATAHU010000285.1:0-26861 GCA_036263015.1 Polyangiaceae bacterium | reverse complement strand
TCCGACGGGACCGGATTCGTCGGCACACAAGCTCCACACCAAGGTGTTGCATGGCTTCGACTACACGGACGCAACGGGTTTCGGTATCGAAGTGAACTGCGGCCCGCTCGACGGCGTACTCGGCTATCCGCAGCCGCGCGGTGTGCGATTTACGCGCATCCGGCTCGCCGTGGGCAGAGTCGCGGGATTTTCATAGATTGTCAATCGCGCGCGAGTGCAGTCAAACGCGCGCGCATGACTCTGCTGCATCGCCCACACAGCTACGCGATCGACTTTGGTACGAGCAACTCCCTGCTCGTCGCGGCGTTCGAGGATGGAGAGATCTCCGAACCGGTCCCGCTCGACCCGAGTGCGCCCGATCCGAGCATTCTGCGCTCGATTCTGTATTTCCCCGACGACCCGCGAGCCCCGACGTTGTTCGGTCAAGAAGCGCTCGACACCTACGCCGCCGCGGGCATGCAGGGGCGCCTGTTGCGCAGCTTGAAGCGCTTCTTGCCGGATCCCGGATTGCACAGCACCCTGATCGGCCAGCGCAAAGTGCGGCTGGACGAACTCATTGCGGCATTGCTTCGCACATTGCGTCTGCGAGCCAACGCCCACTTCGGTGCCGACGTCGAGCGTGTGCTGCTCGGGCGTCCTGCTCGCTACGCGTCGAATCCCGAACACGACGCGCTGGCGCTCGATCGCATGCGGAGTGCTGCAACCCTGGCGGGCTTTCGCGAGATCGACTTCTTTCCCGAGCCCGTCGCCGCGGCACGCGACTTCGACGGTGATCTGGATAGCCGTCAACTGGTGCTGGTCGCAGATTTCGGCGGCGGAACCTCGGATTTCACCTTGGTGCGCATGGATCGCACCGGATTCACGGAGCGGGATGTGCTGGCAACGACCGGCGTGAGCGTAGCCGGTGATGCGCTCGACGGAGCCTTGATGCGCCGCGAACTTGCGCGTCACTTCGGCTCGGAAGTGCAGTATCAGCTCCCCATGGGCAGCAACGTGTTGACCATGCCCGCGGCGTTGACGGACATGTTGTGCACTCCTGCCAAGCTACCGTTGCTACAGAGTCGCGACGTGCAGGGCTTTCTGAAAGAAGTGCGCTCGTTCGCCAAGAGTCCTCACGATCGCGAACTCGCGGAGCGCTTCCTCACGGTGGCCGAGGATGCCCAAGGGTTCGGCGTGTTCGAAGCGGTCGAACACACCAAGCGCGCGCTGTCGAATCGACCGGACGCGGAATTCAGCTTCGAATATGCAGACATCGAGATCCATCAGCAGGTGGCGCGCTCGGCATTCGAACGCGCGATTCAAACTCCGATCGACACCATCGACGCCTGCGTCGATGAAACGCTCGCAGGCGCTGGCATCGCGGCTAGCGAGGTCGATCTGGTGTGCCTGACGGGCGGAACCTCGCGCGTCCCGCGCGTCGAACGTGTTTTGACCGAGCGCTTTGGCGCGCAGCGTTTACGCAGGCTCAAAGGCCTACACTCGGTCGTGACGGGGCTTGGACTACAAGCCGCTAGACGGATCCGCGCCTGAGCTACGACCGTGGTTCTCAGCCCGGGCTGGCATCTGGTAACTTGACACCGCTTGCAGCGAAGAGCCGCGCCGCCAAACTGCCCTGCTCGTTCACCAACTCGTTCACCCGACCTTGTGCCACGAGCTGCCCGCGGTCCAACAGATAGATCCGATCGGCGATCTTGGTCGCTTCCGCCATGTCGTGCGAAATCACGACACTGGTGACCCCGAAGCGATCGCGCGTCTTGCAGATCAAATCATCCACCAGACGGGCCGTGAGCGGATCGAGCCCGCTGGCAGGCTCATCGTAGATCAAGATCTGCGGATTTCGGATCAGGGCGCGCGCCAAAGCCACGCGCTTGCGCATGCCTCCCGATAACTCGGCCGGTAACTTATCGTCGCTGCCTTCGAGTTCGAGCTCGCTGAGCAGCTGCTTCACGCGTGCAGCGATCTCCTTGGGCGGCAGCGTGGTGTGCTCGCGCAAGGGCAGTGCGACGTTGTCGAGTACCGAGAGCGAATCGAGCAACGCCGAATACTGAAACACCATACCGAACTTCGCGCGGACGGATCGCAACTGGCTCTCCGTGAGCGCCGCGATGTCGAGGCCGTCCACCCAAACGCGCCCCGTCGTCGGGCGCACGAGCCCGATCATGACGCGCGCGAGCGTAGTCTTACCCGCACCCGAACCACCGATCACGACTGCAACATCGCCGCGCTGCACGCTCAAGCTGATGTCGCTCAGCACCGGCTTGTGTCCGAAAGACACGCCCACGCCTTCGAGCCGTAGCGCGGCATCGTCACCGCTCTTCGCGTCACCATCGAGCGCCGTCACGATCAACCGGCGCCGAGCTTGCGTTTGAGCTGCTTGAGCAAGTCTTCGAACTTGTTGTTGACCAAGTAGCTCGAAAACGTGGTGCGGAAATGGTTGACCATGCTCACGCCTTCCACGCTGAAATCGTTGACGCGAAACCCATCGGGCGTCGAGTGCAACGTGTACGTGATTGGGACCTTCTCTTTGCTCGCAGTCGTGAGCAGCGTGCTCACCACCGAAAGCTCTCCGTCCTGCTTGAGACCTTGCACTTCCACTTTCTCGGTTCCACTGAACTTGTCCACCTCGCTCATGTACTGCTTGGCGAGCAGATCCTTGAAGACGTTGACGAAGTCGGCGCGCGTCTGATCGTCGAGCTTGCGCCACTCCGGCCCCAAGCAACTGCGAGCCATGTCGGGCCAATCCATCACTTGGTCGACAATCTCGCGCAGCTTGCGCAGCCGAGCGGTGCGGTCCTTCTTCAGTTCCTCGTCGCGCATCGTGGCGAACGCGCGGTCCACCAACCAACTGATCGTCGCCTTGGGTTCGGCGCGAGGCTCGGCCTTGGCGGGCGAACTCAACAGCAGAAGCGCAGAGGCCGCCAGCACACCGCCGACCCAACCGCGGCGCGATAGCACACGCACGACGGCTGTTGAGGGTTCTTCGCGAAGTAAATCAAGCAAGGGGCGTGTCATTGGTTCTCCAAGGAGTTAGCAGACACAGGATTGCCGGCAGCAGAATTACCAGCAGCAGAACTACCGGCAGCGGGATCGGAGGAAGGCGGCTTGGTCTGTTCAGCCGGCGTCTTTTCCAACTTTACTGGCGGGGTCGGCGCCGCGCCAGCGGCGCGCGTCGGATAGAAAGGGCAAACGTCGGCGACCAGAGTGCCAGTGACCTTGGCGAGTTGGGCCAGCGCCACGTTGTGGCGAAAGCGCGCGTCGAACTCGGCCAAACGCAGTTGCACGTAGGCCGTCGAGGCCTCCGTCACGTTGCGTGAGTCACCAAGGCCCACGGAGTAATCTGCGGACGCCGACACGGCCCACCGCTTGGCGAGCCCGGTCGCCTTGGCGGCTTCGCTCGCGTCGTGCTCCGCGCGCTTGACGTCTTCGTACGCGCGCGTGACTTCGGCGGGCACCGCGAGCTGCGCCCACTTGGACAAGTGGCTCAATTCGCTGGCGCGAGCGCGGTTTTCCGCGCCCCGTTGGCTCGCCATGTCGCCCGTGAACTGCCAGCGTGCCCCCACCAAAACGCCAGGCACCAAGTGATTCAACGGGTCGATCACGAAGCGTGAGTCGATCCAATCGCGCCCCGGAGTATACGCTGCCGACAGATAACCCAGCGCAAATATATCGGGCAAGCTGTCGGCCTCTTCGGCATTCGCCAGCGCAAGATATGCCTTGGAGCCCGCGTCTAGCCCACGCAGCTCGGGTCGCGATCCGAGCGCGAGCTTGATCAAAGCAGGCAGATCTCGATCGAGCGCAGGCAACAACTCGAGACCCGATTCACCTGGAACCAACAGCGTGCCGGGCGCAAATCCCAAATAGGCGACCAGCCCACCCAGCGTCTGAGCTTTTGCGGCGTCCGCGCGACTGAGCCCCAAGCGCGCGACGCCCTGTGCGGTATTGAGCCGCAACAAGTCTTGCTCGTTGGCGCCCGTGCCCTCTTCGATCTCGCGCTGGGTCTCTTCGACGGTGCGTTCGAGCCAGTGCAACGTCTCGGTGAAAAAGGCCGACGCGTCGCTCGCGAACAAGTACGCCTCGTAAAGCTCGGCGACTTGAAACGCCACATCGGCACGCGTCATGTCCGTTTGCGCCTCACGCGCAGCCAGCTCGAGCGCCGCCGCACGCTGCCGTTCGCTGAGCTTGCCAAAGGTATACAGCGGTTGCAGCACTTGCAGTTCACCCCCCACGACGACGGAGAGGTCGCGCAGGTTCAGGTCCGCCGAGCTGCGCGTCGATTCGATGCCACTTCCCGGCACCAGGTGCGCGGTGACCGAAGGGCCCACGGCGCCCGTCAAGCTGATGCGCGGAAAAGCTGCCGCGTGAGCTTGTGCGCCACGAGCGGCAGATTGGGCCTCGACGGCGCGCGCCGCGGCAATCGTCGGGTTCTGACGCAACGCCAGAGCGACTGCGGCCCCGCGCGTCAACGGCACGTCTCCTGCGGCAGAGCGCGACAGCAACGCAGCGCAAAGACCGACGGCCGTGGCGAACGAGGCAGCCACGACGCGCGCGCGCGAGTGCACCTCACGCACGAAGCGAGTGCCTCGAGCTCGCTCACCGTTTGGATCAGCAAGTCCATGCGCCGGACCGTGATTTGAGACGAAATGGAGTGCTCGCATATTCACTCGAGAGGGTTCATGAACGGACTCGACTTGGAGGCTTTGCCGCTAGCCGCTGCGCCAGGGGGTTTCGCTGTTTCATTTTGGCGCGACCCACTGGCGGCGGGTGCATCGCCGGCATTGCTCGCACCTGCCGGGGCAGTCGTAACGTCCCTGGCCGTCGACGACGCGGTAGCACCTTCGGCTGTATGCTTGCCAAGCGGCAAGTCGAGATCGAGTTCGTCGCTCGGCGCGTTCTCGTCTCGGCTCTTGGTCTTGGCTTCGGCTTGCTTGTCGCCCGATTCATTCTCGGCCGTGTCCTTGTCAGCCGTATCCTTTTCAGACAGTGGGCTGCCGAACGCGTACTTGGCGATCAACTCGGTCAAGCTGATCGCCGGCTCGGTCCGACTGACGCGTGCACCTGGCGCCAGATCTTTTTCCGAGGCACCGGGCGACAGCGAAACGAACGAGTCGCCCAACAGACCCGCACTTTGAATCGAGGCGATCGTGTCGCTCGGCAACTTGATGTTCGAGTCGATCGAAAAGTTGGCCTCGGCGACGAAGTCCACCAAGCGGATGCTGCTGACGTCGCCCACGTTGACGCCTGCGACCTTCACCGGATCGCCGACTTTGAGGCTCCCCACCGAGGAGAAGCGCGCCGAGATGGGATAGTGACTCGAGCCGCCGAACTGGACGCCAGCCAGCGTGACGGACAGATAGATCAAAGCCAAGCAGGCGCAGGCGATGAAAGCGCCAACCGATATTTCGAGTCGCGTATGGGGTTGCATCTTCGGTATCAAAACAAAAGCGCGGTCAACACATAGTCGACCGCGAGTATGAGCACGGCGGTGTCGACCACGGCGCGGGTCGTAGCTTGCCCCACGCCCTTGGCCCCACCCGTCGCATTGCAGCCGCGAAAGCATGCGATCCAGACGATGAGCAAGCCGAAGGCCAACGATTTCACCAAGCCCTCGACGATGTCCGAGCCCTCGAGCGCATTTTGGACACTGGATGCAAAAGTGCCCGCGTCGAGGCCCAACGCCCCGACCACGAACATCTGCGCGACGCAAAGACCGATCACTGTGAACACAGAGGTGAGCAAGGGCACGACCAAAATGCCCGCCAGCACGCGTGGGGCCACGAGGTAATCGAGCGGATCAATCGCCATCGAGCGCAGCGCGTCGATCTGTTCGGTGACCTGCATGTTGCCGAGCGTCGCGGCCATCGCAGACCCCGCACGCGCAGTGACCATCAGCGCGCCAAGCACCGGTGCCAGTTCACGGGTGAGGCTGAGCGCGACCAGCGCTCCGAGCATCTGATCGGCGCCGAAACGATTGAGCGCATTGTAGCCCTGCAGAGCTAACACCAAGCCGGTGAACGACGCGGTCAACGCCACGATCACCAACGAGCGATTGCCGATGAAGTGCAAGTGCTCGACGAACAAGCGCCAGCGTCGCGGCAGGCGCCAAGCATGGCGCAGAGCGCTCAGCAGGAACAGCGTCGCCTGCCCCAGCCCTGCCATCACGCCAAGCGTCTGCCGCCCCAGCTCTCCGGTTGCAGCCAAGGGCGCACGCAATACCCAAGGGCTCGAAGGCAATCTCGTGGGCTCTACCGCGTTGGTCCCTGCCACTAGGCGCCTGGTTTCGACTGAAACCAAGCAGCCGTCAAGGGAGAAGACCCCGAGGTCGCGGCCGCCGTTCGGTGCAACAGGCCTATCGGATCTCGGGTCAGCCAACGAGGCACTGCCGGGCGTAACCCAAACGTCATTGCCCCGACGCGGGAGCGCAACCGATGCGGCCTCCAAGCGTGAACCCGGCCGTACTCCCTAGGTGCCTGCCGGGGTTCGCGCCTGCAAGTCACAGCAGCCCACGAGTCACTGCACCCCACGAGTCACCGCAGCCCACGAGTCACCGCAGCCCACGAGTCACAGCCCCCTAGATACCCCGGAGCCCACTTCGCGCGCGATCCCAAACCGCAAACCGCGCGTGATCGGTCGAACCCATCGCGCGGATCACTGCCTCGTGATCCCAGCCCGCAAAGCGACTGGCGTGATCGAGGATTCGACCTCCGAACTCGCCGGACACGATGCAACCGTGGTCGCCCGCTGCCAGCACCCAAAAGACGTCCTGTTGGAACGGGCCCGCATCGGTCGTCACGATTTCGACCGATTCCAGTTCGTCCCACTGCACGGCTTCGACGCTGCCATCAGCGAGCACCCGCCGCACTCCAGTGTCGTCGATCGCGACGCTCTCGGAACACACGCGATTGCCCTTACGTTTACCGAACCACTCCAAGATCGCTGCCCACATAGCCATTCCTTTACGACATCGTCTGCTATGAGCGTCGATTGATTTCGGCGCTCTGTGGGTAGCTTGCAGCGCGTAAATTGGTTATCCAACCAATCTATGGGGCGCCCCAGCAACCGTGAGCAGAAACGAGCCGAGATCCTCCAAGGCTTCGCCCAGGCCTTGGCCGATCACGGCTTTGCGGGAGCCACGATTTCGCAAATTGCGATCGCAGCCGGCATCTCGCCCGGCTTGATCCATCATCACTTCGATTCGAAGGAGGAACTCGCGACGTGTCTCGTCGATCTACTCATGGATCGCTTCCGAGCGCGTCTCGCCCAAGCGCGCAGCGCTGACGCGCAAGACGGCTTGGAGGCATATGTCGATGCGGCGCTGAAGCTCGATGCCAACGCCGACGCGATCGCCGCCAAGTGTTGGGTCGGATTGTTTGCGGAGGCGCTGCGCAATCCGAGTCTGTTCAAGAAGGTGCGGCGAATGTTGGAGGGGGAGGTCGCAGCCGTTCAGCGGCTTTCGGGTTACCGCCTGGACGAGCGACAGGCCAGCGCGATCGTGGCATTTGTCATCGGCTCACTCGTCTTCGGTGCCTTCGCGCCTCGCAAAGCGGCCGGCTTTGCCGCGCCTCTACTGCGTAAGTTCATCGCAGCGCTTTGAACGGCGGTCGGGCCAAAACGTTCGAGCGAGTTTGCGGATAAATCTGTGACAACGAAGCCTACCTGCATAACTCTGGCCGCATGCGCTTAGGCCCCTGGCTTGCAATTTCGACGTTGCCCGTGATGGGTGTTTTGGTTTCGAGTACCGCCCTGGCCGATCATCTGATGATCAAGCACCCAGGACAGCACCCGGACTACTCGTTCGAGGCCGAACCCCACTTGTTGCTCGAGAACTTCGACGGCAGCCCGGGACTTGGCTTCCGCGGCACGATCGAAATCGTCGACAACGGTTTCGTCAAGCCGATCAACAACACGGTCGGGATCAGTTTCGGTGGCGACTTCACGCACAACCACGTGCACTTCCCCGTAGCAATGCAGTGGAACTTCTGGCTCTCGCAGCGCTGGTCGGTGTTTGGTGAACCGGGTGTCGTGCTGCACGGGGACGATCGCCACCTGCATCTACATCCCGATCTGATGATCGACGCGGGCGGACGCTTCCACTTCAACGATTCGGTATCGCTCACGATCCGCTTGGGACTTGGTGGCGGCAGCGTCGGCGTATCGTTCTTCTTGTGAGACAGCGCTCACGCCCAAGGTTGGGCACCAGCCGTGGCTGACCAGCCTTGGCGCGTCTGGCATTGTACGAGCGCAATGTGTAGGCTCTGGGGCGATGCGCCTCACCACGCTGCTTTCCCGGACTCGCTGCTACGGCTTCACGTGCGCGAGCACACTCGCACTGTTGTCTTCCGCCTGCGATACGTCGGAGTTCAAGGCCGCGGCCGACGCTGGCTGTGAGGGACGCGAACGCTGCGAATGTTTTGGCAACGGCACCTGCAACGAAGGCCTCACGTGCCTCTCGAACCATTGCGTGCGCGTTGCGGACGATGGCGGAGTCTACGAGTCGAGAGCCGACGACGGGGCCACGGCGAGTGACGGCGGCGTGCCCGGGGTCAACGGCACAGGTTCACGGCCTGGTTCCGGCGCACCGAGCCACCCCGTTGGCGAACTTGGACCAGCTGACGCCGCCACCCCCTCGGGTAGTCCCGACCCTGTTCCGACCCAGCCCAACGAATCGCATCCCACTCCTTCCCAGCCCGCGGAGCCCACGAACTCGGGCCCGTCCGAACCTGGTCCGAGTGCTCCCGAGCCAAGCGGATCCGAACCGGTCGAACCAGGACCCGTTGGCAGCGAGCCTGTCGGGCCCGAACCAACCATCGAACCACAGCCAACGCCTGGGCCCGCGACACCGGACGGACCTGAACCGTCGCCCACGCCCGACCCTGGACCCAGCCTTCCCACGCCCGAGACTCCGAGTGACACGACCTGCCCAATCGAACTCGACGCCGAGCATCTGTGTCGCGCGTCGATCAGCGGCGCCCCGACCAGTGGCACCCAGTTCGAGTACGTGTGGGCTGTCGACGTCGAAGGCGCGACGCCAGACAGCGCTGCTCGGAGCCTGAGCTATCAGGACGCGAGCGAGGACGGCGCAGTAATCGTCGGAAGTTACCGTGAGGCGGGAGTGACGATCGACGTCGGCAGCGCCTACGTTTGGCGTTGGGGCGATGCCGCGATCGAGCGACTCATGGAGACGGACGGCAGTATGCCCACTGCCATCAACGGTGACGGCAGCGTAGTGGTCGGACACGACGTGAGTTGCAGCCCCGATTGCGAGTACACGCCGACGCGTTGGACCTTTGGTGCAAGTGGCAATTCACCTCAGACGCTCCCCGATGGCACGACGACCCCCTACGCGATCTCGGACGAGAGCGCCGTCGTGGGTTTTTCACGCATCGGGCAAGATCTGCAGAGCTTCATCTGGTCGAGCGGAGAACCAGAGCTCGTCGACCTCGTCGCGCTCGATGTGATCGACGGCCCGGGGACGCACGCCCTCGGCACCAACGATTCGGGACAGCTGCTGCTGAAGCACGACTCGGAGCTGAACGCGATGCCAACCGGACCCGATGACTTCAAGCCCCAAATCCCGACGGGCTTGAATCGAGGCGGCACGCTCGCAATTGGTCAGGGTTGGGACGGAACGTACTCGAGTTGGTTTCTCTGGCACATCGACGACGCGAAGACCGATGTGATCCTGCCGCTGTCGGATTTCGACAGTGCCATGCCCTTGGACATCAACTCGGACGGCAGCGTCGTCGTGGGCGTGTGTCAACACACGGCCAACTTGAGCGAGCCGATCTCCGCCACGCTCGCCTTCTATTGGGACCTGAGCCATGGCATGCGCAGTTTCGAAGACGAGCTCACGAGACGCGGTATCCAACTGCCCGCAGAGACGCGGCTGCAGCGTGTTAGCCTGTCACACGACGGGCACGTCGCGCTGGGCGCCGGTTATATTGGAACAACGCCGATTCTGTGGCGAGCGCTGTTGGAATGAATGTTCACGCTCGCGCTGGGCACTCGATTTTGCCCCGCGAGGGAGCGAGTTTGATTACACGCCACGACATGCGAGCCGTGCTGCATGAAGGCGAGTGACCGTTGCGTACACCGCCGGACATGAGCCAGCGGCGTAATCGCGCTTGCCAATGAATCGCGTCGGGCGGATAGTCGCTCCATGCAGCAGGGTGGATACGGTCAGCCTCCAGGGCCCCCGGGAGGCTTTCCTCCGGGTGCGCCCAATTTTCCCGCTCCCGGACAACCAGGCCCTGGGATGGCTCCAGGTGCACAATCGCCGATGCAGGTCCCGGGTGTACAGGTTCCTCCAATGCAGGTAGGCCAGGGCTGGCCTCAAGCGCCACAGGCGGGCGCATTTCAGCCAGGGGCGATGCCGGGGTTCCCCGCTGGAATGTCACCCGTCCAGGCCGCGCAATTTCAAGCGGCCCAGATGCAGGCGCAAATGCAGAGCCCGCAAATGCAAGCAGCCCAACTCCAAGCCGCTCAATTCCAAGCAGCCCAACTCCAAGCTGGAGCAGGCCAATGGGGCCAACCCGCTGCGGCCTTTGGCGGAGCTCAGATGGCGATGGGCGGCAGCGCACCGCGCCCTCAGTTCGATCAGGCGCAGAAAGCGCTGGGCAAAGCCGGCAACTCGATGAAGGTCATGAAGTTCACCTTCACCACCCTCGGCGTGCTGGGTGTGATCGGCGGCGTGATCATGATCTTCACCGTCGACATGATCACCGGTATCGCCGTGGCTGGTTCGAGCTTGCTGTTCGCCGTGGTGCCCATGATGGTGCTCCCGAAGTTCAGCGGCGTGCTCAACCAGGCCAACGCGCTGGTCGAAGGCTTCGCCGCCAAGGAGCGTTTGCTGCAAACCGGCATCCCCGCCCAGGGGCGACTGCTCAGCGTCATGCAGACGGGGCGCATGGTGAACATGAGCCCCGAAATTCAAGCGTTGGTCGAGGTTCACCACCCGCAGCTAGGTGTCTATCAAGCCCAAACCACGGCCCTGGTCCCCCAGATTGCAATTCCGCGTGCGCAGCCGGGTTCGCCGGTACAAGTCCGCATCAGTCAAACCAACCAGAACGAGATCGCTCTGTTGTTCTGAGGCAACCAGTCGTTTGCGCGACCCGGGCTCGCCCCGTGAGCTCAGTATTCGGGCATTTCGCGCACTTCGACTTCGTTCACCTTGACCACGTCGCCAAAGCGCAAGGCCCACTCGATGGCTGCGGCTTTCGAAGGCAAATTGAGGATCGCATAACCCGCGATCAGCTCCTTCGATTCTGCGAACGGCCCATCGATCACGGTGCGTTTGCCGCCTTCGAAGCGAATGCGTGCGCCGCGCTTGGTGCTCGCCAGGCCTCCGGTAGCCTGCAGCACGCCGGCCTGCTGCATCTCTTGAATGAGGACGCCCATCTTGGCCATCAAGGCCGGATCAGGCGCGACCTCGCATTCGGCCCGTTCATCCTGTTTGTGCATCGATAGGAAGCGCAACGGCGGATTCTTCGGCTTGGGCGCCATGCCAATGTCCCAAGGCTCTACGACGGGGCCCATGAACAACTCCACGTCGCCGATGGCGGCGGCGAACTTATCGCACCAGGAGATCGCCTCCTCTTTGGAGTTCACTTTCATCAGAGCGAAGCCTGCGACCAGCTCCTTGGCTTCGGTGAACGGTCCGTCGGTGATCGTGCGTTTGCCGTCCTTGTACGCAATGTGCACGCGCTCGGAACTCGGCTTGAGCCCTTCACCCGAAACGAACACATGCTGACTGGCGCCTTCTTGGATCAGCTTCCCCACCCCGTCGATGATCTCCGGATCGGGGGGCAAACCTTTTTCCATTTCTTCCGTCATCTTGTGCATGACCATGAATCGCATTGGCTTCTACTCCTGGGATTCGAGCTCGGCTTGGAGCTCCGTTCTATGCTGGCGACGAACGAGCGGAACCCGGATCGACATCGGACCCGAATTTTTTTCGGGGACCCGGTGGCTCGCGCAGAACGAGCCTGATTTCGCCTGGGTTGCAACGACATGCTAGGCAGCGACGCAGAGCTGGGCCTAGCCTGCGACAGTGCGTTTCCCCTTGCTCCGCGTGGTTTGCTCAGCGGTACTTTGGTTCGGGCTCGAGCTTCAAGCGCGTGCCGACGCAAGCCAAGAGATGCCGTACATCCCCGGCAAGGCCCAACCAGCGCCGCTCGAGCTCCCAAAACCGACGGCTGCGCCAGCGCTGCCGAGGCCCAAACCAGTCCCGCCAAGTTCCGAACGAAGCGACGCTTGCGGCACGATCGAACACCCAGAGTGTTCGCTGTTCTGGTTGCCCGCTCTGTCTCTCGTGTTGCCAGGGCTTGGCCAAGCTTGGGATGGACGCACCTGGTGGCCCTATTCTCTAGCGGGGGCAGGCGGGATCGGGGCGCTCACCTACGCTACGAGGCTGGACCCACAGCTCGATCCCGTGAAGATCCCGGGGGACTCGCGTCCGGCCCAACTCTGGGCCATCGGCAACGCCTTCTTCACCGCCGCAGGCGGGCTTTCGGTTTACGAAACTTACCGCTATCGCACGCAGGAGCGCATGCACTTCAAAGGCGCAAAGTTTCGTCCCGTAAAGGACCTGTTACTCGCCCCTGTTCACTTCGAAAGCGCACTGCACTGGCCCGTGATCGCCGAGTTGCTCGTCGCCGGAGCGCTCTCCGGTCTGCGCATCGCTGGTGACGGACACGCGTTCGCCGGTTACTTGCCGCGCGACGCCGGAACCACGGCGGTAGTCTCGTTGGGAGCGGGCATCGGTGAAGAGCCGCTTTTCCGAGGCTGGATGATGTCGTATCTGGAGCACCGCTGGGATTGGAACCCCTGGCTCGCCAATGGCACACAGGCAGTGCTCTTTGGCCTTGCGCACGGCGGGATCGACTTGCGCATCTTGTTCGGGTTCTGGGACGGGTTGATGGCCCAGCACAACGACTACGATCTCGTCGACAACGTCTTCACCCACACCTGGTGGGACATCATGACGATCACGGCCCAATACGCGACGAGTCGACACCCCAAAGCCGCCTTGATCACGTCGCCCGTGTTCGCCTTTTAGCCGGGATCCGATGAGCGCGACCCGCTGGACGTCACGAGTCAAACGCTGGACGTCTTGGGCGCTGCTGGGCGCCGCCAGCGGAAGCGTTCTGCTTCATCCGGTCGAAGCCGACGCCCAAACCACGCCGTCCGTCGCAGTAAGCGAAGAGCCCGAATATCCGCGCGCCCGGCAACTGCACTTCGATCTACCGGCGATCGACGTCCGTGAAAATGCAAGCCTTGGCTATTGGCCGAGCATGCGTCAGTCGATGGCGGTAACCAAGGACACGTACTATGCCGTCCACGGTGCGCTGTTGTCGATCCCCTACCCGAAGTCGTGGCCAAGCTGGGTGGTCACGCTGCTCGACTGGGGTGTGATCGGCGCCACAGATTACTACACCTTCGCGGTTCCGCCATTTTTGGGCTGGCATCACGAAGAGTGGCATCGCGCGGTGATGAGCCAATACGGGATTGGCAGCTACGACGACATCAACGACTTTCCGATCGGGCAGGAGCTGGTCTCCGTCAGTCACGTCAAGGACGCGGATTTGGTTCGGCTCAAGCGCGAGCACCCCGCGGATCAAGTGCGCCTCTCGGCTGCCGGCATCGAAGCCGACTTCGCGCGCCAAATCGAGTTCGACAAGGACCGCTTCTTTTTCGGCACGCGCGCCGGAACTGTCTTCGTCGAGTGGCTCGGGACACTCAACGCGATTGGCTACATGACGCTGGCAGCCGAGCCCGGCTCCGACAAGGAAACCTCCGACTTCATGGCCCAGGAGGGCAACAGCGTAGGCGTGCGTGACTTCACTGGCCTCGATCCGGATGGCTGGGTCTACGATCTATTCCGACCCGACGAACCTTACGCGGCGCGGGGTGTTCACCCAACAGGGGTAGGCATCGATCGCTATCGTTCGTACTCCGACTTGCGTCCTCGCGAACGGCGCTACTTGAAGAACACCGCCGCTCTGGCCTGGCTCAATCTGGTGAACCCGCAACTGTTCGGCTTGTATCAATTCAAGGCGGGCAAGTTTCGCGGCCAAGCATTGCGCTTCAACGCCAGCTTGCACAGCGTCATGGCGCCCTTTGGGTATACGCTGGGCCTCAACTTGTTCGCCAAGGCTGCCCAGTACAACCTGTTTACGACCTTGAATGGCTTCATGAGCGAACGCTTGGTTCTGCCGGGCTTGAGCGCCGAGTTGCTGCGCTTGCCCGTTCCGGGATTGCGCGCCTATCTCACGCCTCGCGCGCGCCTGTGGTTGCAGTCCAAAGATCAGAGATTCGATGCAGGCTCGGCCGTGCCTGGCGCAGCGCTCGAAGCGCGCCTGAACGTGCCGCTCGTCAGTACGTTGGAGGCCTACGTCGAGGCTGCCGCCAAGACGTCTGGCTGGATCCCTGGCAACGAATTCTTACGCAGCAGCCTCACCTTGCGCACGGGCCTCGAAGCCTTCGTCTTCTGAAGTTCTCCCTGACTGGGCTGTTCGGGTTTTGTCCCGCGCTTTGCCTTGCAGGGCGTAAGCAGCGGCGCAATCCCCCACCTGTGGACGTGACCTAGAACACCCCCAAGCCTTGCAATCACTGGTCGCTGCGGTCCGCAACTTGCAGCCCGGGCCGCGGCAGGTCTTCGTATTGCGCGAGCTGGAAGGGCTGGGCACCGAGGCCTGCGGAGCCGAGCTCGGGTTGAGCGAGCCCACCGTCAAATTGAGACTGCACAGAGCGCGGCTCTCGTTGCGCGCGGCGCTGGAGAATTGAAGAGGGCGCGCCGGTCGGGCGCGTCCCCCCCCAAGCTTTCAGCGGCGTTCGAACACGACGTGCAGGACTCTTTCGCTGGTCTTGCTCTCGCTCACGCGATATCCCAAGGACGCTAGATCGATGCCCTCGAAGAGGTGTTCCCCTTTACCAAGCACCACGGGCGCGACAGCCAAGTGTAGCTCGTCGAGCAATTTCGCTCGCAGGTATTGTCGAATCGTAGCGACTCCGCCCCCAAGTCTCACATCCAGCTTGCCCGCGGCGACCTTGGCTTTCTTCAAAGCCACCTCGATGCCTTCGGTGACGAAGTGGAAGGTCGTCCCCCCTTCCATCTCGAGCGGCTCGCGCGCGTAGTGGGACAAGACGAAGACTGGGACGTGGTACGGCGGATTCGGCCCCCACCAGCCCTTCCAGCCGTCAGCGGGCCACGGCCCACGGCTCGGGGTGAACATGTTGCGCCCGAGGACCCAGGCGCCCACATCAATCATCCCACGCCGCGCAAAGTCGTCGTCGATGCCCGTGGTGCCCGCATTCGCATCGGGCACCTGCTCGCCGTGCATCTGTTGGAACGTCTTGGTCGGGAAGACCCACTGGTGCAAATCCAGGCCACCCTGGCCGAGCGGCGCTTCCAGGCTCTGATGGGGGCCCGCGCCGTAGCCGTCGACCGACACGCTGAAGCAATTCACACGCAGTTTGCTCATGACGTTTGTTTCCGTGCCGTTGGTTACCGCCCAGCTTGTTGCTCGAGCTTGGCGCGCAAGCGAGCCTCGTTCTCGCGCACCTCTGGCGTCGCGGCCTCGCCGAAGTCTTCCATGTCGAACAAGGGGCGAATCTCGAGCTCGGTCTCTTCCCCCGGCATGGGATCCGGGCAGCGGCGCACCCATTCGACCGCCTCATCCATCGATTTGACCTTCCAGATCCAAAACCCGGCTACGAGCTCTTTGGTCTCGACGAACGGGCCGTCGATCACGTTGCGCTTGCTTCCGTTGAAACGCACGCGTTTGCCCTTCGAGCTCGGGTGCAGGCCATCGCCGTTGAGCATGATGCCAGCGTTGACGAGCTCTTCGTTGTATTTGCCCATGGCGGTGAGCAGCTCGGGACTCGGCATCAGGCCTGCTTCACTGTTCTTGGTTGCCTTGACGATGACCATGACTCTCATTGGTTTGCTCCTGAGTTTGGGTGGCGCGCCTTGCGCCAGCTTCTGACATGGCGACGAGCCACTCGTCCCCAGATCGACAGCGCCCAAAGATTTCTTTTCGGCCGCCGAATCAAAAAAGCCAAGGGTCCGCGGATTGGGACCCTTGGCTTGCGCCCCGGGAGGGGGACTAGTGGCGGACCGTGGTCCGCCAACGAGCGATCTTACGGCGTGACTTTGACGGTTGCCCAGCCGGCGCCGGGCATCGCGAACGTCACGTTTTTGCCGCCGATGCTGACCACGTAGTTCGGGTTGGCAGAGCCGGAGTTGTAGATGATCGCCACGATGCTGCCATTCGGATTCTTGAAACCGATGGCGTCGTTGCCCGCGCTCACCACGGTCGCGCCGGGAGTCACGTACTGCGCGACGTGGCGGAACACGTAGTAGTAGGGCGTCGGCTTGATCATCCCGCCGTCGGAGACGAGCAACGCATTCTGGCGCCAATCACGGGACAGGTCGTTGCCAAGCCCGTTCTTGTCGAGCACCATGTTCCAGGCGCTGTAAGAAGTGACCTTACCCTTGTTGATCGCGTCCTTGATGTAGCCCCAGCTCTCGACGCCGTAGGCCATGTCGTTCGGCGCTTGCGTCATGTTGTACATGGGGTAACCCGAGGGGTTCCACGGGTAGTTGCCGCACTTGTGCTCAGTCGCCCAGATCGGCAAACCACCGAGGCTGGAACCCTCGTTCACCTTCGCGAGCACGCCCCACTGTGCACCTGCAACAGTGAAGAAGCTCTTCGCCGTTGCATCACCCGCAATCGCGGTCGCCAGATCGAGGTCACTCTTGTTGTTGTCGCCCGCGTTCGACATCGTGCCGAGCATGATGCTCACGCCGATGTCCTTCATTGTCGGACCCAAGTGTTGGCCAACGAACTTGATGTACGTCGCGCTGTCCCACAAACACGAGGGATAGTTCTGATCGTAACCCGGCTCGTTTTGCGGCGAGACGATCTCGATGTCGATGCCCTTGTCTTTGTAGCCGGTGACGAACTTCTTGTAGTACTGGGCGTAGGCCTCCAAGATGGCGTCGTCGCTCTTCATGTTGCCGCCGTCGAAGTACGACGGGCGCTTGGCATCTCCACCGCCGGTGCCACCGCTGTCTGTTTTGTAGCCCGTCTTCATCCAGGTCGGGGGCGTCCAGGGGCTCGCCCAGAAGTGCATGTCGCTCTTCACGGCTTGCGCCGCCTTGATGTACGGGATCAAGGTCATCTCGTCGCGGGCTAGCGAGAACTTGGTGAGCTCCGTGTCTGCGGGCGGCCGGTTACCCTCACCCGACTGGGCTTCGACGTCGTCCCCAGTGTCGTCCAAGGTGTAGCGATCGCGCGCGTAGTCGCTGGCGCCGATTGGGATGCGACCCCAAGTGATGTTTGCACCGTCAGCCGCATCGAACAGCAACTTGATCGCTTCGTCCTGCAGGGCTTGGGTGGTCAGCACATCCCAACCGAGTTCGTTGAAAGCACCGCCGAAGCCGTCCCACTTCTGGGCGGTCTGGCCGTCGTTGACGGTAACGTTGGGGCTGCCGCTGCTGGCTTCGGTCCACTCACCGACTTTCCAGAAATCGTTGTCGGCGGAGGTCACGACCAAGTTCGGGGGCGTGGGATCCGCGGCAGGACCAGGATCCGTGGCGCCGCCCGTCCCTGCCGGCATGGCATCGGGCGCACCGCCAGTCCCGCTCACGGTTGGCGATTCGCTCGGCGTGCCCGAAGGCACCACTCCGGTCTGGCCTGGGCCAGGGGTCGTGGCAGGAGCGCCCGTACCGGACGGGATTGCCGGACCGGTTCCCATTTGTCCGGGGCCTGTGGTTACGCCCGGCATGGGAACGGTCGTTGGGTTAGCAGTCACGCCGGGGCCCCCACCACCACTGGGGGTCGGGACGACGGCTGGACCTGGGCCCGTCACGGAGGGGGTGTTCGTCGTCGGCGCACCCGGAGTGGCCGCGCCACCGGGAGCCGAGCCGGTCGGGACGCCCGAGACCGAGGCAGACGCTGCCCCGTCGGGATCGCCTTCGCTAGAGCCGCAGCCTGCGAGGAATGCGCTGGCCAGAATTACGCTACGAAGCTTTGTGTACAACACGTCAATACTCCCAATGGATACCTGGATCGATTCCCGGAGCCCTCCGATGCCATCGGCGGAAGGCCGAGATCTGCCAAACGAGATGCGCTTGCTGCGCAACTGCTCTTAGCATCAAAGAGCGGGCGCACTGCACTTACCTCGCTCGGGCGCGATTTCCGAGCACCGATTGCTGCCGAACGCGGCGGAGCGCCTGGAAAAGCATCATCGCTTTGAAAAACCTTTGCTCCGGCTGCACCAGAGCGACCCAACTAGAACTGGCCCACGCGCCCTACGCACCTTGTGCCGCGCAAAATGATAACAAGGCCGCGCCGCGGTTCGCGTGCCGCGCGTGGAACAGTGACGAGCCACGCAGCCTAGAGAGAATGAAAATCGTTCACCCGGGGCGGGCAAGGCTCGGTGTTTCGCCGCGGCTAGCCCGTCCCGCGCGCCGCCCGCAGCGCGTGCAGGACGTTGCCTTTTGCTTGTTCCTGCCCGATTTGACGCAGAAACTCGAAGTAGTCACTGAGCTTCTTGCGAAAGCGTTCACCTTCCTCCGTCCCCGCCTCACGGACCCGAGCTTCGGCGTCGCTGATGTCGAAGTTGATGAACCCCCGGCAGTTGCTGGAGCCGCAGCGACACGGATCGCGTTCGGGTTGATTGCGAGTCACCCAACCGTAGAAAATGGTGACCTCGTCTTTGGGCAGAATCGTGCGCACGCACTCGATGCGGCCAGTGCCGCGCGAGTGGATGCTCGCATTGGGGCGACAACTGTGGTTGCACAGCCAGCCACCGGGCACGCGAGTATCGGGGATGATCACCGTCCCATCGTCGGACAGCAGCGACAATTTGGTCTGCGTTGCGAGCCGCGATTCTTCGCTCCAAACGTCGACCTTGCGTTGTTCGGGCGCATAATCGACGACTTTGTCCCCCGGCTCGAAGCGCCGCAGCGCGAACACGCCGCGCCCTTCGATGGCACTGTCCCGGAAGGCAACCTTGGCGAGCGTGAACTTCATGCGAGCCCTCGACTTTAGCGTCCCGAGCGAGAAGCTCGCCACAAGGTCAGCCGGCTGATCGCTGCTTGACCCGCGAACCCCAAGCTAGGATCTCGAAGAAATCTTCGCTCGAACCGGAACGCCGAGACGGAAGTGTCGACAATTCGTCCGCCGCTTTCTCACCTAGCGCACCTCGACTGGCGAAGACGCATCTGAAACCCTCACTCTGGAGTTCTCCGATGACAGGCTACCCTGGTGCTTCTGGTTTGGATGGCGATAGGACCCGTTGGAGTCTGATACAGCGTGCACGAGGCGAGGGGCCTGAAGCGCGGAGGGCTCTGGGCGAACTCGTCCGCCGCTACGATCGAACGGTCGATCGGCGCTTGCGCCATCTGCGATGTCCTCCCGATCGGACGCCGGATGATCTGAAGGCCGAGTTTCTGTCGTTCTTCGTCTTTCAGGGGGTGCATCGCGTCAACTCGTTGCGAGGACGCTTTCGTCCGTGGCTCAACCGCCAAGTTGGGTTCTTCGTCCAGCGTCAATGGCGCGCTTGGTACAAGCTGCAGGGTGGGCACCGAATCACGGACAGCGTCGACGCGCGAACGCTCGAGATGGAATCGAACGAAGAGAACGGTGAGGAGCACTGCCTGCGCGCCGAAGCCCTCGATCTGTTCGATGCCGCCATAGCCTTGCACCGGCGCAGGGCGCCGGACAAGCGGCGCTTCGAGTTGTTGCTGCCGTTCATCTCGCGCCGAGAACCCGAAGTGGAAGAGTTCGAAACACTGGCTCAGAAGCTCGGGATCGGCACGAATGCGGTATCCGCGGCGATCATCGATCTCAAGGAGCGTCACGCCAAGATGCTGCACGAAGTCGTCGCCGATGACTTGAACGTCGATCCCAAGACGGCGGAAGGGCGCCGCGAAATTCGTGCGGAGCTGCGCAGCATGCAGGCCATTTTGTCACGCTGCGACGAGAAGCTCACTTGGCCGGCGCCCGCGCGCGCCACAGTCCCTTCGAGAGCCGGGGCGCAAGCACGCCGGACTTCGTCGAAGCCACGATCGGCACTCGAATAAGCGCAAAACTTCGGTTATGGTCTTGCTCGAGCATGAGCGGCGAGGTCCTCGCGAAGCTACAGATCGAGCCCGATTCCGATCGGGGGCCCGACGTTTCACACCGCATTCGCTTGGCGCGGCAGTGGTTGAACAGTGGCGCACAGCTCGACATTGCTCTCCCTCGGCGTGTGCGCTGCGCGAGCTGCGATGGCGGAGGTTGTGATCGTTGCAGCCGTTCCGGCGCGTTCACGCTCTGCGGCCAGGACGAACCGGCGCTGCACGTAGCCGTCAACATCCCGGCGATGCTTCATACGCCCTGCGTCGTACGCATTCCCAAATCCGGAGCGCCCGGCTCAGCGCCGAACTTCACTCGCGGTTGCCTCCTGCTGGAGGTTACCGAGGGCGCCACGTCGTCGGAGGTGATCGCAATAGCGGGCAGCGGAGCAGCCCCCGTACCACCAACCGCGACACTGGTGCGCTGGCTGATGGTGGTGTTCGTCCTGCTGCTGGCCGCCTATTGGTACGCGCGCCCCTGAGCCGCTGCGCCCAGGTTCGAAAAAAGTCACGGCGACGCTCATCGCGCTTGCCCGCTTGGCGATGGACCGTCGAACGCCGCCCGCGGAACCTCGGCTGTAGGTAACCCCAAACAAACCGAGGGACGCCGCTAGGTAAATTTTCGCATGATGTTTCGATATGGATCCCGCCCTCGCGCCAGAGCAAACTCGACGCGCTCAGTGAGAATGGACTCGACGAACGGCGATCAGACCCAATTACCAGCCGAGTCGAGCGGTGAATCCGTCGATGCTCGGCGTGAACCCCAAGCCCGCTGTTGCGAGATTTGCGGGGGGCACTGGCCCGTAGAGCTCCCGATCTGCCCGAGCTGCACGCTGGCCGAGATGGACGCCTTGGACACCGACAAGCCGCTAGTCCCAGAGCCGCGCATCGATCCCTCGTTCGCGGGGTTTCAGCTGCTCGAACAGCTGGGCGAAGGCGGGCAAGCCGTCGTGCATCGCGCTTGGCACGCGCGTTCGGAACGCCAAGTGGCATTGAAGGTCCTGAAATGGGAGCACGCCGATGATGCTGATCTGACCGCGCAATTCAAGCGCTCCGCAGATCTGATCGCCAACCTCGATCATCCGAACATCGTGCGCATCGACGATCGCTCGGGGCTCGCCGAGTATCCGCCCTTCTACACGATGCAGCTGATCACCGGCGGCACATTGCGCGAACGCGAGCGCTTTCGACAACCGGGGCAAGCCGCCGAGGTGGTGATCAAGATCGCGCGCGCCGTGCACCATGCGCACGAGAACGGCGTTCTGCACCGCGATCTCACGCCCTCGAACGTGCTGCTCGACATGAACAACGAGCCGCACGTCACGGACTTCATGGCCCTCAGGACGTTGCACAAGGGTGGCCATCCGATCGTCGGTGCCTACAACTACATGGCGCCCGAGCAGGCACTTGGACGTCACAATTCCGTGTGTACCGACGTGTACCAACTCGGGGGTTTGCTCTACGAGCTGTTGACTGGCCAGCCGCCGATCAGCGCCAGTGACTTGCAAGAGGTCAAGGCCCAACACGAAAGCCACCAGCGCTCCCCGCTTCGTCCGCGCGTGCCCGGTCTGAACCCAGACATGGCTGCGGTTTGCGCGGCTGCGCTCTCGGTCGACCCGGGTTCTCGACACAGCTCGGCCGCACTATTTGCTGAAAGTTTACAGCGCGTCCTCGACTTGCGACCGCCGATTTGGCCCAAGGTGAGCCGCACGCGGCGCGCCTTGCTCTGGACGAAACGGCGACCCTTGCTCGCGCTAGGCGCGTTTTTGGGGCTCCTGCTGTTGGCCTTGGCGGACACCTCGGCGCTGCGTGACGAATCGGAGCGCCAGCGCGAAGACACGGACGCGACACTGCGGGCACACATCGCGCTCGCGACAGCGCAAGCAAACCAAGTGCTTTCTCTGTTCGAACGCTACGCAGTCGAGGCGGCCAGCGCAACCAATGACCCCGAAATCAGAGCGTACATCGACCGCGGAGAGGTCGGTTATGGTGTACCCACTCTGACACGCGTCTTCGCGGGGGCACGCCTCTTCGATTCGTTTGCCGTGTTCGGTTTGGAAGGTCGCATCCTCGCTCGTTATCCCGATGCACGCACAGGTTTTCCGGGGACGGACTTCAGTTTTCGTGACTACTACAACTGTGTAACGACGTTGATGAAGCAGCCGCCCGCGACAGGTCGGGACGCTCCCCCGCTCGCGTGCATTTCTCCCGCCTACAGAGGCGAAGCCAGCGGCAACATCGAATTCACCGTCACTTCTCCGGTTCACGATACAGCTGGAGACTGGATTGGATTCGTGATCATGAACCGTCACGCGCATCGCAACCTCGACCTGTTGGACATGGGGACGATCGATGAGCGCGTCACTGCCGTCTACGCACCACGGGGTGTGGACCGAGGCGAGCCACCGTTGAGTGCGACTCCTCCAAAACCACTGACTGCCGTTGCGCATCCGTTGCTGTTCAGCAAGGTCGAGAGTCGTCTCGATGCCGATCTCTCCGAGCGCCTGCGCCAGCAATTCGGAAGCAGCGGAAGTCCCGGAGATCAATTCCACCCGATCGAAGTGCGCCCCGTCACAGACACTGATTTCATCGATCCCGTAACGTCGCAGCGGTCGATCGCCGCCTTTGCGCCGGTCGGCGCCACCGGCTACGTGGTTGCCGTCTCGACGCCCAAGGAGCGCTTGGAGCGGGGCTCGCGCAGCCGCTCCGACGCCTTGATATTTTCGGTCGGCCTCTTGAACCTTGGTCTCTTACTGTTGGGCGCCGTGGCGCTCGGGGCACGCTTGGACGAGAGCAAGCACTCAAAAGGCCGCTGAGTGCGCAATCAGCAACCGGCTATCGTCATCGAACGACGCGGTCGCGTCGAGCAGCTCTTGCTGCCCTAGCCAGAGTCGTTCCCCGAGATGAACTCTGTGCGCCGGTGACTGCCTCAAGCGCGCAACGCAGACGAGCGTCACGCGCTGGCGGGAGAGCAAGCCTGCGAGACGATACTCGCACGCGGACGGTCCCGTTGCGTGGGGATCGATGGCCGAAGCGACGGCTCGTCGAGCATTGCTTTGCCAGTCGTCGTCCAAGAACAACGGCTGTTCACTCTCGGCAGTCATGACTTGCCTGACGCCCCACACTTTCGGACCCGCGTCGGCAGACTTCGCCTCGATCAGCCAGCTCTGGTTCTTGTGAATCAGCGTGCACGTCTCGAGCACCGTCAAGCGCGGGTCGCGCTCGGCTTCAGCGCGGCACAGGCGATGAACCTCGAGTGACGCGAACAGGCGCTCTGTCTCTTCTTGGGGCAGAGCCAAGAACGAACTCGCACCGACCTGCCGTAGATACTCGCTTGCAACGACCGCTAACACCAAGGCACCCGGTGGGACTTGCAACTGTAGCGGCTCCACCTCCCAGGTACTACGCCAAGTTGTTCGCGCAACGCCAGAGCGGGAGCTTGACTTCGAGCCGAAAGCGGCTAGAGTCCTCGCCAATGGCTTCGTGCGTTGCGCGCCCCGTCCAACTTCCGAGTGTACTCGTAGTACTTCGGTTGCTGGCGCGCGCCTCGTAGGAGCTTGATGGAATAACCCAGAAAAGACCCTGTCGGCGCAGCCCGGCGGGGTTTCGTCGTTTTGGGCCCCGGCGGATGCGACGACTCGAAAGATTCGAGTCCCCATGACTTACGCCAATTTACAAACCCCGCGGGCCCCCAAAGCGCTCACCAAAACCAGTGCGCCCTCAGCGCCCCTGAGCGCTGCGAGAGTCGCAAAGGACGTCCGCGTGACGGGTGCGACCTGGATCGTCGCCGAGCTCGAACGACGGGGTGTGCGTTGGGTTAGCGGTATCCCAGGGGGCGCTATCCTGCCGCTTTACGACGCGCTGTCGCACAGCACGATTCGCCACGTGTTGGCGCGCCACGAGCAGGGGGCGTGCTTCATTGCTCACGGCGCAGCACGCGCGACCGGTAAGGCCGCAGTCTGTCTCGCGACGTCGGGCCCCGGCGCGACCAACTTGGTCACCGCCTTGGCCGACGCCAAGGCAGACTCGGTGCCGCTGGTCGCGCTCACGGCGCAAGTGCCGCGCGCGTTGATCGGCACCGACGCCTTCCAGGAGGTGGACATCTGCAGCATCGTGAGACCCATCACCAAGGCGTGCTTTCAAGCGACGACCCCCTCCGAATTGAGACGCATGCTGCCGCAGGCGTTTCAACTCGCTGAAGAAGGCAGGCCTGGGCCGGTGCTGCTCGACGTGCCGAAGGACGTGTTGTGCGAGCTGATGGACGAACGGAGTTCGCAGCCGCCAGGCCCTGCCCTCCCCGCCCCGCTGCCGAAACCGCAACGACCGAAGCAACAATCCGCAATCCCGTTGCGAAGTCCGAGCGACGTGGCCACGTGGACGGCAATCGCCAATTGGATTGCTGAAAGTGAACGGCCGCTGCTGTACGTCGGAGGCGGCATTCGGGTGGCGCGCGCCGAGGAACCCTTACTGGCGCTCGCGCGCAAAGCAGATATCCCAGTGGTTTCGTCACTGCACGGCCTCGGTGCGATTCCGAGCGACGATCCGCTGCACCTGGGCATGCTGGGCATGCACGGCGCGCCGTACACCAACTACGCGACGGACGAAGCAGATCTGGTGATCGCGGTTGGGGTGCGCTTCGACGACCGCGCGACCGGCGATCCGAAGAGCTTTTGCCGCAACGCGCGCATCGTGCACATCGACGTCGACCCCGCCGAAATCGGCAAGCTCAAAGCCGTGCAACTGGGCGTTGCGTGTGACGCTCACGCCGCGCTCTCGGCGCTGGCCGAGCACGTTGCTGAGCAAAGTCATTCGGGATGGCGCACCCGAATCGATGCGTTACGCCGCGAGCACGAGTTGGTGCCGTGCTGCGACGCTGAGCGGGTGCTGCAAGCGACGGCGAGAGTGCTGCCGCGTGAGACCTGGATCACGACGGACGTGGGTCAACATCAGATGTGGGCAGCACAGTGGCTGCGCTTCGAACGCTCTCGCTCGCTGATCACTTCGGGCGGTCTGGGCACGATGGGCTTCGGCTTGCCAGCGGCAATCGGCGCCGCGCTGAGCGGCCCACAACAGCGCGCACTTTGCGTCACCGGAGACGGCTCGCTCTTGATGAACATCCAAGAGTTCGTCACCTTGGCCGAGTTGAACCTCGACGTGACGGTGCTGCTGTTGAACAATGCGCAGCTGGGTTTGGTGCGGCAGCAGCAAGAGCTGTTCTACGGCTCACGTTTCATGGCCGCGCACTTTCAGAACGACCTCGACTTCGCGGCCATCGGCCGAGCTTTTGGCATCACGGCCGTTGCCCTGACGGCGGACGAGTTTTGCCCGCGCGCGCCCGAGCTGCTCGAGCGACGAGGCCCTCAACTGATCGAGGTGCGCGTGAGCGGCCGAGACAACGTGTTGCCAATGGTGCCCCCGGGGCGTTCGAACTTGGAGATGATCGTTCGCTGATCTCAACGGCCTGGGCGTTTGGCGTCGCGGGCAAACGCGGCAAAGCCAGCAACGAAGTCTCGCAGCTGACTCTTCAGGCCTTGGTCGATCATTGCGCCCGTCGCATCGAACACGCTGCCCGCGCTGCCCACCAACATTCGCGACCCGAACCATGCTTGTACACCCAAAGCACGCAGCACGGGCAGCCAGGCCGTCTGTGCTTGGCCGGTGCCGAAACGCCCCGGGCTTGCGCCCATCACGGCGACGGGTAAGCCGCCAAACACGCGCGGCAAGTCCGCGGCTGGGCGCGACAACCAATCGACCGCATTCTTCAGCACCCCGGGGATCCCGTTGTTGTATTCCGGAGTGGCAATCAACAGGCCACTGCTGGCGGCGATCTTGTCCTTCAACTCGCGCACGAGCTCGGGCAGACCGCTCTCGGCTTCGACGTCGCCATCGTAGAGCGGGATGCCACGGATCGAGACGGGCTCGATCGTGACGCCCTCTGGCGCGAGCCCTCGCGCGGCCTCCAACAGAGCGGTGTTGAAAGATCCGCGCCGCAGGCTTCCCGAAATTCCGATCAGAGTTTGCGTCACTGCTTGTTCTCCCGCTCGTTGTTCGCTGCTCGAAGTGGCCCGTACGATCGCTGGGCGCGCGCCATGATCAGGCACGCGGGTGCCCTTGTCCATAGCGCGCGGCCAAACCACGCTCTTTCCACTCAATCCTCGAGCGTGCCGAACTTGCCCTGCGCATAATCGATCATGGCTTGGCGGATCTCGGCGGGGGTGTTCATGACGAACGGGCCGTATTGGACGATCGGCTCGCCGAGGGGCTCGCCATTGAGCACCAGCACCTTGCTCGCGCTGACAGCCGTGAGCTCCACGCGCTCGCCGCGATTGGCGAACACGACCAAGTCGTTGGCGCGCGCGCGCTCGGAATCATTGATGCTGAGTTCACCGGCCATGACCAATAACAGCGCGGTCTGTCGAGCGGGGAACGTAAACTGTAGTTTTGCGCCGGGCTCGAGCTCGGCATCGTAAACGTTGATCGGCGAGAACGTCTTGGCCGGGCCGCGAACGCCGGCATACTGCCCGGCGATGACCCGCAGCTGACCCGACCCGTCGGGCAGCGAGACGCGACCCATGTTCTGGGCTTCGAGCGGCTGATAGCGAGGCGCGGTCATCTTCTGTGCGCGCGGTAAGTTTACCCACAGTTGCACCATCTGAAATGGGCCACCGCGCTTCGCGTAAGCCTGCTCGTGGTATTCCTTGTGCAAAATGCCGGCGCCCGCGGTCATCCATTGCACGTC
>DATAHU010000284.1:0-101712 GCA_036263015.1 Polyangiaceae bacterium | reverse complement strand
GAGGGGTGAGCCGACAACGCAGATGCGCGCGCCCCGCCCTGCTGGCGACGGGAGCTTTTGCCACAGGCTGCTAGGGCGCTGGTGTTCAAAACCCGGCAGCGTCCTCCGACCGACACCACGCGCTGAGGCGCGAAATTGGCGGGGCCGGGAATAGGCTCGCTGCGTGGATTGTCACCTCGGCCGCAAGCGCGATATATGCGGCGCCCGACGTACATCGGAAACCTACGAGCCAAGTCGGGCTCGGGACATCCGGTCGCTCGGCGCGGAAAACATCCGGGAAGAGGCATCAGCAATGCAGGACGTGCGTGGTTTGAACGAGCTCGTGGCAAAAGAGAGCGCCTTCGTCGAGGACCTGTTGACCGAGGTCGGCAAGGTGGTCGTCGGCCAGAACTACATGGTGGAGCGGTTGCTCATAGGCCTGTTGACCGGAGGCCATGTGCTGCTCGAGGGCGTTCCGGGTTTGGCCAAGACCCTGACGGTGCGGACCATCTGCGAGGTCATCTCGGCCAAGTTCTCCCGCATCCAGTTCACCCCTGACCTGCTGCCGGCGGACCTGATCGGTACCGTCATCTACAATCAAAAGACCGGCGATTTCACGAGCAAACTCGGCCCGGTCTTCGCCAACCTCGTGCTGGCCGACGAGATCAATCGCGCGCCCGCGAAGGTCCAGAGCGCGTTGCTCGAGGCCATGCAAGAGCACCAGGTCACGATCGGTGACAAGACCTACAAGCTGCCGGAGCCGTTCATCGTGATGGCGACGCAGAACCCGATCGAGCAAGAGGGCACCTATCCCCTGCCCGAAGCGCAAGTCGATCGTTTCATGCTGATGGTCAAAGTCGGCTATCCGAGCCGGACCGAGGAGCGTCAGGTCTTGGAGCGCATGACGGGCGCACCATTGGCAGCAGCCAAAGCGCGTGTCGATCCGCAGCAGCTACTCGAAGCGCGCAAGGTCGTGCGCGACGTTTACATGGACGACCGGGTCAAGGAGTACATCGTCAACATCGTGTTCGCGACGCGCGAACCCGTGCAAAACGGGCTGAAAGAGCTCGCCCCATTGATCGAATACGGCGCCAGCCCGCGCGCGACGATCGCGCTCACGTTAGCCGCGCGCGCGCACGCCTTCTTGCGCCATCGTGGTTACGTCACGCCCGAAGACGTCAAAGCCATCGGACCCGACGTGCTGCGTCATCGCTTGGTCTTGAGCTACGAAGCCGAAGCCGAAGAGGTCACGACCGAAGATGTGGTGCGCAAAGTCTTCGAGGCAGTCGAAGTACCCTGACCTGGCGGGTGGAGAACCGTTCACCCGGCAAAGGACCTCAAAGTGATCCCCAAAGAGCTGCTCAAGGCGCTGCGCAAGATCGAGATCACGACGAATCGCCTGGCCAATGAGCAATTGTCCGGAAATTACACTTCCGGATTCAAAGGTCAGGGTTTGGCGTTCAGCGAAGTGCGCCAATACCAACCCGGCGACGACATTCGTACGATCGATTGGAACGTCAGCGCGCGCATGAACGAGGCCTACGTCAAGGTCTTCACCGAAGAGCGCGAGATGACGGTCATGCTGCTGGTCGATGTATCGAGCAGTGGCAGCTTCGGTACACGCACGGCGTCCAAGGCCCGCGTCGCGGCGGAAGTCGCTGCGTTGTGCGCCTTCAGCGCGATCAAGAACAACGATCGGGTTGGGCTGATCCTGGTCTCGGATCGCGTCGAGAAGATCGTCCCGCCTCAGAAAGGTCAAAAGCACGTCTTGCGAGTGATTCGCGAGATCTTGGGTGCCAAGCCTTCCGGCGTCGGGACGGACTTGGCAGAAGGGCTTCACACCTTGGCGAAAGTTGCGCGCCGGCGCAGCGTCGCGTTCTGCTTGAGCGACTTCTTCTGTGACGGCTACGAGCGCGCGCTTTCATTGGCCGCCGCGCGCCACGATCTGGTGCCAATTCTGATTGCCGATCCGCGGGACGACGAACTCGTCGATGTGGGTTTGGCGAGCTTCGAAGACCTCGAGACCGGCGAAGAAGTGTTGGTCGATACCAGAAGCCCCAGCGTGCGCCAGCACTACCAAAAGAGCATGCAAGAGTATCGGCAAGCGCAGCTGCGACTGTTCAAGAAGTTCGGCCTGGACCATTGCATCGTGCGCACCGACCGCCCGTACATCAATCCGCTGCGCGAGTTGTTCGCGCGACGCGCCAAGAGGGCTCATCGATGACGAGCCGCGAGCACACGAACAGTGGACTTGTCCCCGCGCTGTTCATGATTGGCGGCACGTTGCTAACGTTCGGCGCAAGCGCGGCTGGCGCTACGCCGAGCGCGGCCGTCGCGAACGCGTCGCCAGCCCCGTCGTCCTCGGCGCTGGCGTTCACTGGGTTACCGAGCGTCAGCACAACGGACAGCGCCGCTGCCCCGACTTCACCAGCGGCGGCGAGCGCCAGCACGGGCCTGCCGACCGAAATGCCGAGCCTATGCGTAGAGCACATCCCAGCAGGTAAAGCGCGCCCGACCGTGAAAGAGCGCTTTCCGAGCAAAGGCTTGAGCGGTCACCACGTGACGCTGAAGCTCGAGATCGAGCATGGCGCTGGCGAAACCGTGTTGCCCGGTGCTCTGCAATTGCAGACCAAGAGCGACGCGGCCAAACAGATCGAAGCCGCTGGCTTCGTCTTTCCCGACGGCAAAGGACCTGCACATCCGCGCGTTCACCGGCAAGACACACCGAACGGTGCCAAAACCACGGTCGAGTTTCCGCTCTTGGCGCTGCCAAAAAAGCCGGGGCGAACCGATCTCGTGTTGCCGTCGTTGCCGATCGCGATGTCGCGCGCCAGCGGCGAAGTGATCACTCTTTGCACGCAGCCGCACACGATCAGCGTCGAAGATCCGACGGCCAACGTTCCCAACGCGAAACCCAAGCCGAACCCCAAGCCGCTACGCCAACGCGAGTTCTGGCTAGCGATGCGCAATGCGACCTACGGCGGGATCGCGGCGTTGCTCATGGCGGGCATGGGTTACCTGGTCGCACGCTGGTGGCGCCGAAGGCCGCGGCCTCTGACGCCCCCACCGCCCAAGCGCCCGCCGTGGGAAGTGGCGCTCGAAGCGTTCTTCGACATTCGCCAAGCCCGACTGATCGAACAAGGGCGTTTGGCAGATCACTTCGATCGCGTGTCGGGGGCCTTGCGGCAATACTTGGGGGATCGGTTTGGATTCGACGCACTGGAATCTACGACCCAGGAGATCGTCGGGCACCTGCAACAAACCCCAGAGGCTGCCGCGTTCGCAAGCGAAGTGGAAATGAGTCTGCTCGACGTCGATCTCGTGAAGTTCGCCAAAATGGCTCCCACTGAAGCCCAGTGTCATTCGCTGCTCGAACAGAGCGAGCAACTGGTGCGACGCTCCATTCCAGTGGTTGCAGTCGCCCCAGTCGCAGAAGTCGTCACGGGAGGTAACCCGTGAACAGCATTGGGATCACGCCCACACAGCGCGCGTTGCGCGGCCCGCGCGGTTGGACGCGGCTCGCTCTGTTGGTCGGATTCACGCTGCTGACGCTCCTCTTGGGACTTGCGTATCCGATGATCTTGCGCGGCCCCGAGTTCATGGGCTGCACCTTCGATAGGCCCTGGTTCCTGCTCGGGCTGATCCTCGTCCCAGTCGTGTATTACCGGGGCACTCTGGGCGAGGACGCGCGCCAAGTTCGCTTGCGTATCGGCACGGTGCGCGCGCTTGCCGTGGGTCCGATTGGTGCACGCGCTTGGTTTCGCGACCTGCCTGGCATCGTGCGCGCAGTGGCGCTAGCTTTGCTCGCCGTCGCAATGGCGCGCCCGCTCAACAGCGTCGTGCCCCAGACGAGCTCCGACGAAGGCATCGATGCGGTGCTCGTGCTCGATCTCTCCGGTTCGATGCAAGCCGTGGTCGACGATCTGCCCGATGATTTGGCGCGCTTGGCGCCGAAGGCTTCGCGTCAGTTACGGCCCACGCGCCTCGACGCCGCCAAGGCCGTGATGCGCGACTTCATTTCGCGCCGCAAGACGGATCGCATCGGCGTCGTGGTGTTCGGTACCGCGGCCTACGTCGTGTCACCCCCAACTCTCGACTACCACTTGCTCGACAGCTTGGTGTCCCACATGCAACTCGAGCTAATCGACGGCAATGGCACCGCGATCGGTGACGCGTTGGGCGTGGCTGTCGCCCGTCTACGGCGTAGCGAGGCGCGCAGCAAGGCCATCATCTTGCTCACCGACGGCGACAACAACGCCGGCAACCTGGATCCCGAGTACGCGGCGCATTTGGCGAACACGATCGGCGCCAAGGTTTACCCAATCCAGATCGGTAGCGGCGACGTGGCAGAAGTCCAAGACGGCTTCGACTTGCTGGGGCAGCCGCACTATCGACAGCAACGCTTCCCCGTCAATCCGGCTTTGCTCAAGAACATCGCCGAGAAGACCAGTGGCGAGACCTACATCGCGGCCAACGCCGAGGCGCTTCGCGAGAGCTTCCACGACGTGCTCGACAAGCTGGAAAAGACGAAGTTCGAAGCCAACGTCGCGACCTTCGAGGATCTGTACCGCTTCCTGCTCTTGCCGGGCGTGTTGTTGCTCGCGTTGGACGCTCTGTTGCGCTCGCTCGTGCTGTCGAGGTTCCCATGAAATTCGCAGAGCCGTTTTGGTTGCTGGGCGCCCTCCTGGCGCTAGTTGTCGCGGGTTTATATGTGCTCGGAGGCCTCGGGATCCTCAAAGCCACGCGCCGCTTTGGTGATCCAGGACTAGTGGGTGGCTTGTTCACCGCACGCGCTGGCGGCCGACGTGCCTTCAAGGGAGGCCTGGTGGTCGTGGCGGTCGCGCTGGCGTTCATCGCGCTGGCCGGGCCGCAGTACGGCCGTGGCACGCGCTTGATCCCCGCGACGAACCTCGATTGCGTGATCGCGCTCGACTACTCGAAGAGCATGTTCGCGCGCGATGTGGCTCCCAGCCGTACGGAGCGCGCCAAAGCCGAGGTCGCGGAGCTGATCCAGGAGTTGCCCGGGGCTCGCTTTGGCGCAGTAGCGTTCGCGGGTGAACCGTTGAGCTTTCCGCTCACCAGCGATGGCGCGGCGATCGCGCAGTTCTTCCGGCAAACGACGCCCAATGACATGCCCGTAGGCGGCACCGCGATCGCAAGGGCCTTGGAGGCCGCACGCGAATTGCTCGAACGAGATCCGTTGTCCCAAAAGCACCAACGCGTGATCGTGCTGGTGACCGATGGCGAAGATCTGGAAGGCGATCCGGTGGCGGTCGCGAAAGCCGCAGCCAAAGACAACACCGTCGTGCACGTTGTCCAGATCGGTAGCCGCGCGCCGGAGACGATTCCGGAAGTGGATGAGTTGGGCCAGGTCAAAGGCATTCGCCGAGATGCCCAAGGCAAACCACTGACGACGACCTTGACGGCCGAGGGTGAACGACAATTGACGGAAGTGGCCCAAGCTGGCGGCGGCCAGATCGTGCGTCCGGAGACTGGCCAAACCGGCATCACCGAAATCACGCGCGCGCTCAAGCGCATGATGACCGAAGAACTCGCCGAACGCGTCGAAACGGTCTACGCCGACATTTTCTACTACCCGCTCGGCGCTGCGCTCCTGCTGCTGCTGATCGAGGTCTTCATTCCGCTGACCGGCAAGCGTAAAGCGACGGCGCTGCGCACGCTTGCCACGGGATCACTGCTGCTCTTCGTTTGCGGCTGCCATGACCAAGAGCAGAAGCTGTTTTCGCGCTTCTCTCCCGATGTCGACCGCGCCGTGCGCGCGATCAAAGGCCGCGACGCAGGCACGGCGGAGGGCGCGCTCACTGAGTACCTGAGTACTGGCCGCTGCAAAGACGGGAACATCGGTACCCCGGATCAAATTCGCGAATTACCCAACGCTTCGGTCGATCTCGGACTCGTCTTGTTTCAGCTCGCTGAACGTTATGGCGCCAAGTTCGGCGACAATCCACCCCCGAGCGAGGACAAAGCCCAGAGCGCCTTGCTCGTCAAGCGCAGTAGCCGCGTCGATTGCGCTTTGCGTTTGGTTCGTGTGATTGCGGCAGATAAACGCGTGCCCATCGAACAGCGCGCACAAGCTTACTACTTGAGCGGCAACCTCGAATTTTTGCGTTACGACTACCGCGCTGCCGTCAGCAGCTACGACCAAGCGCTGGAACTGTTCCCCGGTGGTTCGGGCGACGCGGGTTCCGTGCTCGGCACGAACGCGGCGTTCAATCGCGCGATCGCGCTGCAGCGGGCCGAAGAAGAAGAGAAGAACAAGAAGAAGCCCCCACAGCCCGACGGCGGAACGCCGCCCAAGGATCAAGACGGCGGCGTGCCTGATCAGGACAAGAAAGACCAAGACCAAAAAGATCAGGACAAGAAGGACCAAGACCAAAAGGACCAGGACAAGAAAGATCAAAAGGACCAAGACGGCCAAGAGCAGCCGAAGCCCGAGCCCTCTTCGCAAAATCAAGCCGACAACTCTCAGTCCGATCAGGACAAGCAGGACGGCGACAAGCAAAAGCAACCCGCGCCGGGTCCTAGCGCCGAGCCCGCGTCGAGCGCCAACGCAGCACCGGCCAACACCGGTAAACCCCCATCCTTGAGTCAGGATGATCGCATCCTGGACGAACTCGAGCGCGCGCCGATGTTCCAGCACGTCGAAGGCCAGCAGCGCGGTCGCTCGCGGATTAACATGGAGGACAAGTGAGAGCCGCTGCGCTCGAGGCCTGCCTGCTCGTCGCAGGGGTGACGCTGTTGGCGTCACCGGCTTGGGCGCAAGTCAGCATCGATCTCGACGTCCCCGCGACCACCGTCGAGGTGGGGCAAGCGTTTTCGGTGCAAATGCAAGCGCTCGACTCGGAGGGCACCCCCGAGAGTCCGACGCTGAAGGCGCCTCCAGATTTTGCAGTCGAAGGCCCCAGCGTCGGCACCAATCACCAAATGAGCTTCGTCAACGGGCAGATCACCCGCCGCTCGGGCATCAGCGCCACCTGGCGCTTGGCGGCGCGCCGAACCGGCGTGTTCACGATCGGCCCGGCCAGTGTTCAGACCGCCAAAGGACGAGCCGATAGCCGTGCGGTGAACATCAAGGTAGTGCCCCAGGGTTCATTGCCGAAGCGGCCCCAACGGGGCAGGGGCTTCCCGTTCGACGATGACGACTTCTTCGGTGGCTTGCCCGGCTTTGGCATGCGCCGGCGTTCGTTGATCGACGAAATGCTGGGCGGACAACAAGAAGAATCGGAGCCCCAAGCTCCCCCAGAGTTTGCACTGGACCAGGCGCCCGACAGCAAAGGCTTCGTGCGGGCCAAGGCCGCGCCAGACAGCGTGGTGGTTGGACAACAGGTCCTGGTCGATGTGTTCGCCTACGGCAGTCAGGGTCGGTTCCGCGAAAACAACCCGCACGAACCTCGGCGCTCGGATTTCTATTCGTACACGCTGGTCGAGAACTCACAACAACAACCGATCTACGCTGTCGAGATCGCGGGCGTGCGCTACTATGCCGTGCGCGTCCGTCGCTATGCGTTGTTCCCGCTGAAGACCGGCGATCTCGAAGTGGGTCCGATGCAGATGAGCTTCTACGGCAGCGCATACGTAACACGCACGGCCCCGGACGGAATGGTGCGCCAGAGCCCAGTGCTGCAGATTCACGTCACGGAACCGCCCGCCGACGGCAGACCCATTGGCTACCAAGTCGGCGACGTTGGCGACTTCAGCCTGCGCGCGGAAGTGTCGCCGCGCAAGTTGACGCAAGGTGAGTCGTTGAGCGTGACCGCTTTCCTCGAGGGCTCTGGTAACTTACCGGGGCACTTGTTGACCCCCGAGCAAAAAGGCGTCACTTGGCTCGAGCCGACCATACGCGGCGACGCCAAAGAGATCAGAGAGGGCGTCGTGGGCGGTTCACGCTCGTTTACCTACGTCGTCAAGCTGGACACGAGCGGAGATGTCGACTTGGGAGACCTCACGCTGCCGTACTACGATCCCGCGAGCAAGAGCTACAAGGTCGCTCGCGCTGGCTTGGGTAAGGTGAACGTCGCGGCGCGTGCAGCGTCAGCCGCGGCCGCCGCAACCGGGGCGAGCGCCGAACAGAAGCGTTCTTTGGCCTCGTTGCTTTCACCGGCAGAAGAGCTCGGCCCCGCACCGGTGGCAAGCAAGCCGCTGCCAGAACACAGGTTCTTCTGGCTCGCCTTGCTCGGCGCACCGATGTCGGTGATCGCCGCCCAAACTTTGCGACGCGCTGTGCGTCAGGTGATCGCTCGCACACAATCGAAGAAGGATTCGCTGCACAGGCAGTACAAGGACGCGTTGGCCGAAGCCAAGACGAAGACCAACGCAGCTGACGTCAAAGCAGCGTGCGGCGCTCTCGAAAGGGCCTTGTACCTCGGGATCGAGGCGCACACCAAGATTCGCGGGCGCGCGCTCGTACAGAGCGAACTGATCCTCAAGCTCGCTCAACACGGGCTGAGCAACGAACAGTGCAGCGCACTGGCTTCACTGCTGGCGGAGCTCGATCGTTTGCGCTTCGCCCCCGACGCGGCCAACCCGAGTGAACTCTTGGAGCGCACCAAGGTCGCGCTCCAAGCCCTCGAGAAGCGCCGAGGCAACGCGTGACGCAGCCCAAGACGCGAAGCTGTTTGCCGGCAGCCCTGACGTCGAGTCTGCTATTGCTCCTGGCGGCGACGCTGGCGCGGGGCGCATACGCGAGCGAGGACGATCAGGTCTTCAATCGCGCCACGCAAGCTCTGCAGAGTGAACGCTACAGCGAGGCCATCGAGCTGTTGGAGCAGCTCTCCGATCGCGGAGTGGTTCGGGTAAACGCTAGCCACAACCGTGCGCTGGCGTACTTGCTGCGCGCCGAAAGCCCCAAGCGCAAACCCGGAGACCTGGGTCAAGCCAGCGCTGCTCTGCGCGAAGAGCTGCTGCTCGATCCAAGCCACAGCGCCGCGGAGAACGCCCTGGGCGAGGTCAGCCGTGAGATCTCGCGACAACGCGCTCAAAGGGGTTTGGATCCCGTCGTCGTCGAGCCCCCGCTCAGCTACGCGTTCGTAAACTTGCTACCGGAAAATGCCTGGGCTTGGGCGGCGCTGCTGGGTTCTTTGGCCCTGAGCGTCGGCCTGGTCTTGCGCACCAGACCAAGCGACTCACCTGCGAGGCTAGCTGGACAGATCGCAACGCTCGCCGGAGCGGTTTGCTTGTCGTTGTTCGGCGCCGTTACGCTCTTGGCACAGCAACAGAGCATAAACCTGAGGCCCGCCGTGGTGGTGGTCGCCGAAGCGGCGCTGCTGGATGCACAAGGCGCGCGCCAATCTGCCAAAGCACTCGGCGTCGACAGCAATTCCATTCCGGAAGGCGCAGCAGTGCTCGTCAGCGCGAGCAATGGACGCTTGATGGAAGTCAGCTGGGGTAGCTTCAAAGCATGGGTCTCGAGTACGGACCTTCGCCTCCTGGCTCAACCATGAAGCAGCGCTGACCTGGGCAGCCCGAGACGACTCGGAAAAACGGGACCCGAGCTTAGCTGTGGTCAATCGGGATGCAAGTCGCTTCAGGGCAGGCTTCCGATGAACAGGGAACCAGGGTCGAGCCCACAGGGCCTAAAGGCCGAGATCGACACGCGTTGGGGCAGGAAACGTCAGACCGGAGAGAAACAGCCGATCGCACCCGAGGGATCGTGCTAGATCATTTCAGGTGTGGGTTAGAGCAACTGCAATTCGCCCAGTTCCCGCTTACGCGCGCGTGCCCGAAGGGGCACTCGAAGCAGTGCGAATGAGCCTGGCGGATGACGAGGATGCGGCTCGCGCCCAGCTCGACCAAGCGTTCGAGCGTTTCGAACGAGAGCAGCCCTGTTTGGCCGCTCACATCGGTGACGTGTTGGCGGAACCGTTGGACGAAACCGCGCTGGCGCTCGGCTACTTTCTCGCCCTAGCCACGTGGTTGGCTTTCGATCGAGCACACGGCAACCAGATCGAACAAGTCGGTGCCGAGGCGATAGCAGCCACTCAAGAGTTGCTCGAGCTCGATGAAGAACTTCGGCGCGCCGATCCGTCCGAGTCGCTGGATACGGACGACATCATCGGCATGGAGCAACCCGAGCTCATGGATTTCGTCCACGAGCACGTCAACGCCACGCTCGAGTCGAACTCGTCCGACATCGAGGTCGACGACGTCGATACGATCTATCGCGTGATCTTGGTCGAAATCTTGGCGCTCTCTTATTCCGTGTACCGCCCCGCGGGTTACCCGGTCAGCAAAGTCGAAATCCAAGCCTGAACAGCGTTCAGAGCCGCCTGCGTTTTTTCAGTGCTGGTTTTTCAGCCGCCACTGACGGGTGGGATCAACGCGACGACGTCGTTGGCTCCGAGCGCTTCGGTGTCGTTCGCGAAGCTCTCGTTCACGGCAATGCGTACCTGCGGCAAGCGGCTTTCGAGTTGGGGATACTCGCGTACGAGCCACGCGCGAAACGCGCCAACGTCGGCCACGTCGCGCGGTAGCTCGGCACGCAACTCGGCTTGGCCCATCAGGTCCCTGACGCCTGCGAAGAACAAAATGCGAACGGCCACGCGCGGTGCTCCTGTGGTCGAGACGGACTAGTCCCTGGCGGCTACTCTCGCTGCGAAAGCTTGCGGACTTTCTTCAACAAGTCTTCGATGTTGAAGGGCTTCGTCAGGTAGTGCTTCGCGCCAGCTTGGATCCCCTGGATCATGTCGGCGGGGCGGTCCTTGGCCGTCAAGAAGATGATCGGGATCTGTTTCAGGCTCTCGACGCCCTTCAGGCGCTTCGCCACCGAGAACCCATCTAGCTTGGGCAAGTTAACATCCAGCAGGATCACGTCGGGGCGCTCTTCCACGCACGTCACCAACGCGGCTTCGCCGTCCATAGCCGCGACCACCTTGAAGCCGTCGTTCTGCAACGCGCGAGTCAACAAGGCAGAAATGGATTTGTCATCTTCGACGACGAGGACTTTCTTCGGAGCTTCTGACGCCATCTGTTTGGTTGGTTAGGCCTAGCACGAAAAAGCCCCACGACCGCACCCGGTTGGGCTATTGGGTGCGGGCGAAACCGTGTTTGGGTTCGCTGCAGTCGAGTGTGCCGAAGTCACCCATAACGCCTCCCCAAACTGCCGCATTTCACGTCGGTGTCGACGAAAACGGCCTCGGAGCCCGGCTCGGGCCGATGCTAGTGACGGCAGTCCTGGCGCGCGTCGCGCCCGAGGGATTGCGCCTGCTCTCCCGCTTGCCCAAGCGACTGTCGAAGGATTTGGACGATTCGAAACGGGTCGTGCGCTTCGGCGATCACGCGCTCGGCGAAGCTTGGGCGCGCGCATTCCATCCTGGCGCGCAAACGCCGAGTGAGCTTTTCTCTGCCATCAGCCTAGAGTCGACCACAGCGCTGCAAGCCCACTGTCCGCGCCGGGCGCTCGCTCAATGTTGGGGGGTCGAGCAAGAAAACTTCGCAGCCGAACCTGGGCTCTTGAAACGCGTCGCCAAGCACGCCGTTTGGCTCAAAGAGCACGGCGTGGAGATCTTGCGCATCACGAGCAGTTCGCTGTGCGTGGGAACGCTCAACCGCGATCGGGCGTTGGGCAAGAATCGATTCGTCCAGGATCTGCACGCCATGGAACGCTTGCTGTTGCAGTTGCGCGCCGACGCGGGCGCGGATCTGCTCGCCACCTGCGGCAAGGTGGGCGGAATGAACGACTACGTTCGCTACTTCGGGCCTCTGTCCGGCCGACTGCACGTCACCTTGGAACAGGAACATGCGCGCAGCGCCTACCGCTTCCCGGGGCTGGGCGAGGTGCGTTTCGTCAAAGACGCAGACGCTCAGGATCCGCTGGTGATGCTGGCGTCGATCGTCGGAAAATACCTGCGAGAGCTCACAATGGCGCGGATTTCTAGGTTCTATGTGTCCAAAAATGCTGAGCTCAACGAGGTTAGCGGCTACCATGACCCGGCGACCGCGCGCCTAGTGACCCTGACGGCTTCCAAACGAAAATCTCTCCGGATCCCCGAAAGCTGTTTCGAACGCACGAGCGACTGAATGCCCCAAGTCACTGCAACGACTCAGGTCGACAACGGGCCCCGGCATCCTTCGCGGCTCGGCGCCGATTCAATCTCGAAACCCGTGCGGGCAAAACTCGATAGTCTGGCGCTCCATCCCAATGTGCGGCGCATCCTCAAGGGGCCTTTAGCGCTCGAGGTATTGCGCTTCGGCATTCCGCTGGCGATCGGCATGGGGTTGCAAACGACCTTCAACCTGGTCGACGCCTACATCATCGCGCGGCTCGGCGGCAGCGTCGCACAAGCCTCGATGGCGGCCATTGCCAACTGCGACAACGTCGCGGCCGTGGGCACGATCCTGAGCTATGGCTTGTCGATCGCGACAGGCACCTTGATCAGCCGTCGCCACGGCGAGGGGGATCACGAGGGCGTGCGGCGCATTGCTTGGCAATCGTCGCTGATGATCGCGTTCTTGAGCGCGGCCTTCGCCTTGATCGGTCTGTTCGGCTCGGACTTCCTGTTGCACTCCGTGATGCAAGCGAAGGGACCGGTTGCCGAGGTGGGCATTCCCTACCTGCGCGTTACCATGGCCGGCAGCGGCTCGATCTTCATGCTGCTGCACTTGATCACGATTCAGCGCGCTCTCGGCAGCAGCAAGGCTCCGATCAGCATGTTGATCTTTGCCAATGCGGCGAACCTGCTGTTGGCGGTCTTGCTCGTGTATGGCCCGAGCGAAGCCCCGGCGGTGTTTTCCTGGGGCCCACCCTTGGCTCGGGCTCTGGGTATCCCGCGGATGGGGCTCGTGGGTGCAGCTTGGGCCACGGTGCTGGCGCGCGCGCTCGCGCTGTTGCCAACGGTCATCATCGCTTACAAGCGGCATCACCTTTTCCACGCCGATTCACGCAAACCCATCGACGCCTGCGTGATGCGCCGGATTTGGGACATCGGCTGGCCCACGAGCTCGCAGTTGGTCGTGCGCATCATCGCGCTGCTCGCCGTGATCGCGTTTGCTCAGCGCGGTTACACCACCGACCAGAACCAGAACACCGCCACCGCGCTCGGCGTCGTCTTGCGCTGGGAGACCATGGCGCTATTCGTGGGGCTCGGCTGGGGCAGCGCGTCGCAGACCTTCATCGGTCAGAACCTCGGCGCGGGCAATCTCAGCCGCGCTCAGCACAGCGGTTGGTACATGACGGCGTACAACGCGCTGATGATGTCGGCCTTTGCGTTCGCGTGCACCGTCTGGGGAGAGCCGATGATCGCGTTCTTCTCGCCGGACGCAGGCGTCGTGGAGACTGGTCTCGAATACTTCCGCTGGGTCGCGCCGAGCTATGTCGGGCTCGGGATTGGCATCGTGCTGGGCTCTGCGATCCAGGGCGCCGGGGCAACGCGCCAAACCTTCATGCTCGATTTGGCCGTGGTCTTCTTGTTCCAGATCCCGGCGTGCTGGTTCGTCGTGTCCGTCCTGCATGCGCCGGCGGCGGCCTTGTGGCAAGTCGTTGCCGCGACGTACCTGCTGTTCGCGGTCGTGTACGTCGTGGCTTATCGGCGTGGCGGCTTCTTGCGCACGATCCTGCACTGAGGCGCCAGCGCGCGGTCGGCGTGATGCTGCTTACCGTGAACGCCGGTTCCAAAGCTGAATCGTGAGCTCAATCCACAGCTCGAGGCGTCTGTTGTACGGGTTCGCAGATTGCCGTTAGATAAGCCACGACTCGAGACACAGCATGAAGAGCAGAGCATTCTCCACCACGAACAAGGCCGTCTCCGAAGTTGGTCTAGGCTGCTGGCAGCTCGGCAGCTCCGATTGGGGCCAAATCAGCGAGGCCGTCGCTCGAGAGACTCTCGAAGCCGCGGCCGAGGCAGGCGTCAGCTTCTTCGACACCGCGGACATCTATGGGGGTGGACTGAGCGAGCAGCGGCTCGGGGCCTTTCTCGCGAGTTACTCGCGCAGAGACGAGCTTTTGGTGGCGACCAAGTTCGGGCGCAGCAGCGATCCCGGCGGCGCCGCGAATCTCACTTACGACAGCATGTGCCGGCACGCGGAGGGCTCGCTCAAACGCTTGGGCGTGCCGAAGCTCTGGCTGACGCAAGGACACTGTTTACCTGGCACCGTCCTCAGGGACGGCCAGGTGTTCGAGCATCTGCGACGCATGCAGCAGGCCGGGCTGATCGAGCATTTCGGGATGTCGGTCGAGACGGTAGAAGAAGCGAAGGTCTGTTTGCAGGTCGAGGGCTTGAGCTCACTGCAAGTGATCTTCAACGTGTTCCGTCAGAAGCTCGTGACGGAGTTGTTCGATGCTGCCCGTGAGCGCAGCGTGGCGCTGATCGTGCGTTTGCCGCTCGCGAGCGGCCTGCTGTCGGGAAAGATGAGTCGCGAACGCAAGTTCGAGAGCCACGACCACCGGAACTACAATCGCGATGGGCAGGCGTTCAACGTCGGTGAGACCTTCGCGGGCGTGCCGTTCGAGAAGGGTCTAGAGCTCGTCTCGGAGCTCTCCAAGTGGGTACCAGAGGGCTGGTCCCTCGGCGACTTCGCCCTGCGTTACTGCCTCGACTTTCCCGCCGTGACCACCGTGATCCCGGGTGCGACCAACAAGGCCCAGGCCTTGAACAACGCGCGGGCGTCGGAGTTGCCGGGGCTCGGAAGCCACGTGCACGAACAGTTGCGTCGCTTCTATGCCGAGCGCGTCGCCTCCCACGTGCGCGGCGCGTATTGACGACGCGCGTCGTGGACGCCACTCCCCCATCTCGGGCGCCCCGAGACCGCAGCTTTTGCTTGGCACGTCGCCGGGCACTCGATACTTTGGGCCATGGTTTCGCATCCCGGTCCCCCAACCGACGTGCCGTCGGTGCTCGAGCGCTTCAAGCGCCCGCGAAGAGCGGTCGTCACGGCTGGAATGCCTTACGCCAACGGCCCTTTGCACTTGGGTCATTTGGCGGGCGCTCATCTGCCCGCCGACATCATGGCGCGCTTCATGGGCCTCGCGATCGGGCGCCAGAACGTTCTGTTCGTCTGCGGCACGGATGAGCACGGTTCCACGAGTGAGCTGGCGGCGCTCTCAGCCGGTATCCCGATACGTCAATTCGTCGATGCCGCGCACGACAAGCAGAGCCACACCCTCGAGCGCTACAGCATCAGCCTCGACGTCTACAGCGGCACTTCGCGCGCCGAGTGCTTCCCGATCCAGAAGCAACTGTGCCAGGACTTCATCAAGAAGCTCCACGCCAACGGCTTGCTGCAAAAGCGCAAGAGCCGGCAGTGGTTCGATCCGAAGCTGCAACGCTTCTTGCCCGATCGGTTCGTGCGCGGACGCTGTCCGAATCCCAAGTGCGACAACACCGAAGCTTACAGCGACGAGTGCGAGCGCTGTGGTCACCAGTACGATCCGAGCGAAATCAAGAACCCGCGCAGCGCGATCAGCGACGCCACGCCGGTACTCGAAGAGACGACGCACTTGTGGCTCGACATGTGGTCCGTCGCCGAAACGCTGCGCCAGTGGCTCGAGACCAAAGAGAAAGTCTGGCGCAAATCGGTGCTCTTGGACGTGCTCGACCGCGTGCGTCCCGCGCTGCGCTTCGATGGTGCTTTCGAAGACGAGTACAAGGCGTTCAAAGCTGAGTTACCGAAACACAAGAGCAAGTACGCGCAAGGCAAACAGGTCGTGCTGCAATTCGGCAATCGCACCGACATGGACCAGGCGAGCGCGCTGTTGACCGGCAAAGGCATCGCCAGCAAAGCCGTCGACGAGTGGGCCTATCGCGCGATCAGTCGCGATATCCCGTGGGGCATTCCCTTGCCCGATCTCGACCCCGAGCTCGCAGGCAAGACCTTGTACGTGTGGCCCGATTCGCTGATCGCACCGATCGCTTTCAGCCAAGTCGCGCTGCAGGCCAAAGGTCGCTCGCCCGACGAGTACAAGGACTTCTGGTGCGAACCCGATACCAAGATCGCGCAGTTCCTGGGTCAGGACAACGTGTTCTTCTACGTCTTGATGCAAGGCGCGATGTGGCTCGGCTCTCAAACGGATCCGCATCGCATGCCTGTCAAAGGTGAACTACAGCTGAGCGACATCTTCGGCTGCTTCCACTTGCAAGTCGGCGGCGAGAAGATGAGCAAGAGCGCGGGCAACTTCTACACCGGCGATCAGCTGCTGGAGGAGAAAGGCTACGAGCCCGACCAAGTGCGTTACTATTTGGCGCTGCTCGGTTTGGCCGACAAACCCTCGGACTTCGACTTTCAGAAGTTCGACGAGCGCAATCGCTTCTTGGCGGGTCCGATGAACGCCGCCTTCGAAAAGCCGATCTCCGCAACACACGCCAAGTTCGGCGGTCGGGTGCCCGAGGGTGAGCTCTTGGCCAAGCCCGTGAGCGACACGGTGCGGATGGTCCAACGTTACTTGTTCGCGATGGATAAGGCCGACTATCCGAGCCTGTTGTTCGACCTCGAGAACTATGCGCGGATCATCAATTCGCTGTTCACCCAATACAAACCACACGACGATCGACACCCGGAGCCCGCGCGCCGAGACGCGTTGTTCACGTGTTTCTACGTGCTCAAGAACCTGATGATCATGCTGTATCCCTTCGTGCCCAACACGATGGATCGACTGCGTGACTCGTTGCGACTACCACCCAGCGTTTTCAGCATCGACGAGCTCGGCAAACCGATCGCGGCAGGACACGAGATCGGAGCGAAACAACCGTACTTCCCGGGTGACAACCGCACGGACTCGATCCCAGCGTCCGACTGATCTCGGAGACGAAGCTGGTGCGAGCGGTTCAAATCGTCTCGCGGCTGACCCGGATCTCGACTTCGCGCTCGACGAATGCCCACTCCTCGCTGGCGCGCAGCTCCGCCAGCATGCCATCGAAGCGCGATTGTTCACTTGGCGCGAAATCGAACCAAGTAAGGAAGTCGAAATCGCGAGCGGGATCGTATTCGGGCAAGTCGCGACAATGATGCAAGCGACGCGATACGGCAGGCAGCGCGCGTGAACCTATCGCGATGTGGCGCGAGCGCTCTTCGAAGATGGCCCGTCGCTCGTCTTGGGCCAATGCCCACCAGGCTGCGCTCTTCTTGATCGGGATCAGAGCGCCCAACATCGCATCCGGTCGTCCAAGCGGAGGTGCCGCAATCGCGGCGCGTTCATTGGCTGCGACATAGCGCTCGTTGCTGACGACACCCTGTAGCGCCCAGACCCAATCGCCCGCGGGCGGCGCGGAGCCAGCCACCACCGACAAGTGCGGAGCGAGCGCCAATGTTTCGCCCTTCACGGCTTGCACGCCCGTGATCCGAAAGGCGCCCTCGAAGCCCGCAGCGAAGCAATACAACCTCGGATTCATCGATCGGAATAGTCGCGCTGCCAAGTGTCCCCGCCGAGTCGGCGGCGTTTCTGCGAAGTGCCGCTCTCTCACTCGCCCTGACAAATCCGCACGCGCTCCAAAAGCAATCGACGCTCCTGCTCGTTGCGCGTCAGCTCCGCCGCACGTGTAAACTCGACGGCGGCCTCCGAGTTGCGCCCGAGTTTTGCCAATAGGTCCCCCCGCACACTAGGCAGCAGGTGGTACTCGGCCAGTTCACCCGAGCTGACGAGCCCATCGACCAACGTCAGCGCCGGCGCTGGCCCGAACGCCATTGAAACAGCGACGGCGCGGTTCAGCTCGATCACGGGCGACGGCGAAATCGCGCCGAGCCGCGAATACAGCTCGACGATGCTGGACCAGTCCGTTTCGGAGGCGCTCAGGGCACGCGCATGACAGGCCGCAATCGCCGCTTGCAGCCCGTAAGGACCGAGCTCGGCCTGCGCGCTCGCGCGCTCTAGAGCGTCCAAACCGCGACGGATCAACACGCCGTCCCACAACGCGCGATTCTGGTCGAGCAGGAGGACGACTTCACCCTTGGGACCAAGGCGCGCCCGCGAACGCGACCACTGCAGTTCCAATAGCGCTACGAGCCCGAGAACTTCGCTCTCGTTCGGCATCAGCGTCGCCAAAATGCGCGCCAGTCGCAGCGCTTCTTCGGCGAGCTCGGCGCGCATCCAATCTTCGCCCGCAGTCGCGGAGTAACCCTCGTTGAAGATCAGGTAGATCACCCGCAGCACTGACTGCAATCGTTCGGGAAGCGCGTCCGCGGCAGGCACCTCGAACGGTACGCCTGCCTCACTCAGCGTGCGCTTCGCACGAACGATGCGTTGCGCCATCGTGGGTTCGGGGACCAAGAACGCGCGCGCGATCTCGTCGGTGCGCAGACCCCCCAACATGCGCAGCGTGAGCGCGACACGCGCCTCGTCGGGCAAGATCGGATGGCAGGCGGTGAAGACGAGCTTCAAGACGTCGTCACCAATCGGATCGTCGAGAGCCACTTCCACGTCGAAGGCGTCAGCATCGTCTGTCTCACCGGCGAGCTCGGTGTGCTTGCGGGACAAGAGCTTCTGACGTCGCAGCAGATCGATCCCGCGACGTTTTGCGGTCGCCATCAACCACGCCCCGGGATTTTCGGGGATGCCAGTCTTCGGCCAAGATTCGAGCGCGGCGATCAGCGCTTCTTGCGCCAGATCCTCGGCACTGGCCACGTCACCCACAAGCCGGCAAAGGCCCGCGATCAGACGCGCGGACTCGATGCGCCAAACCGCCGCCACCGACTCTTGCGACGCCTCAGAAGTCATTGGCGTCGGGTGTCACCACGCCGCGGCAATTGCAAGCCTTTGACCGATCGCAGTCGAATCGCCCCGGGAAGACGTTTCGAAACACCGACTCCTCGGCGGCGGAAGTTTCTCGCGATGTCGTACTTCCCGTGCGAACTGTCTCGGCGAGACGATTTTGCCGGAGTGTTCCGCGAGCAGTGACACTCATTAGACTGGTGCGACAGGAGATCCATGGCCATCCGCGGGGTTGGAACTGCTCGAAGGAGTTAGTGGCATGAGCGCTTGGGGAGGCTATAGGGGGATTCGACGCATTGCCGGTGCTGTTCTCGTAGCGGCGACGACTCAAGGTTGCGAGCAGGCCGAGACGACGGGGTGCCCGTTCGAACCCGTTGCGTTAGCAACCGCCGCGCCGATCCGCGTCCTGACGTGGTGGAGGATTTCGAGCACCGACGGCGAACCGGGAAAGCCCCCAGCCGGCATGGGGCCCGGCGCTGCGACCTCCGTGGCCGCCTCTGCGAGCGTCACGCCGTTGTTGCCAATGGACCCTACGGCTCCGGTTAACGAGGCGCCAACCGGCTCTGCCGAGAATGGGGAGCTCTCGGCGGCGGTGAACGACGAGCCAGTGAGCCCCGGCGAGAACGCCGAAATGCGCTCAGCCGAATTCATTGCCGACCGGGTGCTCGAATGCGCCATTGAGCCACCGGGAGCTGGACCGCTCAGCGTCGAGTGGGTCAATGGCAGTGGTTCTGGCACGCGTTTCGAGAAGGCGGAAGCGCTGGAAGCGGGCAAGCGCCAAGCGTGCTTGGCCATCGCGGGTAACTTGCGGGCCGATGAAAAGATCGCCGACGTGGAATGCGATGGCATGCACGAGGACAAGACGAGTGCGCCCAATGGTCCGTACGACGTGATGCTGTTGAACGCAGGCGCTGACGTGTTTCGTTTCGTGGACTGCGCTCAAACCGATCCGCGTCAGCAGATGTTACGCGAGCTACCTGCGGAGCTCCTAGAGCGTGTGCCGAAGTTCCTGCAACCGCTGGTTGCCTGTCCCGCCCCCGACGCAGCGCTCCAAGCAAACGCAGCGCTCCAGGTAAACGCAGCGACCCCAAGCGCAGCGGTCCCAAGCGCAGCCCCAGCGGCACCTGCGCTGAAGGCCAGGCTGTTTGCGGTGCCGGTTGGACTTCATCGCGTCAATCAACTCTACGTCAATCGCCAGCGCCTGGCCGCGACTGGTCACACCTGGCCGCCCGCCAACTCGCCAGTGACCACGATCGATCAGTTCTTGGCGCTGCTGGCTGAACTGCAGAATCCGCCGCCCGGCAGTGCCGCCTCAGCCTGTGCACATCCGTTCGCCCTCGCCGAGGGGAATTGGCCCCTGAGTTTGCTACTCGTCGAGAACCTGATGGTCAGCGTGGGGGGAGCAGAGGTTTATCAGAGCTTCTGGGGGCAACTCCCGCAGCACGTGGGTCTGGTGACCGCGGGGTACCTTCACAGCGGGGACAGTGCTTACCTCGCCAAGGTCGATGACGGCTTCGTCGCGTTCGACAAAGCCGTGCATTACGAAGAGCGGCTGATGCAGTACACGAGTCGTTTACCCAAGCCACTGGTGGCAGTGGGGGCGCCGGGGCAATGCGACGATTCGCATCCGATCTTCACCGTCATGGGGAATTGGGAAACGCCGAATCTGGACGAGGCTGTCGTTGATGCGCTGCCCTTTCCCGGTACCGAGGACGTCTATGTGTACACCGCAGATGCTTTTGCGATGCCAGCGCGTCCCGCAGCGGATGAAGTCCACTCCGAAGACGTAGAGGCCTTGTGGTTCAAAGTGGTCACGGATCCGCTGGTCGAAGAACGCTACTCGTCACTCAAAGGCTCCCTCCCAGTTTTCAACAATGGTGACCCGACAGCGGACGCCGCAGCGTTCGTCGGCACGCCCCAATCCGTTCCAGGGTTGCCCGCTTACGTTCCAACCGGCACTTTCAACGAATTCGAGACGCGACTCTCCGACTTGATGAATCAGGATCTGGGACAAACACCCAACGGCGTGGGCAGGGGCGACAACACTCACGCGGGTTTTGTCGACTACGTGCAGCAGCAATACTGCGACACGACTGCGCTATGCACTTGCCCTCGTTCTGACGAAGACCTGCCGACGAAAGACGGCTGCATACGTTTGACGAGCAACACGAAGTGTATCCCCAGAGCTTGTGAGCCAGACGCGCCCGTGATCTCCGATGGCTGGGATCCCGCCCCCTCGACTGCCCCCTCACCTTCTTCGAGCGCGAGGTAACATGCCGATCACTGCCTTCGAACCCGGCGCACAGCGAGTGGTGCCTTCGTTCCCGAAGCCGGGACGTTGGCTCGGGCCTGTCGCTCATGCGTTGGCCGTCACGGCCGTGTCGTTCGGGTCCCAGGCTGTTGCTCCCGCAAATGCTCTTGCAAAAGCCCAGCCCCACCCATCCGCGAAGGCCCCTGACGTCTACCTGGTAACCTACGAAGCGCCCGAAGGCTGCCCAGGCGCCGTAGAGTTGCAGGCGCAGCTTGGCCCAGGTTACCGAGTCCAAAACGACTACGAAGACCCTACGCTAGAGCAGGCCTCCGTCAGGTATCGGATTGAGATTAACAAGACCGCGAGCAGCGGGACAAGCGCGGGCCCCAGCGCCACCGAGTACGCGTTGATGATCTCTGGGCTCGACGCCGACACGATCCGTCACGCCAACTGCCGCACGCTGCTCGAACTGGGCGTTCACACACTCCACGCAAGCGCTACCGATTTGTCAGCCACCGCCGAGCCCGAGCCCCGCCCGAGCGCTCCCGCATTGGTGCAGGACAGCGCTCCCGAAGCCGTTCGACCGGCACCGATATCCGAAGATGCGCCGAGCCTGGGCATCTTTGGTTCGACCGTCGTCAACCCGAGCACCGGAACCAGCTTTTCGACGCTCGGAGGCGCTGCTTCCTGGGGGTTCTCGCGATTCAGCCTCGGAGCAAACGGGAGCTGGATAGTGCCCTCGCGGCTCTTGGGCGTAACGGATAGCGAAGTAGGCGTGCTTCAGGTTCACGGCTTCGGAGCGGGCATCGACGCTTGCTGGGCCGCGATCAGGAACTTGCGCGTCTGTGGTCTCGCGGCATTTCGTTCGGTCGCAATCGAGCCGCGCTCCGATTTTCGCACGACGCCCGCGGAGCGACTCTTGTTCGGCGTGGGCACGTCGCTGGTGTCGCAGACGTATGCCAACCTCAGGCTCGAAGTGCAGCCCGCCGTTCTGGTTTCAGCGATAGGGGCTCAAGATGTGCGTTGGACTGGACTCGAAAGAACCATCTATCAGCACCCGTCGGTCGAGCTGCAGCTGCGCGCGAGCGTCGCATGGGAATTCGAAAGGACGAACTAATGGAGCTTGTGGAAGAAGAGCTCAGCTTGGAAGTGTTGCTCCGACCCGCGCACCACGCGCGCGCCTTCTGGCGACGCCAGCGGGTGAAGTTGCGAGCCGTGAGCCACTTGTACGAGCGACAAGCCCCCGACGCGCCAGTTGAGTCGGCTGGACCCATGGAGCAACCCGAGATCCCCGATCTGGCGTCGGTCGCTCAAGCCTTCGAGGCCTTGGCCCCTAACGTTTGGCGCGTGCTGCAGCGTATGGGTGTACCCACACGACAGTTGGAAGATGCGACTCAGGACGTGTTCTTGATCGCGCATCAACGCTGGTCGTCGTTTCGCGGTGACTCGCCACGCAAGACGTGGATCTTGGGCATCGCGCTGCGGGTTGCGGCGAACCAGCGCCGCCGCTCTCGACGTCCCGCCGATGATCCGGGGCTCGACTTCAAAGACGTTGAGCTGCAACCCGCCTATGAAGCGTCTTCACCTTTCGAGCTCACTTCACGGCGCGAAGCACAACACGAACTGCAAGAGCTGTTGGCCGAACTCGAGGAAGAGCCGCGGGCACTCGTCGTGCTCGTGCACTGCGAAGATCTCAGCATTTGCGACGCGGCGCTCGCGCTCGGGATGTCTGCCCGGCGCGCGTACGGCCTGCTCGAACGAGCTGAGCTCAAGATGCGCAAGACTCTGGAGCGCCGCAAAGCTCGCGATGAGTGGAAACTGCGATGACCTCACGCCCCTCCAATCCCTCCCTCGAAGGCAATCACTCCGAGGCCCAAACCATGCAAGAAGCAAGTTTGCAACCCCAGTCGCTCGAGAGTCTGTTTGTGCGGGCGCGTTTGGGTCAAGCCGTACCCACGCAACCCGAACTGCAACGGATGCAGAAGCGCTTGCTGTTGGCAGTTGCCGCCAGCAGCGTTCAGTTGGCGAACACACCCGAAGTCCTGCGCCCATCGCGGCGCGGGCTACTTCGCAGCTGGACGCCACCGCTTGCCGTGGTGGGCGCGGGCGTGGGCGCGGTGTTGGTCGGTTGGTTGTTGCTCGGGCAGGGTCGGTCATCGGAACCCGCCGCCAAAGCGGCGCTCGCAGTCGTGACGGGACAGAACGACGCGCCGCCCACGGACGCGATGCAGATTAACGGTGGCAGCGCACTCGCACTCGACGCCGCGCCGAGCGCTGCCGCGCCGGGGCGGGACGGGCTCGGCCCTCCGAGCGCTGTTGGGGCGTCAAGTGGCGTCACTTCGCCAAAGCGTGCCGCGCCGGAGCACGGAGTTTCCGTGGCAGGCGTCATACCTGCGACCAAAAACGTCGGGGCAGAGGGACACGCTGCCACGCTCAGTCAGCGTGAACCTACTCCGATCACAACGAATGCTGCCAGTTCCGCCTCGGCTGGCGAAGATCCACTACTGCGTGGCCTGCATGCGCTCGAGCGCGCAGAAGCGGCTCTGCGCGAGGGTCGCACGGTCGATGCGCGGCGGGAACTCGATGGCCAGCAAGTGCCGGCCGCATTGGCGACCCATGCGACCGCTCTGCGAGCAATTCTCGCCTGTCAGTCCGGTGACCTCGCCGCGGGACGACGTTTGACGGCGGAACAGGCTCAGCGCTTTCCGAATTCGCCTTACTTGAAGCGCATGCAGAACTCTTGTTCGGCGCCGCCCTTGAAGCTCCAACCTCGGCCGATGCCTCCGAGCCGCACACTGACCAAACCCTGAGGTCGCAGCCTCAGGACTTCAACCGCTCAGCTTGAACGTCAACAAAGCCTGCTGGAGCTCCTGATCGAATTTCGAAAAACGATCATAGGGACCAGCAGCCTCGACCAAGTGAATATTGTCGGCGTCGACGAATACCGTTTCCGAGAGCACCCAGTCTTGGCTGCCGTGGGGTAACAGGAAGTCCAAACGACAGCCAGCGAGTGAACTCGCAGTCTTGAAGCAGCGCTTGGACGACAAAGCGTAACCTTGACGGACCAAGTGTTCGCTCATGGCCTCGGTCCAGAACTCCAGCGAACCCTTTGGATAATTGTCCACCGTGCGGACTTTGAGCATCACGCCGTCAGGAGTGATGCCCTTGAGCGGCCGCGATTCGTCGTACGCACGAAACGACGTCGGCATTTGCATGTCGTAGGGACGCGCGCAGCCTCCAAGTGCGAGCGCCACGCCCATGCCCAAACCCAGTTGCCATTGGCGCATCAAAACTCCTCCAAGAAGCGCTCGAGGTTCACGCTGTTGAGCCACTCGAATTGCGAATCCAGATAGGTGATTCGCTGACTCTCCCGAAACTCGAAATCGACGTTCAAGCGCGCCCAAGCAGCGCGTTCACTCAATACACGTATGCGACCCTTGACCCCTTCCAGCTCTTTGACGAGATCGTTCATGCTGGTTTCGATCTTGAGGGTGGCGCTGACGTCCGAGCCATTGAAAAAGCTGCGCAGTTCGGCCAAGATCGAGCGCTTCGACTTCAGTTGCCCACCGAGCGTGGCGATTTCGAGTGTGAGATCTTCGCGCGCAAGAGATTTGTCGACGAGCAGGCCTTGTTCGGCGACGAACGCCGTCAATTTCGGCAACTCTGCGGGCGGAACCTTGAGCTCCAGGTTGCGTTCGGTGATCAGCGACGCAAAGCCGCCAAGTTTCTCCAATTCGGCGAGGATGGCGTGCCGCGCATCGGTGGGATTGGCGACCTTGACCAAGACATGTGCACTGATTGCGGTCAGACGTCCTGATTCACCTGTCGCAGGCCCAGAAGCGCCAGGCGTCTGATTTTCGGTGCTGGCGGCGTGCTCAGCGCTGACGTCGCTGTCCGCTTGCTCGCCGTCTTTTGCAGCCGCGTCCGTGGTCTGCTTTGGATCGGTCGCGGGAGCTCCAGGCTGCGCCTTGGTCGGCTGGGCTCGCTTGCCCGTCACGGGTGTCTTGGCAGCTGCGGGAGTCTTGGCAGCTGCGGGAGTCTTGGCAGCTGCCGCTGCCGGAGCAAGTGCCGGCGTCTTGGCGGGCAGCGTGTTCGCAGGCTCGGGCTGCGTGGGAAGGGCGGGCTCCGCGAGCGATGCGCCGGTCGCTGCCAGCCAGGCAAGCGCAATCAGAGAGCTCGCAGTCACACGGCGGACGAGCCGTCGCTCGAGCTGAAGTTTGAGCAGAGCGTTGGAAGGCATATCGATCACCCGGGTTGGAAGGCAGAGAAAGAGTCGATCACCGACGCCAGGTGACGGTCGAACGAGGCTTTGTTCGGGAAGAACACTTCGAGGACGTAGACATCGGCCTCGACGACGCTGATCGCGACCAAGTAGTAGCGAGGTTTGATGTCGTCGTTGGCGTAAACCTGATAACGCAATGTCCCTCGAGTACCATCCTGGATGCGCTTCTCGCCGCGCCCTGCCATTTCGTAGTCGACTGCGTTGGCCCAAAACGCTGCATCTGCCTTGGGCTCGTTTTCGATCTTGCCAGCGCGCAGCATCGCCGTGTCCGCGGCTTGAGCGCGGAACACTTTTTCCTTGTCGAACTGGATGAACGCCGTGGGCAATTTCCAGTCGAAGTCACTCTTGTGACTCTCGAGCGTCGCCGTCAGTGGCGATAAGTCTCTGATCCAAGCAAATGGCGAGCGATAAGTGGGCTCACGCGCGTCCTGCACCAAAGGTACGAGCTCGATGCTGATGGTGTAGAAGTCGACCAGGTTCTGCAGCGTCGTGATTTGCGATTCGAACGACTCGATCTGTTCGGTCAAACGCTTGACCTCAGCCACGATCTGGAGGCGCTGCGCAGCGTCCTTGGTCTGTTCGAGCAAAGCGAGCAAACGTGCGCGCGCTTCCTTCGATACGGACAACCGCGCGCCGAGATCGGTGAACTGCTCGGTCACGTCGGCTGCTTGGATTCGGCGATCGAGCACTTCACCGAAGCCGGCAAATTGAGCCATCACGAGTTCGAAGTCCTTGCTCGGCACTCGCACGACGATGCTTTGACTCGACAACGACTCGATGTAGCCACCACGACTCTCCGCGGCCTTCGTGATCGCGTCGACCGCGTCGAGCAGACGCCGCACCTGTAGACGTAGAAAGCCGCTGTACACGATCAACGCGCGCGCGCCCTTCGGGTTAGCTGGCAGCAGTCCATCGTAATCTGGAGTTTGCGCCTCGCCCGGTCCTGCCTGCGGCTTACCCTTTGCCATGGCACCCGGCGTCGCTGCAGAGCCTCCCGCTTGATCCTCCATCAGGCGTTCGCCAAACGAGTCCTCGAAACTGTAGCCATAACCATCCCCGCCTTGCTCCGCCGGTGCTTGGGGTGGCGGCGCGGCGGCTGCAGACTCGGGTGCGTACGCCTCGCTCGGCATCGAAGCCCCGCACGCACCAAGCAAGGAAACGCAGATCAACCAGCAAATACAGGGCAACCAGCACGCGGGGAATTGCCAGCTCGTGTGCAGCACCCTGCAATGCGCTAGACGCCCCACATTCACTCGGACCTCGCTCACTGAGTTCATCCGCCTCACCTCCGACAGCGACTTGTATCAACCCGAGCTCCGAGAAAGTCCAGCATCAATGCATCCCCAAGCCCATCGGTTCCGAAGCGGTGTCGGCAATTGTAACCAAGCCTTGGTCTCGCTAGCTTCCGAAGCGCCATGCAGCTGTACCTATCGTTCACTAGTCCCTACGCCCGCAAAGTTCGCATCGCGTTGCTCGAAAAAGGGATCGCGTTCGATGTCATCGACGTCGCCACGAGCACGGACCAACCGAACCAGCACAACCCACTCGGCAAGGTGCCAACGTTGATCTTGGATGATGGCACTGCGTTGTTCGACTCGGTCGTAATCGTCGAGTACCTGGACCTCGTTCACCCTGCCCCGCAGCTGATCCCGAGCGCGCCTCGCGAGCGCGCCTTGGTGCGGCGCTGGGAAGCGCTCGCGGACGGCATCTGCGACGTCCTGGTTCCCGCAGTGCTCGAGCAACGCCGACCGGCAGAGCGCCAGGACCCCGCCTACCTGGCCAAGTTGGAAGGCAAAGTCAGCGCCTCGCTCGCGTTGCTCGAGCGAGGCCTCGAGGGTAAGCGCTACTTGCACGACGATGAGTTTGGCCTGGCGGACATCGCCGTCTGCGCGGCGCTGGGCTATGTAAACCTGCGACGCCCCGCGATGCTCGACGGCTTTGCAGAAATAGCCCGCTACGTTGCCTTCCTGCTAACCCGTCCCAGCCTGCAATCCACGCTGCCCCCGAATCTACCCGTGCGCGGCTAGTGTCCCGAAGACAGGGGGCGGCGCCGCTCGGCTCGAGTGGCCGCGCCTACGCCCCTACAGCCGTTTTTCCCCGAAATTCTTTTTTCGCGCCACCTGTGTAAGCGGGCCGGCAGAGCCGCGTTCTCAGTGCATCAACCCAGGAGAACCCATGCTCTCGTATCGTCGTCAGTTGGTTTGTGCGTTCCTTCTCATCAGCGCCGCGAGCTGCGCGCGCCAAGCATCCGAGCCGCCTCAAAGCGCTGCTACGAGCCGAGCTCAAGAGCAAGCCGCGAACGGCGAACGCGCCGCAACCGAAGAGCGCGTGCAGGAGCAAGAGTCGCTCGTGCAACCGGGCGCGGCGCAGGCACCCAGCGACGAGGAGCCCGTGGTTGCCCAGGATGACGTTTACTCTCCGACCGTAGCTCCCCCTCCGCCCGCGCCGGAGCTGGCCGCTGACAAATCCAAGAAGGCCGAAGCAGACTACGCCTCGCAAACGCGCGGCGGCCGTGCGGGTCTTGCGCGCAAGGATGGTGCGAGGGGTGTGGGCATCAAGCAAGACAGTTCACTCGGAGGCCCCACCGCGGCCAAGCCGGCTTCCAGGGGTCTGGCCGAAGAAAAGCAGAGGAGCGTCGCCAGCGCCGCGCCCGTGCTGCAGCCCATGGCGCCTCAGCCAACGACCATCGTGGCCCCCGAGCCCAGCCCCGACACCGTCGACCAAAGCAACGTTGCCAGCACTGAGGGTTACGACCATCTCGCCGAGAACTCGTTTTTGAGCGTCAACGACCAGCCTTTATCGACCTTCAGCATCGACGTCGACACGGCTTCGTACAGCAACGTTCGGCGCATGCTCAACGAAAAGCAAAACATCCCGTCGGGCGCAGTGCGCATCGAGGAGCTGGTCAACTACTTCTCTTACGACTACCCCAATCCCGATAGCGCCGTGCCGTTCTCGGTGAACGCCGAAGTGGGCGCCGCCCCTTGGAACGGGCGACATCAGTTGGTCCGCATCGGCCTGCAAGGCAAGCGCTTGCCGCCGCAGCAACTGCCGGCGCGCAACTTGGTGTTCTTGATCGACGTCTCGGGCTCCATGTCCGATGCCAACAAGCTACCGCTCTTGGTCAAGAGCCTCGCGGCCCTGACGGACACTCTGAACGCCAAAGACCACGTGGCCATGGTCGTCTATGCTGGCGCGAGCGGGCTCGTGCTCGAGCCAACTGCCGGTAACCAGAAACAAGTCATCTTGGACGCCCTGCAACGGCTCGAAGCGGGCGGCAGCACCAACGGCGCGTCGGGCATCGAGCTCGCTTACCAAGTCGCTCAGCGTAATTTTCGCTCCGATGGCGTCAACCGCGTAATCCTGGCCACCGACGGTGACTTCAACGTCGGTCCGAGCAGCGAAAGCGAACTGGTGCGCATCATCGAGGACAAGCGCAAAGGCGGCGTCTACTTGACGGTGCTCGGCTTCGGCATGGGCAACTACAAGGACTCGAACCTCGAACAGCTCGCTGACCACGGCAACGGCAACTACGCCTACATCGACAACTTCGAAGAGGCGCACAAGGTTCTGGTCGAGGAGTCGAGCAGCACGCTCGTCACCATCGCCAAAGACGTCAAGATCCAAGTCGAGTTCAATCCGCGTCTGGTCGGTGCTTATCGCCTGATCGGTTATGAAAACCGCAAATTGGAGAACCGCGACTTCCACGACGACACCAAGGACGCGGGTGAAATTGGTGCTGGCCACAGCGTAACAGCCTTGTACGAACTCGTGCCCCCGAATGCCGTCGCCGAGCTGCCCAAGACCGAGGCGCTCAAGTACCAAGCCCCCCGCGCGCTACAGGGCAACACCAGCGAGTTGTTGACGGTCAAGTTGCGCTACAAGCAGCCCACTGCCGAGACGAGTCAGTTGCTCAGCGTTCCAGTCGCTGCACCAGCGGGCCAAGTAAACACCTCCGACGACTTCCGGTTTGCCGCGGCCGTTGCCTCTTTCGGCATGCTGCTCAGGCAGTCACCCCATCGCGGCAGCTCGAGTTTCGGTTTGGTGCAGTCACTGGCCCAAGGTGCCTTGGGCAGTGATCCGAGCGGACGTCGCAAAGAGTTCCTCAGCCTCGTAAAATTGGCGCAGAGCTCCAGCCCGGATCCCGAAAACACTGCGACAGCATTGTCAATCGCGCGCTAAAGCCCGCAACGCGCGCAGAGCAGGTCTCGCTCGAATCGGGACCTCCATGCTATGAGCAGGTCTCGAAATTTGAGACCTGCTCCGGCACCCAAGCTGGAGACTTTGGGCAAACTCAGCGCAAAGTCCAACAGCGTGACTCGGCGAGCACCGAAATCGAAACTCGGTGGACTCGCCACGCTGCTTTTGTTGAGCCTGAGTACGAGTTGTGCTCGGGACGATCACCTGCTCGGCTCCAAGCGTCCGCCCGCGAAGGATCAGCCGGACGCCCGCGTACCGGGGCCCAGCCGAGGCATGGCGCAAGCCCAGCTCGAGCCCCAACACTCGAGGGACGCTGCTGTGTCCCAAGCGGCCGACGCGGGCGAGGATTTGCCCAGCACCGGCAGCTCTCCCGCCGCAGGCGTAAACTCAGCGCAATCAGTCGGCGAGGGTTCGCTCGAGATGCCCAGCAGCGGTCCACACCCCAGACCGACTTCCTCGGCAGTTCAACTGCCTCCGACGCCGGGCATGGTGGTAAACCCAACGCCGTCTGCAACGGGTGGCGTGCGACCCGTGGCCCCGACGCTGAGCCCCAGCACGTCAGCGCCGCCGATGAACGGCGGGGTGAGCGCAACGTTGCCAAAGGAGTGTGCGCCAGCGGACACCTCCGCGACTGACATGACGTGCAAGTCCGCCTATCAGTGCGGTGACGCCGCCGTGACCACCTACTGTTCGAACACCGGCGCAGCGTGGAGCTGCTACGCCAGCGAGACGCCGTCCGAGCCCGTGAATGCACCGAGCAGCGCGCTCACGAGCAACGAAGCGAACTTCGATTGGACGAACCTGCCCCAAAGTTCAGACCCATGTGGCGTGACGGCTGCCGCTTATTTCTCTGCACCCTCTTGGCCCAAGCCAGACCAGGCTGATTGCGACGTCGTGCGCGCCGAGGGCGACGCTTCGTGCACCTTGCAGCCGCGCTGCCAATACAGCGTGGAGTTACCCGACGGCACGGCCACGGTCTCGATGCCCAGCGGTACAGGCGGTACCTGCTCGGCAAACGCGGGCGGCTCGGATTCCTGCAAGTGTTTCCTGGCGGACAACACACAGCTCGAGATCTGGACGGTCGGAGTCTCGAACGATCACTGCAAAGAGGTCGAGACGGTGTGTCGACCGGAGCAACCTCTGGCGTTCGAAGGACCCGACGCCTGCACACTGGAAGCTGCAGACACGGGTAACCTACCCGATGGCACGCTGGATTATTGCAGCGAGCTCGAGGTGTGCGGTCCGAGCGAGAGCACGGGCGACGTTCAGGCATTGTTGCGACGTGAACTTTTCGGCGACAGCTGCAGCAGAGACGTCAATGGGGACTGGCAGTGCGACTGCCACGCGGGCGGCACGTTGACGTTCGCGGGCAGCGTTGCACAGCCGTGTGACACGATCCTGGATTATTGCGAAGGCAAGCCGGTACTGACCGCCGGGGCCGACGTCCCGTCCAGTTGCACCACCGGCTCGCAGTCGTCGGACGGCATCGGCTGCCAGGGCACGAACGAATGCAGCCAGGAGGCACAACTCGGGGACCTCGCTCTGCAACTGACGATGACGTCGTATTTGGACTGTTCGCCGGACGAAAGTGGTGCGTGGCTTTGCACGTGTTCACCCGAAGCACCAGGGAAGATCGCTCCGGCCACGTTCGCTGCCGGCAGGCCGAGCAGCAGCAACGCCTTCGACGTTTGCACCGCGGCGCAATCACAGTGTTCGCAATACGCTTCCCAGGCCTTGCAAGACGTGATCGCTAACTGAAAGCAGAAACTACCCGAATCTGGGAGGATCGTGCTCGAGCGGTGAGCTGCGGGAGGAAATGCGGGACGCAGCCTACCGGGGCCTGAAAAACTAGACTTGTGATCACCCGATTGCTGAGGCACCTTGCTGGGGCGATGGGACACGATCGGGAGATCGAACCTGGCGGAACCAGGTTCGTCGTTCGCGTTGAGCGAGACGGCGCGCGCCACTGGCTTTGTTTGCTGCGCGGCGCTTCGAGTTCGGGGCTCTTTGCCGCGCTGCTCATGACCACGCTCTGTGCGTGCAACACGCTGCTCGGCTTGGACGACACGGCGAAACTCGCCAAGCCGGAAAAACACGTAGAGGTGCCCGATTCCGGCAGCGGTTGCGTCCTAACGTCGGATTGTCCCGAAAGGCCGCAAAAACAGATCTGTATCTTTCGTGTTTGCAGCGCGCCTTGCGCCAAGGATCGCGACTGCGCCGAAGGTGAACGCTGTTTGACGAGCGACGAAGGGCCCGCGTGTGTGGCGACGGCGCGCGCAGCCTGCAGCGCCAAGGACGATTGTCCCTCGGGCAGTGAATGCTTGAGCGGCGAATGTCGCAATGGTTGCTCTGATACCGTGCCGTGCTTGGAAGACCAAAGCTGCGAAGACGGCGCCTGCAAACATCAGGCAGCTCCCAGCCCCGCCGAGACGACGCAGGCCCAGCCCAGCAATTCCACGCCCAAGCCGAGCGGGCCAGACGCAGGGGAGCCCAAACCAACATGTTCACCCAACGAACACCAGTGCACGACCGACGAAAACGGCGAGCCGGCGTTGGTCACTTGTGGTGCTGAGGGCGACTGGTCGGAGCCGCAGGCCTGTCCGTTCGTGTGTTCGGCAAACGAGTGCCGCGGGGAGTGCACGCCTCAAAGCCGTCAATGTCAGGGGGACAAGGCCTACGTTTGCTCGGACGCTGGATTGTGGACGCTCGACGAAGCATGCGCGGCGACCTGTGAGCGTGGGGCCTGCGTCAGTCAATGCACCGAGGGTTTGCGGGATTGTTCCGACGATACGCCTCGCAAGTGCACCCAAGGCGAGTGGGCGAGCGAGCAACCCTGTCCGTTTGCTTGCAGCAATGGCACGTGCAGCGGTGAGTGCGCCCCCAATGATCACCAGTGCGTAGATGGCCGCTACCAAACCTGCGCCGAGGACGGCAAATGGAACGCTGGCGACGAGTGCCCGTTCCTGTGCGTCGGCGGGCGCTGCGGCGGCGAGTGCACACCCCGAGCCACCCGTTGTCTCGATACCCACACTCAACAGACCTGCAATGCCGACGGCCAGTGGAGCTCGGATCTGCAGTGCGACTTCGTTTGCGACGACCAACTCGGGGTTTGCGGGGGCGAGTGCAAGCCCGGGAGCTCCCAATGCGCGGACGATGCTCACGAGCAAGTCTGTGACGACCAGGGCAGCTGGGGACCGCTGCGCGAGTGCACCCTCGGCTGCACGGGAAAGACGTGCGCCGAGGGCTGTGAGACTGGCGACAAGCGTTGCGTCAACGACGACACCGAGCTTGCGACTTGCGTCGGCGGTAGTTGGCAGAACGAAACCTGCGAGTTCGTCTGCGTCGATCAGCAATGCGCCGGCGAATGCGAACCAGGGACGACTCAGTGTCTGAACGGTAAGACCCAACAGACGTGTAGTACGAGCGGCACTTGGGGCAATAACCTGACTTGCCAATTCCTGTGCGCGCACGACGCTTGCGCGGGCGAGTGTGTCCCGAACGACACGCAGTGCAGCGACGACGACACCGAACAGGACTGCGACGCCGAGGGCACTTGGAGCATCGTCAAGGACTGCGACGCCGTTTGCACCGGTGATGCCTGCAGCGGAGAATGCGCACCCGACGACACGCAGTGTTTACCCGACGGCGAAACTCGCCAAACTTGCAATCGTGACGGGCAATGGGCAGGTGATTTCACTTGTCCCTACCTGTGCGCAGGCAAAGAGTGTGCGGGCAGTTGCAAACCCACCACGACTCAGTGCCTGGTGGATGGCAAAACGCGCCAGACGTGCAGTGCGGATGGCGCATGGGGTGACGATTTCAGCTGTCCCTACCTGTGCACTGGCGACGATTGTGCGGGTGAGTGCGTGCCCGGCTCGGGAGTGTGCGCCAACGCGACCCAAATCAAGCTCTGCGATCAAACGGGCAACTTGAGCTCCAGCCCAACGACGTGCACGGTCGAGTTGGGCGGCTTGGCCTGCCACGATGACGAGTGCACTGGCGAGTGTAGCCCAGGCGACGTGCGCTGTTACTTGGGGGACGCCGAACAATGTTTGCCGGATGGCACTTGGATGCAGTCCGACAACTGTTCACCTCCTGACGAAATCTGTCGCACTGGGCAGTGCGTGGCCAACACCCCCTACTACGTCGGCAACAGCAGCGTCACTGGCTGGTCGAACTTCGATCCGCCGAACGGTAAAGTCTTCATGATCCGGGTCCTAGCCCCGGAGACAGCCAACGTGCTGAGTGCCAACGTACAGACTCGAACGGCGGGTGGCTCGGTCAAAATGGCCTTTTACACCGACGCTAGCGGTGTGCCGGGCACGCTGATTGGGCAGACGAGCAACTTCTCGACGATTGCGGGCATCAGCAGCACCAGCATCGCTAGCGGCAACCAGATCACCAAGGGCACCTACTACTGGATTGCCGCCAAGTTCTTCGGCAGCCCCAACGCGACGACCTATTCGCAGTCGGTGCAGGGCTCCACGGTATATTCGATCGATACGATGTTCTCTGCCACCTTCCCGAACACTTGGGGTGTGCTGGAAGAGAACTCGGGCGTGACGCTGCCCTTCTTCATCGGCGTCCAAGACGTCTCCATGTGAGCATGAAATTCGAGAGGGAGAAAATGAAGCCTATTCGCTCGAGATCAGTTGTGCGACTTCTGGCGCTGGGCATGGCCCAGTGTTTGGCACTGGCATTCGCGGTGCTGCCGAACGGCGAAGCCAAAGCCGACGTTTGCTTCCGCACCCCGATAGCGGTTCCAGGTTTATCGGGACCCCCCGCCTGGGTCGGCGCGGGCACGCTGCGAGACGAGTTGGACGAGCCCCGTTGGGGAGCGGCGCCGCTCACCGGTTTCGCTACTGATCCCACGGATCTGGAGGGCGGCTACCGAATCCTCGTCGACGCAGCTTTCACGCAGCTGACGGTGTCGCTGCAAGCCCTGGCCGAGCCGAACGTCGCGACGATCGCCGATTCGGTCTACTTCGGTTTCTCGACCAGCGCCACGTCGGCTCAGGTCGTGAAGATCACTCTGCCCAGCGGCGCCCCAGCCGGCGGGCACACGCCAGTAACCTCCGGCACTTACTACACTTACTCTGCAGGCACCTGGACGGCCGCGCTCGGGCTCGCTGGCGCGACCTGGCTGGTCGATCCCGCGGGCTGGAGCAATGCCCCGGCGGGTGCGGACTGGGCGGTCAATCTCAAAGTGGATTTGACCCAAGCGGGGATTGCCCCAGGCTCGGCCTTCAAGATCTTTCTCGGCGTTCACATGGCGGATGAAGTCGGGACCAACACGATCAACCTGACGACGCCGGATCCAGGGTCGCATCCGCTACACACCGGCACCTTGTTCACCGAGGATCCCAACTTTTGGGCTCCAGCGCTCGCAGCGAACGCGGGCTGCGCCGATGGCGTCGAGATCTTCGGCTCCAACTTGGGCACGCTCAACACGAAGCTGGGTATGCCGGCGCCGAACAGCATCAACACCACGCTGGGCGCTACCAATCGATTCTTCGCGACGCCGACGTACCCCGCCTCGTTGCTCGTCTTCCCCGGCATGATTCAAGGCAACTTCCGGATCGCCAATTGGGGTTCGATCGCTAGCCCCGCCGCGGCGTGGCCAACGATTCCGAATGGGGGTGCGGTGCAAAACGGCGTTGCCCCCTCCCCCGACGCGGGCACCTTGCAGTTCGATTGCCCGACGAACACGGCAGGGCAAACTTGTGGCATGGCCACGCCCGGCGTTTCGCATCAATGCATGATGGTCGAATTGCAGGAAACCCCGGGCAACACGGTGCCGATCACCCGCGCCGCTGCTTACACCAACATGACGTTCGAGCCGCTCTCGGTGCTCGAGGACACCGCCGAGATCTCGGTGAAGGGTTTACGAGCCATCACGGGCATCGCCAAAGATCGCGACGTTTACATCTATGTTCACCCAAAGAACCTACCCCCCCATGGGGACAAGCCCTTGTGGTTGCCCAACGCGGCGATGCAAAAGACGCGGGTCGAATTCTACAATCCCCCAGCGCGACCGCGCATCGGCGAGCGGCCGCCCCAAAATCCGAACGACGCGAACGGAGGCAAAGCCAAACCCAAGATCAGTACGAAGGTCGCGCCGAACCGTTCCCCCGCCCTGAAGCCCGGTTCACCCATCGCCCCCAGCCCGAGCGCTTTGCCCGAAGTGCCCCAGGCGCCCCAGCCCGCAGCGAACCCAGCCGTCACCGAGAACCGTGAACTTGCCGCGCAGAACGGCAACGGCGCTCAGCTTTCGAGCATGGCACCCTTCCAGAAGCTGACCTCGGTCTGGCCCACTTACGACGTGCACGTCTATTACGACACGGGCAAAGTCTTCGTCGAAGACGGGGTGACATATCGCCAACTGCAGCCGATGTACCCGTTCACTTATTTCCTGTCGCACGACGGACCCCTGTTTGGATTCACACACGCCCTGCGCGGCGCGCCTGGCGTTGCGCTCGAAGAGCTCCGCCCGAATGTCTATCGCGTGCGCGTGCCCGATGAGGGCAGCGTGAAGTTGCAAGCGAGTATCAGCGCCGAAGAGAAACCCAAGCAGCCAGTGGACGTCTGCACGAACTGCCCGAGCGGCAACGTCCCGCCGGTCGAGAAAGACTGCCACTGCAACTGCGAAGTGATCGGAGCGCGGGTTCCAAATCTTGGTGGCACGGGTTGGCTGAGTGTCGGCTTCGCGATCGCGGCGAGCGTGCACGTGCGACGTCGCCGCCGTACGTCCTGAGCGTCCAAGTCGAAACCACGGCAGGTTGCGGCAAAGCAACCTGCCGTGGTCGTTTCATTCCCCCGGACGCGACATGCGCGCGATGCGCTGCGCTTCACTGGGAAAACGTTCTGCGAGCTCTGCGCCGGCGGCAAGCTCGAAGTCCGCGAATTCGAACCCCGGCGCGACGGTGCACCCGATCAAGCAGTGTCCTTTGCGGTCGACCAGTTCGGCGCCGAACCAAGTTCCGTTCGGGATCACGAGCTGCGGTCGTTCACCTTTTGCCAGATCCAAACCCAAGCGCGCAACTTTCGGCTCTTCAGCGTCGCGCAGCAACAAGACGTCGAGCGGACCGCCCTCGTACAGATGGAACACCTCGTCCGAGCGCAGACGATGCAAGTAAGTGCTCGGCGCTTCACTCGTGATCAAGAAGTAGATGGCCGTGCTCGCCGAACGCAATCCGGGGTCGGTCGCAGGCGCGATCGAAGCTCCGCCTCTGTCGACGCCTTTGACGCGCAGTTGGGAGCGATACGTTTCGACGTAGTAACCGCGCTCGGGGTGAGGAATCAGACCCAGGTGTGTGATCAGTTCGCGGACACGTTCGGACACTCGGGCCTCCTCGTTTGACGTCAAACGGCGGCGGCTCAGTTGCCAGCGCCACCTATCCCCTCATGCTCGTTGGCAACGCCTGCGCTGCTGGCCGCCGCGGCGGTCAGTGGTAACCCATGACCAGGACCGATGATGTGCGGCCAGGCTTCGCGCACCGTCCAATCGTCGGCTACGTGTGGACTGTGGTGGCATTGCTGACATACGTCGGGCATCGGCATGCGCCGAATGCTCTCCTTGGTCTTGGTCTGAGCGTGAATCGAACCGGGGCCGTGACACTGTTCGCACTGCACGCCCTGTAGCCCTTCGACGAACGTGACGGTCGAACCGCCGGGGCGGTCATAGCCCGTAACGTGACACCCCACGCAGTCCAGGTTGAACTCCTTGAACTGACGGGCGAGCACCGGGTAGGCACCCGCGTGGCGCGTCGTCTGCCAGAACGCATATTGCGTTTGATGACAGGTGCTGCACGCCTGCACCCCAACGTAGTGAGGGTCGCCTGCTTTCGGCTCGAGCGGTCGCTTGTCTTTGAAAGCGTCCTTGTTGAAGTCGTTAACCTGCTTGTAGTACCCAGCCAGTCGCGCTTCGACGCGCTCGTCGTGTCCTAGCCCTTCCTTGATCTGACGCAATTCGTAACGGAAGAAGCTGCCGCTCGGCACGCTCTTGGGTTGGTTCAAGTCGGCGAGCTGTTTCTGAAGCCCCGCGAGGTCCGTCTGGCGAGCCGCGATGTCTTTGGCGGCGACGCTGCCATCGGTCTTCCAGGCATCGATGCGATGACTCAGCTCATCGATTCGCGATTGCAAGCTCGTGCGCTGTTCCTCGGCATCGATGCCCGAACCGTCCTGGAAGTTCAATTCGCCGTCTTTGACGAACAGATCGACGACCGCCATTGCTTGCAAATGGTTCGGGGCCTGCACCACGAGCGTTTGCCCGATCAACACGGGCGGGGTCGGCGCGTCGTTGCTCTCGCCGCGGTCGAGCGGTTTACCTACGACCATGACTTGAAAGCCTGGCACCAGCTCCGCCATGCGCAGAGCTTGACCACGCTGCGCGGCCACCAACGCGACGAGTAACTTGGCGCCTTGGGCGCTGGCCTCGGCTTTGGCCTTTTCGAGGCTGGCTTTGAGATCGTCGGTGCTCGAGCCAGCCGGCAGCGCGTTGCTCGGCAGATCGCTCACGCCGACCAGGCCGAGCTTCGTGCCCCCCACGTCCATCACGTGCACGGCTTCCAGCGGCGCACCGGGCACGTGTAGATTGGCAGCCAACATGCGAGCGCTGCTGCTCGCGGCAAGACCCTTGAGTTCATCCAGACCCGGCGCAAAGTCGTTCACCCCCGGCGCCCATGCTACCAAACCAAAATCAGCAGCCGAGCCAGCGATGCCGCGCGCTTTGAGCAACTCTTGTTGTCGCTTGTCGACGGCGAGCTCTGGGTTCATGAAGAACAAAGGCCCGGCGGACAACACCAGCGCACTCGGGGCCTCTTGTTTACCTTTCGCAATCATTGCGGCGGCATGATCGACACCGCCCAACATGTCTTTGCGACAGCCGCACGGTTCGATCGCGCCGGCCAGAGTCGAAGCCACGTAGAGTCGCAGTGTCGGCGTCGTGGACGTCGCGGTTACGGGCTTGGCACCCGACTCGCCGGTATGCCGGCACGACATCGCCGCAGCGCAGGCCCCTGCCGTGGCCAGCAAGAGCAGAAGGCCGAGGATGCGCTGCAAAGAGAAGAACTGGGTGTTCATGAGGACCGGCAGCGTTGGATTATCCAGGCGGAAGCATTGTGCAAGGCCCAGGGCAAAGGCAGACTGACACGGATGCGCCTTTGTTCCTGTGTGCCGCTCCTGCTCACGCTGACCGCATGCGGCCCCAAAGCGCAAGCCGCCGATCCGAGCCTCGAGATCTTGGAGCAGGGCTCCGACTCGACGGGCAACCCAAGCGCGCCGGACCCAGCGTCGAGCACGCTGGCCCCTAGGACCCCGACGGCTCACCCGCCATCACGCTGGAGTGAAGTCACCGCAACGGCACTCACCCGAGCGGTCGCACCCGAAAAAGCGCGTTTGCTCGAGCCTTGCGCAGAGCTCGACCAAGGCCTGATGGACGCTGCGCAGCAGATGGCCGAACACCTGGCCCGAGGCCAGGGCTTGGCCGACAACGACGAGGTCGTTTTCGAAACGCGCGTTGCGGGCGTGGCCCAAGTGTGGCCGCGCGTCTGGGCGTTGGTCGGTGAACGCGATACGACGAAGCAAGCTTCACAGCTGAGTGATTGGCTCGCTTCGTTCAACGACGGAGGCAAACGGCGCTGCGGAGTGGGTCTGCAACAAGGCCCCGCGGGACCTGCGGTCGTGGCGCTGGCACTGGACGCGATTGCCGAGCTCGAGCCCGTGCCGCGCCGAGCGCGCGTCGGGCAATGGGTGGAAATCCAAGCCCCGCTGCTGGTCTCGGCGAGCAAAGCAGAGGTAGTGGCGTTGGGACCACGTGGCGCGCCGTTCTCGGTGCCAACTTCGTTAAGTAGCGGGGTCGTGCATGCGCGTGTCCCGGTGGATGCCCCTGGTCCATGGCTGATCCAAGTCTTGCCGACCCTCGACAGTGGGCCACGTCCGGCTGCGGAAGCGCTGATCTACGTCGACCAAGAGCCGCCCGACAAGTTCCAGAGTTCGCCGGTTCCTGGTGAAGATCAGGGCACCGGGAACGACTCGAACGCGCTCTTGGCGATGCTGAACGGGGCGCGTCTGAGCGAACGGCTCGGGGCACTGAAGCTCAACCCCAGGCTGACGCGCGCCGCAGAAAAACACGCCACTCGGATGCTCGAAAGCGGTCGGGTCGCGCACGACTTGGGCGACGGGGACCCGGCAGAGCGAGTCGCTCGGGAGGGCCTGACGCCGCGCATCACGGGCGAGAACGTTGCCCATGCCGACACCCTCGTGCGCGCGCATCGGGCATTGTGGAGTAGCCCGTCGCATCGGGGCAACCTGCTGCTGGCTCGCTTCACAGAGGTCGGGATCGGTGTTGCCGAACGTCCTGGTTCTGGCGTCTGGGTCTGTGAGGTCTTCGGCGCGTTCTGAGATTTCCGGGCTTTCTAGGCTTTCCTCGGCCCCGCACGCCGGAGTAAGTTCGGCCCCGTGATTCGGTCCACGAAGCCAAACCTGGTCCCGTCGTCTCCCACTGCCTTAGCCGTCGATCATTCGCCCTCTAGAGAGAGCGTCGCCGCGACCAGCTCGAGCCCACGCGGACCGATTTTGCGAAAGTTCACCCGCGTCGCGCTGCTGTTGGCATCGCTTGTCGCGGGCGCGACCGCAACGATCGCACTCGAGCACGACGCTCACGCGCAGGACGCCGGTTCGTTCTACTTGGATCGCGCGCAAATCGCCGGCGGTCCCGACGATTCGTTCATGACGTTTCGCCCCGTGTTCTCGGAGCGACCGCGCTTCTACGGCAGCTTCACACTGGGTTACGCGTTGAACCCATTGCGGATCGCGACGTTGTCGGATCGCCAGAACGTCGTCGACCAGCACGACAACCCCTTCATCAATCAGCTGATCACTTATTTCGGCGCGGGCTTGCAGCTCAATCGCCGTTTGGGTTTCGACGTGATGGTGCCCGTGGCGTGGTTGAACGGCGGCGGGGCTGATCCGGCTCCCGACGTCGGTAACGGCTTGGCTCAAGGCATCGCGCTGCACGACATTCGCTTGTCGCTGCGCGCGTTGGCCGTCGAGAGCGACGACAAGACGTTCCGCTGGGGTGCCGGCGGCGCGGTGTTCGTGCCAAGCGGCAACGATGCCCGCTTCACGAGCGACAGCGAAACCACGGTTTGGCTGTTCACCAACCTCGAGCACCACTTCAAAGACTTGATGGTGGTCTGGATGATCGGTCCGCACTTTCGCCCGACGCAGGGTCCGAAGCCGAGCACGCTCCAAGTGGGTAACGAAATCCGCTATTCGATCGGCGCATTCATGCCCTTGCGCGATGCCCGACTGCGGATCGGTGCCGAGTTGTGGGGACAGTTCGGCTTCAGCAGCGTGACCAACACCGAAGCCACACCGAACACGACCGAGAACGCATTCTTTCGCTCGCAAAATACCGGTCTCGAGTGGCTCGCCCAAGCGCGCTGGTCGATGGATAAGAAGGACACTTGGTACATCCAAGCCGGTGGCGGTACGCGACTCGGGCCGGGCTACGGCTTTGCCGACGTGCGCGTGCTCGGCCAGATCGGAACGCACATCTATCTGCACGACATCGGGCCCGACGAGAAACAGAAGGCCAAGGCCCCGATCGACAACGTGCCGCTCGAGGCCGACAAAGACACCGACGGTGACGGCTTCCCGGACGAAATCGATCAGTGCCCGCTGGTCAAAGAAGACGGCAAACCGCCGTTCACCGATGACGGCTGCCCCGATCTCGATCGCGATGACGATGGCATCCTCGACAAGGACGACAAGTGCCCCGACACGCCCGAGGACAAGGACGGCATCGAGGACGAAGACGGCTGCCCCGAGGACGACGCCGACAAGGACGGCATCCTCGACAAGGAGGACGCGTGCCCGACCGTGGCAGGCGTGAAGAACACGGACCCGGCGAAGAACGGTTGCCCCGCAGAGAAGAAGAAGATCATCGTCGGGGTCAACGAGATCAAACTGCTCGAGCCGATCAAGTTCGAGTACAACAAGGCGACGATCTTGAAGGACAGCTTCGAGTTGTTGGACGAGGTCGTGTCGCTGATGAACGAGCGCAGCTCGCTCCGCCTCGGCATCTACGGCCACACCGATAACCAAGGTGGCGCCGACTACAACAAGAAGCTCAGTGAGCGGCGCGCAGCAGCCGTCGTGCAGTACATCGTGAAGAAGGGCATCGCCGAGAGTCGCCTCGAATCGGCGGGCTACGGCATGGAGCGCCCGGTCGAGGACAACGGCACGGAAGAAGGCCGCGCCAAGAACCGCCGAGTCGAGTTCAAGATCCTCGTGCAGTAACCCAACGCAAGTAGCGTCCGAACAGGGCGGGGCCTAAACTCTAGGTGCCCGCCCCGCGTTCGCTGGCTTCCGTCCCAGCACCCCACTGTTCGGACACGCTCAGCGCTGAAAGGTGCGGTAGTGCGTGCCGGAATAGTAGAACACGCGATCCTTCGTCAGCTCGATGCGCGACAGTGAATACGAGCCATAGCCGCGCGCGACCAAACCATCACTTCGCGCTTGATAGATCTGTTGCGCCACGAGCCACAGCTCCGCACCGTCCCAGGCTGCGGAAGTGATTGGATAGCCAGCGGTGGTCCATTGAGCGGACCACTGTCCGTCGCGTTTGAGGTAAACGCTATCCGCGACCGTGACCAGCAACGAGTCAGAGTCGGTGCCCACTAGATTTGCGTACGCGACGTACGTCGGCAGCGAGAACTCGAGGCTCCACTGGCTACCGTCGTAACGCACCAGACGCGTTTCATCGGCCAGGGTCTGCACCAGCCAGGTGTCTGACGCGCCGAACGAGCGCAGCGCGCGCACGAACAGGATCGCATCGCGATCGGGCGGATCGATGACGCTGAACTCCGCACCGTCGAAGTGGATCAATCCCCACTTCGAGTCGTTCTTGTTGTCCGGATACGTGCCAGCAAACCACACGTCATCGCTCGCACTGCCTTCGATGAAAAGCGTATGAAAGCCCGCTGGGGCAGCGTCCGCGTAACTCGTCCACGTTTCGCCGTCGTAGTGGTCCAGCGGTGCGCGCCAGACGTCGTCTGGCGCTGGGCCCCAGGCGCTGATATCCCCTGCCCACAATCCCGTGGGCAAAGAGCCATAGCGGGTTGGCTCGAGCAGCGGCTCGGACGCCGACGTCATGTCTCGCGTCGCACTCGGCTCGAGCTCGAACAACTCGTCGCTCTGCGACGCGCAGCGCAGGTTGCCGCCCTCGAGGTTCGCGAGCAAACTGCAACCAACGCTCGAGATCAGACGGCTGCCCTCAGCGTCAAAGGCGTACAGTCCATCAGGTCCTGAACTGAGATAGCGCCCGTCGGGTAACTGCCAGAGCTCGGTCGTGCCAGCGGGTCTATCGATCACGTGCTGCCAATTTCGGCCCACGTCGTATACTGCCGCCCCTTCAGAGTACGCGACGACGCCGGTTGGCAAGCTCGCAAGCCGCCAAGCCTCGCCCGAATCTGCAACGCTGCTCGTTTCGAACGTCCAATCAGTCACGTTGCGACTGATCAGGCCGAGCTCACCCATGGCTGGTCCCTTGGGCATGTAGCTCGAGGTCAGAATCAAGGGACCGGCATCCGTGGCAACGAAGTCCACGATCCGATTGCCGGCGGCCAAGGACAGGTCATTCAACGTCGTCCATTGACCATCCGTGAGCGACATGACCTGATTGCCGACGAGCGCCCAAGGCTGTCCACCAGGGCTCAGGGCGAAGTCGTTCAGCGCGTCCAGCTCGCGGGTCCAAGCCTGGCCGTCGAAGTGCCACAGTCCGGAGGTATTTCCGGTCCAGATCTCGTCTGCCTGTCGCTCCACGAAGGTCAAATCGGACTGCGTAGGACTGGGCAGATAGTGATCGGGCCAAGCAAACACGATTCCATGTTCACCTACGGCAATGCTGCCATCGCCCGACAGGGCATAGAACCTATCGCCGACGGGTTTCGGGTTTTGCCAACACCACCCATCGGGGTCGCAAACGCCGTCTGGCTCTCGCTCGACCGGCACGAGATACGGCCCTGATGGCGTCAAGTTATCGATCCCGGCGTCAGCGCCCGCGTCGACCCGAGCCTCGCTCGAAGAGCCAGCCATGGGATCTGCGCTCACGGGTTCAGGCGAAGGTGGCTCTGGCCTCGTCGAGACGCCAGCATCTGGGGCAACGCAGATGCGCCGCGCACTGCCACACTGAGTCTTCGGCAGCGTCGAACATCGGGGGGCCTGCAGCGAGCATTGGTCGGCCTCGTCGCAAGTGTGCGTGCCGATTCCGCACTCACAGCTGAGCGAGCCACAATCGGCATCTGTCTTGCAGCTGGCGAGCCAATGCGTCTCGGTCCCTTTGTCGCTGGTTTGCTGAGCGCCGCACCCCGCGAGCCTCAGAGTCCCCACCAGGAACAGCGCAGACTTCGGGTAAGACCGCCAGGTTCGAGGGATCGAAGCCATCTCGCGGAGTATGCGTTAGAGCAAGTCGAGAACCAGTGCACGAACTCGCACCGGTTGCTGTTGAAAGGCAGCAGAGTTCGACAGCTCGTCGAGATCAGCGCATGGAGCATCTCGCAGCGCTGCGGCGCGGATAGCCGATCCGGGCCAGGCTCATCGGTCGGAGCAACAGCGGGCAACAGGCATTGCCACGGCTGTTTGCTTGACACAGAGCCAGAGCGGAACGACGAAGGGCTAACCAGCCGTGCCGCAGTTTTGTACGACTTGTAAGGGTCGCCCCGTAAAACGTCGCCGAGATGGCACTTACCCGACGCGGTGCGCCTTCTGTGCGGAGCGTCGTAACGCCAAAGCTCGCGCCGCACGCGCCCGCAACATCAAGCTCGGTGTGTGCACCTACGAGGGCGGTTGTGACAAGCCTGCGGTGATGGGAAAGCTGTGCAAGAAGCACCGCCTGCGGGCGCGCGCCTTGAGACGTGCGCAATACGCAGCGTCGCTCGCGCGGCAATAGCTCGCGCGCTGCGCCCCGTCAGAGTCGCTCGACGCTCTTGAGCAACTCGGCGACGAACTGCGTACGCGGTCGGATCAAGAGCGTGCGTGCCGGTCCGAGACGAACGCGCACGACGTCGCCGTCGGCACCAAAGGCCTGCGCGAGCAAGTCATCGTCGTCGAAGCGATAGAACGTATCTGCGTCGTCACGCGGCGTCTGTGCCCACGCAAGCGAACTCGACAGACTCAGGGTTAGCGACAGCAGAGCGAACAGAGCCTTGGACCGTTTCGTCATTGCAAACACCTCACTCTGCTTCGACCGCGCTTGGCTCGAGATCTTGGATCGTTCTGCAACGATCCAAGATCCGAAGGTCCTGTGGACGTCAGCCGCCGTCTAGCGACGCATCCAGCGCAGCCGCTACCCCTGCGTCGAACACGGGGGTAGGCGGCGCTGCGTCAGGCGGGGTCGTGTCGGTCGGAGCCGAGGTGGTGGGCTCGGGCTCTGGCTCGGGTGCGGGCTCACCGTCTTTGTAGAAGTCGACGTCGTCGAGCCAGAGGTCATAGCCGCTGCCCGAAGCAAACTGGAACTCGACGGTGAACAACTTGCTCGGATCGAACGCACCGACGGGCGTGCCCCAACCCGCTTGTTCGAGCGTGGAGAACGACACGCTGTACTCGGTCCAGTCCGTGTTCAACGTGAAGTCGTAACCGTGACTATCGTAGCAACTTGCGTCATCGGGACACGTGCCACCCATACTGACTGGACGCACCGAGGGGTTCTGCAGAGCCAGGCGCACCGAGCCGCTGCCGCGGGCCCAGAACCTCATGCCGTCGTAGTACGAGGCGTCGTAATAACAATGCTCTGAACCTGTCTCGGTCCAGCGCAAACCGAAGCCAACGCCTGAGTAACTCGGAAAGCCATCACTGGACACGTGCAGTACTCCCCCGAGTCCTCCACCGGGCGCGCCTTCGCTCTTCAGACGCTCGATGGTCTGGACGGCAGAGGTCGTGTCGTCGTCGTAGTCGTACCAACCACCGCTGCGATTATCGACCTCGAGGATCTGGTCGCTGCCAGATTCGAAGTCGTCGATCCGCGAGTCCAGGCCCGTAGCGACCGCAGAGGCACATTCGACGAGCGGGTTCGCCGCCGATGGATCGTCTGGATTAACAGTCGCTGGAGTCTCGGGCGTGGGTTCAGCGGTATCCGTCGGCATCACGCTGATGGGCATCGTCCCGCCACCGAACAACCCGGAATCGGTCTCACTGCCGCCCACGGGATCGTTGCTTGCCGACTCGTCGCTGGTCGAGTCGTCGGCTGCGGGTTTCGAGGGCTTGCTCGGTTTCGAGGGCTTGGACCCCTCGTCGGAGGCCCCGGCCTCGGCGGAGCGCCCAGCGTCCGAGTCCTGTCCCGTGGATTTCGAGATTCCGTCAGAATCGGACTTCGAGTCGGTGCAAGCAGCTACGAGGCTGAGCGAGAACAAGCAGGCGGTGAGTGGAAGGCGGATTGGGCGTTGCATGAGTCGTGTGGTTGTTTGATGCCAGTGCGAGCGGATCCTAGCAGTCCGGAACCAAAAAGCGCGGCACCAGCGACAAACAAGCCCTCGCAGCGTGCTGCTTGTTGGTATCGCGGAGCCAACCGGCTGCTCCACCGCCACTGGCGCTGGCTTCCCTCGGCTTCGAAGCGCAGCCGTGAGTTTGGCTCTCGCCATTTGTTCAGCCAAATCGCCCTTTTTCGAACTTGCCGATGGCGGAAGTGCGTGGTACCAGCTCGCCCGCTATGCGTGACAACATTCGCTTGGTGTCGAGCGCCAACACCGGCTTCACCTACTACACGACCAAGAATAAGCGGAAGCAGCAAGGGAAGCTCGAGATCAAGAAGTACGATCCCGTGGTGCGCCAACACGTCGTCTTCAAAGAGACGAAGATGCCGCCGCACAGCAAGTGATCGCGTGACTCGCTCACGACAAGATCCCTGCTGAATCCAAAAGATTTCCGACGGGGGAGCGAAGCCCAAAGGCAGCCCCCTCTCCATACAGGCACGAGACATGAAACGCACTTATCAGCCCCATAACCTGAGCCGCGCCCGCACCCATGGCTTTCGCAAGCGCATGAAGACGCGCGGCGGCCGCGACGTTCTGAAGAATCGGCGTCAACGCGGTCGCTGGCGACTCGCGGTGACGACCAACAACAACAAGAAGAAGTAGTCGGGGCCGTGGACGGCTGCCGTCCTGCAGGTCGGTTTTCGAAACAACAACGCGTCACTCGACGTCGTGAGTTTCGCGAAGCCCAAGCTGAGTCGCGGCGCGTCGTCACTCGACACTTCGTGTTGCTGCTCCGCGCGCGCCCACTACCGGATGCCCCAATACCCGATACTGGAGTCAACCTGGGCGCGCGTGTAGCGCGCCTAGGGATCACTGCGTCGCGCAAGGTCGGCAATGCGGTCCTGCGCAATCGGGCGAAGCGGTTGGTGCGCGAAGCGTTTCGCGCGACCCGCGAGCTGTGGGCGGATGGGCTCGACATCATCGTGATCGTCAAGCACTTCGACTCTGAGCAGAAGCTCGCTCACGTCACCAACGAATGGTTGGAGGCGCGGGGTCGAATCCGCCGTAGCAGCGTTGACGCGCTGGCGCGAAAGCCCAAACTCCACGTCCCGCTCGAAACGGAAAAGGCCTGATGGGACGTTGGCTTCAAGTCGTATTTGCTGCTCTGATCACGGGCTATCAACGCAGCATCTCGCCGCTGCTCGGCGATTGCTGTCGTTTCGAGCCGTCCTGCTCACGCTACTGTGCGCTCTGCCTCGAACATCACGGCGTGCTGCGCGGCAGCTGGCTCGGGCTATTGCGGTTGCTCCGCTGCAACCCGTTGTTCAGCGGTGGCGTCGATCCGCCACCGTTACCCCCACACGTCGATCCTCAGAGTTGGGAACCCAACTGGCAGCGCGTGAGCGCATGGATCGACCAGCGAGTTCGCGCCGAAGACGGCCGCGGCCGCACCCACCATCAACGTTGATTACGGAACCTTCTCATGGGGTCTGCTTTTCGTTTCATTTTCATCGCACTGTCTGGCGTCCTTCTGTACTTCTGGCTGGCAAAGCCAAACAGCAACGGCACCAGACAGCAACTCGAGCAACCCCAAGTGGTGGTCCCGGCGACGCGCGCCGCATACGAGTATTGTGAGATCAAGACGGATCTCTTTCGAGCTCAGCTGACCACTCGTGGCGCGACGCTGAAGCGCTTCGAGTTGATCACTCCGAAGTACGAGAAGAACGGCAAACCGCACGATGTCTCGACGACGCCGCAGCCGGGTGCCGTTCCCAATACGCCGAGCGAAGAGGATCCAAACGCCGGCAGCGAGCAAGCCGCCGGCACCGCGCACGAATTTCGGCAACAGCTGTTCGTGCAATTCCGTAATCCGACGTCACCGGGTCCCAAAGACACCAAGTGGGACGTCGCATACGACTCGATGGATTGGAAACTCGCGGCCAAGACACCGACCAGTTGCACTTTCGAGTATTCGGACGACTCCGTTAAGCTGCAGAAGCTAATATCGGCGACGCAAAACGCGTACGAGCTCGAGATCAGCACCAGCGTGCAAAACCTCGCGAGCGAGCCGCGCGAAACTGCGGTCGCCATCGATACCGTGGCGTGGTGGCTGGACAAGGACGTGGCTTCGCACATGTTCCGCGTCAGCCCCTACGTCACCACCGTCGAGTGCATCGGCGAAGATGGGACCGCGATCCGCAAGCGCCCCGACGCCTTCGAACCGAGCCACTGGGAAGAGCCCGGCTTCAAAGCCACTGCCGGCCAAGGCTGGTTCCAGGTCGACGCTGCTCCCGCCGTTGCAGCGGTCTCCAACGCTTACTTCTCGCACGCCATCGCGCCGGTCGACGCGCCCGTGCGCCCGATCTGTCAGCTGCAGGTCGAACCCCGTCGCGGCGGTGCGGACCCTGGGTCCTTCTACCGGGCGCGTCTCGCGTACCCGACGCGCATCTTGCAGCCCGGTCAAACCGATACCTACAAAGTACTCTCGTACATCGGACCCAAAGAGCGTCGCGTCTTGGCGCTTGCCGGTGATGGTAAGCATCGTCTATCGGATCTGATCGACCTCGGGTTCTTCGCCTCGATCGCCAAGGTTCTGGTCGAGTTCCTGCTGCGGGTGCACGGCGTGATCCCGAATTGGGGTATCGCGATCATCGTGCTCACGCTGTGCGCGCGCGTCTTGCTGTTCCCGTTGGCGGTCCCCGGCATTCGCACCATGATTCGGATGCGTGAGCTGCGACCCGAGCTCGATGCGCTCAACGAGAAGTACAAGGACGACGTGCGCGCCAAGGGCGTCGCTCAGATGGAGCTGTTCCGCAAGCACGGCATGAGCCCGTTCGACCAGATCAAGGGCTGTTTGCCCCAGCTGGCGACCATGCCGGTGTGGTTTGCGCTGTACACCACGCTGCAGACCGCCGTGGAACTGTACAACATTCCGTTCCTCTGGTTCCCGGACCTATCCGCACCCGACCCTTATTTCGTCCTGCCCTTCATCATCGGTGGCACGTACTTCGTCCAACAGAAGATCATGCCTTTTCAGGGCGACCCGGCCCAACGTAAGATGATGCTGTATTTCATGCCGGGCATGTTCACGGTGTTCATGTTGTTCCTGCCCTCTGGTCTTGGGGTTTACATGTTCACGAACAGCATTTTGGCCATCCTGCAGCAGCAAGGGGTCGAAGCGTTAGCCCGACGCAGCTCGGACAAGGGACGCGTTGCAGTGACCGCCGTCAGCGAAACGACGAGCCGTCCGCTGACCCGAGGCAAGCCCCGCTCCTGATTCAATTCACCGCGCGGCTGAGTCAAGCCGCCCCAACGAAGGCCCAAGCCATGACCGCACCTGTAGACGATGATGATGAACTCCTCGACGAGGACGAAGAGGACGAAGACGAGGATGAGGACAGCGAGGAGCTAGACGAGGAGGGCGAGGCGTCCGACGACGCCGAAGCCAAATCGGGCGAAGACTCACGCGATCGCGGCCCTCGCCGCAAGCGCGCGCGCCGCCGCAATGGTGGCAACGTACCGAGCATCGAACCCCCCGACGAGCAGTCGAAGAAAGTCTTCGACTTCGTGAAAGAGGTGGTGCTGCAAATGGGTGTGAACTGCACCGTTCACCTGCGGCGTCCGAAAGACGAGGATCAGCGCGACATCCGCTTGGAAGTCGTTGGCCCCGACGCGGCACGCGTGATTGGCAAGCGCGGCCAAGTGCTGGGTGCGTTGCAGTTTCTCGCCAACCGCATCCTGAGTCGTCCGGGTGAGGAGCGTCGCTTCATCACCGTGGACGCCGAAGGTTATCGCAGTCGCCGAGACAACTCGCTGGCCGCGATGGCCAAGCGCCTCGGCAAGCAAGCCGTCACCGACGGGAAGATCATCACTTTCGAACCGATGCCCCCGCGGGATCGAAGGCTCGTGCATTTGGCGCTGGCCAAGTTCGAGGGCGTAGTCACCCGCAGCGAGGGTGAAGGCGACGATCGGCGGGTGCAAATCATTCCGGTTCGCCGAACCTAGTAGGGGGATCGCGAGCCCTCGAGACCTGCGCCAAACGACAGGCGAGGGCGCGAAGGACCGCGCCCTCGAGATTGGAACCGGGGCCCGTGCCCCGGATCCCTCCCCGCGAAGCCACAGGACTGCGCCGCGGGGAGGGCCCGAGAGGTCGGGCGACGTTGGAACCCCAGTGGCCCGCATGGCATGGGATCGCCCGAACGAGGGTTGGACGATCTCGTTGCGCGTTCTATTCATTCGCTGTGGCAAAGCCGAGCTCGGGGTCGCTTTCGCGCCAGGCCTTCGGCACTAGTGGTTGCGCCGCCCTTGGCGGCCGTGCGGCGTTGCGCTAGAGCAAGCGCGTAGGAAGGTCACAGCGGATGGCTTGGAATATGGGATCCACTTTCAGCGGTCAGAGTCGTGCGGTCGTTGGTAAATTCCTCGTGCTCGGCAGCTTGCTGGGCGTGCTGCCCCTGGCAGCCGGTTGCGGACCGAAAGCAGTTCGCGGCAGCGACGTAGCGGGTCTGGATGACGCCGCCATGGGTACGGGCTTGGACAAGGCCGACCTCAAGCGCATGCTCGATCAAAACCTGGATGCTCTGCAGACCTCTGCGGCAGTCAAGCGCTGGGAAGAGGAGCAACGCCCGCCGGTGGCAGTCCTCAACATCAAGAATGAAACCAGCGAGCACATCGACAGCGCATTGAACGCATTGATCAGTGACATCGAAACGTCTCTGATCAATGCCGGCCACGTGCGGGTGATCAGCGCTCAAGATCAACCCGAGTTGATCGAAAAGGTCCGTTCCCAACAGACCGACGCATTCAATCAGGCTCAAGTCGCCGAATGGGGTAACCAAGTCGGGGCCAAGTATTTCGTGACGGGGAAGGTTTACACGGTCGACGAGCGTCAAGACGGCGAACGACGCGTGCAGTACTTTCTCTTCATGCGCGTGCTCGAGGCCGCCACGGGAGATATCTTGTGGCAGAACAAGACGAGCGTGACCAAAGCACTGGTCAACTGAACGTTGCCCAGCCGAGCCTCAATCAAGGAAGGCCCGCGGTGTCGAGCTCGAGCCTGAGGTACGCTGGTTATTCGCTCGCCTTCGCGTGTGCGGTCGGCTGTGCAGGCCACGCCGCGCGCACCGAGAGCGCGCGCAGCGCACTGGATGCCAACAACCCCAACCGCGCCCTGCAGCTCTTGAACGAGCAGCTCGAAGTCACCGACGCCAAGGACTTGCCGAAGGACGTGAGCGGGGACAACGCCTTGTTACTCCTCGACCGCTCTTTGGTACTGCAGCAAGTGGGCGAGTACCAAACGAGTTCACGCGATCTCGAAGTGGCCGATAAACAGGTCGAGCTGCTCGATTTTTCACGCAGCACGGCCGATGACATCGGGCGCTATCTATTCAGCGACGACGTGGGGGCCTACAAGGGCCCGCCTTACGAGAAGTTGATGATCAACACCATGAACATGGTGAATTATGTCGTGCGCGGCGATCTCAACGGCGGACGCGTCGAGGCCCGGCGCTTCGCCGTGATGCAGAAATATTTGTCCGAGAATCAGAGCGCGTCTTCTGCACTGCTCGGCCCCGGCAGTTACCTCGCCGGCTTCATCTTCGAGAAGAGCGGCGACGCCGAGGAAGCGTTGCGTTACTACGACGAAGCGCTCTCGACGGGAGATTTCCGCACCCTCAACGACCCCATCTTGGCGCTGTCGAAGCGCTCGAGCTTTCGCACGCCGAACATCACGGCGATCGTCAATGAGGGCGGGAGCAGCGCCACGAGCACCACACCCGCGCCGACTACGACTGCCGCCGGCGCGTCCGATGGCGCGGCGGCCACGCCAGTCGCAGACGCGGAGATCCTCGTGATCTTGTGCTTTGGTCGGGTGCCCGCGAAGATCGCGCAACGCGTTCCGATTGGTCTCGCGTTGACTTACGCCAGTGGTGCCATCAGCCCGAACGATGAAGCGCGCGCCAACTCCTTGGCCGCTCAGGGCCTGGTAACCTGGGTCAACTTCCCCGATCTCGAGCCGGCGAAACGTTACCCCGAGACGCCTTTCTTCGAGCTGGACGAAGATCGCCAAGATCTGGACGGCGTAGCGGTCGACAAGTTGACGGTAGACGCTTGGAACGAGGGCAAGGGCGCGGTCATCGCCTCCGCGATTACGCGCATGATCTCGCGCGTCGTCGCGGGCCAAGCCGCAAAGAAGGTCGGCGGCAATGGTGGCGTCGGATTACTGCTCAGTTTGGCGACGCAAGCCACGTTGACCGCCGTCGACACCCCCGACACGCGGAGTTGGTCGACTTTACCGGGTCGAATCGCGCTCGGTCGCGTCCGGGTGCCCGCAGGTAAACACACATTGAAGTTGTCGGCGCGCGGCAAGACGATCAGCAAGACGCTCGATTTGAAGCCCGGGGGTTGGGCTGCCCTGCCCCTGGTGATCTTACGCTGACGCGCTCAATTGCCGGCATCTACGGCGCCGCAGGGCGCCGGTCGCAACAGCCATTGTTGGGACTCGGCTTTCGGGTCGCACTTGACTAGCTCGGCCGTCGTCGTGCGACTTTCGGTCATGCACAAGTTGGGCGTCGCTCCCCAGGCGAGCACGAACGAGACGTAGCCATTGTCGAGTTCGCGCACGATGAAGTGCTGCACGGGATCGTCAGCGGGTGGCATCAAGACCAAGTCGACGCCCTCGTTGGTGCCGCCGTTGAGCGTCTCGACGTTCACGGCCAAAGGATACTGACGAATTTCGAAGGTTCCGTTGCGCGCACCGACCAGCTGCCAGAGCGCGTACTCGTTGCACTCCGCAACCCAGGTGTAGCGAGTGGGCCTGCCCTTCGAGACCACCGGGCCCCCCGCACGCAGACACAATGAATTGGTGCGCAGCACGACTTGGAACAGATTCAAATCGACGATCCCGGGCGCCTTGCACGGCGAGCCAGCATCGGGGAGTGCCAACCCCGCATCGCTGAGCCCAGCCGGGGAGTCGCTGACGCTGAGCGCCGCGTCCTGGGTCGAAGTCGTCACATCGACGGCAGACGAGTGATCGGACCCGGCATCGACGCTCGACGGCGCCGACGGACTCGGCGCGTATACCGGCGGCGGCAAGCTCGGCGTGGCTGGCGCGACGTGTGAACTCGTGGCCTCAACCGGAGCACTCGCTGGCGCAGGGGCGCGCTCGACCGCGTCGACACGCGTCGTGCCGCAGGCCAAAGAAACGAGCTGTAACAAACCGATCGCCGATTGGGTGGCCAGCGCCCGCAAACGACACGCGGAAGCGACGGGCGCGTCCCGCTCAGCCCGCGGCAGCTGGGCAATTGTTACAGTTATGCGACGGCGCTGCAAAACGAGTGATTTGTTAGCAGATCCAAACACAAAACGCCCACAGGGCTGCCACTTGTCTGCATGGTTCGGTACAGGAAAGACTGGGCCATGGCGAATCCGAACCTGGAGCAAGGCGCTCAGAAGGAGATCCTCGAGGATCTCCACGGGCGGATTCTTCGGGGCGCACCCGGCTGGCAGCGCGATGCGTTTGTCGTGTTCCAACCGCTTGTGACGCGTTTGTTACTCAAAGCACTCGGCCCAAGCGCCGATGCTGACGAGCTTCTGGATGATGTGTTTCTCGCCTTTTTTGAGAGCGCTGGACGCATTCGTGACTCTGCCAAAGTCAAGAGTTACCTCGTCTCGATCACCATGAACCGGATTCGCCGAGAGATTCGCCACCGCAGGCGAAGAGCATTGCTGTTCAAGCTGATCGGCACGCCAGAGGACGTTCAGCAGCGACCAGGAACCGACGATCCCAAGGCGCGCGCGGCGCTGATTCAGCTGCACAGGGTGCTCGAGGAGCTGGACGCAGATGAACGCTCGGCGTTCTTGCTGCGCAACCTTGAAGCGATGCCATTCCCGGAGATTGCCGAAGTGCTCCACATCTCCGAGTCGACGGCCGTGCGCTGGGCGCAGCGAGCGACGGAACATGTGATGAAGCGGGTAGGACGCAACGCGCTGTTGTGCGACTACGTGCGGGATCGTTCGGAGCCAACATGAACGACCGCCCGAAGCCCAGTGCCGAACAGGTGAGCCGCCTGTTCAGAACGCTTGCGGATCAACACGCCGACGAGAGGGCGCGTCTGTCCGCCGATCGCTCTTGGAGGCGCGTCGAGGCCAAGCTCAAGACGCGGGAGCCCAGTGCCGACATGCCGGGGCTCAAGCTACTGGCAACAAGTGCACGCCGCTGGCGCTTGGCGATCCCGGTGGCAGCCGCAGCCCTCGCTCTGACCGGGCTCGTGGTCTGGTATGGCGGGACTGCTGAGACGTTGACTTACACCGTTCAGGGGGACGCAACGGACCGTGTGGACGGGGCAATGCTCGATGGGGCCTCGGCCTCCGGTCGGGATGGCGCGGGCTGGCTGAACACCCGAGCCACCAACGCGCGTGTGGCGTTTTCGGATGGCAGCTCGCTCGATCTCGGGCCCGAGAGCGCCATCCAGCTCGCCATTCTCGGTCCGCACAACGCCCAGGCGCATTTGGGGCGAGGCCACTTGCGGGCAGACATTCAGCACACCGACACCACCAAGTGGCAGTTCATCGCGGGGCCCTACCAAGTCAACGTCGTGGGCACGCGCTTCGACTTGGACTGGGACGGTAGCGCTCTCGACATAACGATGCACGAGGGCCGTGTCGTGGTCGACGGCCCCGGCAGTCGGCATTGGGCATTGGGTGCCGGCGCTCGTGAACATTTGATCGACGACAGCAACTCGGCGAGCGAGCGTGATCAGCAAGCGAGCAACTCAGGGCCAGCCTCGAAACCAAGCGCACTGCCCGAGCAGAGCGCGTTCCAAAGCCCGCGCGATAACGCTGGGACCGAACGCTCTGTGCAACCGCGTTCACCTGAAACGCGTCAAACTCCTGAAGCACGCCAGAATACGGAAGCGCAGCATTCTTCGGAAGCGCGCTCGCCGGAGCTGCAGTGGCCTGCGCTGGTGGCCAAGGGCCAGTTCGCTCGTGTGCTGAAAGACGCCAAGGAGTTGCACATCGAGCCGAGTTCGCTCAACGAGCGCGCCCTCACCGCGTTGGGGCAAGCCGCGGGTTACAGCGGCGAGCCGGAGCTCGCGCGGCGTTGCTGGCGCCAGATTCGCAGCAAACATGCGACGCGCCAAGGCGCGGCGCGCGCCGCGTTCTACCTAGCTCGCTTAGCGGAGCAGCAAGGCGATGCGCGCCAGGCCTTGGAATGGCTGGGGCTGTATGCCCAGGAAGCTCCCACGGGTTCGTTTGCGGCCGAGGCGTTGGGGCGCAAGCTCGTCCTGATCCGGCAGCTCGACGGCGCAGGCGGGCGAGCTCGCGAAGTCGCGAAGGAGTATCTGCGCCGCTTCCCGGAAGGCGCATACGCCGAAATCGCCCAGGCGACGATCAAGCCAGGCTGAGCTCAGAAACGCGGCCGCGCTTCGCTACCTCGAAATCTTGCATCGCAGTAGACAGAATCTTGCGACGCCTCGTAGTCTCGGCAGTTCATGCGAAGGGTTGCTTTGCGCCTCGGAGTGCTCCTGGCGCTCTGGGTCTTGGCGCTCTGGGTCTTGGCGCTCTCTGCCTTGGCGCGCAGAGCGGCCGCAGACGAGCGCGGGCGCGTGCGGATTGAATGCCCCTGGGATAACAGCCCGAGCCTCGACGAAGTCGTGGCTCGCACGCGCGGCGAATTGAGTGCACTCGGCCTCGACGTGGAGGTCCTCAAGCGCTCACGCGTAATCGCGCCAGACGAAGAGCTCCCAGCGCTCGAAGCGGGCGTGCACGGCTTGATTGTGTTCTTCCACGAGGAAGCGGGCCTAGGAGTGCTCGCGTGGGCTCCGAACGGCGGACGCGCGGTACGCCTCTCGTTCAGCGCTCGCGAGATGGCCAATGCCGAAGTGGTCGCGGTGCGCACCGCCGAAGCGCTCCGCACTCGCTGGCTCGAGTACGAAAAGGAGTCGGCGGCGCCCTTGCCGCCAGCCGTCTCCGATGCGGCGCATTCCGCCCTGCCCGCCGCGGGAACCTCCAAAGCGGAGCCTATCCGGGCGCCGCAGCCGACGAGCAAAGGCAACGGCGATGGCCTCGACGAGCAGGCAAACCCCGAGAACAAGGAACCGCGCAGTGACCCCTCGGATGCCCCGAATCGACAAGTCTCCGTAGCGCTGTTCGGCAGCGTTGGCGCAGCGTTCGTAGCGGAAGCGCTCAGCGTACAGCACGGCAGTGTCGAGGCGAACCTAGGTCTGCAGTACGAATCGTTGGCGTTGGCGCTGGCGCTGGATAGCTCGATGGCTCCGTTCACTCTCGAGAGCTCAGCGGGGCGCGTAGAGGGCTCACGCCAGCGAGCGTTGCTGGACGTTCAAGCGGTATTCGCGTTGGCCCAGGATTGGTCGGCGCTCATCGGCATGCGCGTCGGCTTGGCGCACTTCCGCTTCAACGCGACGGCTGAGCCTGGCTTCTTCGCTCACGATTCGAGCTACGACGAAGCCACTGGCGCTTTGACGGCGGCTAGCGTCTGGTGGCCAGCCGCATCTCTCGGCGTCTATACCCGCGGCGAACTCAGCTCACTGCCAAGAGCGCTCAGCGTGCGCATCGACGAGCAGCAAGTCGGACGGGTGGCAGCCCCAGCGTTGGCACTGAGCCTGGGCGTGGTGGGCCGGTTCGACTTGGCGCGGGCCTCGAAAGCTCGAGGCCCCTGAACGTTCAGAACCAAGCCCGCGGTTGGCCGGTGGCTTCGACGACGCTCATCCACAGATCCTCCGTCGGCTCCACTTCCTTGCGCATGCGAGTCGCCAACGGCATGGGCACATGCACGAAGCGTCCGTGCCAACGACCGATCAACATCTCGGTGTTGCCCGCCATGGCTGCGTGCACCGCGTTGCGCGCCATGTGCCAGCAGTAGACGCTATCCGCGGGCGAAGCCGGTACGCTGCGAATGCTGTAGCTCGGGTCGATGTACTTGAGCGTCACTTCGCGTCCAAGGCGTTGCATGTGCGAGGGTATTTGCTCTCGCAAGTAAACACCTACGTCCTCGAGTTTGACGTTGCCGCTCTTGTCGGTGCGGCCGGAGGGCGTTTCGCCACTCAGGATATCCTGACCCGCGCCTTCTGCCACGACGACTACGGCGTGGCCTTTGCGTTGCAGCACGCCGTCCAGGTACGAGATCACGCCACGTTCACCCGAAAGCCGCCAAGGGATCTCGGGGATCAGCACCAGGTCCACGTCCGTCGAGGCCAACGCAGCCTGACAAGCGACGAAGCCGGAGTGACGGCCCATCAATTTGACCAGGCCGATGCCGTTGCGCGCGCCCGTGGCTTCCACGTGGGCCGCTCGAATCACGTCGACAGCCGCCGAGAACGCGCTCTCGAAGCCGAAGCTGCGGTCGATGAACTGAATGTCGTTGTCGATCGTCTTGGGGATGCCAACCACGGAGATCCGCAGTTTGCGCCGCGTGATCTCGTCGACGATGCGCATCGCACCCCGGATCGTGCCGTCTCCGCCGACGACGAACAAGATGTCGATGCCTGCGGCTTCCAAGTTATCGACGATCTCGGACGGATCCTGCGAACCGCGCGAAGAACCGAGCACCGTTCCGCCATGGCGATGAATGCCCGCGACCGAATCGGTCGTCAGGATCATCGGTTGATGGCCGAGGCGTGAGATCATGCCCTCGTAGCCAAAGCGGAAACCCACGACTTGTTTGACGCCGTAGCCGCGTGCGAGCTCGAACACGATGCCGCGCACCACGTTGTTCAAACCGGGACACAGACCGCCACAGGTGACCACACCCGCGCGCACGCGCCGTGGATCGAAGAAGATCTTGTTGCGAGGTCCGGCCAGTTCGAAAGCGGCCATGCGCGCGGGATCCTCCGACGCCAACAGATCGGACATGTGATCGTTGACCAGCACCTTGTCGGCGCGGCCCACGAACGCCAGAGCGTGCTCGCCCAAGTGCTCGGCTACTGGTGACGGCAACAAGCATTCACCCAGGATCCGGATCGTGACGTCATCGCGCGTCAGGCGTCCAAGACCGAGCGGCTCCGATCGCGGGGGTTCACCAGCAGGACGTGGTGCGACTGGAACTATCGAGACGACATTCGAGGTCATGTTGGGGGCGGTGGGCGACATAGGCGCTCTCTTCTCCAAGGACTCTCCTTGGTTTCGGGAGCGTCGCCCCAAGGATATTTCGCCTAGTTTTCGTCCACGCAAAACTGGCGCAGCATGGTTGAACCGCCGTTCGGCAGGAATTTCCACTGATTCGCTGACTTTCGCGAATGGCCGAAGTGCGCGCGACGCGACGCGCCACGGCGAGCCGGCTGCGACACGGTGTGAAACACTCGGCGCGATGCGTTCCACGCACTGAACTCCCATGTCGCACCAGCGGCATGCCAACCCGCCGCGCGCGACGCATTGCCGAAACGCGTCAGGCGCGCAGCCAACGCGACACGAGCAGGCCGCCAACGAGACACCCAATCCCCACCGGCACTGCGTGGCCCAGCACCATGTGAATCTGCTCCACGCTCGCGCAGTGCAAGTTCATCATCGAGCCCGCGAAGAGTCCACACGACCCGCCAACCAATGCGCTTCTGAAGCCAGCTCCAGTCGGGAACGCGCGCCGCAAATAGAACGCGAACAACAGCATGGGCACGCTCATCCACACGAGCGTCAAGTCGAGGCACACCAAGTGGCTGACCCAACTGCCCACCGTCACTGGCAGGGGTGGCGGAACCCGAAATACGGCAAGCGCAAAAGACAGCGGCCCTGCCAAGGCGAGTGCCGCGGTGACCCCAACCGCAACGCCGAGCCCCAAACGACCCGGGCTCAGCGCCACGAGCATCGAGAGCAGCGCGATGACGAACGGTGCACCGATTTGCGCGAGGACGTACGTCGGCGGTAACAGCGATAGGTTCTCGCGCACCCCATAGACGGCCAAGTGCGCCCCCATCCAAGCCAAGCTGAGCAAGACCGAAAGACGAAATCGCGCTCTGAGCTGCGCTCTGGTCGGACCAGCGACGCCACGCGGAGGCTGCGCCGGGGCGTTCGGCGTCGCGTTCTTCTCGAGTCCCGATCCCGAAGCCACGACGTCACTGGACGCCGAGCGAGGAGCGTCCTGAAGGAGATCGGGGATCTCGTTCAGGAAAGCCAGATCGTCGGGATTGGAGGGAGCAGACATTTTTTCAGAGGGCGTTTCGGGTAATACGCGCGGGGGCACCGATGGTTTCAGCGGCTGACCGTCTCGGTCGGCTTTGGGGTTTCGCCTTCTTTGAGGGCGATTCTGATCGCTTCGTACGCGTGGAACGCGCGCACTTTGACCGCCCCTTCCGTAGTTCCGAGCACTTGGGCCGCGGCTTCCACGCTGAGCCCCTCGTAGCGCAGAAGCACGAAGGCTTCGCGCCGCGCGGGTGTCATCGCGTCCAGTGCTCGCTGGACCGTCTCGGCCATCTGTCGGGCGATGTTGCTGCTTTCGGCGTTGCCCTCCTGACCGCCCGCGATTTCAATCTCATCGGCATCCAGCGCGTTGCGCGCCATGCGTGCCTTTGGTGAACGTGCATGGCTGATGTAACAGTTGCGCGCGATGGCATACGCCCAGGGCACTACACTTTTGCCTCGAGCAAAGTGCCCGCGCGCTTGATGCATGCGCATGAACGTCTCTTGCGCCAAGTCGTGAGCCTGCTCCTGGGCTGCGCCCATGCGCTTGAGAAACGCGACCAGCCGGGGCCCAAGTCCGCTGAACAATGCGGCAAAAGCGCTGTCGTCCCCATCCGCGTAGCGGTCCATCGCCCGATCGAGCAGGGCCGTCCCCTCGGGCATCTCGCGGCCCACGGACACGCTGCCGGCGTTCAGCACGCCTGTGGAGGGTGAGTCGGGCATTTCGGTCGGCGGGGTCCGCTCCCGGCGAACTCCTGCCGAAATCACCTCTCCGGGTCAAGCGCCAAAGCGAAAGATGCTCGGGCACGAAATCCGACTGGGGGGCGTAACCCGTACGAACATGGCACGTACAGCCAGGGACTCGAGCCGAGGGCGCCCACTCACGGGTTAGTCGAGTAGCGTGCTCGAGTTCCAGGATGTTGCCATGACCAAGTCTCCAAACCTCATCGAATCCGCGTTCAACAAGGGCCTCGAACTCAGCAAACCGATCCACTTTGTCGGCCCGCTACTCGCGCGCATCACGCTTGCCGGAGTGTTCGTCAGCTCGGGTTGGGGGAAGGTTCACAACCTGGAAAAGGTGACGGCGTTCTTCACCGAGCTCGGGATCCCCGCGCCGGGCTTCCAAGCCGTGTTCGTCTCGAATGTCGAACTCGTATGCGGCGCGCTCGTAGGCCTTGGACTGCTGACGCGGTTGGCGTCCATCCCCCTGATTTGCACCATGGCCGTCGCGATTCTGACAGCCAAGCTGCCCGAACTCGGGGGGGTAGTCGATCTGCTCGGCACTTCGGAGTTCGCCTACGTCGCGATGCTCGCTTGGTTGGTCTTGGCGGGGCCAGGCAGCGCTTCACTCGATGCGCTCTACGTGCGGATGCGCAACCACAACCCCAACGCTCAGAACTCCGTCGACGCGCACGCGGCGTGACTCGACTTTCGACAGCTCGTTTACCCAAGCACCACACGACAAAGGAAATCACCCATGAAGAACACTTCGATTCTGGCAGCGGCAATCACCGGTTTGATGTTGGGCACGACGGCCATCGCGCACGCGGATGGCGCGCCTGGCAAGACGAAGGCAGGCGAAGCCGGCAAACACAGCTGCAAAGGCCTCAATGCCTGTAAAGGCCAGGGCGGCTGCAAGACGGAAAAGCACGCATGCAAGGGCCTGAACGAGTGCAAGGGCCTCGGCGGCTGCAAGGGCTGAACTCGGGTAGCGGCTGCGGTCCCGGTCTTGCACCCGGACCGCGAATCGTGGCTAAGATCGAGCATGAGCTCTGCCCTTTTGCCCCGCGACTCGTTACAAGCCGCACGCTTTCATAGGAGCCGCATATTCCCCCCAGGACGGGCTCGCTCCAAACTGTTGGCATTCGAGCTCGTCGGCTCGCTCGCAGCGCTTCTACTGCTCGGCTGCCGCAATCAGCCGAGCGAGCAACACTCGTCGTCACAGGCGAAACCAAGCCAACGAGTCTTGCTGCGTGGCACGTTTCAGGCGGTGACGAAGCCCGCGCAAGGCACCGCAGAAATCATCAAGCGCGGAGAAGATTACGAACTTCAACTCAGCGGGGTGAGCGTCAAGTCGAGCGGCGAAGTCCACGTTTACTTGGTGGGGTTGCCTTCTGCGCCGAGTACCGCCGCGGTTGACGCGGTGGACATGAAGTACGACATGGCAAGCTTGACCCAGGGTGCCGCAGAGCAACACATCGCACTGCCGAGCGAACCAGACGTCGCACTTCGGAGTGTCGTACTCTGGGATCCGAAATACGGCGCGAATTTGGCCAGCGCGACCCTGAGCACAGCAAATTAACGCAGCGCATCGCCTCCGACGCTCAAGCGCGCAGGAACGCCCACTGGCCCGAACCCGTCTTGTCCTTGATCACGGCATCGACGGCGTCGGCCAGCGTCTGAGTCGTATAGGGCTTGGCCACCCAGGGTATGCCGAGCGCGTTGGCAACCTGGCGCCGCTCTTCCGAAGCATAGCCGCTCACGATTAGCGTCTTTTGCTTCGGATAGCGTTGCAGCACCTTCTTCAGCAGATCGATGCCGTCTTCGGCTTCGCCGAGCAAGACATCGCAGATCACCAAGTCGAAAGCGCTCGCGCTCGAATCTCCGATGTCTTCTGGGTGAGGAGCGCCGCCGCTCATGCCGAGGTGTGCGAGTGCCTGCTTGCCGCTCAGCGCCGTCGTGACGTCGTAGCCGAGCTCGATCAAAGCGCGTGCTGCCGTTCGAAGCTGGGCGGGCTCGTCATCGATGATTAACAAGCGGCCGCCACCGCGAGGCGGCTCGGTCGGGATCGGCTCTGGCAGCGACTCGAGCTCGACCCGGGGCAAATACAGCGTGAAGCCCGTGCCCTTGCCCACGTCGCTCTCGACGTGGATGAAGCCGCCGTGTTCTTTCACGACCGCGTGTACGATCGCGAGCCCAAGGCCGCTACCGCTGCGCCCCGCGAAGCGCTTCTTGCTGAAGAACGGCTCGAACGCGCGGGCCACGTCTTCGCGCGTCATGCCGTGGCCCGTATCGACGACGCTGAGCACCGAGTAGCAACCGGGCTCCACGGTTTCGTAGCCGTGGCGCGGTTGCACGACATCCGCGACCGACGTCGCGATCACGATGCGCCCACCGTTCTGGGTCGCTTCGAGCGCGTTGCGGAGCAAGTTGGAAACGACGCGCACGAGGTGGGGCTCGGAGCCGAGCACACCCATTCGCAGCTCTGCAAGTTGCACGGTCAGCTCCACCCCGGCTTCGGTGGCGTGACGCATGATCAACTCTGACGCGATGCACTGACGAATCACGTCGTTCAGATCGATCGGTTCACGCGCTCCTTTGCCGCGCCGTCCGAGCGTCAACAAGTCCTTGATCGTCAACGCCGCGCGTTGGGCCGCCGCTTTGATCATTCCGATGTCGGCGCGAGCTTGCGCCAAACGTTCCCAGTCGCCGCGCTCGACTCGCGCCAAGTCGGTCAGGATCATGTCGGGCAAGCCTACGAGCGGGCCGAGGGCGTTGTTCAAATCATGCGCGACTCCGCCGGCCAGCACACTCAGCGCCTGCATGCGTTCACCCGTAGCCACGCGTTCCTGGACACTGCGTTCGCGCAAGGCTGTCTGGCGTACGATCTCCTGATGCAGCGCGTTGACCTTGATCGCCGCGCTGATCTGCTCGCGCAACATCTCGTATACGCCCGTACCCTCACCGAAGACGACGACCCCGAAGCACTCCGCCTCGAAGGTCAAAGGCAAGGCAAATGATGTTCGCCGACGCTCCTGCCAATAGTCGGGGTTCGGGATCAGCTGCTGCGCGTCGAACGACTCGAACGGAACCTCGCGCACCTTGCCATCTTGCATCCAGAAAAACGGCTGTAAACGCTGACGCGTGTCGTCGGCAAACAACGAGACAAAAACGTCGCGAGCGTTGAGCCGCGGCAACTCTTCGGCAAAGGCTTTCAGCAGCGAAGCACGATCGAGGGCCGCCGTGAATCGTTCACCCGTACCAAGTAGTCTCTGATAGGACGCTTCCGCGTCCATGCGCTGCCCTGTCTGATTGCGAATGCTCGCCAGAGCGATCGCCCGCCGCGCAACGTGCCACAAGTCTTCGAGCTTGCTGTCCGTGACGTCGGTCAGAGCGTCACGCAAGAGCGTGATCACGAGCTGAAATTCGTCGTACAACTCGTCATGAGGGCCCACTCCGTTGAGCAGGTCGTCCAGGACGTTGATGAACGCATCTACTTTGCCCGTCAACTCTTCGCGCAGAGCCACCACCAACTGCCGCGCCCAACCTGGATCGGCACCCGGTAGTTCGACTTCACGAATCAGCACCTCGCTCAAGCGATCAGCGTGGCGATCTACGAAGCGCGCTGGGCCCAACGCCGAAGGTTGAGTGACCTCGGGCCGCACCAAGCGCTTCGGTCCGCAGCCGCACGATTGGCGCTGGATGAACTCCGCGACCAGACGTCGCACCGGGTCGACACTCTTGCCCTGCAATTGGCGATACACCGAGCGCAAGGCGACGCTCGCCATGTACTCCATCGGTTGGCGAACGGTGGTCAGTGGCACTGCGGCATAGCGCGAGAGCGTCAAGTCATCGAAGCCAGTGACGGCCACGTCGCGGGGCACGCGGCAACCCATCGACTTCAACACGTCGAGAGCCCCCAAAGCCATCGCGTCGTTTGCGGCGACCACGGCGTCGAACGACGCCCCGCTCGCCAAAATCTGCTTCATCGCGTCCATGCCACCGCCACGCGAGAAGTCGGCCGCTACAAGCAATTTCGGATCGATTGGCAGCCGCGCTGACTGAAGCGCTTCGAGATAGACGTCCATGCGCACGCAAGCATCGGGGCTATGCAACGGACCACCAATGAACGCGATGCGCTGTCGCGAGTGCTCTGCGAGCAAGTGGTCCATCAGCGACACCATGCCGGCCCGATTGTCGAGGATCACGCTCGGTACGTCGGTCAGTTCCAAGCCGATCGAGCACATCGGGAGTTTGGGCAGCGAGCGACACAGTCGCTCCACGCCTTCTCGTCCCGAGAAGGCCGCCAGCACGCTCGAAACCAGGATCAAGCCATCGATGTGCTGAGCGTTGATCAGCCTGTAGATCTCGTTGTGCGCTCTGCCGGCAGCGTCGGTGTGCTCGGCACTGCGCCCTACGATCAAGAGCAGATTCAGATCGAGACGGCGACACTCGGCTTCGAACGCGCCGCGCAATTGCGTCTCGTAACCGCCCTGCCAGGAGTCGATGTAGTCAACCAGAACACCGATTGTACGACGCACCCCTGTCGCAGCACGGACGTCGGGCTCGAGGCTTGCAGTGTCTGCCATCGGCTCAGGCAAGTAGCTCTTCGTAAACCCCCGGCAGCATTGTGTTCTGGTCCTTGGGATCGGTGGGTTCGGGCAGACCAAACCAATCCGACTCGATCCCCATCGCGTTCACGAAAGTGTTGAGGAGCTTGTTGTGCGGGGCGTCCTCACCGCCATTCGACATGGAGATGTATTGACCCTGCTTGAAGGTCCCCGCAAGGCTGCCGGCGAGAATGTAGGGCAGATCGTAGTAGGTGTGGCCTTTACCATCGGCCAACTCGTTCGTGTACATGACGAGCGAGTTGTCGAGCAGCGTACTGCCGTCCTCCTCCGCATAGGAAGACAACGTCTCCAACAGGTGCGCGTAGCGCCCAGCGTGCCAGGTGTCGATGTCGATCAACATCTGCTGATAGCCGTCTACGTCGTCACAGCCGTCGTCGGTGCTGTCACCGAAGCAATCGTCACGCACTTTACCGTGCGAAAGCTTGTGATGATTGTATTCGTGATTCATGCCGTCCCATTTGAAGGTGGGTCCGCCTGCGCCATTGCCGAATTGCATCGTGGCCACGCGCGTCGCGTCACAGGCAAACGACAGCGCGATGATGTCGAGTTGCAAGAGCGACACCGCCGCGTACTCGCTCTCCCGCTCGGCTAGCACGTCGAAATCGTTGCCACTGCCCGCGCTCGGATCGTAGACCATCGCGCGCTCGGCGATGCTGGTGTCGCTGCAGGAAAGGCCGCCAGCTCCCGGTGTGGTGAGCTGCTTCTCCAGGCCGCGCACCAGCGTCAGATGCTGATCCAGCTTTTGCCGATCCGAAGCGCTGAGCGGGCCCTTCTGCAATTGGCTGAATTGCTCCGACACCAGATCGATCACGCTTTGCCGGCGTAGGCCAACTCGATCACTCGCCGCGGGGCCGTCGGCGGTTGCGCCGCCCAAGTTCATCAGATCGGCATATGCCGTCCACGGGTTAGACTGCGCCGCAACCGCCTGCCCAGGGCCGGTATAGGAGATGTAACCCATGGCCTTGTAGTCGGAGAAGCGACTGACCATCAGGTTCGTCGGGGGCCGACGTGCCGCGTCGCTGCCGGGGTTAACGACCTTTGCGATCACTTGATCGACCGAAGGCCCCTGAGCGAGCCACAAATCCTCGTCCGTCGGATAGGCCGTCAGCTTGTGCGCCATGCCCTTGCCGTGATCGTCCGCGCCGCCCGGATCTCGACCAAAGCCGCGTGGCGTCATGTGGATGCCGCGCGGGAACAACAACTTGTCGAGGTGAGGAAGCAGCGGCGCGTTGCTGGTATCGCTCAAGTGAGCTTCCGTCAGGGTGCCATAGTCACCCTGCGGGAACCAGTGGTCCATGTTCACGCCGTTGCAGCAGAAGAACACGCCGAAACGTTTTATGGCCGTCGTCTGCGCGCGACTGACGCGCGGCGCCAAGCTCTCCAGAAAGGGCAAACCGACAATAGCGCCGCCAAAACCGCGCAAAAAGTGTCTGCGGCGTAGGCGTGCGTCTACGGGTTTCATTGGGCCACCTCGTTCGGAGCGCGACTCGCGAAGCCGCCATCGGTGATCAGTTGCGTCACGAGCGCTTCGACGCTCTTGGCTCCGGCCAGTGCATCGACAGCCGTCGTCTCCGAGTCGAACAGAGTACGGCCATAAGCAAACTCGAGCCATTTGCTCGCATAGCAATGATTCGCTTCTGGACTCGTGGCGAGGCCATCGACGAGCTCTATGGCATTGGCGAAGCTGAAGCTCGCGCCGTCCATTTGGATCTCGCCGCTGGTGTCGACGTCAACGCCGTTCTCTTGGGTTCGCGTGCGGCCGACCGCGTCGAATCCCTCGAAGGCGTAGCCCGCGGGGTTGAACGTCGAGTGACAGCTCACGCATCCGTCTTGCCCCGTCAGGACGCTGATCTCTTCGCGCGTCGTCTTGGGCGCCGGTGCATCTGCGGGGAAAGGCGTCTTCGAAGCGTTGGCGGGCGGATCTGGAACCTTGTGGCAGAGCAAGTCACGCACGACGAACAGACCGCGATGGATCGGATCGGTCTTGATGGCGTAAGCATTCGCCGCCAAAAAGCCTGCTTGCATCAGGTACCCTTTGCGCTCGCTCGGATCCAGATCGATGCGCACCAAGTCAGATGCGGAATCAATCGCGTCGCTCGTGTACAAGCTCGCTAGGTCGGCATCGACGAAGGCGACCGGCGCGGTCATCAAATCGGCAAAGCCCCCAGCGTTGCCGATCACTTCGCGGACGAAGCGCGACGAAGCATCGACGAGGCGTGGCCCCAGATCCTCGGGCAGACCGGGATAAGTGTCTTGATCCGGCGAGATCTTGGAATAGCGACTGAAACGCCAGGCCTGTTGATGAAACGCTACCAGATTCTTCAGCGCACGCTCATCGCCGAGCATCCGCTGCACTTGGGTCGTCAACTGTTCGACGTCGCCCAGTTCACCGTTTGCGGCGGCATCGAACAACTCCGAGTCAGGCATCGAATCGTAAAGGAAGAACGACAGCCGTGAGGCGACCTCCCAAGCGTCGAGCTCGATGCGCCCATCGTCGCCAACTACATCGCCCAACTCCGTCCGGTACAAGAACTGAGGCGACTGCAAAGCCGCCTCGATCACCAAACGGACTCCATCTCGGAAATCGTCTCCGCTTCCGACCAACTCCGCTCCGCGCTCGAACAGAGCGCTGAAGCGCTGTGTCTCGTCGTCCGTGAGCGGCCTTCGGAAAGCCTTCCGACCGAACCCGGCGATGAAGTCCGCTTCGCAATCGGAGCCCGCGCACGGGACGATGCGTGCATAAACGTCGGCGTCCGAAACCGCGCGCTCCGCCAATTGTTCGGCTGCGTCGCGGTACTCCGGTGCCAGACGATTGTCGACGCGAAAGTCGATGCTGGTTTCGAAGGCGAAACTGTTCAGCGCGTCCGGCGCAAAGCCGCTCGCGGGGCCGTCGGCAATGCCGAACAACTCGAAGACCGTGTTTTGATATTGCGAATGAGTCAGACGCGCCACGCGCGTCGCTTCGCCATCAGCGGGCGGAATGAGCTCGTCAGTCGGAGCCGGCGCCATCGGATTGGCTTCGGGTGTCGGATTCGGATCAGACGCTTGATCAGGTTCGTTCGGCGAGGAAGGCGAACCCGGCTTGCTCGCTGAAGGCGAACTGCCTTGGGAGTCATCAAGAGCCTCACCGGTTCCGCCATCTGCCGATGACGCGACATGTTTCGCAGAATGCGATCGCGTTTTACCCGAACCCTCTGATGCCCCGAGGCCCCCACCGCATGCCAATAGTTCGCACCCGAGCAGCGCTGCAGGAAGTAGTGAGAAGGAACGAACGAACTGCATTGGACTAGCTCCCGGGACGTGGCGCGCGCCGGACTCGTAAATCTGGCACAGGTTGTAAGGGGTCGCGACTCGAAATAGTCCAGTTTGAACCCGACGGGCTTTCCATCCGGGAAAGTAGGAGCGCAACGCCACGTGCCCTTCGCGTAGCGGTAACGCTGGTGGCTAAAGCGAGACGGCGCTGAACACGGAGCGCCGCTCGGTGTCGCCCGTACCGAGCTCTCCGAAGTCGTTCTTGCCCGTACACATCGCCGCGCCCGAAACGGTCCAGGCGCAGGTCAAAAACCGGCCGGTCGCGACGCCCACGTAACCATCGCCCACGAGCGTTGGGAGTTTTCGCAAGTCGAGGTCGCCGAGGCCGAGTTGGCCCTCGATGTTTCGTCCCCAGCACCAAAGTCTATCGCCTAGAACGCCGCAAGTATGAAACGCGTTGGTGTTTACCTGTAACCATCCTTGGTTGGTCCCGACTCGGGTCGGGCCAGCCGCGATCTCGATGCCATCGACTCCGAGCGGAGCCCCCGCATCGTCGGCGTATCCGATGTTGCGTCCCCAACACCACAGCGTGCCATCGGTCTTGATGGCGCAGCTGACTCCCTGTCCCGCGCTGAGCCTCGCCCAATCGGTGTCCTCGCCGACACGCAACGGTTGCCGCACTTGGATCTCGTCACCCGAACCGAGTTCCTTGCCCGAGTTGCGACCCCAACACGACAAACTGCGATCGCGTGCAATCGCACAGGTGTGCCCCTGGCCCGTCGCTACCGCGAGCCACTCGCCTCCGGTCACTTGCAGCGGCTGCAGCGCATCTGCGCCCGACGGGTTTTGATCGCCAGGAAATGCGTCGGATTGGCCCAACTGACCTTCGAAGTTTTGACCCCAACACCAAAGCGATGCATCCGCGAGCAAAGCGCAGACGTGGTCGAAGTGCGTCGAGATGGTGACCGCTGCGCCTTCGAGCGGGACACGCGTGGGCACGGAGCGTGATTGGCGATCGCCCGTAGCGAGTTGGCCGCGATCATTGGCGCCCCAGCAGTAGACGTGTCCTTCTGCGTCCACACCGCAACTGTGTTGCGACCCCGTTTCGATCTGCAGCCACCCGCCAGCGACGTTCAACGGCGTAGGCCGAACGCGATCGCTCGCATCGCCTAGGCCAAGCTGCCCCGACGCGTTCGACCCCCAACAGGCCGGGTGCCCATCGAACAACGCACAAGCGTGATCCTCCCCGACCCCGACCAGGCTGACCTTGAGCCCCGTTAATGTATCGGGCACCCCAGCATCGGGCATGGGAGCTGGTTCGGGCACGGGCTTTGGCCCCACTGATGATGGCTGGGACGGCTCAGAAGGCTGTGGCCGACCGGACGTGCCGGCGTCGTCGTGCGTCGCCACCGAGCGCACGCGCGTCAATACTTCGGCGCCCTCGGTGCAGCCCCAGGCGAGGAGCATGAGCCATGCCCAACGACCGAAAAGGGTTGTCATCCACGACGGCCAACGCCTCATAGACCTACCCCCAACCCCAAGTGCCCGGAGACTTCGAGCCCCGTGGCCCCGGCGACGACCTGCCCAGAGTCGCTGACCTCGGCGCCCAGCAACGGATAACCCAGAGCGGCACCTGTGAGCAGCCAAATAGGACCACCGAGCGCCACGCGCACGACGACCCCACCACTGCCAACGATCAGACTGCGCGCAACAGCGCGATCTGCCGTATTGCTCGACTCCGCGTTGCCCTGCAACCGCGTGCGCGCGAAGCGAGGCCCCAGCGTGAGCGCAAGCTGAAGCGAGGCAACGTCGACCACCGACAGCTCGAGGTTTCCCTCGGCCACGAACGCGTCCGACTCGATCCTTCCGTGGGGCGCGTCGATCGTGAACCCTTCACGAGCTCCGAGCCACAACTGGGCGCCCCAGCGCCCCGCGAACGGCCAGACCAAGCCCAAATCGCCGCCCCAAAAACTCTGCCCCCCTGAAAAGCGCTCGTAGCTGCCGCGGGTTACGGCATACAGCGTCGGCCTGCCGCGCGCTGGCAGATCATCGCGCACGCCGCGCTCGACTTCGGGCGGAGCGCTGTTCTTCTCGTGCTCGGAGCGCTCGAAAGCGAGCTCTGCCCAGCTGGCCCAAACCAGTTCATCGGTGCCGAGCGCGATGGCGAATGCTTGACCGTCGTTCGGCACACGGCTCAAGTCCATCTCGCGGCGCACGCTCTTGTGCGTCAACGTGTCTTCGACCTCGATGTTCACCACTAGCGGCGAAGGGGTTCTGACGCTGACGTTCACGCGAGCGGCAGGCTCCGAGCTCGGACCACGCCCCAACTCACAGACGTCGATGCCCCTGGGTTGCAAACCAGCGCGCAAGTCGTTCAACGTCGCGAGCTCCAACCCCCGCAACGCCGGCTCGAATTGCAACCCGAGCCAAGGGCGCTCACCCGACGCGCAGCTCGTACCGCTGGCTTCAGGCGCCATTTCTTGCTCGCTGACCGGTTTGGACGAAGTTGATGACTCCTCGGCAGCCACACCCTGGGCGGCTGCGCTGGCGCTCGAGACCCAGACGCGTAGCGCGATACCACAGCCTGCGACGACCTTGGCCCAGCGCCAAAGTTTCGAGCGATCGATTGGAGCAAGCGAACACCGACCCGCGCGCTGCACACCAGCGCTCTAACACGAGACTTGGAGAATCAGTCACACTTCCGTGAAACCGTGGCCGTATGCACGCCGTGAGGATAGGCCGACAAATAGGCGTCCCGTGCTTGCTTGCAACGATCCATCGAACCGAGAGCAGCATAGGCCAGAACCAAACGAGCCATGGCATCCTCCCGAAAGCCCGAACCGGGCGCCAGTTGCACCGCTCGGCGTAGCGCACTCACCGCGCCGTTGAGATCTCCCAAACGGTCCATGCGCAAGCGTCCAAGCTCGAAGGCCGCAAGCCCCGCACGAGCATCTGCCGGATACGCCGAAAGCAGCGCTTCGTAATCGCGTGCCGCGTCACTGATCGCGCCAGTGCGACGTGCAGCGTTGGCCCGATCGAGCAACTCGCGCGCGTCTGGCGCCTGACGCGACTCGGGGTTGGCTTCCGTGCTTGCAGAAGGTGAATGCTTGACGGGATTTGAGTGCAACTGTGCACTCGCGGGCGACTCGGCTTCGACCGACGGCAGGCTATCAGCGGTTGGGACTGGCACCGCAGAGGCTTCCGGCTCTGCCGCCTCTTCCGTCCGCTCGCTGGCCCGAGAGCTCGCAGTTGGAGTCCCAAGATCGATCGACCAACTCTCTCCAGCCGAGAGCCGGCGTTCGTGACCCGCTGAACCTGGAGGCGCTACCTCGACGGTTCCCGATTTGACCTCGACGCGCACGAGTTGCCCGTCGGGGCTCACTTCGACGCTGAAGCTGGTGCCCGTAACGCGCACTTCCACGCCGTTGGCTACGACCACGAAGCGGCGCTGGGGATCCCGGGCAACATCGCATTGCACCTTACCTCGTCCCAGGTGAACGGCTACGCGGCGTTGCGGCACAGCCGCGTGCGCCGGATCTTGCCCATCGCGCGCGGCGCCAACCGGCTCGCTCTGCGGCTGTTCGATTTGCAACTGCGTGTTGGCCGACAACTGCAAGTGAGAGCCGTCGTCCATCGCGACGGCAAGCGGCTCCCCGGCTGTTTCGAGCCGGGCGCCTTGCTGCACCGAAACGTGAGCCGTGTGCGCGTCCAACAGGCCTTGCTCTCTTACGCGTGGCAGCCACAGGAAGAAGACCAACGCCGCCAAGGCCGCCGCAGCGCCCAGGCGCGCCCACCACACGGGCGCGCCCCAAATTGACGGGCCCCCGCGCGCGACGCCCGCCAGCCTAGAACGAGTGCCTCTCTGCCACGTGCGAACCTGCCACGTGCGACCCTGCCACGGACGACGCTGCCACCAGGGACGACGCTCGAACGAAGTACTCTCGACGTCGGCCACACGCTCACCGCGCCGCTCGAGCTCACGGCAGACGCGCAGCCAAACCGAACTCAGCCGTTCGGGCGAAGTGTCGACTTCGACGTACTCGGAAGAAGGTTTGTGAGTCACATCCGCTCCCGTGCCCGCTCGAGGCGTTCTTCCGCCGCCGATAGCCGGCGTTTGACAGTCGCCAGACTGAGGCCCATGCGCGACGCAATTTCCGTCAGCTCCAAGCCCTCGACCCGACGCAGCACGAGGGCGACACGTTCTTCGGTCGAAAGACGATTCAGCATGCCGTAAACGACCTTGAGTTCACTTGCGACGTCTGCTGGTGCCGAAGGCGAAACCACGGTATCCGGATCGATGGGTTCGTTGCGCCGTAGCCCGAGGCGCACCATCAGGCGCCGGCGTCGCAAGCGCTTGCTCGCCATTCGTACCGTCATCGACGCGATCCATGCAGCAAACGCCTGAGGATTCTGTAACGTGTCGAGGCGCGTGAAGGCATGCACGAACACGTCTTGCGTCAAATCTTCGGCCTCATCGCGCCCGGCCAAAATGCGCTGGGACAAGCCGAGCACCATGCGGCCGTGTCGCGCGAAGAGCTCCTCCTGCGCCCAAGCCTCGCGGGCACGGGCCGCCAACACCAACGCCGCGTCCGTGGGGGGTGGCCCCGCCTTGGCTGCCGCGGCACGAAAGGCCGAAATTCGGGTCACAACGGCCAACATGGTCCCCCTACCGCCGTATTGGCGGTTTGCAGCGCTTCGAGCGCACCTCTCGAGGATCCGAGAAATGCTCCGACGAGCGAAGGGACGAGGATAGCAGAGGGCATCTGACAGTCCATGTCCCGCACCGAGGCGCTGGCGGCTCGCGATCAACGCGTTAGTCTAGCGCATTCGGCCAACGCGCCAGTGCCGGGGAAAACTGCAATACGGGGCAGGATGCGTCATTTCGAAGCGGATCGACGTCGATCCACTTCGTCGAGTAGCCCGTCCAAGGCGGTCTCGTATTGCTTCTGCAGATCCTGCCGCCGCTTTTCCGCGCCTTCCATCGCCGCCTTGGCTTTGGCTACGCGATCATCGATGGCTGCCAGCGCTTGATCCGTGCGCTCGATGGCCGCCTTGTCGGGTTTTTCGGCTTTACCCAGAGCCTCTTTGCGATCCTCCAACGTGGAACGCACCGCGCTGGCCTCGTCGATCCGGCGCGACAGCTCCTGCTCATCGAGCATCACGCGCACGTACACGATGTGACTGGTCAGACTGATCAGGTCAGCTTGTTTTTGTAGCGCCGGCACGTTCCTCTTGCCGAGCTTGTTCTCTTGCTCGCTGATCGTGAGCTGCGCCGTGCTGTCGGAGCGCCGCCGATCCTCGAGCTGCTGCGAAATACCCTTGTCCATGCCGAACGAGATCGGCCCGTACGGCTGCAGATCCTCGTAGCCCTTCTCTTTGGCGGCATAGGTTACCGCACTCGACGCGCGCCCGACTATTGGCTTCTTCTCTTCGTCGAAGAAGCGACTCACGGTCGCTTGCTCGTCGTAACGCGCGGCGTACGCGGCGCCACGGCCTTCCTCATCGGCGGCCTTGTAGATGGTACCGACCAACTCCCAGTCGGTGTTGCTCAACTCGTCGGGAAATTTCTTGAAGTCTGCCAACGTGTCATCGAGGTGATTGTCGCGATTGACCGACGTCTCGAGACGCTGCAACTCATCGGGGTAATGCTCGGCGTAACCAACCTGCTCGGCGGAGGAAGCAACTTTGGGCCCCTCGCCGCTGCGTTGACAAGCAACGGCGAGCAACAACCCGCAAGCAGCCGAGACTTTGACGAGGCTCCTTTGATTCGGAAGCCCTGCTGATGAATGAGCTCGCATAGGCGCGCATGATCGTCCGTTTTTCACGGGAATCAAGCGCGGATCCACTTGCTTCAGCGTAAGGTGACCAGCTCTTCCGCTGCCGTGGGATGAACGGCGACCGTGCGGTCGAAGTCGCGCTTCGTCGCACCCAACCTGAGTGCTACCGCAAAACCTTGGACCAGTTCATCTGACCCGATACCGATAGCGTGAAGGCCGACGACCCGCTGCTCCGGTCCCACCGTGACCAACTTGACGGCGCTCTTGGGTTTACGCTCTGTGACCCCGTGATAGAGGCTCGTGTAGCGTGAACTGAATACCTTGACCTGGCTCACGCCGAAGCGTTCACCGGCTTCGAATTCGCTGAGACCAACCGTGGCCAAGGGCGGATGGCTGAACACGACCGTGGGGACGTTCTCGTAGTCGAGCTGGGCGTCGGGCTCCCCGCCGAACAGGCGATCGGCGAGTCGTCGGCCTGCCGCAATCGCCACCGGCGTCAGTGGCAATCGTCCGGTCACATCGCCGACGGCGTAAACCCCAGGCACGTTGGTGTTCTGAAACGTATCGGTCTCGATGAAGCCCTTGGCGTCGAACTTGACGCCGAGGGTATCGAGTCCGATCCCAGAACTGGCTGGCGCGCGGCCAACCGCCCAGACCGCGACGTCGAAACCATCGTGTTCCGTTCCCGCTTCGGTGGTCACCTTTAGCAATCCATCCTGCACGCGGCTCAGTCGCTTGACCACTTGACTGCGATGCAATTCGATCCCCGCCTCGAGCATGCGTTCGCCGAGCTGTTCGCGCAGCATGACGTCGAAGCGCGGCAATACCTCGTGGTGGCGCGAGAACACGCTGACGCGCGAACCGAGCGAACGCAGAATTCCGGCCAGCTCGACCCCGATGTAACCCGCACCGATCACGGCCGCTTGTTTGGGGAGGTCACGCAACTCGAAGAAGCCGTTGGAGGTTACGCCGAGCTGTGCACCGGGGATTTCCGGGACGTGGGGGTAACCCCCAGTCGCTATCAAGACGTGCGCCGCGCGCAACGTTCTACCCCCCACTTCGACGCCACCGGGTATGACGCGACCGCGCCCCAGGATCAGCTCGACGCCTTCCTTGGCCAAGTTGTACTCGTAGATGGAGGTCAAGCGCGAAACGTAGGCGTCGCGCCTTGCACACAGACCCGCCCAGTCGAACTTGCCGCGGTCCACCCGAAATCCGTAGCTTGCGGCATCTTGCAAGAACTCGGCGATGTTCGCGGCATTGAACATCACCTTCTTGGGCACGCAACCCGTGTTGACACACGTGCCACCCAACTTGCGCGCCTCGATCAGGACGACCTTCGCGCCGTGGCGGGCGGCTCTACGCGCTGCTGCCATGCCGCCGCTGCCCGCACCGAGCACGATGAAGTCGAAGGAATCCGTGTCGTGCGCCATGCCGTCGAGCTTAGAGCAGGACTCAAAACGCTGGCCATCGGAAAATCGGCAAGCGACGGGCCTGAAGGCGCCGCTAATTTGCGCTCGCTCGCATGGGCGGGCCACAATCTGCCGCAATGCGGCTGTTGCGGATCGCTCTGCTCGGGATTGCGGCGCTCGCGCTTTCGAGCTGCGGCGCCAGTTCGCCGTTCTCGGCGGGCCCACCAACCCCTCCCGCTTGGGACAACCACGCCGATCAGAGTCTGCGACTTCCCGATGGGGTCAATTGCTACGATTGGCTCTCGCGCTTGGGCATCGACTACGAACGCACGCAGCCGTTCGCCGGCATGCGCAACCCAGTCCACGTAAAAGGTCCGATCGGCGGCATCCGCTACACGAGCGCAGGCCAACCCGGAATACTCTGCGATTGCCGTCTCGTGTTAGCGCTCGACTGGAGCGCGCGCACGCTGGGTCCGATGGGCATCACGCAGATTCAACACTCGGGCGCCTACGTCTATCGGACGACCAAAAGCGGTCGTCCGAGCTTGCACGCGCGCGGCCTCGCCATCGACGTGCACGGGTTGACCTATCGGGATCACACCGATTGGATCGAACGCGACTTCGAGAAAGGTTTGGGCGATGGGTGTGAGCCAAGCGCCCCCGAAGTCAATCAAGTGGCGTGCCGCCTGCGCAACTTGCGGCTGTTCCGCGAACTGATCACCCCCGATCACAACTGGGACCACCACGACCACATCCACCTCGGGATCATGCCCCTGTAAGAGCGCAGATGCGCTCGTTATCCCGAGGGAGCAAGCGGCGCGCTGATTTCGGAACGCCCGCCGCGGCGCGCCTCGATCAGTGCGGCCAGTACAATCAAGCAACCGCCGCCCCACTCGATCGGCTTGGGCACACGCCCCCCGATCAGGGCCGCCGACACCACCGCGGTGACGAGCTCCACGATGATCAAAATCGACGAGCGCCCAGCCTCGAGGTGATGTACTCCCCAAAGCGTTCCGACCGTGGCCGCCAAGATCCACACGAGCCCAAAAGCAACGACTTCGACCCAAACCAGCGGCGGTACATCGGTAGGGGGTGGGCGCTGCATCGAGCCAACCACGATCGCGGCCCAGACCAAACAGCCGACGAAGTTGAAGCCTGTCTTGATCGGAACGGGCACCTCTTGCCGTTTGCGAAAGATCACGTTGTGCAGTGCCAGAGCCATGCCCGAGATCACCGCGGACACGTCTACCCAGGTTGGCAACGCAAGGAACACGCGGGGGCCACCAAGCACCAGAAACGCTCCCGATAGGGCCAAACCCAAGCTCGCCCAGCGCGGCCCGTCGATGCGTTCGCCGAGAAAGAACCGACCACCGAGCACGCCCCAGGCCGGCAGCAAGTAGAACAGCACCATCACCCGCAATACGTCGCCTGCGAGAATGGCCGAGGCGAACGCCAAGTTCGCCAGACCGCCGACGAAGGCCAAGCCGAGCAGCGAACCGGTGCGAGCCCGCCAACGCTTGCGCGTGATCCAAAGCATCGGCAGCGCGCAGACCCCAACCGATCCATGCGCCAAAAGCGTTACCCACGGGCCCGCCAGCCCGTAGTGACCGAAGTGCTTCAAGGCGAGCCAGGTCAAGCCCCAGAGGGTCGAAGAGCACAACAGCGCGAGTACTGGTAGCAGCGGATTCACAATCGTTACTCGCGCCGCCCTCAACTGGGACGACGCTTGCGGCGTCCCAACAGGGACTTGAAGCGCTTCAACGTCTCGGGGGTGCTGTGGAACGTCACGCGCACGCCCTCGTCCTCGTACTTCTCTTGCGCGACCTTGCCGCTCTCGTGCATCTCCGAAATCAGACGCTGCTCGGCATAAGGCACGAGAAACTCCGCCTTCTGGTAAGCATCTTCGAACACACTGATAATCCGCTGGCGCAACTGGGCAACCTCGGATTCGGACTTGGCCGACAAGTACCAGGCGTCCGGAAACTGGGCGCGCAACGCTGCGCTCACTTCTTCCGGCGTCTTGTCGAGCTTGTTGAACACGAGTTGCGTGGGCACCTCGCCGGCTCCAATTTCGCCGAGCACTTCGCGCGTGAGCTCGAGCTGGGATAGCCGCTCGTCGTCGCTCGCATCGACCACGTGCAAAATCAAGGAAGCCTCGAGCGCTTCGTCCAAGGTCGACTTGAAGCTCGCCACCAAGTCATGGGGCAGTTTCTTGATGAAGCCAACCGTGTCGCTGATCAAGATTCGCGGACGCACCTCGGGCTGCAGCGCGCGCACGGTCGTATCGAGGGTCGCGAACAGCTTGTCCTGCACCAGGACTTCGCTGCCGGTAAGCGCCCGCATCAGAGATGACTTGCCAGCGTTGGTATAACCCACGAGCGCAACGCGTCGCGTACCTTGGCGCTGTGCGCGCCGCACGTCGTGCGTCTGCTGAACTTGGACGAGTTCGCGCTTGAGCTCGGCCAGACGATCGCGAATGCGCCGCCGATCGAGCTCGAGCGCGGCTTCGCCTGCGCCGCGGCCGGCCTGGCGCTCCTTGCCGCGCGAGGACTCACGGACACGGGGCGCGGCGTAGTTCAGCCGCGCGATCTCGACTTGCAGCTTCGCTTCGCGGCTCTTGGCATGCCGATGAAAGATCTCGATGATCACGCCAGTGCGATCGAGCACGTCGGTCAGTATGATGCGCTCCAGATTGCGCAACTGACTCGGACTGATGTCGTGGTCGACAGCCACGAGCTCGATCTCGTCTTCTGGTTCGGCGTCGTCGGCCGTGGAAGTCTGGGTCTCGTCGTCATCCTCGACGACGCCGAGCAGCTCTTTCAGCTCTTTGAGTTTGCCTTCACCCAACACTGCTTTGGGCTCGATTTGCTCGCGCAGTTGCGTAACGCGCGCCTTGACCTCGTAACCCAGCGTGCGAACCAATCGCTCGAGTTCCGCCAAACTGGCGCGCTGCTCTGGCTCACTGACACCGGGCAGGCGGACGCCAACCAGCACGGCTTGAGGACGCTTCATCGACGACATACTGCTGTTTACTTCGAACCTTTACTAAGAGCGGATCTCAGACGTCTGCTCGGGGCTTTATTTCTTGTGCTTGGCGCGCTCGGCTAATTTCGTGCGCAAGCGCTCAGCGTAGTCGAGCTTCGTGGTTTGCGGGAGTCGCGAAAGCGCCAAACTGCCGGCTGGGACGCTTTCGGTGACGGTCGTGCCAGTGCCAACGTAAGCCCCGTCCCCGATGTTTACCGGCGCGATCAATTGCGAGTCGCTGCCGATGAAGACGCCTTTGCCGATCACCGTGCGCGCCTTCGAGAAGCCATCGTAGTTGCAGAAGATTGTACCGGCGCCGATGTTGGAGCCCTCACCGACCTCGCCATCTCCGAGGTACGCCAAGTGATTGGCCTTGGCGCCTTGGCGCAAGAGTGTTTTCTTGGTCTCGACGAAGTTACCGACGTGGACGTCCGCTTCGAGCTCGCTATCCGGACGCAAGTGCGCAAAGGGACCGATTTGGGCCCGTGCACCGACATGGCTCTGCGTGATCACCGAGTACGGCTTGATCAGTGCCGCGTCATCGACGACCGAGTCTTCGATCACACAACCATGATCGACTCTGACGTCGCTGCCGAGGCGCGTGCGACCGAGCAGCACGACGGCGGCGTTGAGACGACAGTCGTTGCCGATCTGCACCGTATCGTCGATCTGTACGCCCGCCTGAACCGTTACTCCGGCGCGCTGATGACGCTGACGGATGCGCTCGAACAGAACTTGCTCGGCGCTGCCGAGCTGCACGCGATCGTTGACCCCTTGCAGCGCCTCTGCGTCTCCCTGGACGGCCAGCACGGACTCCAGGCTCGAGCGGTGCCCAACGATGTCCGTCAAGTAGTACTCTCCGCTGGCATTTTGGTTATCGACCTTGGCCAAGGCTTGCTCGAGCGAAGTCCGCGGCAAACAATAGATACCTGCGTTTACCTCAGACACTTCACGCTCGGTGTTCGACTTCAGATCCTTCTGTTCACGCACGAGTTGAACTCGCCCCGCGCTGTCGCGCAGGATGCGTCCATAGCCCGTCGGATCCGCCAAGCGGCAACTCATGAGCGCAAAGCTCTTGCCGTCGCTGGTCTCTTGAATCAGTCGCGTCAGGTCACTCCCGCGAACGAGCGGCGTGTCGCCGCACAAAATCAGCACACGTTCACCCGTGAGCGATCCGAGCGCAGCTTTCGCCGCATCGCCCGTGCCTTGCGCGCTTTGTTGAATCGCGATCGCGAGCGTCGCGTCGAGTTCGAGCCCGTCCAAACACTGGGCAACCGCGTCCCGATTCGCAGGGCTCGCGACCACGACCAAGTGCCTTGCGCCTGCCTCGTGTGCCGCCAACAGCGGGTAGTGCAAGAGCGGGCGTCCCGCCAGCGGATGCAGAACCTTCGACAGGCGGCTCTTCATCCGCGTGCCGGCTCCGGCCGCCAAGATCACAGCTGTTAGGGAGGGGGCAACGCTCATGCCCCCTAGTACTACTGGTTTCGGGCGGGCAGCAAGTCTGGCCGCGGCGGCTCGATACTCGCCAAGGGCCGCCCGCTCGAGGGGGATTGGTCGGCGCTCGGCTTGCTGGCAGAGTCGGCCTTCGCAGCCTCGGTCTTCGAGTACACGATTATCTCCTCGCCCGGCTTCAAGACGCGGGTGCGCGAGCAGCGGTTGATTCGCTCCATCATCCCGACGCTCAGACCGTGGCGCTTTCCGATCTTCTCCAACGTATCTCCGGTCTGCGACTTGACCGTGATGCGCTTGCGACCGTTGAGCGCTTCGAAGTAGGTGAGAAAGTCCCGGGTCCCGACTTCGAGCAATTTGGCTTGCTGTGGGTTTACAGTGCGAACGCGCGCCAGATCGGCCCGCGCCGGCACGAAGGCTTGGAGCGTCATGCCGGCTTGCAACTTGGCCTTGGGCTCGAGCTCGTTCCAAACCACCAACTCGTCGAGAGTCACACCGAGCGCGCTGGCGATGGACAGCAACGAGTCACCGCGCAAGACACGATAAAATACCCGATTGCGCCCAGCGACGGCTTTGCGCAGCGTAGGCACCACGACGACCTCTTCGGAGTCGAGCTCGAGCCCGCCCGCAAAGGCGCGTGGCACCAGCAGCACCGTGCCCGCACGAATCGCGGCACCCTCTAGTAGGCCGTTCATCTGCGCCAAGCGCTCGGTCGTCAATTGAAAGTGAGTGGCGACGCTTTCGAGCGTGTCGCCAAAACGCACCGTGTACGAATCGTAACTCGGCTGATATTGGGCCTCGACCAGCAGACGCGCCGTCTTGCTGCCGCTGCCCACGGGCACGCGCACGGGCCAACGCTGCACGCCCTGCATCACTGTTGCACTCGGGTTAACGTCGTCTTTGTCTGCCACGGAGTCGCTGTCGGGCGTCGCGGCTGCGACCGGCAGCGTCAGCGCGCTCGCCAAGCCCGAGGGCGACTGAGTCCCCGGCGCCGCGAGCGGCAAGCGGTCCCCCAAGTATTGCGGGTTCATCGAACGCAGGGCTTCGACGGCCACGCCCGAAGCTTTGGCCACGACGTCCCAGGGCGTCCCTTTCGCGACGTAAACCGTATCGAAGGTCACGGCCGGATCGAGCGCGATCTCGTCCAAACCGAAAGCGCGACGATTGTTCATGACGATCGCAATCGCGATCACCTTCGGCACGTACAGGATCGTCTCCCAGGGCAGTGCCGCTTCGTAATGAACCAGCTTCCAGTAATCGTTGCTGTTGTACTTGCGCAGCGTCTTGAGCAGCCCCGCGTGGCCCATGTTGTAAGCCGCCATCGCGAGCTCCCAAGTGCCGAAGCGGGTGTACAGGTCACCCAGGTAGCGGGCGGCCGCTTCGGTCGCGCGCTCGGGATCCAAGCGCTCGTCCACCCAACGATCGACTGTCAAGCCGTACAAGCGGGCCGAGTCGGGAATGAATTGCCACATGCCCGCGGCGCCCGCGGGTGACAAGATCGTTGGGTTGTGGCCGCTCTCGATCAGACTGAGCCAAACCAAATCTCGCGGCAAGTTAACAGCTGCGAGCTTCTCCTGCATCGCTGCCGTGTAGCGGCCCACTTTGCGCGCCCAAACCTGTGCGATCGCACGCCCCTGATCGGTATCCCGATAGAAGCGCAGGTACTCGACGACCAGCGGATCGAGGCGCATCGGGAAGTCAGGGAGCGCCAAGCTGCGCAGCCACTCCGAATCTTTGGCTTCGCTGACGGTCGCGCTGGGCATGGCTTCGATGGATGGCGGCAAGCCATCCGCCTGCACGCTCGAGTCGGTGGTGCCCCAACTCCACCCCGGCTTGAATCCGGCCAGGGGTCGCGCGAACAGCACGCGATCGGCGTTGCGTAGCGCCGACAACTCGGGATCCGAAGCCTTGGCGCGTTGGTCTTCGGGCAATCGATCGCCGACGATTTGACGTCGCGCTGCCGCATCCTCTGCCTGCCCCACAGCTCCCCCGGGTAAACGCGTGGCGGGCGCAGGCGGTGGACGGCCTTTCTTGTAGTCGACGGGTTTACGCGCCTTCGTCTGGGCCGCCTGGGTCGTAGGCTTTGGTTTTGAACTCGTGCCGCTGGTAGCGCCTGCGTTCGCGCCACTGCGCGTCGGAGCGGCCGAGGCCGGGGACGCCCCGATCGCGATCGCAGCGAGCAGCGCGGCACAAGCGATCCGGACGCTCGACACGAGACGGCATTGGTGGCCCAGCATGCCGCCCTGCTAGCTGTGGCAGCTGGCCGAGTCAAATTACTGGCCGCTCGCGTCTCATTGCATTCGTCACCGAGCCACTTTTGCGTGCGCCGCCCAACTGGGTCGAGGACGTCACATGGGGCGCGAAGCGACTCGCTGGGAACGCGCACACTCTGGCCCAACGCGAAACAGACCGCCCGAGTGGACGCTGCCAGGCGCTCAGCACGGAATCCTTCACAAAGGCTGGCCGCATCAACCGGCACGCGGAAAAACCGCCGCGTTAGAAGCAGCGAATAGATAAAACACCCCGTCCCGAGGACATGAACAAGGATACGAACATGTTCCGTCGAATTGTATTGGGCAGTGCGATTGCACTGATGGCTTGCTCATCCAAGGGCGAGGATTCCGACTCGACGGTGGGAAACACCGAGTCCACGGGCAGTAGCACGACGATGCCAGCGCCCGTCCCACCGACGCCAGAGGCCCCGAGCGGCAACCCCAGCGTCCCCGTGGCGAGTTCGAGTTCACCTACGACGACCAAGCCGCCTGCGCCGAGCGAAACCAACGCGGGCGGCGGCGGCGGGGGACCGGGCGTCGCTCCCGCCCAGCCCGAGAGCAACGGGGGCGGACCGAGCACCGGAGGCGGACCGGGTGCGCCGGCATCGAGCCCGAGCACGACCGAGCCGATGCCCAGCACGAGCAGCGAGCCAGAAACCGGCGGCATAGGCGGTGCGGATGAGCCTGCAACGCCCGCAACCGGCGCAGCCGACGGCGGTGCATCGGCCCCGGCCGGGTCTGCCGATTGCAGCCGCGAAACGTTGCTCGCCTTCGTCGACACGTATCTGGATGCCCTGGCGGCCCACGATTCGTCGACACTGCCGGTAACCGACAACGTCAAGTACACGGAAAACTCGCACGAAACCGCCTTGACCGAAGGCTTGTGGGCAAAGGCCGGCGAAGCCGAACTGGTGCGCAGCCTGGTCGACACGGTTCAGTGCTCGACGGTGACCGAGGTGGTGTTGCCCGAAGACGGCACCGACGTCGTGATGACGCAGCGCTTGAAGCTCGAGGGCGGCAAGCTGAGTGAGTCCGAAGCCGTGATCACCCGCGACGGCGATTGGCTATTCGACGCGCAGGGTTACTTGGACTCTGCGGATCAGAAATGGGACGTCTTGCCCGAGGATCAGCGCACGAGTCGGGAAGATCTGATCGCGGCCGCCAAGGCTTACTACGACGAGTTCAACGACAATCCGAACGACGACGCCAACGATCCGATCGACATTCCGTTCGACGATGCGGACTGCACGCGCCTCGAAGGCGGACAGGGAACGGCCCAGTGCACGCAGGGCATCCCCGAGGGCGTTCCGATAACCGATCGCCGCTACTGGGCCGATGAGGAAGCGGGCGTATCCGTCTCCATCGCGCTGTTCGCGAGCTTGCTCGACGCTCATTACTACCGCATGATCAGCGGCAAGATTCATCACGTGCACAGCATGAGCGTACAGTCGGAGACCTTCACGACCACGGGTTGGCCCGGCGGCGTGGACTGAGGTCGTACACGATCGAGCTGTGCCTGGAACGCTGAAGACCGGCCACGCTGAAGTCGCCGGCCACGCTGAAATCGCCGGCCACTGAAAACAATGACGGGCTGCTGAGCATCTCGGCAGCCCGTGGCATTTTCTGGCTTGGGCCCCTGGTTCTCGGAGACTCCGCCACCAGAGATGCGTTTATTGAGGTTTGATCACGACGTAACGCGTGCCTTCACCCCGACGCACACCGAGCAGTAGCGGCCCCTTGGCGGCTTTGGCCGCCGTTTCGACCTGCGCGACGCTGGTTACCGGTTTTTGGTCGATCTCGACGAGCACGTCGCCAGGGTGCAGCCCAGCCTCGTCCGCGCGACTATCGGGTTCGACGCCCACCACCACGACCTTGCCGGGCGCATTGTCGGGCATCTGTAAACGGTGGCGCAAGCGCTCATCGAGCGGCGCCAATTTCATGCCCAGCGTCGGGCTCGTGGCTTGCGATTCTTTGCCCGCTTTGGCCGCCTCTTCGGGCATCTCGGTCAGCGTGACCTTGAGCTCTGCGGGCTTACCGTCGCGAATGATCGAGAGCGTCACCGGGACGTTCACGCCGCGGCTCGCGATCATGTTGCGCAGATGTCCGGTATCCGTGACAGGTGAACCATCGACTTTGAGGATCACGTCGCGCGCTTTGACACCGGCTTTGTCAGCCGCGCCGCCGGGTTGCACGTCGGTCACGAGCACGCCGTGGTTGTCTGGAACTTTGAGGGCTTGCCCGAGCTCGGCGTCGAGATCCTGGATCCCGATGCCCAAGAAACCGCGGACCACCCTGCCCTTCGAGAGCAAACTGTCGGCGATCGGGCGTGCCATGTTCGTGGGAATCGCAAATCCGATCCCCTGATAGCCGCCACTGCGCGAAAGAATCGCTGTATTGATGCCGACGAGCTCACCGCGCATGTTCACCAATGCCCCACCCGAATTGCCGGGGTTGATGGCGGCGTCGGTTTGAATGAAGTCCTCGTAGTCGTTGATGCCCATGTTCGAGCGTCCCTTGGCCGAGACGATGCCCATGGTGACGGTCTGTCCAACACCAAACGGATTTCCGACGGCGAGCACGACGTCACCGAGCCGCAGCGACGTACTATCGCCGATCGGCAGAGCCTTCAGCGATGCCAGATCGCCTTTCAACCTCAGCACGGCGAGATCGCTCTTCTTGTCACTCCCGATCAACTGGGCCTCGAACTCGCGATCGTCACTGGTCGTGACTTTGATCTCGGTAGCGTCCTCAATCACGTGATGATTCGTCAAGACCACGCCGTCCTGAGAGATGATCACCCCCGAACCGAGCCCCTGCTGCTTCTGAGGGCCGCCTTGTCCGGGTCCGCCAAAACCGAAGCCAAAGGGAAACGGCATCATCTGCTGTGAGGCATCGACCATGCGCTCCGAAGTGATGCTGACCACACTCGGCGTCACGCGCTCCGCGATGTCGGCGATGCTCGCGCTTGCCGCAGAGTCGGCGAAAGCAAACGCGGGATGCGGCAATACGCCTCCGGCCACAGTGGGCGGCAGCGAATACGACGCGTGCAACGTTTCGGCTGAACTGCTGGGCTCGGGGCCCGTCGCCTTCAGCTGGCTCGTGGGCGCAGAGCACGCAAAAGGCCAGTACAACAGCGCCGCCGGTAGTGCCAGGGCCGCAACCAGGAATCTAACTTTGCTCTTCAACATGGGAAATCCTTGCCAGTCCGATATCCAGGGTAGACAACCCCAAGGGTCCAGGGTTCATTCCCGACGTGCCGCGATTCGACCCTTGGCTGCTCGTATCCTTGGCGTTCAACTTCGGGTTCGCCAGCTTGATGGTGTCGCGGCGCCTGCGAGTCAAGTTGCGGCAGATCCTGGGCCTTCTGCCGCCCCCCGAAGCCGCGTGGCTGCGCTTGCCCGCCAAAGAGCGATTCATGAACTCGCCTAGCCACGGTGGCACCGTCTTCTTGGGCGATAGCCTGACCTCCGAGGCTCAACTGGGGGAGTTGTTTGGCGAAGCCGTCGCGCAAAAGCTGCTCAACGCGCCCCTGCTCAACCGAGGCGTGCCGGGCGACACGACGAGTGATGTGCTGGCCCGCCTGGACGAAGTGACGGCCCGTTCGCCCGAGCGCATCCTGCTGTTAATCGGCGCCAATGACTTGTTCCAAGAGCTCGAGCCCGAGGGTATCCGCGATCGTCTGACCACCATTTGGGAGCGAGTTCAAAGCGCGTCGCCCAACACGCAGCTGACTTTGCTTTCGCTGATCCCCGTGCGCGAGAGCGCACGAAAGTTGGCTGGAACGAACAAGAAGTTCGCGAACTTCAACGTCGTCCTCGAGCAGCTCGCGCGGCAACGTTCGCTCGAGTTCATCGATCTGTTCGCTGCCTTCGTCGATCACGACGGACAGCTCGACTCGTCGCTGACCTACGACAATGTACACTTAAAACCCGCAGGCTATTGGGTCTGGCGCAACGCGATCGTGAAATCGCTGGAGGCTCGGGCTTCACTCTTGGCACAAGCGCGAGATAGCGGTGGCGATCTCGTCTAGCGGTAGACTGACACATTCGGGCACGGCTTTGGCCGCGGCTCGCGGCATGCCGTAGACCACGGCGCTCTGTTCATCCTCCACCACGACCTGGCCGCCCACTCGTGAGATCTCGAACGCACCGAGCGCGCCATCGTCTCCCATTCCCGTCAAGACCACACCAATCGAGAAGGCCCCGTAGGCGTCAGCGGCCGTGGTGAACAAGCGATCGGCGCTAGGCACGAAGCGATCCTCGGCTGTTGGAGTCTTGAGGCGAACCCAAGGTTGCGCGCCTGCCACGACCTCCATGCATTGACTGCCCGGGCACACCAAAGCTTCGCCCGCCACGATGGCTTCACCATCTCGCGCCTCGCGCACGGTCAAGCGACTGTACCGATCGAGGCGCTGAGCGAATGCATTGGTGAAGCTGCCCGGCATGTGCTGGGCGATCAAGAGACTCACATCGTGAATGCGATCGAACGATGACAACACGCGCGTGAGCGCCGATGGACCGCCCGTGGACGAAGCGATGGTGATCAAGAACTTGGGGCGCTGTGAAACCCCAACTCGGCCGAGCTCCTTGCTGATCGCCGTGGCTTTCAGCCGTGTGCTGCCCAGTTGTTCGCGCCGAACCGCGCGAATCGACTGAAGCTTGCGCGTGAGCAGCTCTTGGGCCTCGAGCGTGATGCCCCCTTCGGGCGCCGCGATGAAGTCCAAGGCGCCAAGTTCGAGCGCCTTGAAGACGTTGTCCCTTTGACTCAGGGATGAAACCACAATCACCGGCGTAGGCGCAGTGGCAAGCAGCATGCGCAGAAAGCCGAAGCCGTTCATGCGCGGCATCTCCAGATCCAGCGTGATCAAGTCTGGCTTGAGTGTAGGCACCAGGCGCAAGGCCTCGGATCCATCGGCCGCACTGCCGACGACCGTTGCCATGCGCGTGCCCTCGATCATCGATTGCAGTAGCTGCCGACGAGCAGACGAATCGTCGACGATCATCACCTTGAGCAAGCTCATAACTCCCCCTTGGGGTTCAAGGTCGAGAGTGGCTTACGATAGACGAGATCGCCCGTCAGGTGAACGAGCTCGAACGACGTGGACACACTGGCCAACGACTCGGAATGTCCGAGAAACAGATATCCCCCCGGCGAAAGGCGTCGATAAAGATTCGTCAGCACCGTCAGCCGGGCTTGGGATCCGAGATAGATCAGTACGTTGCGACAGAAGGCCACGTTAACCCGCCCCATTCCTCCCAGCGTCGGCTCCAGCAAGTTGGAGGGTGCGAATTGGCACATGGCTTGGATGTCACTGCGCACGAGCCAACCGTCTGGGACACGCTCGAAATAGCGTTCTCTGAGCGCTTGATCGGTCACGCGAAAGCTCGCGTCACGATAACGACCCGCGCGCGCGAAGTTGATGCGCGAGCGGCAGAGATCGCTGCCCACCACGCGCACCTCCCAATCCTCGAACAGCCCACTCTCTTTGATCAGGATCGCGAGGGTGTAGACCTCTTCCCCGGTCGAGCAGCCCGCGCTCCAGACCGTCAAGCGCCGCGCCTCGGCGGCCTCGACGCGCAAGCGCGGCAGCACTTCCATACTGAAGCTGCGCAACTGGTACTCTTGCCGGAAGAAATAGGTTTCGGCGGTAGTGACCAGCTCGAGCGCGTACTCGAGCTCTTGATCGACGCTTTGGCTGAAACGCAGCGCCGCGTAGTACTCATCGAACGTCGTCAGCCCGAGTTCGACGAGTCGTCCCCCGAGTCGGCGCTCGAAGGTGTAGAACGAGGCATCGGAAAAACTGAGCCCCGCGCGCTCGAGGAACAGCGCACAGAAGAGTCGAAACTCTTCGTCTCGCAGCTTGGGCGTCGGATCTTGCGTGAGGTTACCGTTGCTCACGCGGGCTCCGGCGTCGTTGGGTGTACCCGAATCGAAAGCGGGCGGTTGCCGGCCAGATGACTGAGACTCCTGTAGATCGCTTCGACGACCAGAGGCTCGTTCTCTTCGGCCAGGCGCTGCACCAAGACCGGACCTGAAACCTCACTGGTACCAGCACCCAGCTGAACCGCGGCTGCACGTCGCACGTCCCATTGCGGGTGATACAAGCAGCGCCGCAAATCCTCGACTGCATCCTGGCTTGGAACGACGAGATCGATCGCGCGACGCACCACCACCGGATCGCTGTGACCGAGCGCCTTGCGCAAAACCGGTAAGCGCTCGATCGGATCAAACGTTCCGAGTGCCCCGACCGCCGCTGCTGCGCGCCAAGCATCCGGGTGTGTCCACAGCGTACTGCTCTCGTCGAGCAGTAACGCATCGCGGCCGCTCCCCAATGCGCTTGCCGCCGCAACTCCTACCCCCATCGACGTCCCCTCCGTAAGCAGCCGAACCAAGTGACCGCGAGCCCAAGCTGCGCCGGTTTGAGCTAGCACGCCCGCCGTGCGGACCGCCGCAATTTGGATCTCGGCAGATGGATCCAAGAGCGCCGCGCCGACGATGGTTTCGCTCTCGAGCTGTTCACCCTTCGCCAGCGCCTCGAGCACTGCGATACGCAAAGCACGATCGTCTGCCGCGAACGCGCGTTCGAGATAAGCCTGATCTTTTGCGGTCGAACCGAACAGAGGCGTCCCGGCAACGCCGATCATCGCTAGCACCGCCGCGGATTCAGGGGCGCCCGCTTCGATTTGACGTGCAATGCGCTGTGCCAGCTCCACGAATCGCAGCGAACAACTCTCCGTCGCTGCCAACAACGCGCGCCTCAGCATCGGAGTGCGCTCCTGCTTCCAGCGGGCCATCAACGCTTCGAAATCGACCTCGGTGCCCCAACGCGCCACCGCCGCGAGCCAGACGCAGGCGGCGGGGGGCGCTAGCTTTGCCTCCGCCAGCCGCACCTGCTCCAAAATCAGGGCTCGGTGTTCGACATTTTCAGCAAGTCGGACCAAATGCTCGAGCGCGTGCTCCTCGAGTTTTTCGTCGCCTTGACCTAGAGCTTTGACGAGCGTCGGAATCGCGCTTGGCCCAAGCACCAAGATCGCTTCGCGCGCGACGTCCCAATACTCGTCGAGTCCGATCCAAGCGCGCAGTGCGTCCAACGCTGGCTCAGCGCCGCGCAAGCACAACACGATCAAGGCATCGGCACCACGCGCGCAGTCCAGGCCGGCGGCTTGACGGATCTCCGCCATCATCGTCTCACTGGCGGAGGCGATCGCAGTGCGCGCCGCCAAGTTCGACGCGAAACTGACGCGACTGAACACTCGCAACGCCCCCAACATGGAGCGCCACGTGTTACCGGTCGTGCGCTCCAATTGCTCGACGAAGTGCGGCCCCGCCTTGGGCTCGCCCAACTTGGCCGCCAACTCGAGCACGGCCAGCGCCAACGCCGGCTCTTTGAGGTGTTCTTCGAGCGTGCTCCAACGCACCCGCAAGGACAGCGCGTTGGCTGCATCAAGAGCCACCAAACGCACGAACTGGTGCGGATGGGCCAAGCCGTGCTCGATCCCCGGCAACGCGAGTTCAGAACGATCGGGTGTGACCCGCGCAAGGGCTTCGATTGCCGCGGCCGCGACGTTGACGTCCTCGTCCTTCACCAGCAGCGACAAGACCGGCAAACTCGAGCGTTCCGCGGCCTTGGCCAGGGCATCGACGGCCAGCTTACGCCCGTCGGCGTCCAACTCGGAGAGTCGAGGTTCTAGCGTACGAACCGTTAGCTCTCCACCCGCCCCCAACGCATCGACCGCCGCGTTACGGTAACCGACGTCGGTCTCTTGCGCGATCACGTCGACCAGCCTGGACGCGATCTCCGGTTGCAAACCGCCAACCGCGAGCGCACGCGCCGCCTCGGCGCGCACTCGCCAATCGATGTCTCCGAGCGCGGGGACCAGCAGCATTTGGATCGACACGTCGCGCTCTTGAGCGACGCTCTCGACGGCTTGTCGACGAATCTCGGGATCAGCGTGCGCCAGGCCGCGGCGCAAGCGCTCGCTTGCATTGCGCAACGCTGCCGCCGGATCGGCCGCGCGTTTGTCGGGGGAATCGTGGGGGGTCCTCACTCACTCACCTCAGGCAGCGACGCTCGCGGGCGGATCGATCTGACCAGCGACACGAAACGCTCGACATCGATCACGAAGACCAGTCGTTCGTGGCGGGACAACACCCCCAAAATCCCTTGTTCTGCAGCGCGCGCAGCATGCGGCGCCTCGCGCAGAGGTTCACCTTGAGTACCAAATACTTCCGTCACGCTGTCGACCACCAAACCCACGGGTTCACCTGCCAACTGCAATAGGATCCACTTGGTGCGCTCCGCGGCGTTGCGTTCGGGCAGTCCGAAGTGAATTCGCAGGTCGACGATGGTCACGACCTCGCCGCGATGATCGGCCATGCCAATCACGACCGGCGACGACTTGGGCAGTGCGGTCACCGGCATGGGATGTGTGATCTCGCGCACGTGCCGAATCGGCACCGCATACCACGCGTTTCCGACCGTAAACCCGACAAGGCTACGAGACGGATCCGAGACGCCTTTGGCCCGGCTGCGCATCAGCCCACCATTCCTTCCAAGTTCAAAACCACGATCACTTCATCGCCAGTCCGACCAATTCCCAGCACGTGGTCGGGAACATCACCGCCGAGCACGACCGGAGCCGACTCGATTTCAGAGCCTTCGAGACGCACCACGTGACGAACCTCGTCGACGAACAGGCCGACGACCTCGTCCTCGGCCGTGCGCGTGAGCAAGATCCGCGACGAGCGAGTAGCAGCGGACTGTTGCACGCGGATCTTGCGTCTCAAATCGATGACCGTCACCAGCAAGCCGCGCACGCTGCACACACCCATCACCTCGCTTGCAGCTCGCGGTACTCGGGTCAGCAACGGCGGACTCACGATCTCGCGCACGCGCCCGAGTTCGACAGCGTACGGTTCGCCCGCGAGAGTGAAGAGCAAGAACTCCTTCAATCCCCGCGCCAGCACGGAATTGGAGTGCTGCTCGGAGCGCGCCAGCTTACTCATGCAAGCTCCCCACGAGTTCGCGACCTTCACTGCCGCGCAAGACCTCTTCGATGATCGCGGCCACGTCGAGTACGAGCGCCACACGCTGATCGCCCAACTCGGTAGCGCCTGCGAAACCTCGGACTTGTTTCAACGATTTGCCGAGACTCTTGATCACTATATCCTCTTGTCCGAGCAATTCGTCCGTCACCAGACCAAGACGACGACTGCCGAGGCCAGCCACGACCACGAAGCGACGTTTGCGATTGGAAGCCGGCAAAGGCGTCAATTCCAAGAGCTGATCGAGTCGACACAAGGGCAGCGAAGCGCCGCGCAAAGTGTACACTTCGCGACTATCGATCCACTTGATGCGCCCGGGATCCAGAGAGAACGCCTCCGAGACCGAGTTCAAGGGCAGCGCGAAGGTGTTGCCCGCGCAGCGCACGAGCAGGGCGCTGACGATGGCGAGCGTGATCGGCAACGTGACGGTGATCTTGGTGCCAATGTTGCGCTCGCTGTGCAGATCGATCACGCCACCCAGCTTGGCGATGTTCGTCTTCACGACGTCCATGCCCACGCCGCGACCGCTATAGTCGGAAACCTCTTGGCGCGTCGTCACCCCCGGCAAGAAGATCAGGTTCATGATCTCGTCGCGTGAGAGCACCGAGGCTTCGGACGCGGCCACGTGTCCGGACGCCACAGCGCGTTCGATCAGGAATTTCTCGTCGATGCCGCCGCCGTCGTCTTCGACTTCGAGCACGACGTGATTGCCCTTCTGGAAGGCGTTGAGCGCGACGATGCCGATCTCGGGTTTGCCAATCTCGAGCCGACGCTCACGCGGTTCGATGCCATGGTCGATCGCGTTACGTACGATGTGCATCAACGGATCACTGAGCTCCTCGACGATCAACTTGTCGATCTCCGTGTCCGAACCGGTCACCACCAAGCGCACTGACTTGTCGACGTCGCGACTGATTTGGCGCACTACGCGCGTCAAGCGATCGAAGACCTGAGAAAGCGGCACCATGCGCACTTCGAGGATGCCGCCCTGCAGCTCGCTCAGACGGCGATCGAAACTGCGGTAAATGCGATGAAGTTCACTCGCGAGTTGGCGCTGCCCGTCGGTGCGCAAACGCTCGGTCATGCGCGCCAACGCGCCGCGCAAAATCGCCAGCTCACCCACCGAGTTCATCAGCACATCGAGTTTGCGGATGTCGACGCGCACCGTTTGCGACACCGAGCGAATCGCCGCGGCCTGGGCGATCTCGCTATCGGGATGCTGGGTGGGCATCGCGGTTCGATTGGACGTCAGCGGCTCGAGCGACTGCGGCTTGCTGAGCGGACTGGAGGCTGGACCCACGGCGCGCCGTGGCACTTGCTCGACCGTTACGTTGGTACCGCCAATGGCTTGGGTGATCGCGTTGTTGTCAGAACCCGATGCCAGCAACAGATCGAGCTCGATCGCGTCGAGGCTGGCCGCCTCACCCGTCGGCAAATAGGTGATCACTTCGCCCAGCGGCGCGAGCCGCAACTTGACTTCGTCGAGCTCCTTGTCGAGGGTCGCGAGCCCGAAGCGGACGCGCACCTTGAACAAGTCGAGGCCACGCTCGACGCACGTGCGCAGGCGGTGCTCTTCGTACTCCGTGAGCACCGCCAAGAGCGCAGGTTCGAACTCGAACTCTTCCCGGCTCTGCTGCGAGGACGTCTCGGACGTCAGTCGCCTGATGCGCGCCAAGATCGGCTGCAGATCCGGCGGCTCGTCGCCATCTTTCTCGTGCGAGAGCAATTGCCAGAACAGTTCGACGGTGCGCAGCAAGACGTCGATGAACTCTGCCGAGAGCGGCAAGCGCCCGAGGCGTAGTGCGTCGAGCGCGTCCTCGACTCGGTGCGCCAAGGTACCGATCGCCTTGGCGGAGAAGATCCCGGACAGACCCTTCAACGTGTGAACGTAACGAAACGCTTCGTTGATCAGGCTCGGGTCTTCGGCGCCACTGTTCTGCAGTTCGTCGAGGCCGAGCAGGCTTCGCGACAAGCCTTCGATCAGTTCTTGCGCCTCGGAGAGGAACTCTTCGCGCGCTTTGTCGGTTCCTTCAGCCACCCGCACTCCGTTTGGCTACGACGTCATTGACCGCCTGTCGCAGCTCGTCCGCTGTGAACGGCTTTGCCAAGTAACCATCCGCCCCAAGGCGGCGCCCGCGTTCTTTGTCCTTCTCCGAACCCTGGGTCGATATCAGCAGCACGCCGACGTTCTCGTAGCTCTTGTTGCTGCGAATGAAGTTCAACAGCTCGAGTCCATTGACGCCACTCATGTTGATGTCACTGATGACCAGCGAGTACGGGCCGCGCGGCAATACCCGCAGGGCCTCGAGACCGTTGTCTGCCTCGACGACCTCGGAGCTGGCTCCTGGTGTGTCGCGGGCTTCCAGGGCCTCGCGGACAAATGTTCTCGTAGCGCTCGAGTCGTCGACGATGAGAATTCGCATTGGACGGTAGGGCTCGAAAGGTCAGTGCAAGTCTATCAAGAGGGGCGCGTCGTTCGCGCACGCAGAGCGCACCGTTTGTGACGGCCGCCCAACGGGACCGTTTACCCTCAAAACACGAGTGTGTCCCGCCATCTGGCCCAACGCACAGCGGAATTTGCTTGGCGAGTCACACACATCCGACTACCCGAAGTCATCGAAATGCGTTTGAGTCCAAGCCCGACGTTACGTTGCGCCGCGCTCATCGTCGGTTGCGTCTTGTCGTTGATCTGGACCCAAGCGGCGCCGGCGGTGGGTTTCTTGGTGTTGGTTGTAGGCTTGTCGCTGCCAAAGATGACCGGCAGCGAGCGGCGCTGGGCCTGGGGTCTGTTGTGGGCTTCGGCGTTGATCGCGTGCGTAGCTTTCGTGCGCTTCGTGTTGGTTCAAGCGATTCCAGGCGTGATCGCAGGTGGCAAAGCTGCAGCTTCCAAACACGCGATTGCCTTCGCGCGGGGTTTGGTAGTGGCACAGGACCATGCTCGCGAGACGGCCGCCAACGACCCGGATCACGACGGGGTGGGCAGCGCCCTGACGCTCGCTGCACTGGCCGGCCTTGCACCGCTGCCCGATGGCAAGGTGCTCGACAAACCGCCACTGGCGGTCAGGCCCGACCAAGTCAAGGACACTCCGCTCGGCGATGCCATTGAACAAGGGGGCTACTACTTCGCGCTGTGTTTGCCCGATCAGAAGGGAGCACTGGTCGGGGCCGTCGATCTGGCGAAGGTCGACGCCAAGGCAGCGGAGCATCGCTACTTGATCTACGGTTGGCCCGTTTCGAACTCTGCGGGCAGCCCAGTGCAAGCCTTGGCCGTCGACGCGGACGAGCGCATCATGGTCACTTCGCCCGACGGGCCGCGCTTGTACTTCGCCAACGAAGGCGCTCCGCATTGCGAGAGCAGCTCGACCGAGCCCGGCTGGAGCGAGTGGAAGGCCGCGCGAGCCAGCGCGGCGACGAATCCTTGACAGGCGTGACTGCGCGCCCCAAACGGCCGTGATGCGTCGCAAATTCGATGGCCTCAAAGATCGGCTCGAAGCCAAGGTATGGGACGGCGTCAGAGCCGCAGCGGATTTGGCGAGTCGCGCCGCGAACGCGACCCGCGCCGCACGCGAGGGGTCAGCCACCGAGGTCGAGGACACGAGCACGCCCTCGGAGCAAAAGTCGGCGCAGAACCCGTTGACGCGCTCGGCTAACTCTACGGATACCTTGGAAGCACTGAAGGACGATCCACCAGTCGTGGCGCGTCTGATCGTGGAGATTCGTTCGGACGGCAGTCGCACGGTGGCGCGTGGGGCACTCAAAGACGAGCTGAGCGGCGAGCAAGTGACCTTGGTTGCGCGAGGCAATACCCCGTTGCAGCTTGCGGCCGAACTGACGCGTTCGCTGTTGACGATGCCATTTACGGCGGGGCAGCTCGCTCGCAACATGCTCGGCGCGCGCAATGCCAAGTCACAGTCCAAAAGCGCCAAATCGTCCAACGAAGCCACCCGCAACGAATCCGGCCAGGCACGGAGCAGCGCGCGTGGCGAAGAGGAGACGTGAGCCCAGACGCCGCCCCGCCGCCCGAGCGGCGCGGACGCGCCTGGAGCTGGGCGACGCAGATCGCCCTGGTGCTGCTTGTGTATTTCGGCGTAACCCGTTGGCAACAATCAGGCTTATTAACTCGCGGCGTCCATGCTCCGGACTTCACGCTGCGCACCCCAACCGGCGACCAGGTGAGCCTCGACGCGTATCGCGGGAAAACTGTCCTGGTGCATTTTTGGGCCACGTGGTGTGGTGTCTGCCGGCAAGAATTTGGCATGCTCAATCGCGTGCACGACGCATTGGGCGCTGACAGCGTGCTCCTGAGTATCGTGGAAGACGGCGACAACCCCGATCTACGGCGCTTCATCGACGAACAAGGCATCCGCTACCCCGTGTTACTCGGCACGAGCAAACTGCTGCGCGATTACAAAGTCGGCGCCTTTCCGACTAACTACTTCATAGACAGCAGCGGCAACGTGCAGGACCACACGGTGGGGCTCAGCACTGAATGGACGACGCGCGCTCGCTTGGGTTGCACGAGGTGAGGTGACCAGGCACGGCAAGCGGGAGCTCCACTCCCTCACCGATCGAGCTCAACTCGCGGGTGAGCTAGGTATGGGTTGGCAATTTCGCTGCAGTGCGGCTGTGTGCGCGAGCGCGGCACAGCAGCCTAGGGCCTATCTTTGCAACAAGCGGCCCAAAGCCGCCACGAATGCTTGAATGGGCTCGCCCGATGGCCCAGGATTGGCGTTGATGGTCAAGGGGGACACGAGGCGCGACCTGCGCGTGCTGTTGGTCGAAGACTCCGAAGTCGACGCCGAACTGGTTCTGCGCGAGCTGCGCAAGGGAGGCTTCAACCCCATTCATCGCTGCGTTCAAACCCACGAGGAGATGAGCGCTGCACTCGACGAAGTCGAGTGGGAGATAGTGCTCTCGGATTATTCGATGCCACGATTCAGCGCGCCCAAGGCGTTGGCTGTATTGCGGGCGCGAGACGCCGAGTTGCCCTTCATCATCGTGTCGGGGACCGTTGGGGAAGACGTCGCCGTGCAAGCCATGCGGCTCGGAGTCAACGACTATCTCCTCAAAGGCAAACTCGGTCGGCTGTGCGCGGCCATCGAACGCGAGGTTCGCGAACACGAGAGCCGAAGGCAGGGACGTGAAGAGTTGGCGCAGTCCAACGAACAGCGGCGCCTGGCCGAAGATTCGCTGCGCAGAACCGAAGAACAGTTACGCCATGTGCAGAAGATGGAGGCCATCGGCCGCCTCGCGGGCAGTGTCGCGCACGATTTCAACAACCTATTGTCCGTGATCTTGAGCTACTCTGCGCTGCTGCTCGCGGATCTGAAACCCGAGGACGAGTCGCGTCTCGAGATTGAGGCGATCAAACGAGCCGGCGAGCGCGCTGCAGATCTGACGCGGCAGCTCTTGGCGTTCAGTCGCAAGCAAGTGCTCGATCCTCGCGACTTGGACATCAACCAAGTTCTTCGCGAGTCCGAACGCATGCTGCAACGTCTGATCGGTGAAGACATCGAGCTGACGGCGCACTACGCAGCCAATCTCCCGCTCGTCAGAATCGATCCCGGACAGATCGACCAAGTCGTGATGAATCTAGCCGTCAACGCTCGCGATGCGATGCCCGATGGCGGCAAACTCAGCATTGAAACGCAGCAAGCGTACATCGACGAAGCTTACGCAGCGGAACACTTGGATGTGATTGCAGGGCACTACGTCCTGCTTTCCATGAGCGATACTGGCATGGGTATCGACAAGGTCACGTTGCCTCGCATCTTCGAGCCCTTCTTCACCACCAAGGGGCCAGGTAAAGGTACGGGCTTGGGATTATCCACGGTATTCGGCATCGTGAAGCAGAGCGGCGGGCACATCGGCGTGCAGAGTGAGGTCGGGCAAGGCACGACGATGAAGATCTACCTGCCCCAAGCAACTCCCGAAGCCCGACCCAGTGTGGACGTCTTCAAAGAGCCTACCACCTTACGCGGCAGCGAAACGATCCTGGTCGTTGAAGATCAGGATGAAGTACGCATGGTAACCTTGGACATCTTGCGTCGATTCGGCTACTGCGTACTCGAGGCAGGCAACGCGGGTGAAGCGATCACCCATTGTGCCAATCTCTCGCAACCGATTCACCTTCTGCTCACGGACGTCGTCATGCCGCAAATCAACGGTCGTGAACTTGCGGCGAAGTTGTCACAGATGCGGCCCGACATGAAGATCCTCTACATGTCGGGCTATGCTGAAAACGCGATCATCCAAGACGGCGTACTTGGCGCCGACATCGCATATTTACAAAAGCCGCTCGTCCCAGACGCGCTCGGGCGACGCGTGCGCGAGGTCCTGGACGCCGAGCCACGCTCCAAGAGTGCGACCCAAAACCACCGCAATCGGTGAACACCTAGCGGACACTTCACCGAGCGGCGTTCCCTCTCAAAGGGGAGGCAGGACAGCGCGAGTTCGGAAGACACTCGGAGCCATACCGAACTTGCGCCGGAAGGCGCGCGTGAAGTGAGCATGGCTGTTGAATCCCCACGACAGCGCAAGATCGATCAGTGGACGCTGGGCGTGCCTCGGATCCACCAACTGCTCGGCGATACGCAACAGACGCAAGTCCCAGATGCGGCGCTCGATGCTCATTCCGCGAAGGCTGAAGATGGCGTCCAGGTGCCTGCGTGAGGTGGTTTGCAGCTCGGCCAACAGTGCGGCGGTCAAGTCGGGATTCGCTAAGTTCGCCTCGAGATCGGCGCAAGCCCGCGCGTAACGCCACTCGCTGCGCGACTCTCCAGTGGCGGGTTCATGGGTCGAAGCTAACAACGATAGGACAGCTTCGAGCAGCGGTGCACGTTGCGCTTCGCTCAGCCCGGCAAGCCGTTTCACGATGGCTTCCAAAGACTCGAACAAGTGCGCATGAGCCGGCTCCGCCCTCGACCAGGCTTCGCCAACACGCCCGAGCAACCAGCGATGACGCCGGCTCACCAAGCTGCGCGGTAACTCGACCAGCGACTGACGGTAACTGGGCTCGAGCTCCAAGCGAAACGGCAACCTGCCGTCGACCAGCGTCAAATCCCCTGCACCGAGCGACACCCTTTGCCCAGCATGCTTCAGGCGGGCGTTACCTCGCGACTGCAACACGAGCTTCAGCGTGTCGCTGGAGTTTTCCGCGGGACGCTCCAAGGCCAGCGCAGCGTCCTCGACGATCCAAGCGCGCCCGGCGCCCATGCTCCAACTCATTGCACGCGATGCGGCGGTGCTGGGCGCCATTGCCAAAAGCCGAACACCTGGAAACAGCTCGTGCACGCTACGGATTGTCGAGCGTATCCAGGCGCGCGCCAAGCCCGTCGTGGCGAGCGACGGATATTTGGTCTGTCAGTTCCATCTGAGTCAAGCTCGACGACCGGCTGGGACAAGCGCCGAGCGCTGGCGCTCACAAACTCCAGAGCGTGAAACACATTAGACCCTTGCTATTGGGCGCTGCCGCCCTACTGACGTTGCAAATACTAGCTCTCGGGTTGCTCGCGGCATTGCTACCGTGGCAACAGTTGGCGATCCGGCAAGCCATCCCGACTGATTACTTCGAACCCGACCTCGACAGGCCGGATGACTTCGAGAGCATCCGCGGCCCAATTTACGGTTTCCGCCACGGCATCGATCGCAGTCTGATCGTGGACGCGGGTGACGCGCTAGCCGTGTTCGATACCTTCAATCGTGAGCACAGCCGGAGGCTCGCGCGCGAACTGGGTCGACGCTTCCCGGGCAAGCCAGTGCAATGGGTGTTCTACTCGCACAACCACCTGGACCATATTCAGGGAGCCGCCGAGTTACATCCGTCCGAAGTGATCGCGCACCGGGACGTGATGCGTTACGTCGCCGATTGGCCCGAAGCCGACGTCCTACCCGTGACGCGCCCGCTGGAAGGGGACGTGAACTTACAACTCGGCAAGGTCGAGTTGAAGCTTCTGTACATGGGTCGCTCTCACTCGGACACACTCTATGCGTTCTACTTTCCCGCCGAGCGTGTCGCGTTCACCCCAGACTTGGCGTTCATCCGTAGCCTTCCTCCTTTCGGAGTACCCGATACCTACTACCCTGGCTACGTACGGGCACTCGACAAATTGGCCGCTTTGGAGTTCGACCTGTGTGTTCCTACTCATTTCCAACGCGGGACCAAGATCGACTTCTTGGACTACCGCCAGATGTACATCGACTTCCGCCAAGCCTCGGCTGCCCTCGTTGCGGACATGGGCGGAGATCCATCGCGCGGTGAGGGACAGCGCGCTCGGGTTGGCGCACTCTATCGCTCCCTCGCCGCGAAGTACGGAGACTGGCATGGTTTCGACGCGATGTTCATTCCGCACTTCTTCGGCGGAATCGGCGGTACTTACTTGGGCTACTGAATCGCGCACTCGGCCAATCGCTTTCGACCGGCTCAGATCATTATGCGCAACAGGTTACCGAGCGAACTGCGGACCAGTGCAGTTTCGTAGCGAACTGCACTGGTGTCAGGCTCGAGCGTTACACGCACAAGAAAATCGAAATTCGAAAAATCTAGCTCGCACTTGACAGCCGCTTGGTCGTAGGTCAAATACCCGCACGCTCGATTTACGGCATATTTGCTGTTCGAGCCCTTAGCCACCCAACATAGCGAAAGGAGACGATGCTGATGCTGATTGATACTCGTACCGCATACCGTGTGATCGTCTCCCTCATGCCAATTTCGGCGTGAAGCGTTGCACCTGTCGTTGACGGGTGCAGGCCATCAATTTTGATGGCCCTGAGCGACTTGTAGCCGGCGTCTGAGCGGACGTCGAAGTACTCGTTTCGAGCTAGCAACTGCTGGCCAAACAGCTGGCAATTCGCCCGCAGCGTTGGCTGCAGCTCCGGCGACTCCCTGCGTCGCGTTCACTCCGAGCGCGCTGCACGAAGGGGTGCTGCGCGGCTCACTCGACAAGCTGCGTCTTCGAACGGAAGAGCGCAGCATTTCCATCAATAGTCTTCAACCATCACTAGTCCATGGGCAACCGTACTACTCGGCGCCGAGGCGCCAAGGGTTCGGATAACGGCGTTCGAGCGCTACGGCTCGAAGAGCTGTTCCGAGCAGAACTCAATTCCATTTTCGACGGCGAGCTTGGCGACGAACGTCTGCAGGGCGTTCTGGTCACGTTCGTCGAATTGGCCCCCGATGGATCGCGGGCTCGCGTTTGGTACAGCATGAACGATCTCCGAGACTTCGCGCGCGCGGAGCACACGCATTTCGCGTTGCTCCGCGCTGCGCCCTATCTACGCGGCAGGCTGAGCGAGGCTTTGCCGCTGAAACGCACACCGGAGCTGAGCTTTCGCCACGATCCGGCGCAGCTTGCACTTCCCACTGATCCCTTGAGTCAACAATGTCCACCAAGAACCTAGCGCGCACCGTCATCGAGGGCGGGCGCTCCGCTTACAATAAATTCGCGCGCCGGCAGTCGAGCTCCGTCGAACGGTCGCACGCGCATCAGCTCGAAGGCTTGCTCCGTCGTGAGACGGAGCTCGACTCAATCTCGTTCATGCCTCGTCAACGAGTCACGCGTTGTTTCGACGACAAGCTCGGTCCGGCGCGACGCTGGCTGCGCAGTCAGGTCGGCAAACCGTGGGCGGCGGTGCGCGGTGCTCTATTCGAGCGCTTCGACACTCGCACGACCGCAGGTCGACACATCCTGTTCGATCACCTGCTGCGCGAGGTGCGCGCGAGCGACGATCCAGAGAGTCGTCATCCCCACTTCTGGGTCGACAGGCACGGCATTTTGCGACACCAACCCCGCGAACGCTTTTCCTGGGGTCGGCGAGAAAGACTGCCCGAATCGGAGGCAACCTTGACGGCTTGGCTCGATGGGCGGCGCGTACTGGCTCATGGTGAACGGCTGTACTGGCTCGACCCGACGGCGCACGGCGGGTTTCGCCAAAAAAGCGAGCTCAGCCCGCGCGACAAGCAACGCTTCGAGTCACTGCCCGCGTGGTTCCGGGAACAGTTCACGGGCGCAATTCGCGTGCCCACAGCGCCCGGCTCACCCCGGTCACTGGAGATGACATGGCGACGTTAATCAAAGGCGACAAAGTCCCCATCCGACTTTGGGCCAACCCACACGAAGTCGATTCGCAAGCCTTGCGGCAATTGAAGGCCGTCGCGAGCTTGCCTTGGGTCGCGCACCACATAGCGGTCATGCCCGATGTTCACGTTGGCAAAGGCGCGACCGTCGGCTCCGTGATTGCCATGCGCAACGCGGTCGCGCCAGCCGCCGTTGGCGTCGACATCGGTTGCGGCATGGCGGCGGTGAGAACGAACCTCCTGGCTTCACGCTTGCCCGACGACCTCAGAAGCCTGCGGCTCGAGATCGAAGCCAAGGTGCCGGTGGGGCGCGAGTATCATGACGAGTCCATCTGGAACGCGAGTCGGTCGCGTGAACGTGCGCTGGCACTGCTCGAGACGTTCTCGGGTCTCGAGCTCCCGGCGCACAGGAACTTGCAGAGCCGGGTCGAGCAGCAACTGGGAACGCTCGGTGGCGGCAACCATTTCATCGAACTGTGTCTCGACAGCGAGCAGAGAGTTTGGATCTTGCTGCATTCGGGCAGTCGTTTCGTCGGTGCTTCGCTGGCCGAACACCACATGGCGAAGGCGCTGCGCCTCACGCACAACCGCGCCTTGCCGGATCCCGATCTTGCGGTGTTTCTAGCAGGCTCCCCCACCTTCGATGAGTACCGTCGTGCGTTGTACTGGGCGCAAGACTACGCGGCGCTCAATCGCGATCTGATGCTGGAGCTGGTCGAGTCCGTACTGCTGAGACGTTGGCCGAGCATCGCTTTCGATCAGGCGATAACTTGCCATCACAACTACGTCGCCGAAGAACATCACTTCGGGGAACAGTTGCTGATCACCCGCAAGGGAGCGATCCGAGCGCGCGCTGGGGAGCTCGGCATCATTCCCGGCTCGATGGGAACCAGCTCGTTCATCGTGCGCGGCAAAGGCAACGCGTTGGCTTTCGAGTCAGCCTCACACGGTGCTGGGCGGCGCCTGAGTCGCAACCAGGCGCGCTATGCATTCTCGCTGCACGACTTGGCGCGGCAAACCAGGGACGTCGAGTGCCGCAAAGATCGCGGCGTGATCGACGAAGCGCCGAAAGCCTACAAGGACATCCGAC
>DATAHU010000283.1:0-3925 GCA_036263015.1 Polyangiaceae bacterium | reverse complement strand
CGCGGGTTCACAAGACCCATCACACTCGCCGGGCTCAGGCGAGGTCGCCTCGACCACCCCCGATTTGGCCGCGTCTGCTTCCGTGCCACACGCCCCGACGCCAAGCAGCGTCCACCCGAGTCCCGCTACCCTCCCGAATCTTCGCATCGGCCAAAGTTGGACTCAGAGCGGGCGTACCGCAATTCGATCGTGTCTGTCTCACCGTTACCATCGAGTCCGAAGCTACTAGGTGCACGGCCAGCTGATATGTTACGCGCTGTCCGTTGCACGGCGCACACAGAGCCAGTGCAACGCCTGTGTCATGTCCTCCACGTCGCTTTCGCCCCGTTGGGTCTCTTGTAACGGAGTCACGTTTCTGTTGCCCGGGGGCTGGCAAAGCAATACGGAAAGGACGTTCGGTCAGACAGGGGCTCCCGAGCGTTACGTGGCGTGGTTGCAGCTCGAGCAGGAGCCTGCTCGCGTGCACGAGTGGTTCCTGCGCCGTCGGGAGGCATTGATCGAATACAACGCTGGCCGGGCTTCGGCTGGAGACATGTGGTCGGTGCCGCATCCGTACTGGTCGATCTACGGCTTCATGACGACGTACGGCCCGACCCAAGACAGTCCTGCGATGTTGCTGCACGTGGTCGAGACCGAGTTCGGGTGTTGGTTGACCACCTGCGGTTCGCTGGCCTCCGAGGCCGGGCTGACGTTCCAAATGCTCGGTACGTTGGCGCTTCGAGTGCCCGGGGCACGGCTACCCGTAGGTCGCTACGGAGTTTACGACTTCAGCTTCGTCTGGCCTTACCCGTTGGCCAATCCGGGGATGTACGGCTTCGAGTCACCGGCAAGGGAAAGCTCGTTCGAAGTGCGTTGGGACGACTCGAGCCTGGAAACTCATGAGCCGGATTGGGTAGTGATGTTCTCGGTGGATCCAGAGGCACAGGTGTGGCTCGAGGAGCGTAATCGCATTCCAATGCAAGCCGGTCAAATCCCTCCGCCGTTCGCGACGGACTACTCGAAGCTCGTGCTCGACGTGGCTTCGTGGCGCGCTCGGGAAAGCACCGGGCGGGTGCTGTCGTATTGGGATGCGCGTGGGCGCTTCGGCGCGCACACGCTCAGGATTCGCTACCGTTCGACAGCAGAACCCTTCGTGGCGTACAGCGAGTGGGCGGCGCTCGTCGCGTCGCTCAACGTCGAGGTCGCGTAAAGGAACGAACTCGGAGTCGATCATGGGAGCGGAAGGGCAACTGAGGGACACGGGCAGCGCGGGTCACGATACGATCAACACGCGGGTGATTCCGGTCGTGTTCGTACCCGGGGTGATGGGCAGTCGTCTCAGCATCGACAACAGTCCGAGTTGGGACCCCGACAACTCCAAGACCATGGGTCGCTGGGTTGGCACCTCGACGGGTGAGGTACGCAGACGCATCAACTTCCAAACCTCGGCGAACGTGCTCACCGGACTCGACTCCTCGATTTTCGAGGTCGATCCGATCGAGGACATGTTCAACGTCAAGCGCGTGCGCGACATCGGCACCAAGGGCGTCATTCACACCGACTTCACGACGAAGGAGATCATGAAGCCCTTCTGGGAGAAGCGCGGCTGGGGCGGCTTGGCCTGGAGCTTCTATGGCGCGATCTTGATGGACTTGGTCGTGGGTCTCAACCCGGGCAAGCGCCAGACGAGCGAGATCCGTCCCATCTATGCGTGCGGTTACGATTGGCGACAGAGTTGCGGGAACAGCGCCAAGACGCTGATCGCCTGTATCGATCGCGCGCTCGCCGATCACAAGGCTGAGCAAGTCGTGATCGTGACTCACAGCATGGGCGGTCTGGTGACGCGAGCGGCGCTCACGCAGGGCGCAACGTCGAAGATCGCTGGTGTCGTTCACTGCGTCATTCCAGCGGACGGCGCGGTGGTCGCTTATCGCCGCTTCTTCACCGGCGCGACGAGCGCTCTGGGAGAGACGGAGTTCGGTCTGAGGAACATTCTCGGTGACAGCCCCGAGGAATACTTCGAAGTCCAAAGTGGCGCGCAGGGGCCGATCGAATTGTTACCTCATGACAGCTACCCAGACGCATGGCTGTTCGGCAACTTCGGAACCAATCGCACCGAATCGGATATCTTCACGCGCTACGCCGACGACTTTCCGCCGGGGCTGATCCAGCCGACGCATCCGTTCGCCAACGACGTGCGCGCGCGCTTGCGCACGGCACGAACGTTCACGCGTTCCGTCGCGGGCGTGTTTCATCCCAACACCTGTCTGCTGCGAGGCAACCAGACCCAGACCGACATGAGTTTCGATTGGCGGCGCCGTCCGCCGCCCGCACCCGCGCCCGCGCCGGGCACCAATCCGCCGTCGCCCGCCCCGCCGAGTGGTCCTCCCGCCCCGACGCCGAGTGGTCCGCCACCTCCGCCTCATCTCGACGGAGAGAACCCCGTCGACGCGGACGTGTGCATCCCTTTAGCCGACCGAAGCGCCTTGGGCGACGAGACCGTGCCTGGCCCCAGCGCCGAGTTTCGCGCTTGTAAATCCATCGCCAGCACGCCCTTCAACGTCACGCATTCCAAGTGCTTCCTGGACAAGGACTTTCGCAAGGCGACGATCGACAATGTCAAAGCCATCTTGGCACGCGCTTGAAGGCACCGCGCCCGCGGTGCTGCCGTGGTTGCTGAGCTTGGAGCTTTCCACGCGTGCGCGGCACTGGCTTGGGTTGCTGGCCCTTTGCTTTTTTTTCGAGCTCGTCGTCCTGGACTTTGCGCTTCACTTGTTTCACGGCTTCGAGTTCCTGCGCCACCCCGTGTGGTGGGTCTCGGTCTGCTTCGGCTCTGCGCTGAACTTCGTGTGCTGGTACTGGGTGAGCGCTAAGCCGAATCGCTCCTGGCTGGCTGTTGGGTGCGGTTTCTTGCTTGGTCTGTTCGCGACCGGAGTGGCTTCGGCTGGTTGCAGCGATTGCAGGTTTCACTGGCTGACGGCCGCCACGCTCAGCAACCTGTTCTTCTCGTCCGGTCCCGAGTGCAGTTGGCTCGACCTTTGGCTGGGGGGTGCGGGCTGGGCCGGCATCTTCATGGCTCTGGCCAGTGGTAACCTGATCCGGACACTGCGTAAGAGCGTGGGGCGCCACGACCTGTGCGCCACGGGCAGGCTGATGAGCGCGTTGGGAGTGTCGGGGCTGTACTTGTCGCCGTTGTCGGCATTCGACCGCGTGGCGTGTCAGAGCTTTCGCGTAGATCTCACTTCGCCGCAGTTCCGCTTCTGGCTTTGGTCCCTCTGGATCGTTGGCGCGATCGGGCTCACGCTGCTTGGAATTGCGATGCGTTCGCGCCGCGCGCACTGGCTGACCGAGGTCGCGGCCGGTGCGGTGGCTGGGTTCTCCACTCGGCCCGCTACTGCGCAGCAGAGTTCGCTGCCGGTTTTTCACGACGCGCTGTTTGCCGAACCGAACTTCGTTCTCTTCGAGCGACGTGGCAACGACGAGCAGGCGCTGGGGCGCGTGCCCGAGCCGGCGACAGCACCTCTATCTGGGTCAAAGGTGAACCCTTGAAGCTGCCGCCGATCCTGTTCGACGCGCTCAGCCTGTGGCTGATCGGCGGTGCCTGGATGTGGTGCTATTGGCGCTACGTCGATCGAGTCGTGCGCGCCTTGTTGGGTCGCCGCTTGCGCACGGAAGTGTACAGGGACGAACAGAACATCTGGCGTGTGCGCCGACTGGCAGCCGAACTCGACGTGTCGCGCACGGACTTCAGCCCCCTGCCGCCCTTGAGCGACGGCCAGCTTTGGTGGCGTGCGGTGTTCTGTAGGGCGCTGCAGCACGCACTGGTGCCGCTGGCGTTACTGTTCGCTCTGCTCTTGACGCTCTACGTGCGCGCGCTGGCCCGATAGGCGGCTTCGACGAGTGGCCTCGTCGAGCGCGGGCTCGCAGAGACGGCTCAGCTGCCGTA
>DATAHU010000282.1:0-41001 GCA_036263015.1 Polyangiaceae bacterium | reverse complement strand
TGGAGCTTGTTGATGCCGCTGCCGCGTCGGTGCGACTGGACCAGATCACGCTGCCTACGGCGGGACAAGCCCCACGCGCACTTGCACGGGACCTGCACGCCGCTTGCTAATACACACCGACGAGTCGCATACGGAGACGGGGCGTCACGTCATCGTGCTGGAATCATGGGCCCATTGGCAACACACGCACGGCGCATCCAAGCTGCCGGAGCCCGCGGCGGCGCGCGCTACTCTGGAGGCAGCAGTCCAGGATTGGCCCAAACCACGCCTGCCCTGGCAGCACCCAATCGCTGCTGTGCGATGCGTTGGGGCCAGGTAGTGGCGTGCTCACTACGACGTCTTCTGTCGTTGAAACCACGACAGTGCCGCTAACCTGTTCCGCCGCAGAAACGATGACCCCGCCCATGTCGTTGAACTCTTTGTCCGCGCTGCTCGTTGGCGGTGCTAGCGCGGAGACGGGATATCCGTAAGCCTCGAACAACCCGGACACGGACTGTTGCACGGCACCGTCAATCGCTTCTTGACTTCGTGGATCTATAGCTCCCACGCTCCATACGGTATGTTGCGTTGGCGGGTTTAGCCTCGCTGTTTCCGTGTTCGCTAGCGCGGGAAGAGGCGCACGGTGTGGGCAGCGCGTTTATGGTGTAAACTCCGCGAGATCGGCCAGCCCGAACGCTGTCTCGATCTTCACGATCTCGATCAGGGCGTTTTCGGAGTCGCGTTCTCCAAACAAACGTCGCTCCTCGTCTTTGAACTGCTCGCTGAGCTCACGGTAACCCACGCGCCCCACCAAGGCTCGAAACGCAGGAAACAACACGGTGTCTTCGTGCGCGGCGTGGGGGCGATACATCCTGGAGAAACTGCGCAGAGCGTGCCCCATCTCGAAGGTCGCGCTGGTGCGGGCGGAGCGGATGATGGCGTCAGTCAACTCGCGACCGCGTCGGTGTTGACGGAGCAGCGTTGCGCTCAACTCGGCCTCTCGATGGGCGACCAACAACCGCGGAAATACGAGCTGTTCTTCGAGCGTCTCGTGGCAGTCATGGACGAAAGAACTCACGATGCTGGCCGCGCGTGCGATGGGTGCGAGATCCAGCGACGCGTGTTCATCGATGCGCCGCGCCGCTTCGTCGTAGACAATCAGAATGCGGTGGATGATCCCGTTGTCGTGCATGTCTATGCCATTCTGCAACATAGTGACAGGAGCGCACAGCTTTGAGTCGGCGTTCGGCGAACCTACGCAACTATTTGCGCCAAGCTCTTGAGGAGGCGGTTCTGCCCTGCTCTTGCGCACAGGTTTGCGTGACAGTCTCCGAAAGTCCTCGGCACGAATCGGGCCAGAAGGCCTCTCGCGTTGACGGCTCAAATTGCGCGTTCGCTTGGCCTGTGATAGCTGCGGGAACACTGCCACCCCACTCACTCGAGGCAGTCGAGCGGGGGAAGAGGAATTCGATCCGTGTGCCATCCCACGGGTGACTGAACCCTTCCACGCGGCCGCCACGTTCTGCGCACGCTGCACGTTCTGCGCCCATACCGACCCCGCGCCCGAGAAGTCACTAACCTGTTCCGCCGTGGTCGAGCCATTGCGAACAAGGCGTCGATCAGAGCTTCGCGCGCCGGATTCGGGATACCGAGCTTGCTCCTTCATCGCAATGGCCCGCCAATCGATCCCCCGTCCGTCATCTCGGACCGCGAGGCCCACTGCTCTGGATCCGTTCGCAGTCGTGGTCCTCGATACTAACCTGCACACCACCGTTGTTTGGACCGCCGGCATGCTATGGGCTTGGATGGCGACGCGCGAGGCGTTCTGCACTGCCCGAGTTTCTCGCTGGCACGTTAGCGCAGATCCCAAGAGCGTGCGCACTGGAAGAAGCGGCTCCGCCCGATTCGCTTCGGGGGACTTGGTACTACTCGGGTTCGGAGGCAAGTGCCGAAAGGGTCAGATAGAATGTTGCACCCTCGCCTACCTGTGCCTCAGCCCAAATTCGCCCACCGTGTCGTTCGATGATCCGGCGAGTGATCGAAAGACCGATGCCCGTGCCTTCGAATTCATCCTGACGATGAAGACGTTGAAACGGCCCAAACATTCGGTCGGCATATGCCATGTCGAAGCCCGCGCCATTGTCCCGCACATAGTACACCGCGCTGTCAGCTTCGATCAGGTGCCCCACTTCGATCTTAGGGCAAGCTGTGCCGCGGGTGAACTTGAGCGCGTTCATCAACAAGTTGACAAAGACCTGTCGCAGCAAGGGACCATCGCCAAGCGCGTCCGGCAGTGGTTCGACGACTACTCGCGATCCGGCTTCTTCGCCCGTGAGCTCGACAACGACCTCCCGAACGAGCGACGTTAGTTGAATTGGTGCCTTGTCGAGCTGCCGGCGGCCAACTTGCGAGAGCTCTAGCAACGCCTCAATCAGCTGGTTCATCCGTTCCACGTTGGCCGCGATGCGGCGCACCAGGTGACTCGACTCATCGGGCGTCGCTGCCTCGCTGAGTGCTTGGGCGAAGCCCGCGATCGCGCGAAGCGGCGCGCGTAGATCGTGCGATACCGAGTACGAGAACGACTCGAGCTCGCGGTTCGCCGCCTCGAGCGCCGCGGTTCGGTCGGCAACTCTTTGCACCAGGGCCGCGTTGTCTATGCGCAGAGTGCGCACTGTCAAAGCGCGAGAGACCACCGCCAGCAGTGCGCTGGCCCGAAAGGGTTTGAGTACGTAGTCGAGCGCACCCACCTGCATCGCTTCGACCGCTGTCTTGATGGTGCCCGAGCCGGTCATGATCACGCTGACCAAATCGGGGTCTGTGGTTAGCGCTCGTTGAAACAATGCGATGCCGTCCAGGTCCGGCATTGCCAGATCAGTCAGAAGCAGATCGAATTGGTGCTGTTCGAGCAACGCCAGCGCCGCGTTTGGCTCGGAGGCAGCTACGGCATAGTAGCCATGGTCGCGCAGCGTCTCACACACGGCCTTGAGCTGAGACTCCTCGTCGTCGACGACCAAGATGCGGCCCGTCCGGATCATTGGCTCTGTCACCGGCGCCCCACGACGTGCAGAGCGTCCCTTAGTTCGCGCAAACGGGGTGGCTTGTTGAGCACGCGATCGACGTTCGGTGGTACGTCTCCATCTGTCACCAAACGCTGACCCCATCCGGTTAACAGGATGACGGGCGTCGTCCGCGATTCGCTCTTGACGGCGCTGGCAACCTTGCGCCCGTCGATGTCGGGCATTCCGAGATCCGTGATGACCACCGCGAACGGTGTTTGGCTTTGGTTGGCGCGCTTGAATTCTTCTATGCCCAATCGCCCCCCGTTGGCCGCCGTCACCAGATGACCATCGCTTTCGAGGGCGTCCCGCAGCGACTTTAGGATCAGGGGATCGTCATCCACAATCAGTATCCGTAGGTGCTCGCTGGGTGCACGGCTCGCCAGCTCCGGCGCTGACCCGACTGCAATGGATGGGGCAGTGAATTTCAAGCGCATCGTCGTGCCCCTGCCGGGACCGCTGTCGATCTCGATCTCACCCCCGTGGCGCATGACGACGCCATACACCATCGCAAGCCCCAGACCCGTTCCGCGCGTGCCCTTGGTCGTGAAGAACGGCTCTAGACATCGGCGCCGCACGTCCTCGTCCATCCCAAGGCCCGTATCCTCGACTTCCACGAGTACCAGGCGCAAATTACGTTCGCCGCTGCCGAGAGCAGGGCCGTCTGTCGTTCTCGTGCGCAGCGTGAGTGTTCCGCCTTCTGGCATCGCATCGACCGCGTTGAGTACCAAGTTCGTGAGGGCTTCTCGAATCTCGCTTTCGACGCCCAGGATCGTAATCGGCTGCTCCGAAAACTCCGTCTGCACCCGGATTGCAATGCCCTGCCGTTGCGACATGTCGCTCCAACGTGCGCGCGTCAGATCGATAACTTGACGCGCCATCTTACTCACGTCGACCGGGACATGCGGTAGTTGTCGCTCGCGCTGACGATAGAACTCCCCCAGTCGCCCAACCGTTTGTCCTACGTCGTCGATCGCGCGTTTGATCGTTTCGAGTCGATCGCGCGCGTCGGCACTGAGGTTCTCTTCTCGATCGAGCAGGGTCTCGGCATAGAGCGCCGCGGGTGATATTGCATTGTTGATATCGTGGGCGATGCCGCTCGCCATTTGCCCGAGCGCTCGCAGTCGCTCCTGCTGCATTACGGCTTGCTGCGTTTGCCGCAGGTCATCATATGCGATCTGTAACGCCGAGTAGAGCTGAGCGTGGTGCGCAGCGAGCCCAGCATGTTCGCTCAGTTGCTTCAAGAACTCACACTCACTGCTAGTGAATCCCTCGGCTTGCAGGCGCGCCGCGATGACCACACCAAAGACCTGGCTCTCTACGAGGAGCGGCGCGGCCACGAGCGAACGAAGGCCACCGCAAGCCAGGCGTTGCGGAAACGGCATAGGCACATCTGTGATGTCCGGTTCGTACACGAGTTCTCCTCGTACGCAGCGCGACAGACCGTTTTCATCGACGGGGACCGTCGCTCGCTCGGGCATCGCGAGGCCAAGCGCGAGAGCTTCACTTGCGATGCCGACGCTCACCACCGTCAACGAATGGCTGACCGGGTCGTAGGTGCAGACACAAGCGAAGTCGAGTGGCAGGTGCTCCTCGACGCTGCGGATGACGACTTGAAAGATGCTGTTCAGGTCTTGTCGCTCGCCAATGGCTCGCGTGATCTGATGGAGCAGGTTCAGATGTTGGAGTTGAGCTTGAACCTTTTGCTCCGTCGTCCGGCGCACGAGCGCTTCGTCTTCCAACGCTTGATTGCTGGCCTCGAGCTCGGCAGTTCGCGCGGTCACACGCTGCTCTAGTGATGCGTTGGTGGCTTCTAGTTCGCGCTCCATCTGGAGACGGGCTAACAGATCGCGAGCCGCGAGACTCATCAGCGATAGGAGCAACGACAAGTATCCGCTCAGCTTTCCGAGGTGAGCGATCATTGCCAGCGTATCGTGCGGGGCGCGCGAGTAGAGCATCGCAACGTGACCCACGAGCAGTGGCATCGCAGTCAATGTCAGCGCAGGCATCATTCTATCAGCAAGTCTCGCGCGAGCCGAAACCCACGCGACCACTGCCCAGAGCATTGGCACCAAGAGGAGACTCGGCCGGGTGATACCGAACGCGATTGGCGGCGTGTAGCTTGGGACGTCCTCAAAGAAAAGGAGCAAGCCAAGCGCAGCAACGATCGTCGCAACCGCAAGGCCTGGCGCGCGCGATTGACGGCGGTGCAGCAACCACAGCGCGGCGCAGATCCCAAGGGGCAACAAGTGGGCAGCTGGCGGCCAGGTCGCTGGACGCAGCAAGGGCGCGTGTTCCCTGACGCCACTGAGTGGGCCCGTCCACTCGATGGTCACGATCACATGCACCAATTCGAGGAGCGACGTGATTGCGAAGCTCAGGGCCAAGTGGCGAGGAAACGCGCTGTTGATTCTCGAGCTCAAGTCCCACAACAGCAGCCCGAGCACTCCAGACAGGAGAGCAATCCCGGTATCGAGAACGGTGTGCAGTTGGGGATAATCCCTCGGGCCGATGAAGAACAAACAGAGCGCAAAAACGCCAGCAACGCCGACCACGCCGATCGCGCTTCGAGCGTTCCCCAGTTCGGATCCAGATTGGTGCATCCCCGCCATTCCCCGGCTGTCTACCAAGCTTTCGCGACGAGAGCGATCAGACTTGGGCCTAGTCTAGGAATACGTGGCAAAAAAACCGTCGCGCGCCGTCTCAAGGTTGCGTCGGGCTATGCGTAGCCCACATCTTGAGCACGACGATTGTGCCTTGTCCGGGAGCGGAGCGGATCTCGAATTCATCCACGAGACGACGAGCACTCGGCAGTCCTAGGCCCAGACTGTTGCGCGTCGAGTAACCATCTCGCATGGCGTCGTCGAGGCTCTCGATGCCCGGTCCGTCGTCGCTTGCAACAGCAACGATCGCCCGCCGGTCACCGCTGCGCTCTAGTCTCAATAGCAGTTCTCCTCGCCCGGCGTGAACGATGACATTGCGAGCAATCTCGGAGATGGCCGTAGCCAGCGCTTCGACTTGGTTCGGCGAGAGGCCCTGCGCCTCCGCCAAGTTTCGCGCGCGTCGGCGCGCCGCGCCGACGTCGGATTCGTCACCGAGAACCAGAGTGCACACATTGTCCTGCATCGAACCCCAATCCTGAGCGATTTTTCATCGGCGCGCGACTGGCGCACACATCCCTAGCGTATGAATGTGTCGGTGCCGGCTCTTGTAGCCCGAAAGCCTTGTCCACAAGTCGCGGACTCTATAGGCTGCGACAAGTCTCGGGGGCGCGGGGTTTCAAGGCAGCGCCAACCAGTGCAAGGGAGATCAATAGTGGGGCAACTCGCGAATCAGACGTCGACTCAGCTTTTGGCCAAGGACATGGGATTGACTCCGCAGAGCATTGAGCGTCGGAGAAAGATCGTCGGGCTCGAGGCCCAGGATCTAGTCCGCATCGATGCGATCAAGGAATTGGTTTCGGGTCACGTCGACGAGTTCACTACGCTCTTCTTCGACTATCTTTCGCCACTCGATGAGGCGCGCCCAATGCTCAGCAATCGAACGATTGCCGACCGTGCGCGCAAGCTGAAGAGGGAACATCTGTTGGCCATGGTGCAATCGGACTATGGCACTGCTTATGTGGAGCAGCGTCTCGAGCTCGCCCTCCTCTACAGCAAGGTGGGTCTGGACCTGCGCGTTTTTCTAGCCGCATTCCATCACCTGTTGAAGGGCATTGGTGCCATGGTCATGAAGCACCACGAGCACGCGCCGCTCGAAGGTTTCGCGCACTTCATGTCGCTGAAGAAGGTGGCATTCTTCGATCTCGGATTGATCGTCGACGCAATCGTGTTCGAGCGCGAGCGAATCATCCGACAGCAGCAGGATGCGATTCGGGAGCTGTCCACACCGGTGCTCCAAATCCGCGAGAGGTTGCTGCTGCTCCCGATCATCGGCGTCATCGACACGCATCGTGCTCGCCTCATCACCGACAGCTTGCTGAAATCGATCCGCGCTGCTCGAGCGAAGGTAGTCGTGATGGATATCACCGGCGTCGCCACGATCGACTCGAAAGTGGCAAACCACCTGATCCAAACCATCACAGCCGCGAGGCTGATGGGCGCTTCGGTGATCATTACAGGGCTCTCCTCCGACGTGGCCCAGTCGTTGGTTGCCCTGGGCATCGATCTCGCAAAACTGAACACCGTGGGTGACCTTCAAGGTGGCATGGAGGAGGCCGAGAACCTGCTCGGTTATCGAGTAGTCCCGGGCGAGCGCACAACCAATGGCGCTCCCGAAACGCACGCTTGAGCGGCGCAGCGAGGATCAATGCCGGTCCCCATACTGAAACAAGGAGAGATCCTCGTCGCCTCAATCCAGGCGGCGCTTTCCGATGTCGATCTTGCGGCGCTTCGCGATGATCTGGCGGATCGTGTCGGCCGATTGCGCTCGCGAGGCGTCGTGATCGACGTGACGGCACTCGATGTGCTCGACTCCTTCGCCACGCGCACGATTCGAGGGATCGCGTACACGGCGAGGCTTCGCGGCGCGAACACCGTGGTGGTCGGCATCCAGCCCGACGTCGCGTTTGCCATGGTTCAGCTCGGGTTGTCTTTGGACGGCATCGCGACTGCGCTCGATCTGGAGGACGGCCTCGAGCTGCTCCTCCGAACCCGAAATGATGGTCGTGTCCACCGAAACTAGCATTGCCGTCGAGTGCGAGCAGGACATCGTCACTGCACGTCAAAAGGGTCGTGAGCTTGCGGCGCTCGTCGGCTTCTCGCATACCGACCAGACGCTACTCGCGACGGCCATCTCCGAGGTCGCGCGCAACATCGTCAACTATGCCGGTATCGGGACGATCGTGCTCTCGAGCGTCGAAGACCAAGGTCGCAGCGGCATCATGATTGTTGCGCAAGACCATGGGCCCGGCATTGCGGACATCGAGCTTGCGATGCGCGACGGCTTCTCGACTGGCAATAGTCTGGGAGTTGGACTTCCAGGCACGAAACGTCTCGTCGATGACTTCGAACTCACCTCGACACTCGGTGTGGGTACCACGGTAACACTCAAGAAGTGGCTACGATGATGCCTTCGAATGAACAGCCGATCATCGAATGGGGGTGGGCCGGAGCCCCGGTCGAAGGCGACGAATCGGGCGACTTGCATTTCGTTGCTCTGGCTCCCGGCGCTGCGCTGGTCGCGCTGATCGACGGCTTGGGCCATGGTCCCGAGGCCGCACTCGCGGCCAGGGAGGCGGCGGCAATTCTAGACGCTGAGCCGATGCTTCCAGTCCGTGAGTTGATCGAACGCTGTCACCAAGGCTTGCACAAGACTCGCGGTGTGGTGATGAGCATTGTTTCGCTCCACGCACAGAGCTCTACCATCGAGTGGTGCGGCGTCGGCAACGTAGAGGGGATCTTGCTGCGGGCTCCCGCCAGCGCAAGTCCTTCCGAGGCCATCGGCACGCGAGGTGGTGTTGTCGGGTTTCGTCTTCCGCCTCTGCATGTGAGCAGCGTCCCGATTTCTCCACTCGACGTCTTGGTGCTTGCGACTGACGGCATTCGTTCGGGATTCAGCGATGTCATCGATCTGGACTTCGAACCCCAACAGATCGCGGATACGGTGTTAGCTCGCTGCGCGAAGGGGTCAGATGACGCGTTGGTCTTGGTGGCCCGTTACTTAGGGGAAGCGCCGTGAGCGATCAAGATCCGGACTATCGCTCCGCAATCGCCGCGCACCTCGACGAGGAGAGCGAAAACTCTCTCAGTAGAGCGTATGAGCTTGGGCGGCATGCACTGAGCCAGGGCTTTGGGATCCTCGACATGCTCTCGCTGTACGAGTCCATCCAAAAGGAGCTGGTACTCGCGGCTCCCGTCAGCGAGCAAGCGCGTATCGCGACGGCGATCGCAAACTTCTTTCGGGAGCTGTTCTCGCCGTTCGAGATGAGTCTTCGCGGTTACCGAGACGCCAACAGTGAGCTAAGGCGCCTGAACCAAGACCTTGCCGCAGCTTATGCCGAGCTCCAAGCGCAACAGGTGCGACTGGTCCAGTCTGCGAAGATGGCGTCGCTTGGCCAGCTCGTTGCCGGGGTCGCCCACGAGATCAACAACCCGCTGGCGTTCATCGTGAGCCACCTCAGAACCGCGCTCACGAGCCTGAGCAAAGCGGAGGCAGAGATAGGTGAACCGCCTGTCGCAGCGAGAGAACAGTTGGAGAGGGCACGCAATCGGCTCCAAGAGTGTGAGCTCGGCGCAGCCCGGATCCAAAATCTCGTTGTCAAGCTTCGAACTTTCTCCAGGCTCGACGAGGGCGAACGAAAAGAAGCCAGCGTGCGAGAATGCGTCAGCTCTGTGCTCACGATTTTGGAGCACCGCTTCGTCAACCGCATTCGTATCGAGACCCACTTTGGCTACCCCGACGTCGTGGAATGCTTTCCTGCACTGCTCAATCAAGCGATCATGAACTTGGTCTCGAACGCGATCGAAGCGATCGAGCGAGACGGAGTGATATCGATCTCTACCGGCGCAGACGCCGACAATTACGTGGTCGTCGTGCGCGACACGGGGCACGGCATTCCTGAGAACTTGCGCCAAAGAGTGTTCGAGCCCTTTTTTACCACGAAACCGCCGGGGCAAGGCACGGGGCTTGGGCTCAGCATCACCTACTCGATTGCTGAACGACACGGTGGAGGACTCGAACTCAAGCCCGCCGAAGGCGGCGGAACGGTTGCCACATTCCGCCTGCGAATGCCGACGCGTTCGTGGCCTTGAGGCGACACTAGGCTCACGAGCGCGGCGAGTTACGACAGCCCCGTACCCGTCATCGAGAAGCGCCAAGCAGGCGTTTGGCAGTCCGAGTTGATCCAACGCGCCAAGGCCGCCGGAGCGCGCGGCTGGATCGTCAAACCCTTCAAGCCAGACCTTCTAGTGTCTGCAGTTCGCAAACTGACGGCAGCACCGGCCTGATGAAAGCGACGGTGCGATCCGCCTAGCCGCGCATTCGCTGAGCCAACGAAGGCCGCAGTGCGCTCATCACGGCCCGCTCGCGGCGTAACTGTTTCGCCCGCGAGTCACTCGAATTGCGGCCGCCGCACACCTAAGCGCGCACGAATGCGAGGGGTGGTGAGCACTTCTGTCGGCTCGATCCAGTGGCAGTGGCCAAGCCTCTGACTGTGACGAATTGGTGAAAGTCACATGGCTTTTCAGGGGCGATTTCGTTACTGACGCGGCCATGCGACGGAATTTGTTATCCAGTAACCCACACCCGGGCAAGGTCTGTAGCTGGAGCCGACTGAGTCTGTCGGTTGCGTTCGTGCTGGGCTGCTCGGATGCTTCCAATCCGCCAGCCAAGGAGACGGTTGATTCCGCCCCTACGTCGCAGTCGATGACCGCTAGTTCTCCGGCTACGACCAGCGCGGAGCTGGGGCAGCCTGGCCATCCTGAGCCGTCTGCGGTGAACAGCGAGCCTGCGAGCGGCGCGATTAGTCCGCAAATCGCGGGGTCCGTGACGGAGCCCGCGATCGCGCAACCGCCCACCGTGGCCGCCGGTGGTGCGGCGAATCCTTCGATGACGGGCGCTCTGCCGGACCTCGGGGGAGGTGGTGGGCCAATGCTGGAGGGACCAAGCCTCGATGGTGCGGGAGGTGCCCCAGAGCTAGCGCCTATCGATGGTTCCGCGAGCGCGATGCCCGACGCTGCAGCCTCGATAAACTTCTCCGTGCCGAGTCAGAGCTTTCAAGGCGAGCTGATGGTGGAGCTCAGCACGAGCGTGGGCGGCGCGGACATCCACTACACGACCGACGGCTCGCCTCCGACTGCGGATGGGATGGTTTATGCTGGTGGCCCAATCGCGATCGACGCCACTACCCAGCTCCGCGCGCAGCCCTTCACGGACGGCGTGCCCGCAGGCTCCGTTCAAACCGCGATCTACATTGCGCGCACGTTCGATGCGACGTCCACGCTTCCGATCTTGCTTTTGGACGGTTACGGCGGCGGTGAGTCTACCGACAAAGACTTGTACCTGAACGCGGCGATCATGGTCTTCGAGCCCGTGGATGGCACGGCGTCGCTCTCCAACTTGCCAACGCTCGTGACGCGCGCAGGTTACCACTTGCGTGGGCAATCTTCTGCGACCTTCGAGCAGCATCCGTATCGTCTCGAATTTCGCGACGAGGCCGACGAGGACGCGAACTACCCGCTGCTCGGTATGCCCGCTGATTCCGATTGGGCGCTGATCGCGCCGTTCTACGATCGCACACTGCTGCGCAACCCATTCACTTATACGCTCGGCAAGGATCTCGGATTGCAGGCCCCACGTACTGCATTCTCCGAAGTCTACGTAAATTACGAAGCGCGCCCGATCGCCGAGGACGACTACCAGGGGATCTACTGGGTGACCGAAACGATCAAGAACAACTCGGTGCGAACGAATCTGCAACAACTCAAGGACAAGGACACCGAGCTGCCCACCATCACGGGTGGCTACATGATGAGTTTGGAGCAGTACGCGGCAGAGGAACCCACGATCCCGTGCACTGGCTCCGATCCAATCGGTGGTGGATTCGGAGCCCCAGGCGGGGGTGGGCTTGGCGGGGGCGGTCTAGGAACCAGCGCACCTGCCGCCCCGGCGGCGGGCACTTGCTGGCAAAGCTTGGAACTGATCGATCCTGGCTCTGCGAACACGCAGCAATTGGATTGGATCACTCAATACATCCAAGACTTCCACGACACGCTCAACGCGACCCCAATGGGTGATTACGCTGCGTACATCGACGTTCCGTCATTCGTCGACTACTTCCTGTTGACCGAGTTGACGCGCAACATGGACGCCTACGTCCGCAGCGCACACTACTTCAAAGATCGAGATGGCAAGCTGCAAGCCGGGCCATTGTGGGACTACAACTTTGCTTACGGCGAAGGCAGTTCCGATTCGGTCGATCCAATGGGGGGATGGCAACTCGATGCGGGTCGCAACGTGAACGGTTGGTATCAGGCTTTGCTCACTGACGACACGTTCAAGTCGGACATAAAGGCGCGCTGGCAAGTCCTACGCCAAGACCTCTTCTCCACCGCCGCATTCGACGAGCGCATCACCACACTGAGCGCGGAACTCGGCACCGACGCGTTGGCGAAAGACTCTCTGAAATGGCCAATCTCGTTCATGATCGAGCGCGCGGGTCGTTCGATGGTCCCGATCACGTTCCCAACGGACGATACTTACGAGAGTCAGCTCCAAGCCCTGCGCGACTTCTTGGCCGCCCGTTTGGGGCGAATGGATGAGTTGGTCGAGGTCTTGTAGGGTGTGTTTCGGGTGAACAGCGGGTTCGCTAGGTTGCCGAGTAGCACTGCGCGTAGATGTCGTCGAGAAACGACCAGCCAAGTCGGTACAAGCGCTGCGCGCCTCGGAGCGCCGCTTCGTGCCCGGTGGGCGGGATCAGACGCGCAAGCTCGACGGAGGCATCGGCGTGCACTGTCTCCAACTCCGCGTGCAGCGTGAGCCACTCGAGCTTTGCGGGATTGATCTCGTCTTGGCGTTGGAACTCCTCGGCCAAGAACAGGTCGAGCTGTTTCGCCACGACCTCGCCGACGATGATGGCACCGAGCGCTTGGTTCACGTCTGGGTCACCGTAGATAGCCGCAAGCTCAGGGACGATACGAAGACCGGGCGCTAGCGCACGGTCTTCGGGGGTGGTGGGACGCCACGGTTCGAGAAGGTTCATCATCTTCGCGAACAGGTTCGTGTGGGCAGCCTCGAAACGTCCTCGACCCATTTCGTCGTAGAGTTGCTCTGCGAGGATGCAACGGATGCGGTCGTCGTCCACACGACCCGCCGTGCTCGCTAGATGACGGCTGAAGTGCCGTGAGATCGAGATCTGGAAGTTCGCCAATAGGCGCCACAAGTGCTGAAGATTGGGGCGTTCACTTCGCAGCCGCACGAGAAACGGGTGCAGCGTAATCGGCTCGCTGCGTTCGAACCAGTGGATGATTCTGGCCTCGAACTGGCTTTGGCTTTCGGTGCTCATGCTAGATCGCTGCTCGGTACCGGATTGGGTCGGGGCATGAGGCCCAGGTAAGCCTTTGCCTCGGTTGCGACGTCGTCCATGAATCGAACTTTCACGTACCAGCCGCGAGCGATCGGCTGCCCGTTGACGTAACCGACTGGGCGTTCATGCAGGTTCAACAAAACCGCGGCTTTTTCAGGGCTGCATAGGTTCGCGGCCACCAGGCTGTTCAATAGCGAGGAACGCGAGTTGGTGGAGGCCTCGGTCGCGAGCGTCATGAATTCGACTTCCAGCGGCTGGCTCAGTCGAGGTTGCAGTACCAAGTTCAGCTGAACGTGTCCCGACCAAGGCATCAGGCGCTCGATGCTCTTCGCAACGTTCAGAGCGGGTGCGGGCCAACCAATCTCATGCAGGTATTGCCCCACGCGGTCAAGCGGGAGACGCACGTCCAACTTGAAGGGCGCTGCTGGACGACCCAACATGTACGAGAGGTGCTTGGGCTCCACACCGCCGGTGGCGCGCAGGCACTTGTGCAAGAGCGCTTTCGTCGTCGGTGCGAGTGCCACGCCCGAGAAGTAACGACTGAACGAGTCGGCAAGCAGTTCGAGATCGGCGGAGGTCGGGCCCTCGGCAGCGGGGTCCCCGTCACGCGCACTGCCTGCGTGGAGCCGACGCTCGAAGAAACCCGCGTCGACGCACAGACCGATGCAAGGGCTTGGCAATTGAGCCAATTCTCGATCTAGGTCGAACGCGATCCAGATGAACGGGATGCGGGCGCGCAGAGGTGAGCCAGGAGTGGACCAGGCCTCGAGCAGATCTAGTGTTCTCGTCCAGTCCGGGTTGTCTGCATACTTGCGTCGGATGGCGGCGTAACTCGAGGGTCCATCGGGCGCGTCAGGAAACAGGCATGCTGCCAAGTCGACGCGGTCGTCGTTGGCCCCCAGACGACATTCATAACAAGCGGTCTGCACCGGCAGACCAAAGTCTTGGATCAAACGCTCGATCTGCAGGCGCGACGTATCGCGAATCAGGGGCGCTAGATCCTGGTTCGGGATCGACTCGAGGATCGAGCCTGTGGGCAGGAAGTAAGGGGGTGTGCTGTGCAGGCCACTTGCAAACATTCTCGATCCTCTTGCCATGGAGCGCGAAACAGCCCCCCCTCTATCAACATGCGCGTCAACACGCGCTTTCGATCAGTTGCTCACCAGCAGAGCGCGAAGTCCGTCCCGCGACGGTCTTCCTCGCGAATCCACGCCTGGAAGGCGCTGCGGTTCAAGTCCATCTCGGTTGCTGCTCCCGGCGCGTGAGCGCCCACTTGCTCGACCGCGCGCACGAGCTCGTCGATGCCTATCCGCTCTGCGCCCTGCCCGTCTTGGCTAGTTACTTCGGATGTCGTGTCCATGGTCGCATTCTCCTTGGTGGATCGGTCGCGAAGAAACATCGACGCCACGCACTGGGACGGCGAGTCCCCGTGGGCCTGTGCTCTTCGCGCTCGAGACGCTACACCCGCGCATTGCCTGCGTCGATGGAAATGCTGGCTCCAGCGAGTTTACGCACACGCTGGCTGACGGAAGGATTACGCTCGCGTCGTGCCGACGAGTCCGACGAGTCACGTCCCGCAGCCTCGCAGAAACCAAGCTGCAGCTCTCAGCGACGATGCTAGCGATCCCGTTTATCGCTGGCTCTGGAGGCCGATGCTGGTCCTCCAATTCGCAAATTTGGTGCGCGTGTTCACCAACTTCAGCCGCAATCACTCGTATCGCGCGGCGGGCGCGGCCGACGCAACGCTGCACCACAATCACATTGGCAACGTTCTTGCGCTGAAGACCCAGCCCAACCCCTGGTTGCTGAGTGTGCACCTCGGCATGGCGCTCGTCTGGGTCGCGGCAACGCTCGTGCAAAAAGCGCTCATTGCCAAGGCGGCAAGGCTGAACCAAAACCGAGCCCCGCACCGACTGACGACCGAAGCGATTCGAATCCACAAGTGGGTGGGTTGGACGTTATCGGTGGTGGGGATCGCGGGTGTGCTCGCGGGCGCGGTGCTCGCGTATCTCAGCACCGGCTACGAGCCGATGCGGCGCTTCCTGTTAACTCAGCCCATCTGTTTTTTGCCGCCGATGGTGATGGTTCTCGTTTCGGCGCGAAAACGGAGTTGGTCCATTCGAACCCATCGCTTTTGGGCGCAAACCGCCTATCTGGGGCCGGCCTTGGCCACCTTGTGGACTGAGATTCTCATCAACCTGTTCGGACGTGTTGCGAGCATCGGGCCTCGCGGTGGAGATCTGTTGGGCTCCGAGGTTGCCGCCCTGCTGGGCACTGCGCTGGTCATCGTTCCAGCCTGGATCTCACGTCGTCGGGGCTTGGCGATCGATGCCAAGACCGCCGTTGTGGGGGTGCCTCCCTTGGCGGCCAGCGACGTGGATCTCACGTCGGCGGCCTTGGATGTGTCCGTTGCCGTTGGCCGCTCGTCTTGACGTGAGCCTAGACAAACACCTGTTAGGGAGTAGTCCGCGGCATGTGACGCGCGGCGCCTGCGCACTCACAACTGCGCCGCGGGCGACCAATGTCGACAATACTGCGTACAACGGCGTCCCCGCCGACTGCCGCGGTTTTCGCTCGCGTCGCGTGGCTTTCGTCACGAAAGAAACGTGGGACACCCTTGGACAACACCCACACAGCCCGACAGCCGCCCGAGTGACTTGCAGTGGCACCCGATGGCTTTGCGCGAAGCTTTGTCTGCGAGCTTCATCTCGTCCGCAGTTGAACCGTTGCTACAGTTGGATGCGGAACACGGCATGCGACTCTGGTTGCAGTGAGCCGTCATCCGAGAGAGCTGGCGGCGAACGATGAATAGGCAGGGTGTGGAGGTCTTACGCGACGAGGGCGGGGCCATTGAAATTGGCTGGGCGGCGCCAGGCATTTTCCTCGCTTGTTTTGGCGGGGAACTGTCGGCGAGCCTGGGCGCCGCGTTTGCTGCGCGATTTCTTCAAGTCGTGAGCGATGCTCGCACGCTGGAGTATTTCGGTGATGGCTCGGGCATGTCGAGTTACGACTTGGGAGCGCGCAGCTCGTTCGTGCGGATTGTGCTTCAGCACCGTAAGAAGTTCTCTTCGTTCACGGTGTTGACGTGGAGAGACGGCTTGTCCGACGCGACCCGGGGCTTGGTGAGTGCCATCGGTGAACCCGTGACGCTGCTCACCGATCGCTCGGAGTTCGAGGCTCAGTTGTTGCGCAAGGCGCCCCTGGCCCGCTCCCGCTTGGGTTCACGGAGCGACTTGCAACCGCTGCCAGCGCCCGCAACACCGCCGGAGCTTCGATCGACGAAGCACGGCCTATCGCGCAAGTAGCTTCCGATCGCGTTTCCGCGTGACAACGCGTGAAATCGCCCTACGTTCGCGTCGTGGCTGACGATCGATCGATACCAACGGGCCGCTTTGGCCGCGTCGCGCGGCTTGCGAGCGTCGGGATGCGCACGGGTGCGGGGCTCTTGTTGTCGAAGACGGGTAACAATGCGGCGGAGTACGCCGCAGACGTGCTCGGCAACATGCGTGGCCTAGCGGCCAAGATTGGGCAAACGCTGAGCTACGTCGACGGAGTTATTCCAGAGGCACAACGTGAGACCTATGAGAAAGCGTTGCGCAAGCTGCGCGATGCCACGCCTCGCTCGTCACCCGAAGCGATCCGAGACGTGATTGAAAGCGAATTGGGTGCCAAGGTCTCCGATCTGTTCGCGGAGTTCCAAGGCGTCCCGTTTGCCAGCGCTTCGATCGGGCAAGTGCATCGCGCCAAACTTCCAGACGGACGCGACGTGGCGGTCAAGGTCCAGCACCCGGGCATCGCTGATGCGGTCGAGAGCGACTTGAAGAACGCCAGCGTGATGGAAGGCGTGGTTTCGAGCATTGCTCCCAAAGGTGTCGACACTGGCAGCGTCTATCGTGAGGTCGCGGCGCGTTTTCGTGAAGAACTCGATTATCGTCTCGAGGCGCAACGGCAGCGAGCGTTCAGCGATCTGCACGCAGGGGACACTCGAATCGCGATCCCAGGGGTCATCGGTTCACATTCTGCCCGCCGTGTACTGACCAGCGAGTTCGCACAGGGCTTGGACTTCGATACGGCCATCAAAGCCAGCGAAGCCGAGCGCGAAGCCTGGGCCCGCACGCTTTGGCGCTTCGTGTTCAAGGGGAATCTGATCGGTAAGATGTTCAACGCCGATCCGCATCCGGGCAACTACCTCTTCAATCCGCAGGGCAGGGTTACTTTTCTCGACTTCGGTTGCGTTCAACCTTTGCAATCTGACCGCTTCCCCGCAGCGCTCGGCATGCACGATGCGGCGTTGCGTCGAGACGAAGCAGCGTTCGCCAAGCACTGTGCCGTTCTACTTGGCACGCGCGGTGGTGTGTACGAGCAACGCGCTCTCGCCTATTCGCGTCGTTGCTTCGAGCCGCTGTTTGCCTCGCCCTACCGGATCACGCGCGCCTACACCACGAATCTGTTCGAGGAGATAGGCGAAGTGAAGAAGTCATTTTGGGCCAAGGACAAGAGCTTCGTCATGCTTCCCCCGGCAATGATCTTCCTGAATCGCTTGCAATTCGGGTTCTACTCGGTACTCGCTCGGCTCGACGTCACGGTCGACTACGCCGACGTAGAACGTGACTTCTTGCGTGCGGCAGGTGTACTGCCCGGATGAGGTAGGCATAGAGGGCTGCTCAGGGCAGTTTCTAGTTTGAGTTGGCGCCAAGCCCGACCTGCATTCATACTCCGCTGAATTCGGAGGACATGGGATGAATCGAATGCAGCGTTGTGCCGTGGTTTCAAGTTCTGTCACCTTTGCTCTGCTGCCCCTCGTGTTGGGTATGGGTGCGTGTGGTGGAACAACGGACGATTTCGAACCGACCGCAGAGCTCGGAATGAAGCTCGGGGCGACGGAGTTCGATGTCGATTTCCAGGATTGCAACGAATACGTCGGCATTGGCTATGTCGACGCGATGCGGGCTAGGGCTCTAGTACCCGCGGAGTTCACCCTGCAGGGGAATGCGGTGAGCGCTGTAGTCGTCGTGCGAGTCGTCAATTGCGCGAGCGTGATCGTGGATGGTCATGCACTTGGTGCAACGAGCACTTCGCAGGTGGGAATCAGCACCGTTGGTCCGGATCCCGACGCCTACATCAACAACTACACGCTGTGGTTCTCTACGGACCAGCCCTTGCTCAAGGCAAAACTCACGGCTGCGGGGGTGAAGGCGTGGAACGCCAAGGAATTGGAGTTAACGCTCAGTGGTCAAACTCTGGGCGTATCTTCGACGGCTGCGACTGCGCCGTCGTTCAGGGTCGCGGGTAGCTTGGAGACGCAAGCTGTAGATCCCGTGTTCTTCAATGCGAGTTGGTGGTCCCTGGCGCAGCACGGTCTAATCAAGTCGCATTCCGAATTTCCCGCAATTCGATTCGGAGTTGCGCACACCACATTGACGACCCCTGCAGGCTCGGAGCTCGCAGCGTTAATCGGCGGCACTACCTTGGTGTTCCCGCTGCTCGACAGCTACAACAGTTTTGGCGCTGCGCACTTGGAGGTGCGCGGCCAAGCCTCGACCCCGTGATGAGCTTTCTCGACTACGAGAACTGACGGTGCTGCACCGACGTTGACGTACCCCCATCCGGGGTGTGCTTGGAGCAGGTCTCGAAACCCGAGACCTGCGGCCAATGCGACGTTTTCCCCGATCCCCGGTTGTGAGACTAGCTTTCGAGGGCGGCTGGAGTGGCTACATGTCGTATGTGCACTGCGTTCGCCGCTGCAACCGCCTCCAAACATCGACGCTCACACTAGATTCCGTTCGGACTTCGGGTCACGATGACCCTAGTTCGGGTTTGGGACACATGGCAGCACCGGTTGAGCAAGGTCAGATGCTTGCGGGCAAGTACCGCGTTGAACGCGTGCTTGGCGAAGGCGGCATGGGGGTCGTTGTTGCGGCACGCGACATTCAGCTCGAGCGTCGAGTCGCGATCAAGTTTCTGCTGCCAGAGTTCGTCGATCATGCAGAGGCCTCGACGCGCTTCATGCGTGAAGCGCGCGCGGCGGTGAAGATACAGAGCGAACACATCGCGCGCGTGATCGACGTCAATACACTCGAGAATGGTTCTCCGTACATGGTGATGGAGTTCCTCGAGGGAGCAGATCTATCCAAGGTTTTGGAGCAGCGAGGGCCTCTGCCGATCGAAGAAGCAGTCGGCTACGTGCTCGAAGCGTGTGACGCGATTGCCGAAGCCCACTCCTACGGGATCATCCATCGCGATCTCAAACCCGCAAACTTGTTTCTGGCGAAACAGGCGGACGGATCGTCGAAGGTCAAAGTCCTGGACTTCGGCATTTCGAAGATGACGTTGACCGGTAGCGATGGAGCGGACAAGTCGCTGACGCGCACATCATCCATGATGGGTTCGCCCCTGTACATGTCGCCTGAGCAGATGCGCTCGACCAAAGACGTCGATTCGCGCACGGACATTTGGGCGCTGGGCGTGATCTTGTACGAGCTGATTGCGGGCAAGCCACCGTTCGACGCGGGGAGTATCCCCGAACTCTCGGCGAAGATCTTGCTCGAGGAACCGGCGCGTCTCGAGCGCGACGATCTGCCGATCTCCTTGCGCTCTGCGATTAACAAGGCGCTCTCGAAACGGTTGCCCGAGCGCTTTCCGAGCATCGCGGAGTTCGCGACTTCATTGTTGCCGCACGCCGCAAAGCGCTCGCGGGTGACGGTCGAACGCATTTCTCGGATCCTGACGGCCGCGGGTATGTCGACCGGCGAAATTGACTTACCGTTGACCCTGCCCCCGCCGGATGCAGCTGCTGCGACGCGAATCGAAAGCAATCCGGCTCGAGGCAAATCGGTCACTGTCAGTCAATGGGGCAAGACCCAGGGATTGGCGGAGCAGACTCTGCCGCGGTCGCTCAAAGGTTTGGCGATCGCAGCGGTTGGCTTGGTGGGCGTGTTGGTCTTGGGCATCGTCTTCATGCGGATGCGCAATCCAGGTGAAGCGGCGGAAGCCACCCTACCCGCAGGAGCCGAAGCACGCGCTGCCGCCCTCAATGGCGCTGCCGTGGCGTCAGCAGTCGCTCTTCCTGTGGGTATGGAAGGTAAACAAGTTGATGACTCGACGGCAAAGCTAGAGCCGTCGTCGAGCGCTGCAGCCCCGCTGTCTGGCGCGCAGGCGTCGAGCTCCGCGAGTTCGAACGCGGGCGAGCCCCGCGCCGTGACTTCGGGGATTGCTACCGCTGGCAGCAGCGTTCCTCCCGGACCTTCGGGGTTGCAATCGCCACCGCCGCCAAAAGCAGTGAGCAAGAATAGCGGCGGGGCTCATTCGAAGAGTGCCGCCAAACCGACTCCAAAGGGCGGCTCAGAGCCAAGTTCGGGATCGCACCCTTCACTCAAGGATAAATTCGGCAGCCGCAAATAGCTTGGAATCGGGATGGAGCGAGGTGAATTTGGCCAGAGCGCGTCTTCTTTGCTTGTTGTTGATTACCGCCTTCTGCAGCGTCGTGCAGGTTGCCTCAGCGGCTCCGTCCGCAGCTGATCGAGCGACCGCGCAAGCTCTGTTCGAACAAGCGTTGAACCTGATGGAAAAGGGAGACGCAGCCGCAGCTTGCCCGAAGCTGGAGGAGAGTCAGCGACTCGATCCCGGCGTTGGCACTCTGCTGTACTTGGCGGATTGCTATGAAACACTCGGGCGCACCGCGTCTGCGTGGGCCACGTTCCTGGATGCGTCCTATTCCGCCAAAGACCTGGGGCAGAAAGATCGCGAGAAGCTCGCGAACCAAAACGCCGAGCGCCTGAAACCGACGCTCTCGAAGTTGATTCTCGACGTGGAGGCCGCCGATACGCCGGGGCTCGCCATAACGAGTGACGGCCAACCGATCTCTGCCGCGAGTTTTGGCAGCGAAATCCCAGTGGATCCCGGCCCGCACAACCTCACCGCAAACGCCCAGGGGCATTCGCCTTGGTCGAGTCAAGTGACGATCCCGAGCGGGCCCGGGGTGACACACGTTCGAGTCCCTGCGCTCGAGGTGTTGGTGGAAGTGAACAAGCCAGTGCCAGTGGCTGCAGCGCCAGTCGCTGCGCCCGTTTCGCAAGCGCCCGTGTCGAAAGAGGCCAAGAACGATACGGGTTCGAAGCAGAAGCTGTGGGGCTGGGTCGCCGTTGGGACAGGCAGCGCAGCGCTCGTAGGAGGGGGACTATTCGCGCTCCTGGCCATGGCCGACAACGGACGCGCGGACGACCAGTGCCGCCAAGACGATCCTAGCTTGTGCGGAACCCATGGCGTGTCGCTCGGGGAATCCGCCGCGCGCAAAGCGAACATGGCCAGCGTGCTTGGGGGAGTTGGTGCTGCCTTGGCGATCACCGGTGCGGTGCTCGTATTTACGGCGTCCGATTCATCGGATGCGGGGCAGGGGACTGCGCGAGTCGGGGTGCTCTTGGGAAATGAACCCCGTGTATGGTTGCAACAGACGTGGTGAACAAGATGCGAGCAAATAACGAATCGACTTTGACGCGCATCACCCGCGCAGCCCTCTTGTCGCTCGGTCTCTTGTCGCCGTTGTCCTGCAAAGGCATTCTGGGAATCGAGGAGCGTAGTCTCGACACCGAGGAGCTGACCGTCGATGGTTACTCGGGTTGCCAACCGGAGGACGGGGTCTGCGATGGCTGTACGAGCACCTGGCACACTTGCATTTGCAAGGGCTGGAAAGCCAAGCCCGAGGCAGTGCTGCGCAAGGACTGCGCAGCTGAGGCGCCCGCCGAAATTCGAGCAGCGGTCGTAAAGAAAGCCGATGCCAAGTACAAGGCGTACAAGGCTTCAATCGCTGACGACTCGAAGAGCGACGACGGCCCTGACGCCGATGCCGGTAACATTTCACCCAGCAAACCGCACGCGGGCCAAGGCTCAGATGGCGGTCAGGACGATGCGGTAACCAACGACGACGCGCTCGCTGACGATGCGCTCACAGACGATGCGCTGAGCGACGACACGTCCGTGATCGACGACCTGGTGAGTTCCGACGACGGCTTGGTCGTGGGGAGTGACGCGGGGCAACCAGGCCCGGATCTGCCGGTGCTCGAGATCTTCGACGATCAATTCTGCAAAGAGCCAGCGACCAACGACTGCGTCGGTTGTATCTGCGGGGAGTGTGGTCCCGAGGTCGATACGTGTCGGGGGGATCGAGGTTGTTCGTTAATCATGGACTGCAAGTTGAAGTCCCAATGCGATCCGGCTGCTCCCGATGGAACAGACCATTGCTACGAAGTCGGGGCCTGCAAAGCCGTTATCTTGGCGCAGGGCGGGGTCGACGGCGAGTCGTACAAGAATTTCCAATCGCTCATTCATTGCGGCTTGGATTCGCAGTGCCCGTGTTCCAACAACCCAACCCAGATGCTGTGCTTGAACAGCGATGGTTGCCCGGCAGGCGGAACGAGCTGCAATGCCACGGACGGTTGTCAGTGCAGCAACTGCATGGACGAGTGCATGTGCACTGGTGGCGCGCAATCGGATTGCCAAGCGAAGTGTCAAACCGGGGAAGCAGCGGAATGCGTCGAGACCACTCGTTGCGACGGTTGTTCGTCTTGTGAAGCCGATTGCGAGTGCGAGAACGTCGGAACCTCGCTCGCGCAGTGTCAGGAAGCTTGTGGCGACGCGAGCTGCGGACCTGGACACTGTGACGCTTGCTCCTCGTGTCAGGCGCAGTGCGAGTGCGGCGGGCAGACTCCGCTCGAGTGTTTGAAGAGCTGTGAATCAGTCTCCTGTGGGGACAGCCTTCTGCCCGATTGCGATCGTTGTGCTTGTGAAAAGTGTACGTCGGAATACGGGCAGTGCCGCGAGGCCAAAGGCTGCATGGACGTGTTCATTTGCATGGCCCAAACGAACTGCAAGGGTCTCGCCGATTGCAATGGCTCAGCCACCTGCGGCATGCCCATCAACAATGCAGGCGGGCCGGACTCACAGAGCGTTGCGATCGCGGAAGCCCTCAACTCTTGCCGCAGCGGTGCGAAGTGCGCGTGTGGCGGACCGCCACCGAGCATCGAATGCGGCGGCATGACCTGCAACGGCAGCACTGCAGCCCCACCCAACCCCGTCGCAGGTCCCTGTTGTCCGAGCGGCAACGATCCGATCTGCGGTTACGTCGCCGCGCCTTTGTTCGGGCCCAACCACAACGGCGAGTGCGTTGCGTTGGATCGATTCGGGGTGCTCGACGCGGGCTGCCCCAAGTTTGCACCCATGTTTGCGCCGTACAACGGCGCGACGCTCGAAGGTTGCTGCGGCTCCGATGGGTTGTGTGGCTACAAGGACACATTCAACGGGCTAGGCTGCGCATCTGCTAAGTGGTTCGGTCCCGACGAACCCCCTGCCTGCACGCTTCCCCGCTAGGCGCCACACTTCAGTTTTTCACCGTGACGGCCAGCGCCGCCGTCGCGGTGGGGCCAGGCCCCAGGTTTGCAGTAGAACCCGCGCATGCGACGGCCCTGTCGGGCAAGTGCGGCGATCGTCGCTTCGACGAAATCCCACCCGCCGAAGAGATCCCGTAGCGAGCCGGCGCGGCGCCGCGGCCGCAGGTCGAATCCGACAACGGCTGCGGGTTTCTGAGCGCGGTCTTCAGCGCAGTGTCGGACTCAGCTCTGGGTTTGCATCGAGCCAGTTCGAAACTTGTTGCGTCGCTTTGGTCATCGAGCGTTTGACGGTCGAGCGCGGGATGCCCGTGTGGGCCACGATTTCGTCGAGCGTCATTGCTTCCACGCGTTTGAGCAAGAACACCTGGCGGTCGCGTGGTTGCAAGCCGTTCAGCAGTAGATCTACCTGCGCGAGCAGGTCGCGTGACTCGCTGTCTGGATCTTGCGCGTGAAGGCTGTCGAGTTCTTCTGGTTGTTCGAAGGAGAGCCAGGCGCGACGCTTGCGCTTGCGCCGCTCGATCCGCAGCTGGTGTTTGACAAAGGTGTACACGAAGCTGCGCAGGCGGGTGGGATCGCGCAGGGCATCTGCCTTGCGAAACAGCCGCAGGAACACCTCCTGGGCAACGTCTTCGGCATCGGAACGCGACCCCAAGTGCCGTTGCGACAATCTGAGCACCATTGGTGCCAAGCGCCGCCACATTTCGCGCAATGCCCAATCGTGCCCTGCTGCCAAGCTCTGGGCCAGGGTTGAATCCGATGCGGCTCGGCACACCGAGTTGGACATCATCATTGGATCAAGCAGTGACCGGGCGCTGATGGATCCGTCTACAAATCTTGCATCCTTTGTCTCAGATCTGGCGCGCCCGCCACGCGCCGGAACGGCACTCCATGTAGGAGGCGGTGTTCTTTTCGGGACGCGCGCTCACGGCAGCGTCGAGAAGAAGTCGTACATCGCGCCGATCGCGAAGCACGGTACGCCGTGCGACGTGCCGTTGTACTGGGGATCGTTGTGCGAGCACCAAATTGTCGGCACCGAGCAATCCTGGTATTCGACGCAGCCGGGATCCACGCTGGTGCCACTGCTCTGACAACCCATCACGTCCGCGTACGGATCGCTGCCGGAGCTGCAACCATTCGCGGTCGCGAAGCGCGCAACGGTAGAAGCGCCGTCTTCACCCCGCACCGAGTCGTTCTTGCCTTGGATGTACATGACCGGAACCGGGAGTGACAAGGAACCGTAATCCGAGGCCGCTACTGGCGCCACCGCTTTGAAGCCGAGATGCTCGGCGGCGTCTTTGTGCGTCAAGATTTGAACGATCATCTGCGCACCGGAGCTGTGACCCGTCGCGAAGATGCGGTTCTCGTCGATGCAGTAGGTCGCGAGCAAATCATCGAACGCGGCGAGCACGCGCGTATCGATGTCAGCGTCGTAACTCCAGCACATGCCACTGGCGTCGGATGAACGGGGGAAAGCGCGCACGTAGTCCGTCTCGAACTTCGAGCCTTGGGTCAGATTGAGAAACTCGGTGTTCGCGTTGCCGCAGGCATGAAACCCGATCAGCAACGGGAATGGTTTGCTGCCATCGTAGCCATCTGGAAAGCGGTAGATGTGGCCCTCGGAGGTCATGACTTCGCCGCCCGAGGGCTTGCCCGACTTGCCGCAACCCGCGCTCGGCTTGGCCTCACCGCTAGCGGGTTCGGGACCCGCACTCGGCATCGACGGCGTAGAACTCGAGGGGTCGGAAGCACCCGTGGGCTGCTGATTTGCGCCCCCGCCGGCCTCGTCCGTCGAAGAACTCGAGGGTTCCGGTTCGACGCTGGGCGCCGCCGTGGCACTCGCCATCGGACTCGGATCCTTTGGAACGCTGCTGCTGGCTGGAGGTTTACTTCCGTCATCGGCACCAGTCCCGCTGCTCGATGCTGTGGGCTTGGGATTGGGGCTGAGCGCTGGTGCCGCCTGCATCGACGGTGCGGCTGGGGTCGTGTTCGCCGTCGTGGGTTGAGTTGCCGGGTTCTGCACGCTGGGCGCTGCAGTTGGCGTGCTGTTGGTGCTGCTCGAGGCCGAGTTGGAGCTCTCGCTCAGCGTGGTATCAGCGCCTGGGGGGCCCGATTCCGAACACGCCCCCAAACCGATCGCCAAGATCGCGACGAGCGAGGGGCCAAAGCTGCGTGCGATCGTGACGGTCGAAGTCGTCATGGGACTAGTCTCTACTGCAGAACTAGAGCGTGAGTGCCCTAGTTCTTTCGCACGCAGTGACTGGCTCTTGCACGAACCGTCGAAGATTGTGCGCCTAGAATACCAGGCCTAGCCCCGGCGAAAATTTTGAACCCAGGCCGTTAGCCACACGGGCCTACAGGTTCTGGCAAGGCTTGTCGGGTTGGGGGCTCGTGTGACCCGAGGACACTCGCTGTAAGGCGCCTTGCTCTCGAACTGCATCTTCGTCGCGGCCGAGCGCGCACAAGAGACGCATGCGCAGTGTGATTCCTTCTTGCACGAGTCCGCCGTGTGGAAACTTGCGCCGATGTTCTTCGACCAGCGCCAGCGCACGCGTGTAGTTGTGCGCCTGATACTCTTTCTGGGCTTTCTTCAGCAGTGCGACTTCTGCCGCCAATGAGTCGGGCTTGGCGTCTTCTCCACGAGACGCGCTCTGAGAGGGGGACGCCGTACTCGCTGGGGCTTTGGCAAGATCGTTTGGATCCAACGTAGCGACTGGCGCTGCCAATGTCTGTGCTTGCGGCTCTGCAGTCCCAACGACAGGCAGCGTTGCCGAAGTGACGACTCTCGGAACTGTTGCCGCCTCTGGCGTCGCTGAAAAGAACTGCCAGACCATCGTCGCTACAGCGGCAACCCCCACTATCCCCGCAGCAAGCTTGGGCCAAGTCGCAGCGCTAACCTGAAGCCCACCCGCCGGAGCTTGCGATGGATTCGACCCCGGCAAGCCCTGCAGTCGTTGATTGAGCAATTGACGAACGCGTGCTTTGTCCGCACTCGTCGGTCGCATTTCTTGCTGTTCGGCTCGCACCAAACTCAACACTTCTTTGCTCAAGTCGGAGCTCATGCGCGCCCCCTATTGCGGGCTGCTTCTCGAGCCAGAGCCGCATCGAAATCTTCTCTCGCGGTGCGCAGGCGTGAATACGCGGTGTTCAGAGGGATGTTCAAGGCTTCGGCAATCTCGGGGCAGGTGAACTCTTCGAGTTCCGCCATGATGAACACCTCTCGTTTGGTCGGATCGAGTTGAGAGAGCAAGGTCCACAGCCGTAACACGCGCGCGTTCTGCTCCGCGATGTCGGCTGGAGATTGCGCCGTGCGCTCTTCGCTCGGGCCCGGCAGGTCCCCCTCCTGGACGGTCAGGTCACCGAATTGCCGCCGTTGGTGGAATGCCGTGCGTCGCACGATGCCGTACAACCAGCTGCGCAACGACTCGGGCTGGCGCAGAGTTTGGAGCTTTCCGTGGACGACCATGAACACCTCTTGCACGACATCGTCGATCAACGCCCTGGGCACACCGAAGCGTCTCGTCATCGACCACACGAACTCGAAGTACTGCTCGTAGACGACGTCGAACGATGGAATTTCGGTCTTGCTCTGCGGCGCACTCAACGCGGCATTTCCTCTAGCTTGCGGCGGTAACGACTCGTGGAGCAGTGACTTTGCCAAGGTAATTCCGTCAAAAACTTCCTGCGAAGTGGCTCCGGCTGGAATTGCTCTCGGAAATTCCCGCTCAGAAGTTCAACTGAGGTCCGAGGGAGCAGGCGACCATTCCGGGTCCAAGCCGTCGAAGTTCTCCCAGGTCATCGACCACCAGGCTAGGCCGACCGCTGAAGATCCCGCCGAAAACTGCTGCACGTAGAGCAAAGTTGTTGGTCAAGAGCCAGCTCAGATTCAGATTGAGCCCGACCTGTCCCAGGATGGTGCGCGCGCGAGACGACGCGATCTCATTGCCGCTCCCCGAGGCCAGGAGATAAACCCCTCCAACCGACAGGCCCGGCTCGAGTACCAGGGCTCCGGCCCGCCAGGTGTGTGCGACGCTCAGGGCCGCGCTGTGGAGCTGCACGCTGGCGGCCGCGCTGGCCAGCGTCGTGGAGTTCACGCTGCGAGCAAACCCGTAGTCGCCGTCCAAGCCGATCGACCAGCGCCCCAAGCGCCGACCGAAGGAGGCGCCGAGAGTGAACACCGGACTAGGTAGCGTCAACAAAGTGACCCCCCCTTTGGGGAGTTCTAGCCACCAGGGACGGACTCGCAGGGCCTCCGCAAGCGACTCTGCGCGTTTGTCGCTGGTCTCTTTTTCCGGCTCGCTGTCGGCAGAGGACCCCGCCGTACGATTCGACCCCGGGGCGCCTTTTCCACTAGCTCCCCCCGCGTTGGAAGCCGTGCTCGAATCATTCGATGCATTGGCATTGGTGGTGTCCGACGTGCCCTCTGCTGCCGCATCAGCGCCGCTCTTGCCTTGGCGTGCACGCGTCAGTTCCAACCCTACGATCACTGCGGCACCTCCCGCCAACTGGCGGCAAGCGTTGGCTTCCAGGCGCCGGACTTTCGAACCTTCCGCAGCTTCCAGCGTCAGCTCCAAGACATACCGATTGTGATCGAGCTCCGTGATGCTTCCGCGCACGTGCAAACGCCGATCCCCGGGGTAGGCGTCGCGCGACAGCTCTCGGATTTGCTCGAGCACGTCCTGCCGCTGGGGGCAATTGCTCGGCGCCTCCCAGGTGAACGATAACTCATCGGGTTCGGCGTGTAGCTCGCGATTGAGCAGTGAGCCAGCGGCGACCAGCAGCCGAACGGCGAAAGTTCGCAGTCGCTTCGTTACGGATCGGCCTTCGAGCCTTGCATCACTGGGCACTTGGCGCTCCGGAAATCGAGACGTCGTCGACGTAGATCGTCGACTCTGCAGGGTCGAGTCGGTCTGCGAGGTTACCCACGTACCACTGCGACCAGTCCGAATCGTCAGTCACGATGCCGTCGAGCTGGACCACGCGAGTGCCATCGACGTAGAGCGCAATCGCCCCGTTGGCGGTCGCATCGCGTTGCCAATAGAACTCGAGATGAAACCACGCGTCCCTGGGCAAGCTGACCGAGGGATCTGGGTCAGCCCAGTCACCGGTGCGGAATTGAAATACCCTAGGGCGGAAGTTGTCGTTGTCGTCGCTGAGCGAAACGTCCCAAAGGCCATGCAGGGTTCCGTCCCCCGTTGCGCCTTGAAAGTGAATCAAGTTCCAATTGCCGTTGCTGGCCGTGCCACTGGGAACGTAGAACCACGCGCCATAATAAGCAGCCGTCGGCAAGAGCCCTTCGCGCACACAGCGTGTTTGCTCCCCGTCGGTGCCGCCCGCGGTGGTGATGGTGAAGGCCGCAGCGCGCTTGCCCGAGTGAGTGGGCGTGTCGACGAGGCGATATTCCGCGTCCGGATCCGCGTAGCAGAAGCCGTGGGCTTGCTGATAATCGCAGAAGCCAGCTTCGAAGTCGGAGCGCCAACCGACGTCGACGGCAAGGTCTTTCCCCGGCGCAATACCGCTGTCCGGTTTCGGGATGAAGAGCGGCGCCGCGCTGCACGTCCAACGCCCGACCGCGAGCTCATCCGTTGGCTGACAGCCGAGCATCAGCGCACACAGGCTAAGGCACGCCCCGGAAGAAGGGCTCACGCTCATCATACCGAGGCCGGGCCTCCCCAGCGGCAAATGGCTCGCAGCACGCCCGAGAGTGCTCGCCCGCTCGGGGTCAGCTTGTATTCGACGCGTGGAGGCACGCCGGGAAACTGTTTGCGACTGATCAACTCGTTGACGGTCAGCTCTTTGAGTTCTCGACTGAGCACGCGCGGAGTGATCGGTTGACCGCCGGTGGCGTCTTGCAGAGCCCTGCCGATTTCGCTGTAGCGTTTGGCTCCGGCGCGCAACTCCCACAGGATTCGCAACTTGTACTTGCCGGCCACGATCGCATTGAAGCGCACGACGGGGCAGGGCGCGGCGAGCAACTCCGGCACTTCCAAATTCGTACTAGCTATCATTCGTGTCCATTCTTGCGAAAGTGGCCTTGGGAACATACCTGCACTGCGCATGAATTGGCGATTGCTTTGGGCAGGGGTGGTTGCGTTCTTGGTCGTCTTCAACCTCGGCTACGTCTTCCACGAGATCGTCGCTGCAGATTTTTTCAGAGAGAGCTTTGGTCCCGGGGTGCAGCGCCCCCATTACGTGATCCCCGTGATTGCACTTGCTTTCGCCTTGTACATCGCCTTGATGGCCAGCGCCTATCCCGTGGCACACGAGTATTTCGCCGTGCGACGCTCGTACTCGAGCTTGGTGACTGGGGTGATCCTGGGAGCGTTCATGGGCTTCCTCTGGGACTTCTTGCAAGGGGGGCTCATCGAGTATGCGACCTACAACGTCGGGCTCTCGGCCATGCTGCTGGACTCGACGTACCATTGGCTGGAGGGGATGCTCGCTGGAGCCATCATCGGCGGCCTGTATCGACCCCGAGCCAGCTTCGTGCGTGCAACGGGCTGAGCCAGACCGTCTTGGTATGCCGCACACTCGCGCGCTGCTAGACTGAGCGCTTTCTCGGAGTTCCGAGTACGCCCCGCATGGCCAAGCAGCACGAGTCCGATTGGGATCCACGAGTCCATCCGACGTTTTGGATCAATCAGGCATCGCGCACGCTGATGCGGCGCTTCGAGGAGAAGCTTCGGCCTCTTGGTCTCGGCACGGCGTACTTGCCGGTCGTCTCGGCTCTCGTTCAGTACGGACCGCAACAACAGAAGGACTTGCTCGCACACGTGCGCATCGAGCAACCCACGATGGCCGCGCTACTGACGCGCATGGAGCGCGACGGGATGATCCGTCGCAAGCCCGACCCCGAGGACGCGCGCGCAAAGCGGATCTCTTTGACGCCCAAAGCCATGCTCGCCTTCGAGCACGCCAAGAATGAACTCGGCAGAGTGGTCGAGCAAGCGCTCAGCGGTCTGAGCAAGACCGATCAGGCGACCTTGATGCGCTTGTTGAAGGCGATCGACGGCAACCTCGCAAGCCGCACCGAAGACGCCTGAGCCCCATGTTCAGCGAGCGAGCGCAGTCAATCGGCGCCTGCGTCGATGGGACGTCGACCCGTGAACATCTCGAGGAAGCGTTGACCGCCGTCCTTGGAGAAGGCGATCTCGAGATTGGCGGCCGAGATCGCTGCGCTGCGTGCCGCGCGCGGGAACATCTTCGCTTCGTAAGCTGCAAAAGCTGCGTTCGTGTCGCGAGGGTGGGCGAGCAGCGCTTCGGCCAAGTCCGCCGCGTCGGTCAGGGCCAAGTTGACGCCTTCGCCGCCAAAAGGACTCATCACGTGCGCTGCGTCACCCAGCAGCGTCACGCCGGGCGCGCGCTGCCAGCGGTGTCCGGCGGGCAGCGCCCAGAGCGCACGCACGACGAGCTCTCCATCGCTTCGCCCCAAAGCTCGGTGAAAGCTCGAATTCCAGCCTGGAAATAGCTCAATCACCTGCTGACGCGTCAGGCCGTGACGGCCCCAATCTTCGGGCAGTTTGGCAGCGGCGTACAAGCACAGTTCGCTCGAAGGCTCGCGATGCCCTACGATGCCCCGTTCATCTGCGAGCGCAAAGAACAGGCCATCGCCGATCAATTCGAGCACTTCTGGGTAGACTCGGTCAGCATCGAGATAACGGTACTCGACGAACTTGATGCCACAGTACTCGGGCTGCTCCGCGGTCAACAGCGGACGGGCTCGCGACCACGCGCCGTCGGCGCCGATCAACGTGTCGGCTCGTGCTGAGGAGCCGTCGTCCAAAAGTAGCCTGAAACCACTCTCTTCACGATCGACGCGTGTCACTTTGGTGTTCCAACGGACGAGCTTTGGGTCGATCGCGTCCAAGAACAGCTCGCGTAAACTTCCACGATCTATCTCGGGGCGGCTTCCATTGCCCGGCGCGTCGAGCAGGAGCTGGCCATCGCGGTCACGTAGACGCAGTGCGTCACCCCCCACCAATACTCGCGCCTGAAACGCGTCATACAAGCCTGCGAGCTTCAGCGCACGCTGACCCGTGTCCTCGTTGATGTTCAACATGCCACCTTGGTGACGTGACTTTGCCGAAAGATCGGCTTCGTAAACGATGCACTCCACCCCGTTGCGCTCGAGGATGTGGGCCAAGGCCAGACCGCCTGGTCCCGCGCCGAGAATCGTGATCATGAGCCGAACGTCCTGTCTGCGATTGTGAATAGCATGCTATGTAATTCCTGGTTTGAATCTGAGCTCGGGTGCGAGCGCTGTCAAGCCTCGGTCGGCAGCCGGCGCCAGCTGACCCGGTTTGTTACATAGTGTGCTATTGAAATGGGTCGAACCCTGGATCTCGCGGACGTTGCTTCCAGAGACTGCGAGTCAGGGCTCAGCGTGCAGCTCTGGCGCTGCGCGCTTTGGCTTTTTTCGCTCGCGAGCCCTTGGCGGCGGGTTTGGCCGTCTTTTTCGCGGACGTTGCTGGCTTCGTTGCTGGTTTGCGCGTCGTCGTGGCCTTGGCCGTCTTCTTCTTCGCGCTCTTCTTCGCGTGCGCGCTCTTCTTTGCGCTCGCGCTCGGTGGCCGTTCATGCCGCGGTTCATAGACTCCGAGAGTCCCGCCACCGGGTAACGTCACCTTGGTCAGTCGACCCCAACCCAGGTCTTGGATCTCGCCGCACGCAATGTTCTGTGCGCCAAGCTGCTCCACGAAGGCCTCGACGTCGGGACAAGTGAGGTAGAGTTCGTGGACGTCGTTGTCGTCTCCCGGGTGAATGGCGACTTCCGAAGGCGGCAACGCAAAGATCAGCCAACCGCCGCCAACATCGACGTGTTCGAGTTCGATCAGATCGCGCAGAAACGCTCGGTCGGCTTCCGCGTCACGACTGTAGATGATGACATGTGCACCGTTGATCATGGCCCGATGTTCGTCGGCTTCAGGGCGCGTGGCGAGTGAAAAAACTGGCGTACTGCGACTGCTCGCGGAGGAGAGAGAGCATCCCGCATGGCAGCGTCTCGGGAGCCGCGTTGCGTTTGCGTGTTCGTCACGCCATTTCTGTTTGGCGCCATGGTCGCCGGATGTCACACCCCCGAGTCCGACGCATGGGGCAGATCGCCGCCCGATGTCGAGGAGCGCCCGAGGTGGGGAGTCTAGGGAGCCGATGCTTGCATCCCCGCTCGAGCTCCTGAAAGCTAGCTTCCATGACCATGGCGGCGCACGGGGATAGTGGAGCAGAAGAGTTGGCGCGTTTGCTCGACGCGCGCAACGAACATCCAGAGTCACTCGCCGAGATCGACGCGCAGATCTGGCAGAGCTTCGGCCGCACTCAAGCCGTGCTCGTGCTCGACATGTGCGGCTTCTCCCGCCTGACGATGCGTCACGGTATCATTCATTTCTTGGCCATGATTCGGCGCATGGGTCTGTTGGCGCGGCCCGTGGTAGCTGAAGCGGGAGGCCGCGTCGTCAAGGCCGAGGCGGACAATCTGTTCGCCGTCTTCGACGACGTCGCGCATGCAGTGACCGCTGCGCGCAACGTGCAAGCACGACTCGCCGTCGCCAACAGCTTTCTGCCCGATGACTGGGATCTGCACGCCAGCATCGGAATTGGTTTCGGCCCAACACTGCTCGTCGGTGAGAGCGATCTGTTTGGGCCCGAGATGAACATCGCTTCCAAGCTCGGCGAAGACATTGCTGGCCCCGGCGAGATCCTGCTCTCGTCTGCGGCACGTGAGGCGTTCAGCGGCAGGGACGCGGAGTTCGACGAGGCGCGCTACGAAGTCTCTGGTCTCGATTTGCGCGCGTTCAAATTGCGGACCTCGAGCTGAGTTGCACTTCGGGCCCCAGCGCTCGCGATTGGCGAGCGTGCAACCGCTTGCACAGAGCCTTGCCCGGATCTGTGCAAGGCTCTGCACACTCAGGCGTCGAGTTCGGGCGCGCCGAATGCTGTGCCGGGCTGTAGCCGCGGGGTTACCGCGGTTTGGGAGCATTTGAGGAACTTGGCACGGGGGCTGCTCTAGGGGGTGTCATGAAATACGTGCAATCCCCTTTCGCTCTTGCTCCGATCGCCGTCGCTCTAGCGGCATGCGGGACGCCCGACGCTGATCACGGCGCAACTGCCGACTCCGATATCAGAACCCAAGAGGATGCGAGCGTTTCCGCGGCCCCGGCTGCTTCCTCGACGAGCCCGGCAGACGCCTTGTCGCCAACTGAAGAACTGCCCGACGTCGATCCGCACGCTCCCACGCAGCGCAGTCCTCGACGCTTCGACACGACTCCCGACGCGGGCGATCGGCTGAACGAGCAAGAGCCCATCGTTGAGCCATTGGACGCCGACGCAGGTGCCCTTGACCCGAACGACGAAGATGCCGGTCCCGCGCGGGAGAATACGGTCCCCGAGGAAGTTGAAGAAAACGATACCGAAGCTGACCGCGCAGCGGAAGACGACAGCGAGGCTGCGGACGAGGCGCCCGACGGTGGCCCGGATCCGACTGTGCCGGCTGCTGGCGAGCCCACAAGCTCCAAGGCTGACGAGGCTGCGGAAATTGCCGAGCTGCGTACCGCTCTTTCTGCCAACGCCGGTGACGATCCGTACAGTTGCGTCAAGCAGCAAATCGTGAGCGCTGCAGAGTGCGGCACCGATACCGTTCGCGACGGCGCCCTGTGCGGTACGCATGTCGTCAGTGACGCTGCGCAATGCGGAACACAGGTGGTAACCAACTCCACGCAGTGCGGAACACAGGTGGTAACCGACGCCACGCAGTGCGGCGTCACTCACGTCACCAGTGGCGCCCTGTGCGGCACGGCGGTCATCACCGACGGCGCAACTTGCGGTTGGGATTGGTTGTCGGGTTTGTTCTCGAGCGGATCGCCGAAGAGTTGCTCGGTCGACCTCGACTGTGACGTACCGGCCACTTGCGAAGTGGCCGCTTCGTGCGAGATCGCCAGCGAGTGCGAGATCGCGAGCGATTGTACAGTCCCGAAGAGTTGCGAGATCGAGCGCTGCTCGCAGAGCAAGCCGGGCGGTGCCTGCGTGCCCGGTCTTGCCGAGTGCGACACTGCGGGCTTCTCTTGTCAGTTCAGTGCAGACCAAGACGTCTTTCGATGTTTGCCGGACTACGCGAGTGACCTCGATGTTGCGGACAAGGCCGTATGCGAGCCCTTGTTCGATAGCGGGCTTTCGGCCATGGCTCAATCGGGCAAGGTCACCTTGTCCTTCAGTACCAGTACGGCGGCGGGTGCAGGCGCGGTGGGTGCATACGAAGTGGGCACGGTCTATGGCAGCGGCGGTGAATTCGGCTGCTACATTTCAACCTGCATTGGCGCGCAGACCGATGTCAGCATCGCGCAGGCTGCGAACTTTGGTGCCTTCACGAGTTGGACGAACTTCGCCGGGAACTCCAAGAGCGTGAGCGTTGGCGGATCGCTGCCGATCGCCGAACTCGGTGTCAGCAGTGCAAGCGTCCTCAGTTCGGACTACGGCCAGTACTTGGGTCAGATCGATTCAATCTCAGTGGGGGTAGGCATCGTTCCCGTCGCGCTTGGCTACTTGTCTTGCAACACGACCGTGTACCAAGTGAAGTGACAGTGGGCGAAGAGCACACTTCTTGGCCCGAAAGACGCCGGGATTTGGTGAAACGCTTCGTCTAACCCTTGTTCTGGCCTCGCAGATCCGACATTGTCGACGCAATGTCCGGGAGTCACGTTCGCTTCGGGTTTGCGTATGCCGTGTTGCTGGTCAGCTCTTTCAGCTGCAGTTCACCCTCTACCCACAGCGATACCACGAGCCCTAGTTCTTCCAACTCTCCGCCTGACTCGAATCCAGCGTCGGATCCTTCTGGTCCAATGACGCCAGTGGACCCTGATTCGAAGCCCGATCCCAGCTCCGACGCTAGCGCTCCTATTCCGAGTTCAAGCGATGATTCGGAGGAACCGCCGAGCCCGGGATCCCCTGCGCCGGCCGCTCCCGAGACGAACCAGCCAGTGCCCGAATCGCCGGTGCCGGCCGAGCCCCCATCCGAGAGTGACGCGGGCGCTGAGGGGCTGCCGATGAGCGCAACCGAGGCCTGCGTGAAGTACGCGAACACTTACTGCTATCGCCTGTTGCAATGCAGGGGCGAGCCGATCGCAGACGCGAATGGAAGTTGCGCGCAGGTCAGCTTCAGGTGCCCCGATCTGCTGTTCTCCGAAGGTTCGACGCGAACCGTCGCGGACGTCCTCGAGTGCGCAGCCGTGTACGCGAACTACGACTGCGGCGCTCTGCTGCGTGGGGAGTTTCCCGCGTGCATCACGAAGGGAACGCGAAAGACGGGGGATTCCTGCGAGTTCGCTTCGCAGTGCGAATCCGTTTCTTGCACACGCAACGACGGCACCTGTGGGCAATGTCAACAGATCGCCACTGCCGAAGACGACTGCAACGATTCGTTGATGGTGTGCCCAGCGATGTACGACTGCAATCCCGACGGCACCTGTGTAAATCAGGCGCCCACCGCGCCAGAGTCCAGCTGGACCGCACCCGAATCCAATCCAGGGGCTGACGCACCGATCGCGATTGGCGGCGATTGCCGTGACGCTCCCGATCGCTGTCACCCCGCATCGCAGTGTGTGGGCGGCGTCTGTCAGCCGCTCGGCTTGCGTGGACTGTTCGAGCTGACCTGCGCGCAGTGAGCGGCAGCGGACTTACAGCGTGAGTTGGCCCTTGAGCAGACTCTTGTCGCCTTGTAGGAACTCGGCTTCGAAGACGGCTCCTGCCGGCGCGTCGGCTCCCGCCACGGTCGCGTCGAGCGTCGTCGTCTCTTTCGCCGAAACGACGATGTCCTGTTGCGACACTACGCTGCCATTGACTCGCAGTACTGCCGATACCGTCTGATCGGGCACTGTGAGCGTAGCGTTGATCGTCAGTGTTTTGTCGGTGCCGCTTGCGGTGCTCGTCAATTGCATCGCACCATATTCACTTGCGGCAGTGACATCCTCTAGGCCGAGAATCGCGAAGAAATTGTCGCTCCAATGCCGGGCTTCGTTGGCGGTCATGCTGCCGCGCTTCCAAAACTCGGGAGTGACGCCGTGCCACATTTCGATCGTCGGGCGCAGCCATTGCGTGCTGTCGTTGATGTCGACGTCGAGGCTCTGCTTGCCGAACGTCCACAACTTGAGGCCGGGCGTCTCGACGTTGTCCGAGACGCACAACACCCCCATGTGCGCGTCGTCATTCAGCAAGCCAGACCAATTTGCCGAATAGCTGGGATTCGCGAACCCCGTGCCCTGATCGACCCAATTCTCGAAGCGAGCGAGATTGTGCCACTTGAAGATCTCGTCGCTGACGCGCTCCTCGGCATCACCGAACCAACTCCAGGAACTCTCGAGCAGGTGGACCTGATCCATGTGCGCCATGATTCGGGTATTGAGCGGGATCTTCGTATCGCCCGGCGTCGAGCCCGGCGCCAGAGTCGTCACGGTCCAGTACTCGAACGCGGGCACAGCTTCGCTGCGCGTGTTGGTCAGCGTGGTGGTGAGCTCCAAATTCGAGCGTCCCGCGCGCAACGTGACGTCTACGGCGACCAGCACGTCGGTGCGTCCGACATCGTATTTTTCTGGCACGCCAGCGGCCAGGTCGAGATCGTCTTGCCGCGACATGCGCACGGTGACCGCCTCTGGTGTCTCACTGACGACTTCGAACTTGTACGGCTGGTTCCAGTACTTGCCATGCTCGGGTTCTGGGAAGCTCGGAAAGATGCCACCCATGATCACGAGGTAGTTATAGTAGAAGATGTCTTCACCCATCAGGTACGGCGTACCCAAGGGGTTCTGGTACAACAGTTCGCGATTGGTCGGCTTGTGAAGGATGCTCAAGACCCGGCCGCCGTACGAGGGCACCAGCGTTACCTTCAGGTAAGCGTTTTCCAGTACCTCGGTGTCGAAGCTCGTGCTCGTGGGCTGAGTGCCTGGGGTGGAGGCTCCGTTCCAGACGAAGTCACTGTTCACTTCGATCGGAAAGTGGTTGAAAGTGAAGGTGGACTGCGTGTGCGTCACGCTATCGGTGACGCTGACGGGCGCTGGGGTTTCGGGTCCCGGGCCTGCGCCGCCTGCGCTCGCTGGCGCGCCGCCGGTGTTCTCGGGGCTCCCGCTCGGCGCGCTGGGTTCGCCGTCGCCGGGCGTGTTCGGGGAATTGCTGGTGCCGCCTGCGCCGGCAGTCCCCGTCTCGTCGGGCGTGGGTCCCGTTGGATCCGTCGCGCCCGGCATCGCGCTCGAGGACCCCGGGTCACCAATGCCGCTACTAGTGACCGCGGGTTCGTGCTGTGTCGTCGGTGAGGCGGGTTTGGACGGATCGCTCGGCACTGGGCTCGTAACAGAAGCATTCGACCCAGTGGGCGTGTTGCCGATCGGCGCATTCGGGCCGTTGCCACTCGCCGTGTTGCCGACACTGGTCGTGTCGTCAGCTTGGTCCGAGCCCGAGCACGCATTGCTCGCCCACAGCGAGAGCAAGCAAATGCCCAGTTTGCCGAGAATCGAGGCGCGTGCGCCAGCTTGGCCTGAACGAGTCATGCCGAGCTTCTAGCAAAGAAGCGCCCTGCTCGCGACTAGGCTGCCCTTGGACCACGGACCAATTCTTTGGTGAGACTACTCGCTCGCTGCGCTTCGGATTCTAGGGCGTACCCCGAGCCTTCTCACCATGCGCCTCGCGCCTGCCATTTCCGTCGTGGAACAGGCCTCCGGGGCGCCTTCGACATCGGCGTTCAGCGTGAACGGGTGGGGGAGCTCAGCGCGCCCGACCCAACGCCGGCTTGGATTCACAGCCGAAGATCGCCTGGACGTTCGTGACGGTACCGGCGTTGTACTGGTCACACGTGTTTGGGCACAAGTGAACGCTAGTGGGCTTCTTCGGGTCGTCGAAGTACCAGCCACCGGTTACGTTCGCGCATTCGTCAGCGCTCGGCACCACACCCAAGACGACGCCAAACCCTGAGGGGGTTTCGTAGCGGACGTTGATCGTATCGACATTCAGATCGACGCCACTGGGCGGCGCGGGCAGTGGGAACGCGCAAGTCTGTCCGACGTCCGAGTCCGTCACTGCGCTGGCTGAGCTGGCGGCACAACCGCCGATCAGCTCGCAGCTGAACGAGACGTCGATGCGGCCGCTGCCCTCGGCTTGCATCGCAGCACAAGTGTCGGGGCAGGCGAGCACGCGGGTCGGGTTGAGGGGATCATCGAAATACCAACTCGTCGGTCCGCATTCCGCTTCGCTGTTCACTTGCTGGAACGCCGTGGTGCCGCCAGTGTCGGTGGTGCGTGAGACCTCCACCAGGTCCGTGGAGAACGTCTGACCTTCAGGCGGGCTTGGCAGCTCCCACTCGCATGCGATTTGCGTGCCGGCTTGCTCGATGATCTGCTTGGCCAAGCGATCGAAGACTGGCTGAAAGTCCTGGTCGCACAGTTCACCTGACACGCCTTCGGTCTTCGCGACCAAAGCTTGGTAGACGGCGCCGATTGCAGCCGAGTCGGGTGCGCAGTCACGGCCACAGAAGATGCCGTTGAAGCTGAAGGACGTGAATAGATCTGCCGACAATCCTTGCAGGGCGGTGGTGAACGCGTCGGCGTTGTTGTTCGGAGCCTCCGTCGCGTCATCGTCGGAGACGACCACGAACGACTTGCTCGCCTCCGGGCGCAGCTGATCTTGCCACTGGGGGAACGTATTGATCACGAGGTTGAGCGCGTCGTGGCTGCGGACGTTCTGAGTGACGTGCCGATAGATCGGCAAGTTCTCGTCTGCCGGGCAACTGCCTGAACCAAGCGGCGCATCGATGCAAATGCCGTACTGCTGAAACATGAAGCCACCGCCGCCGAAGCCACCGCCGCCGAACCCTCCTCCCGTGCTCGCTGCCGGTGCGGACGCGGCTGGCATTGCTGTGCTGCTGGCTGAGGGAGCGGCTGCAGGCGCGGGGGTGTCGGCCATCTCTTCGGGCAGCGGATTGGCGATCAGGATCACGTGCACGTCGATCCCGCTATCGATGATCTGCTGCGAGAAGGCGTTCATGTTGGCTTGCACGAAGTCCGTCTCGGTGCCCATGCTTCCGGAAGTATCGATCACGAAGATGATGTCCGCCGGCTGAACACTCGTGATGTCGACGCTCGAGACCTCGGTGTTCGCACACTGCTCGGTGACCATGCGCATCACCGTCTCCTCCGGCTCGCCAGCGTCGGCTTCGGGTGTCGCGGGGGCTTCATCTCCCGGCAAATCCACCACGATGTCTTCGCTCGGCGTCATGGGCGGCGCGGCGCTCGGCATTTCGGGTGGAGCGCTCAACGTCGCCACCGGTGTACTCGTCTCGACCGGCGCAACGCTTGCCGGCGTGTTGGGCGTCAGCACAGGGTCGGGAGCCTTCGAGGCGCTGTCGCCGCAACCCAGAGAGAGCAATGGCAGCACGCAAAATGAGAGTTGGGCGGATGACGCAAAAGGAAAACGTGACATCGCAGCTCGCTGATTTGAGGTGGTGGGGCGCGAACGAAGCGCGCGGTCGCAAGCAATGACTCAAGGAGCCCCCTGCGATCCACGATTATGTAGGTGGTCTTGCGATGCTCTCCAATTCCGGCGGCCGAGGGATAGCCTCCTTTTAAATTGATTAGAGTGGCGGATCGCCGATCGGGGGCAACCGTTGAGACTGTAGATTCTCACAAATAGGAGACTCGCAATGGCGAGAGGGCAGGGCTTGCGAGACGGCCTGCCGCTGTGGAGTCGATCACGAGCGTAGCGGGTCCGCTCCAACCTCACTCGTTGGCTGTCGCTAACAAGCATCGACGGCAGCCCGTGCTACAGCTCCCGCGTTCCCCGATGTTGACCCGTTTAGAGCTCGACGAGCTGTTCCACCCGCCGCCACAGCTCGAAACGGAGCGGTTGTTGCTCGTGCCCATGCGCATCGATCACGCGCGTGATCTGTTCGAAGTGTACGCCGATCCTGCGGTGCACGGAGCGGACGAAAAACCGTTCGCGTCACTCGAAGTGACCCAGGCGCACATCGGAGGATTGCTCAAGTCGAGGGAGGCGCGCAGCTGTCTCAATTGGGCATTGACTTCGAAGGACGAGGGACGAATCGTGGGAAGCGTCGCGGTCCATGCGATCGCGTGGTCTCATCGGCGTGCTGACGTTGGATTCACGTTGGCCTCCCGCTTGTGGCGGCGCGGTCTGATGACCGAAGCGCTACGCGCGGTGATTGAATTGAGTTTCTCTCGCCTCAGGTTAATCAAACTGTGTGCCCAGAACACGTTGAACAATGACGCCTGCCACGCGTTCCTACTGAAGCTTGGATTCGAGCAAGAGGCCGTGTTGCGCGAGCACGCCTTTTGGGACGACCGCGCACACGATCTGCGTCAGTACGGTTTGCTTCGCTCGAGCTTGTAGTCCCGCTAGGTCAACGCGGGCTGCAGCGTCTCGCACTAGCGAACGCCGGCCTAGTGTCCTGAACGCAAAGTTCGTAGCGAAATTGCTGCGGCACCAGGGTTGGTGCAGCCGCAGCAATTTCGCGCTGCAAGGCCTTCTTTTCGTTCGAGGCCGCGCCTGTTTCATTCGTCCCGAACTTCTCGTTCGGGAC
>DATAHU010000281.1:0-2851 GCA_036263015.1 Polyangiaceae bacterium | reverse complement strand
GTCCCGAACGAGAAGTTCGGGACGAATGAAACAGGCGCGGCCTCGAACGAAAAGAAGGCCTTGCAGCGCGAAATTGCTGCGGCTGCACCAACCCTGGTGCCGCAGCAATTTCGCTACGAACTTTGCGTTCAGGACACTAGGTGCCTGCAGCCGTTCGCTACGCCAAGTCGCTGCAGCCCGAGTTCGCGTGCGTCACTGCAGTCTGTTTGGGTTGCGCGTTGTCCGGCGTTGCCAAATTTGGAGAGCCCCAATCTTCGAGCCCCAAATCTTGAAAGCACCGAAGGCCAGCAACGCGGGCCAGCCCAAGGCCACGCTGAGCGCCGCGCTGCCACGCACGAGCGCGTCGTAAGCCGCAGCACCAAAGCCGCTGCCGCCGCCCAAGTACGCCCGATCGTGGAACGTGTGATGGCCATCGACTCCCAGACAGTTGCAGTCGTAAGTCGCCTTGCCCGTACGCATGCTCTCGAACTCGTAGCCGTGGCCCTGACAGTTCACTTGGCACGCGGGAACGTCGATGGCCTTTTCGAAGGCATTCACGACCAGAAACGCAGGACCAAACAGGACCCCAGCGCCCACTAGAGAGAACGCTGGGAACAGCACCACGCGCGTAGCGCTGCGCAGAAACGACGGCGGCCGCGTATCTCCATGCGCAGCGGGTACACGCGCGTTCGCGCTCACGATCACCGAGACCAGAGCGAACGCGATGCCACCTAGCGTGAGCGTCAAGACGAAGAGTTCACCCGCGAAGCCGTTGGTGAGATCCGGAAGCCAAATGCCAATAACCAGACCAAACGCACCCAGCACCGCCGTGGTGAGAAACCAGAGCACCAAGGGTGAGAGCCTAGAGGCGGCAGGCTTTGTCCAGTGCACCCTCACGTAGCTTAGGTAACCCAGCGCCAGCAGGTAGGCTGCGCCCGCGGCGCCGCCGACACAAAACGCGGAGTCACGCAGGCTCGGATCGCGCTCGAGCCACACGAACGAGGCCAAGAGCAACCAAGCGATGCCCCACAGACTGACGCTGAGCAGCATGCGCGCGCGCAGACCTGTCACGTGGAAGAACTTATCATAACGTCAAGCAAACATCGTGTGTGGTTTCTCACCTGACTGCGCTTTTTCGTTCCAAACGCACTTTGTAGCTCAAACGTCGCTCAGTTGAACGAATAGACTACGGGGCCCCTGGTCTCTCACTGCGGGCGACGAGATAACCCAAGCATGGCACTCGGTCCGTGTTTCAGAAGCGCGTTGGGGCTGAGCTTCGCGCTCGGCGCGGCTGGTGCTTGTACTGCGCCAAGCAGCGAGAGCAATGCCGGTACGACTGGCTCCGCCAGCGAACCGACGGCGACCGGCGCGAGCGCGAGCAGTGACGCACCCGCGCTCGCGTCGAGCAGCGCCGCGAGCACGAGTACGGCACCCACTGGCAGCTCGCCGCCGAGTGTCGTGAGTCCCGAGCCGCAGCCGATGAACACGGACTCGAAGCCCGAGCCGATGTTGCCCGCCTCCCAAGAGCCGACTCAATCCCAAGGCCCGATGCCGGCGCCACCGACACCCAGCGCGGATCAGCCGAAGCCCGGCCAAAGCGGACCGGCGGACACGAGCGCTATGGATGCCTCGGTGCCCACTGGCGAGCCCGCTACGCCCAGCGGATCGTCGAGCAGCACGGGCAACACGCCGTTCAGCTTCTTTGCCTTCGGCGATGCGCACGCCGGACAGGATGCGACCACCGATCAAACGTTGGTGACCGCGGCCGAGCAGATGGCAGCACTCGATCCATCGGCGGCGTTGGCGTTCAGCAATGGCGATCTCGTGGAAGATAGCGCGGATGGACCTTGGAAGACGCACGACCAAGCGATGCAAGCCGGAAACTTCGATGCCACTCTGACGAGCTTGGGTACCGGCACCCCTTATTTTGCAGCGATGGACAACCATGACCGAGGTTTTCCCACCGAACGCATGGATTGGCTCGATCAGTGGACGCGTCATCTACCGGGTCAACAAGCGCTCGGGCACACCGCCAAGGACGGCGTTTACTATTCGTTCAGCTACGCAGGCGTACTGTTCATCGTGCTCGACAGCATTCACCCGTCGCAAGCACAGAACGATTGGCTCGTCAGCGTGCTCGAAGGCCCCGACGCTGCCGCGGCTCGTGTCAAGCTCGCCTTTTTTCACGAGCCCGTCTACAGCTGCATCACCGACCATCCGCCATTTGCCGATGGTTTGCCCTGGGTCGACACGTTCGAGACCCACGGCGTCAAGTTGGTGTTCGTCTCGCACGAGCACACGTACAATCGCACGTGCGCGATGTACCACGGGGCCTGCAGCGAGGATGCCAAAGCCGTCGTGTATCAGGAGCTCGGGCCATTGGGAGCGCAGAACTTCCGCCCAACCGCTTCGGGGCCGTTCACCGCAAGCGGTAAAGACGCGAGCGGCGCAGCCCGCAGCGACACCTATTCGTGCACCGGTGACGGCAGCATCCTGTTGACCAATCGGGACAACATCAACGACTTCTGCCACGTCAGCGTCGATGACTGCAACGTGCACGGCGATTGCTACATCGTCGGCACGAACGAGGCTTTCGATAGCTGGGACGTCAAAGCGTGCCCTTGAGCCTGCGCTGAAGGCAGCGCCAATCTGCGCTCGGCCCGGAGCCTAGTGCCCCGAACGAGTAGTTCGGGACACCAGGGCCGTCGGTTGTTTTTTTGTGCGCAGCGTTGAACGAAGCGCCTCGTGGCGGGCACTCGTTTGCGTCGCCCAGTAGCGGCTGACCACTCAATCGAGCGCGGTGCGCGTCGTCGTTCGACTACGCGCCATGCGCTCGCGCCAACCCGAGGAGTCTCGAATGAGCTTCGACCGA
>DATAHU010000280.1:0-26973 GCA_036263015.1 Polyangiaceae bacterium | reverse complement strand
CGGCAAGCGAGTCAAGCCAACGCCTTCGTCGCTTCTTCTTCGGGCATCGTCAAAGCCGTCGCGGAGGCGCCGGCACAGATGGTCGAGGCGTTCGCAGGCTTCTCCGCCCGTCCCGAACGCATCGCCAATCAAGCGTTCGCGTTGGCGTTGTCCCACAATCCCGAGGGACGCGTTCTGGTGCCGCTGGTCGAGGTGAACCCGGGGGATCCAACTCAGCGCAGCGGCGGCTACGGTTCGCCGGGCGAAGTCGCCGCGGTGCCTGCCGTCGCGGTTTTCGACCAAGAAACGCTCGAAGTTACGCCGCCCTTCTTGGAGCAAACGCAGCGCTGGGGCGTCCCCGCGCTGGTCGCGGGTTCCGAAGCGTGCTTGTTACCCCGCAGCGCGCAGGTCGATGCGGCGCGCAGCATGTTGCTCGTTTCGTGCCTCGGCTCCGACATGGTGGTCGGTTACGACGCTGCATCGCCCAGCCCGATCGAGGCCGAGATCTTGCGCGTACCGGTTGCCTCGGGACCGACGGGTCTCGCGATCGACGAAGGGAATCAACGCGCTGTCGTCTGGTCGCAGTTCGAGCGCACCTTGAACGTCGTTTCATGGGCCCAGCTCGACGAACTCGACCCCGAGCCGCAGAAGGCCGTCGCGATCGCCTTGCCGGCCGTCGAGGGCCGTGGTCTCGACGCGAACCTCGCGCTCGGACGGCGCTTGTTCCACATGACCGAAGATCCGCGCTTGGCCGCTGATGGCCGCGCTTGCGCGAGCTGCCACGTCGGGGGACGCGACGATGGTTTGACTTGGAGCACTCCCCACGGGCCGCGCCGCACCAAGATGTTGGCGGGATTGCTCGAGGGCACTGCGCCGTACTCCTGGGACGGTGCGGCGCTCGACGTCGAGGCCCAGCTCAGCCACACCTTCGCCCGCCTTTCGGGGCAAGGGGGTCTGCGCAGCCAAGACTTGCGCTCGCTGGTCAGTTACATCCAAAGCTTGCCTGTGCCGCCCGCCGCGCGTGAGGTGAACGATGCCTTGATCGAGCGTGGACGCGTCGTGTTCGCCTCCGAGGGCACTGGCTGCGCCGAGTGCCACGGCGGCCGCGCGACGACCGATCTCGCCATCCACGACGTGGAAAGCAAAGCCGATTCCGACGCAGCAGGTCGCTTCGACACGCCGTCTCTGCGCTTCCTCTCCGGTCGTGCTCCCTACTTCCACGACGGGCGCTACCAGACGCTGGATGCGCTCTTGGCTGGCTGCGACGGCAAGATGGGTCACACGGGGCAACTCAGCGGTGGCGATCTGCGCGCGCTCAAGGCGTACTTGGAGGTGCTGTGAACTCGTCGCCAGCAACCCGTTCGGGTACTCGGGTAGGACGTTTTGCGCGCGCGCTGTTGGGCGGCCTCTGCCTCTGCACTCTCGCTCCCTCTGCGCTTGCGGCCCCTTTCGACATCGCAAAACTGCCTACCGGCAGCGGCTTGCAACAACCGCCGAACGATCCGCCCCACTTGCTCTCCAAGCGTTCGCGTTACAGCGGCGTGTTTCAGTCGCAATTGCTCGAGGGCTATAGAGGCAGTTCGTACACCGGCGCGAGCTTCTTTCAGTCTGCCGATGCCGCCGACTCCGCGAGCACGAGCGGTCTGAACTTGCCGATCCTGCGCCGTTCGGGCGAGGGCTGCTTCACTCTCTCGCCTGCAGGGTACCTCTCGGAGGCGAGTGCGCCGCGCGTCTGGGATTCCACGAGCGAGCGCTATGCACAAGTGGTGCGCTACGACGGTTACCGGCGCATGGTGGCTGTGCGTTACGAGACGCTGACCGTGCACGAGGCCGACGCGACGCTCGACGTGCACGAGTTCTGGGTCGACACCATCTCCGGCGGGTCGAAAGAATATCGCAGCTCGAGCTTGGCGCTGAAACGCGTTGCCGACGAGTTTGCTGGGGTCACGGTGTTTGCGGCGCGAACCGGTCCGCAAAGCGTGGAGATCGTCCTGCAGCAACGACCCACTGCCGAGCAAGAGCGGGTGACGAGCGCCTTGTCCCCTCAAGAATTCGAAGGCCTTCTCAACTCGGGGTTCAACGAAGCCATCGTCACCACGCGCTCCGAAAACGCCGGGCGCAGCACCTGCGGACATGCCCGCTTCAACCTGACGCTCGATAATGCCGCGCCGGCTCCCGTCGCTGCCGAGACCTCTTCGCGCTTCGTCGGGTTGGCGAAGGTCGTGCAAAACGAAGCGTTCGCGCTCGACGCGAACGTGCGTACCGGTACCGCCAATGCCCTCGTGACGCCGGTCGTGAAGTGGGAGCCCGGCGAGCCGTCGGATCCATCGCGCGGCCTGATGTACACCCGCGCCCTGACGTTCAACTTCGGTTTGAGTCGTTCCTCATCCGACAAGAGCGCGCTGCTCAGCGTGAGTCATCGTTGGGCGCCCGAGATCACCAAACAGTCGCTCGTCGTGCACACGCCGGAAGAGGGCGGCTTCCTCGAAATGATCGATGTTAGCGGCTGAGCGAAGCAGGCCGAAGCAACGGCGGGCTGCGGCCTCTCAGCCTTCGGGCGTCACGGAAACAACGGGGCGCCGGTGTTTGGGGCCGCTCGACAAGTTGAGCTTCTTGCCCACGCGTCCTCGATTGGGTTTGTCCTCGAGCCAGTTGTGCCAGAGGGAGAACTGGAACGGGCTCGACAGGCCGTCTTGGACGTTGAAGGCGCTGATTGAGAAAGCCGCGATCATCAGTGCGCCCAAGGTCCGCGTGAGCTTCACGCGGTCGAGCCAAACGCCGAAGTAGACGAGTAGGAAGGGCATGATCGGCAGCAAGTGCCGCATGCCCACGGACCAACCGCCGTAGTTGCGCGTGCGATACATGTAAAACGCGGTGATCACCACGCTGCTCGCCACGATCAGGATGACTTCGGGCAAGCGTCGCTTGCTGCGCAGCGCCCGAGCCATCTCCCAAGCGCCGAAGCAGAACAACGGCGTCATGCTGAACACGCCGTGGTGGCCGAACAGGGAGTTGAACGTGTAGAGCCACTTCGGCTCACGCAGGGCGTCGATCCCGTGCTGGTTGCCCTTGAAGTAGTTGCCCGCAAACTGCTTCAGCTCAGCGTTCTCGTAGGCGGGCTTGAACGAGCCCGTGATGTGATATCCGAGCGCCAGTTGGCAGGCCAAGCCGGGCAGCAAGGCGGGCGCAAATAGCCACAGGGTCTTTCGCCAATCGTAGGTGCCCAAATAAACGAGCGCGCCGACCATCAACGCGCCGCTCGGCAAATCGACCGCGGTGAGGAAGCCAAAGCAAAGCCCTGCTTGCACCCAGTGCCGCGGCTTTACATCGATTTGGTTACGCAGGCGATAGGCGTAGTAGAAACCCACGAGCGCGATTGCCGCGCCGATGCTGTGGTTGTTGATGGCCGTGGCGTAAGCGACGCCCAAATAGGAGAAGCAGCCCGCCGCCATCAGCCCCAAGATCGCCAGTTGCCGTTGCAAGAGCAGACGAGACAGGCGCCACAAGTAGACGAGGAAGACCAAGTGCGCGAGCCAGCCCGTGCACAGACTGATGAACCACACGCACGCGCCTTCGTTTGCGGCGAGCGTCTTTCCCGTTAACTTTTGGAACATCCAATAGACGCCCGCTGCATACGTCGGCAGCGTGGGCGGCTTGGTCGAAATGTAGTGTTTGCCAACCTTGACCTTGTCGATCGTGCGCACGTACTGGCTTTGGTCGATGGTGTAGGTGCCGTAGTCGACCAATGACTCGATCGTGGCGTAGCGACTGCCGGTGTTGGCGTTCTCGAGCGAGGAGTCTTGGAGATTCCACAGCACCATCACCAAGCTCGCGGCGATCAGCAGTGCCGCAATCCAACCCGTCGTGCTGGGGTCACTGCCGAAGGACCCTCGCGCGTCGATCTCGGGAGCACGCGAGCTACGCGACTCGTTCGTCGACTCACTCTTGGGATCGACGCTGTCACGGCGCGGATTCTCTAGTGTGCTCGGCGCCGCATCTACTGGATCGCTCGTGGTCTCGTTCTGAGGATCGCTCGCGCCGTCACTGGCTCGGGCTGTAGGTTCGAAAGTGTCGGGTGCGCGGTCTTCCGCCATAGCGAATGATTTAGGTCAAGGTGGGTGCCGGAGCTCAACGAGCCGCGGCGACCGCTGAGATACCGTCAAGCGCCCCGTCACGTCCAACGCGAAATCATTTTCGCCTGCAGCATGCGCACGAAGCTTCATGGGCCCGTCGGACCGTAAGTGAAACAAATTAACACGAAAAAGCTTGCGCCCAGAAAGGCGAGTATAATTCGCAATGTGCCAGCCAGTGCCAGGCGCTCTCGACTCGGCAATTTCGATCACGATCGGCGTCGTGCCGCGGCGAGTGTGCACGCACGATTGTCGCTGAGAAATACCGGTGGCATGGAGGATGCACTACTCTCCCACCATGTCACTGAGCACTTTGAGACGCCCGCTAACGATAGCAACAAGATCTTGCACTGCCGCTTTGATCGCACTGGCGCTTGCAGCATGTTCCGACGATTCCAGCTCGTCCGACGACACGCTGACCACCACGAGCGACACCGCGGACGCTTCGGATACCGAAACCGAGACGACGCCCACGACGCCCACGACCACGCCCACTGAGACGGATCAGAGCGACGCCGGTGGGCCCACCACGAGCACCAGTGAGCCCGATGCCGCGGTCACCCCACCTCCAGATTCTGGAACGCCAGACGAACCCGATGCCGCCAGTTCGGACTCGGGAGCCCCCTCGGCCGACGCTGGCGCTGGCGACGCTGGAGGACACGCCGACGGCGGCAGTGACACCGGCTCCGACGCAGGCCAAGTCGACGCCGGGCCGAGCGCAGGCGATAGCGGCGGCGGAGTTACGTTCCCGCAAGTTCAAGAGTTCGTCTTCGCCGGCTGCGGCGGAGGTCACGGCGGCATCCCAGGGCCGTTAGCTTCGTGTCACTCGGGGGAGAATGCCGCGGACGGCCTCGACTTGTTGGGACCCGATGCCTTCGATCTGTTGGTCAACGGCCAATCGATGCTCTACCCCGATCAGACGTTGGTCATCCCCGGCGATCCCGATCACAGCTTCCTGATGCGCAAGTTGCTCAACGATCTGCCCGAGGACATGTCGCTGGGCGATCCCATGCCCAAAGGTGAAGCGATCCGTTGGCAGCAGCTCCCCGACGACCAAATCAACTTGGTGAGGGATTGGATCGCCGGCGGCGCCAAACCCTGAAGCTTGTCTGATTCAAGGCATTTCGGGCGGCCCGTTACAGCGCATTTCGCGAGCACGAAATGCGCTGTAACCTTGCCCGCATGTCTCAAGCCAAAATCGATCGATTGCACTACGTTCGTTTGCCGAACGCTCAGGGGGGACGCGCCGAGATGGTTCGTCTGTGTTACGTGCTCGCTGGGCGTCGTTTCGAGAACGTGTTTTGGGATCTGAGCGAAGCGCGTGAGCGCGCGGCGCAGCATAACCCCTTCAAACAGTTCCCGTTCATCGAGACCGCCGATGGTCGCACGCTGTATCAGACGCTCGCGATCATGCACCACGTCGCCGAGGGAACGAGCATGTGGCCCAGTGGACCCGCCTTGACCCGCGCTTTGGCCGTCGCGATGGGGGCTTACGACTTGTATCAAGCGTTCGGCGGCTTTCTTGCGACGGATCTGGCAGCCAAACAGAAGTTCGAAGAGAAGCAGGCGCCCAAGTACTTCGTGGGGCTCGAAGGCATGTATGCCGAATCCGCGTTCGCAACGGGGGAGGGGCCGTCCTTTGCCGACTGTATCGCGCACGAGGCGATCGATTGGTGCGTGCGTCGCAACGAGGCGAGCCGCGCGCTCTTCGAACAGAGCTCTGCGCTCAAAGCTTTTGTCGAGCGCTTCCGCGCGTTGCCGGCCGTCCAAGAGTTTCGCGCGGCCCAAGCCGCAGCGCGTCAGGTCGATAACACGGTGTGACGTTTTTGGAGAACCTTGCCGGTTCCATTCGGTAGCTGCGCGGCGTGGACGTAGCGAACGGCCGCAGGCACCTAGTGACTTTGAGCGGGTCTCAAAACCTTGAGACCCGCGACCAGTGCAACAGGTGAGCGATCGAAAAAATGCTGGCCCAAGCGAGGAAAAACGACCGCCTCGCCCGATTCGGGCGGGCGTTTTTCCCATCGGCGGCAGGTTTTGAGATCTGCTCTTAGGCGGCCTTCAAATCGTTATGGCTCGCTCTCGAGCAGGGGAAGTGCGACAATCGCCGCCCACTCTAGGAGGGTTCCATGCGCTGGAGCACAGTCTGGTCGGTTGGGCAAATGGCATTGGTCAGCGGGACGCTGTTAGCCTGTGACGATGGCGATGAGCGGACTGACGACTGGGCGGGGGAACCGATCGAAGCCGGTAACCCGACGCACGCCGAAGATAGCGGCTCGGGGCACACCAGCGGATCCGAACCGACGTCCGCGCCGGACGCGGGTCATGCTGGTTCGACGGGCACGAGCTCGGGGGATGGTGGTGCGCTCGAAAGCGATGCAGGGCCGACCCAGAGCGATGCAGGGCAGAGCCAAAGCGATGCAAGCACCGCTGATGGCGGTGCTGCGGACGCGAGTGTCGACGCTGGAGGCGTTGCGACCGATGGCGGCGCTGCTGCATCCGATGGCGGCATCCGAGACACTGACGGCGGGGATGCGGCGGTTTGCGAAGTGGATACGAGTTATGCGCCGGAGCTCGATCCACAGAAGCTCACGACGGTCATCGACAATCCGTATTGGCCGCTCGTCGTCGGTACGCGTTGGGTGTTCGAGGGCGGAGGTGAATACGTCGAGGTGACGGTCACCGACATGCAAAAGCAGATCCTCGGGGTCCCCGTCGTGGTCGTGCGCGACACCGTGCGTGACGGCGCAGCCGATGCCGCGATCGTAGAGGATACGTACGATTGGTACGCCCAGGACGATCAGGGCAACGTCTGGTACATGGGCGAAGATACGAAGGAGTACGAGAACGGTGACGTCGTCAGCACCGAGGGCTCGTGGGAGGCGGGAGTCGATGGGGCCCAGCCGGGCATCGTCATGTACGCTCAATTGCCTGCTGTGGGTGAACCCTATCGGCAAGAGTACCTGGCCTGCGAAGCCGAAGACTTTGCCGAGCTTTCGAGCACGAGTGAATCCGTCAGTGTCCCGTTCGGCGACTACGAAGACTGCATCAAGACGCGTGAATACACGCCGCTCGAGCCGGGCGTGAACGAGTTCAAATATTACTGCGCCGGCGTTGGCCTAGTGCTCGAAGAAGATCAGGAGACGGGCGAGCGTGTCGAGCTCACCGACATGACGCCGCCTTGAGCGGCTCGGGCGGGGGCACGCAATGCGCCCGCCGCGAGCAGACACAGGATCGGGCTGATCGTCAGATGGTAACGGTCGTCACCGAAGAACAGCGCGTGGGTGAACGTCGTCATCAACACGACGCCCCACGCGTACACGAACCCGCGACTCGTAGGCGGCGCGCCAGGTAAACGCGCGAGGCCCACGAGCGGTGCCACGACGATCAGCCAATACAACGGCGAATCGTCTTGTTCGAGCGCCCACCACGCGTACAGCGCGATCGCGCACAAGAGCCCGACTTGGACGAACCAGCCCAGATTTTGCCGCGCCTCTGCTCGACTGAACGTCTCGAAGCGCGGACGGCTCAGACTGATCGCGCCGAGCAGGGCACCCAACATCAACAGGTGATGAATCACCGTGAGCAAGCGTTGGCCGTCCCACTTGCGTTGGTCGGGCCACGTCGTCGGATCGGCTTCGGCGAGATAACCGACGGCGAACGACTCGTGATTGTAAGTGTGCGCGAGCTTCTTCGGAATCAAGCCGAGCCAGTGCCAGGGATCTTCGGCGATCTTGCGCATCCCCACTTCGCGCCAGCAGCGATCTTGTTGCACTTGCCCAGGCCCCGGGCAGCCGAGCTTGGCGCTCAATGCGGCGAAGCGCCCGGTTTCGCTCAGCGCGCCAATCGCCAAGTTCCAGCCGCCGTTGCTCGACACCAGCGTGCACTCGTCCATCACGCGGCAATTGCGATACGTCCACGGCGCGATGACGGCGAGCGCCGTTACGCCCGCCAGCGCGGTGCGCCATAGTCGCTGTTTCAGGTTATCACCGAGCACGAACGCGAGCCACGGCACGGCGAGCAGGGCAGGCGGGCGAACCAGAGCGCCCAAGCCGAGCGCGATGCCAGAGAGCACCGCCCCCGAGCGCTGCTGACTGAGCGCGACCGCGGCCAGCGCCGAGACCACCAACGTCAATGCCGCGAGCGGCTCGGTCATCAAGAGCGCCGTGTACAAGATCAGCCCCGGGTGCAGCGCGCACAGCAGCCCCGCGACGCGAGCGCGCCAAGGTCCCAAGCAATAGCGCGCGAGCGCGTAGATGGCAGCGGCCGTGAACGCGCCGATGAACGCGTTCAAGAGCGGCCCAACCATCAGGCCCGTGCCGAAGAGCTTGTAAACCAGGCCCAGCAAACCGCTGTAGCCCACGGGGTAGTGGCACCAGGGCTTCCAGACCGGTACGCCGCCGATCATCACGTCTTCGGAATAGCCGAGGCCCTCGGCGATGCGCGTCGCGCCGAAGTGATAATAATGTCCGTCCCAGACGGGTTCACGCGCCCAAGCGATCGCGACGTACAGGCGCGGGGCCAACGCGACCACGAACACGCCCAGCAGAAACAGCCAGTCGAACGACTCCCAACGCGTTGGCTGCTGACCGCTCGCGCTCAGGTTGACGGGTGCTGATTCTTCCACTCGCGGTAACGTTTGAGGTAAGTGCGCGTGACCTGCGTAGAATCGAGCTTCAGGTACTTGGCAAGTTCGGTTACGAAGCCGCGCAAGTAGACGAACGCGGGCAACTCCGCGAACGACTCTTCCTCGATCGCCGCCAAGTGACTGCGCGAGATCTTGGTGCGCGCCACGATGTCCTGCAGTTCGACGCCCTGCGACTCTCTCACCTTGCGCAGCAGGGCCCCGGTGAACACCGACTCCGGATTGAGCTCACGCGAGAGCTCTTCGCGCAAGAGCGCACGCTCGGCTTCGAGCGTCGCGTCGTGCGCGCCGCGTTGACTCTGTGGCGCCGTTTGATCGTCGGGGAAAGTCGATAGGTCGTAAGCTCGGCGGCGCAGTGGATCGAGCAACGTATCCTGTGCCTCGTCGATTAACGCTTGCGCGCGGGGCAACTCCGCGGGCTTGACCAGCGAGGTCAGCGGCAAACTGCCCTCGGTGTAGATGTCGCGCAGACGCTTGTGCGCGCGGCGCAGCTCTTCATCGGCCGCGCTGCGATGCGTGAGCAAAATGTCGTAGAGCGTGGGCTCGGGCTGCAACAGCGGCAACGTCGTGGGCACCGGTTCCGGCTTCAGCGCAGCCAAGCCGAGCACGCGCCGCGCAATGCGCTCGATGTTGCGCGCGCTCTTGCTGGTCGGGTTGTCGATCAACAGGGGCCGGCGCCGCACCACGCTCAGCCAGACCGTGTCGTCGCGCTCGATGTGCCCCGTGTAATCGAAGTGCACCCCGAGGTAACGTTCACCCATGTCGCGCATGGCGAGCCCGAGCTCGGTATCGGCACGCGAGCGCGCGCTGTTGGTCACGAGCAACGGCCGCATGCGCGAAAGTTCACGCGCGGCGGTTTCACCCAGGCCGGTCTCGAAACGTCCGAGCGCGCGCACCAAATCCGGGGGCGACGGCAACGGCGCCATGCCGAGCAGCGCGCGCTCCAAGAAGCGCAAATGGAAGCGATCTTGATGCAAGAGCCGCCGCAAGCGGCGCTGGAACAACGCGCGGCAAAAACGATACGCGCCTTCGACCGCGGGCGGCTCTGGAGCGCAGACCAGCATGCCGATGTCGGCACTGGAGAACAGATCGAGCGTCGTGGGCTGCGTGCCCGAACCCAGATCCAACAGCACGTAATCGACGTCTTGTTGACGTAGGTTGCGAGCCCAGCGCGGCTTGCGCCCCGGGCGCAGCGGGGCCGTGCTTTCGAAGCCGTAGACTTGGGGCAACAGCCTGAGGCCCGGCACCGGCGTCGGGACCACGTGAAATTCGTCGACCTCGCCCGCGATCTCGTCCCGTAATGGATCGGGCAACGGCACGTCGAGCATGGTGTGCAACGTCGCCCCCGTGGGGCTGGCATCGACGAGCAGCACGCTGCGTCCCAATTGCGCGAGATAGACGGCAAGATTTACGGCGACCACGCTCGCGCCGACGCCGCCGCGGCAGCCGGCCACGGCGATCAAATGGCGCACGCCCGGCGGCGGTGCCGACGCGGGCGGGATTTGTGACAAAGGAGGTGGTTCGCTCGGGGGCATTCAGAGACTTCGCGCCATCCCTACCGGGCTGTCTGTCCGGCGTCGGGTGGTTGACTGGCTACCAACTTGGCCCAAGCTCCGCTAGTCTCGCCGCATGCTTCTTTGGCGCTTTGCATGTGCTTGGGTCGGCTTGCTCGGCCTGTCCGCCGTCGCTTGTCAAACACAAGCGCCCAGTAGCGGTGAACAGCCCGCTGCGGCGGCTCCAAAAGTGGTCCAACTCGCGGGGGTGGACACTTCGAAGATGACGGAGCGCGAGCGTGAGCAATGGTCGGCGCTGGTCGGCGAACTGCTGGCCCCCTGTCCGGACCAGCCCGTGAGCCTCGCGCAGTGTGTCGCAGAGAAACGCGCCTGCGAAGCGTGCCTGCCCGCCGCGAATTTTCTCACGAGTCAGGTCACGCGCGGCAAATCGAAGTCACAAGCGGAGGCGGCATTCCGCGCTCGCTTTGCACCCGACCAAGTCAAAGAGATCGACATCGGCGATTCGCCGGCGACGGGGGCCAAAGAGCCGAGCGTCACGATCGTCGAGTGGGCGGATTTCGAGTGCCCCTTCTGTGGCGTCGCGCAACCGATCTTGCACCAAGCCGTGGCGCGCCACCCGCAAGACGTGCGGCTCGTCTACAAGAACTACCCGCTCAGCATGCACCAGAACGCCGAAGGCGCAGCTCGCGCTGGCGTCGCGGCTTTGATCCAAGGCAAGTTCTGGGAGATCCATTCCCTGTTCTTCCAAAATCAGGAAACGCTCGACGATCCGTCGCTCGAGCGCTTTGCCAAGCAAGCCGGGCTCGACGTTGCGCAGTTCAACAGCGACCGCAAGAGCGAAGCGGTCGCCGACAGGGTCGCGACCGATCGCAAGCAAGGCGATTCGTTCGGTTTGAAGGGAACGCCGACGATCTACATCAATGGTCGTTCCTTCGATCTCGAGAAATTCGACCTGCAAGAGGATCTCGAAGCGTGGATCGAGCTCGAAATCAGCCTCAAATCGGGCTCTGCCAAGGGCTCTTCCACGGCGCAGGCCAACGGCTCTGCGCGCGATGGGCACGATCAACCCGTGGTGCTCGAAAAGCCCAACAGTAAACCCGCGGCCAGCACTGCGGCCACGGCCCCGACGCCCGCAAAGACGGAACACGTTGCCGGCGCCGCCAGTGCGAAGGGCGGCTGAGTGCGCTTCGGCTTCGAAGGGCACGGCTGTTTTCCAACCGGTAAGCATTATCCCGGCATCGCGCACCTGTTGAAGGTCGCGGCAGCGGGTCTGGCCGACGAGTTCGCGCACGACCGCGCCGTCGCCGAGATGTTGCTCGTGTGCATCGACACCGAGACGACGGGTAGGGATCCGGCGGCGGACCGCATCGTCGAGGTGGGCTGCGTCACGTTTCGCGGCGGCGAAATCATTTCGCGCAAGAGCTGGCTCATCAACCCCGGCTGCCCGATCCCCGACGAAGCGTTTCAGGTTCACGGCATCGACGACGAGCAAGTCAAAGACAAGCCGAAGTTCTCCGAAATTGCCGACGAGATCCTGGCGGAGCTCGAAGGTAAAGTGCCCGTCGCCTACAACGCGGAGTTCGATCAGCGCTTCTTGCAACAAGAGCTACAGCGCGCGGGCCACGTCGCCAAGAGCTTACCGCCCGCGACGCGTCCCAAGGTGCAATGGCTCGATCCGTTGATCTGGGCGCGCGAGCTACACAAGGACGCCAAGAGCAAAGCGCTCAGCGCGATGGCAGAGCTGCTCAGCGTCACGCTCGAGAAAGCGCACCGCGCCACCGACGACGCGGCCGCCGCAGCGCTCGTGCTTGCGCGCTTCTTCCAAGACACGCGTGTACCCAAGACCTACAGCGCGTTCATGCAAGAACAGCGACGCTTAGCGCGAGCCCAGCTCGATGATCGGCCGTATTGGCGCAATGGGTAAACGCGACTGGCGCTGTCGTAGTAAACCTTGGCGCCCGTCTCGCTGTAGAACAGCGGAGAAGTCGCAGTCTCGCCGGCCTCGGGCTCGAAACTCGGATCGTCTACTCCCGAGCACGCCATCGCAACAAACATCGAAATCGCCACCATCACGGTGCCTAACGCGCGTGCATGGACCATCAACCTTCCCTCCAGCGCCGATCGACATCACGTTGCCATAGAGGCGCAAGGTAAACGTCGATTGATCGCGCTGTCCACGCGCGGGCGCCGCGTTAACCACCAGCAAAGACCATTGCTAGCCACGAGCGACGGCAAGCGCCTCGTCCTATTTCTTACACGTGATCTCGACCTTGGTCGTGATAGTTCCGGTAAGTGCGACACCGCCTTGTGCCGGCATCGCCTTCGAGAGATCCTTATCGACGGCGGCCTTCAGCTTGACGCGTTCGTCGCTGAAGACATTGCCTTGCCCCGTTTCGCCTGGCGGGGCCATCGAGTAACCGAAACCATTGCCGCCTTTGCCGTCGCTGCACGTGGCGCTCAATTTGCCACCCTGCGTCACGGTCGTCACATCGAGCTTCATCTTCAAGCCGTCCAAAGTCAGCGTTCCAGTAGGTGAGTCCTTCATGCCCCCGTCTGGTGTACAAGTGAGCCCTGGAAGCTTCATGCTCGTCACGGTCGTCGTCTGAGTACCAGTTCCAGTCATGGTCCACTCGTCACTCGCCTCCGAGCTATTGCCCTTGACCACATAGGGCGGCATCGAAATCTTGTAGGTCACCGCAAAGCCTCCATTGCTAGTGAGCTGCATGTCGCCGTCTTCGGAGATCTTGACCGTACTGCCGTCGATCACCTTCTTCAGCAAGGCGCGCGTGGCTTTGAGCTGTTCCGCGTAACGCTCCGCCTCTTCCGCGGCGATCTCGGAATACAGGCGCGCCCAGTACTTGTCCTTCCCCATCTCGCTGCACTTCTTGCGGTGTCCCGCCTCGTGCCGAAGGGAGATATCGCCGAGTTCCTTGCAGGCCGCGCCGGCTTTGAGCGCATCTAGGTCCGCTTGGCGATTGTCGCAGGTGCCTTCTTCGAGCCCCACGCTAGAAGGCCCAGTGTCACCTTTGATTCGCGCGTTGGGGAGTTTGACGGTTGCTTTGCGCTTCGCCCATTCGTCTTCCGAGACATCTTTGACGGCGCGCCGGCCCAGCGGATTCGCCGGCTCCTTCTTCTTCAGATCACGCTGGTCCTGTTCGACCTTCTTCAAGTCGTCCGAGAGCTTCTTTTGGAACTGCTGCAAGTAGATGGCGTTCTCGAGTTCCTGCTGAATGCTCTCCAAGTGTTTACAGGTGCAGGCTGTGGGTGCCGCAAACAGTAAGCGAGAAACCATCAGCAAAGCGAGCGCAAGCCCCATAGACACGAGTCTCATGCCGTCGATGCTAATCCAGGAGTGTTTCGGCGGGTAGCCACGCTATCGCATTGCCGACAAAGCCCAGTCGTGGTTTCGCCCAAGGCAGTGTGCGCGAAGGGGCCAAACGAAGCCAGCCGTACTCCATAGGCGCCTGCCGGCGTTCGACCACGTGTTGGGCCAACGTTAACCGGTTGGATTGGCGGGGTGAACGAGGGCGTCGTCAGAGCGCCACAGTGAAGCAATCGAGCGTGCAGTGCTTGTCGCTGCCACAGACGTGTTCACAGCACGCCGCGGCGCCAGGGGCGATGTTGCAATCGTCGTCGGGCGAGCTGCACTCTGCGTCCGTGGTGCAGGCGTTTGCGAGGCCTGAACTGCACTCCACCTTCTGCGTGGTTCCCTCGGGGCAGGTGGTGATGGGGTTAGGGGTGCTTTGTATTTTACCCGCAAGCTCGCGTCTTCACTAACCGCACTCCTGCTGCTAACTGCCTGGCTACGGAGGCGAGCCGGATAGCGAAATCGATAGCGCCATGGACGAGATCGACCCAAGAGCAGAGCTCTCGGTGCGGCCGAGCTGCAGCGTCAGGCCCGTCCACGCCAGTTCCAGTGCTGGGGCGACGGTGAGCGCGTTCAGCGAGCGCGCAACTCAACGAGCGCGCAACGTTGGTGGGAGCCCTCTGACCTACCCACCCGCGTCAGGGGGTTTACCGCCCAACACGCATTGACCGGCATCGGCTTTGCACAGGCCGCTGCCGGTGCAAAGCACGGATCTAGCGCAGTCGGCATCGGTCTTGGCGCCGCACCTGCCCTCGTACGCCGAACAGTAACCGAGCGTCCTGCAGGCGGGGTCTGCGGCGCACTGCTCGTCGGTCGGCGGCGGCGGGCCACATTGCCCGTTGCTCGCGTAGCAGTCGGCCAAGTTCCGGCACGCATCGGAATCCACGCAGTCGCGATCGGTGAGCGCCTTGCATTCGAAGTTCTCGACGCTGCACCAACCAAACGACGCGCACGCGGCCGACTGCCGGCAGTCGGCGTCGCTTGCGGCCTTGCACGCGTTGTCGACCAGCGAACAGCGCCCCATGTCGGCACACGAGTCCTTGCACACGCCATTGATGTCGGGTTCGACGACCGGCGCGGAACCTTCCGACGGGCTCGGCGCACTGGGCGCGCTCGGGGTGAACGTCGCAGGCATCTCGGGGGGCGGCAGCGGCGCTGCGTTCGCCTCCAGGGCCCAGGAGTTGGCGTGTCGGAGGGCTGGGCTCCGGGCCCCGTTCCCGGTTTCGAGCCGGGCTCAGCCTCGGGATCTGGGTCCCCACGCGAGCTCGTCCGAGCCGTTCGCAGGCTTTCCCGATTGCGGACTCTCAGCGTTCGACGGGAAGGGTTGCGATCCATTCGAGCTCGGCTTGTGCGCCGTGCCGTCCGAGGCGCTACTGCCGCAACTCTGCACCGCTGCGACGACGCCCGCGCAAAGACCAATGCCAGCCACGAGCGACAGCAAGGTGCGCGCCGTGGCGCGTTCGCTGCGCGTTCCTGACTGGTCCCTGTGGTGCCCTGGCATTCTCTGCTCCGAACTCAATCTCGCTCCGTCTTGCACTCAAAACCCAAATACGCTCAGAACCCTAGATACACTGGGCGCATCGCGTCCGTGCGCTCGAAGGCATAGTCTCCCAAGAATGACGTCGCGTGCCAGGCCACTTTGCCGTCGCGGACGCCTCCGCCGACGTCTTCGTTGAACTGCACCTCGAACCCCAGCGCGGCGCCGACCTCCGGCAAGCCCCCGACGGCGAGCGGTGCGACCGCGGGTACCGCGACGACGACGGCGCCCACCGGCGCCGGTGTTACTCCACCGCCAGCAACGCGTCCAGGTGGGCCGTTCGTGACTTGAGTGCGTGGTTAGGACTAAAAAGACGCCGCCATGGGTGAACAGGCGCGCGGTCGCAACAGGAACTGATCGACACCGACAGCGACAGGCGCCGCGTAACCCAAGGCGGATGCGTATTCCTCGACGCGAAATGCGCGCACCTCTTCGGGGACTGGCATCATTGCTTGCATCGACTCGGTGATGATTTTGTCGTTGCGCTCGAACAACAGGAGCGGGCGACAGCGCCGGATCAGCTCGCGGGCACCCCAGAACACCATGGGCTCACTGCCCTCGGCGTCGACCTTGATGAGCCCGATCTCGGTGAGCTCGAACGAATCCAGAGTGCGCATCGTCACCTTCGTCTCACCGAACCCAAGCTGCAGGCCGCCATAGTTGAAAGCCTGGCCGTCTCTGTACGCATAGGGGCGGCCAGCGTTAGGGCCGTCTAGGATGCTACCGGCGAGCGTGACCTCTAGGCCGTCAATGTGGCCGACCGCGTAAGGGTGCACGACGATATCCTCGGTACAGCCGTTGGCTTCGATATTCCTGCGAAGCAAGTCCAGCATCACTGGCTGAGGCTCGAACGCGAACACACAGCCCCTACCCCGCACCTGGCGAGCGTAGGGAATGGCCTGCGTGCCGATATGGGCGCCAACGTCGATGACACTGCAGGTGCCGCGCGCTGACAACTCGCGCAACGCCAGCGCGAGCACGTCATACTCCCAGGCTAGACCTCGCGCGAGATCGCCGCCGATGAAGGCGTCCTCCACCAAGTAATAGAAAGTTCCCAGCACGTTGCTGGCGCAGCCGATCGTCACGTGGCCTCTCGCAGGATTTCGAGCACGCGCTGGGCTGCTCGCTGCCACGGGTACGCGGTGGAAATTCTGCGCTTCGGAGACGCCTTGGGCGCGCCGTAAGTACCGCGCACGATCGCTCGCAGGAGTTCGCTCGCCGCGGATTCGTCTGGTCGCCACCACGTCGTGCCCTCGAACCAGATGGCGTCTTCAGGACGCAGCCGACCCTCGAACATGGCCGGCACTTCACGCACCGGCAAGAGCTCCGCGTCGTCGTCCGTCAGATACGAGAGATAAGAAGAATGCCTGGGCGCGATGAGCTGGCAGCCCGATACCGCAGCCTCCATCATCGGCAAATCCCAGCCCTCACCCAAGGACATCGAGATGTAGTGCGTGCTCGCCTGATACAGTGCGCGCATCGTGTCGTCTGAGAAGAGCTCGAATACGAGCGCCACGGGAGCGGCGCTCCGCAGGCCTCGACCTAGCTCTGCCTCCATCTGCGCGACGTCGGCGAGGAACTCGTCGCAGCGCTGACGTGATGCGGTGCTCTTGATCACGAGCACCGCATCGTCTCCGGGCTCTGTGGCGCGGATCCAACTGCGCAGCAGACCGAGGTGGTTCTTGCGCGGGGTAAGATCCGCCACGCTCAGGACCCGCGTTCCGTACGAGCTGAGCCTGCGGTTGCCGACGAGAAGATTGAGCGGCGTGACGGACGCCCCAAAGTAGGTGACGTCGACGCCTTGGGGAGCGATGCGTAACTTGCTGCTCGGCACTCCCGCCGCGAGCCACGCAGCGAGCGACGAGTCGGTCGGTACGATGACGAGCTTGCTGCGGGCTGACGCTGCCGCCCAGCTTGCGGGGATGCGGCTTGCTTCGAACATCGTGTAGTTCACGTTCACCGTTTCCGGATGAGCGTGCACTTGGGTGGGCAGCGCGATGTGGAGCGTCGTGCGGGCGTCGATCGCGCCCGCGAGTTCATCGAAGTGCCGGTCGCGGAGGTTCTCGGGCATCGCGTACGACCAACCGCAGAGCTCGAGGAGCTGCACCAGGACGCCGCTCTTCACGAACTGACGAACGAACTCGCGCGTCAGGCGGTCGTAGCCGCTCGTGCCGCGAAACGGTCCAACGACTCGAAGCGCCATTCGCGTCATCTTGGACAAGACCGGTGACTCCACCGAGCTAGTCGTTGAGGATGAACGCAGGACCGTCGCAACCGATCGCGCGGTACGGCTTGGAGACGACGTAGTGCGCCATGGCCGCGCGGATCACGTCTCGGTTCTTGTGCAGGTCTGCCGCCGATCGGCTGAACGAGCTCAGCCGATAGTGATGCGCTCGGTCGAACGTGTTGCGGCCGTGGAAGTTATAGAGGTAGAGGTGCCCGACGCCCCGCGCAGCCACCACCCCAACCGTATCGTAGACTTGAAACAGGATCGAAGAATCCTCGCCCCGTTCGGCGAGAGGCCCGGTCTCGGGGTAGCGAAACCGCTGATCTTTGAACATCACTATCGTCCCGGGCAGAAGCTGGTGCTTTCTGGATTTTCCGCCCAAGGTCCAGTCGACCCAGACGAGAGCGTCGTCGTCGTCCAGGAACTGCAGATGATCGGTCAGGCAACACGCTCGCCCGCCCGCCCCGAGCATCAGTTCGACCTGCACGCGGATGCGTTCAGGGTGATAGCAATCGTCGTCGTCCCACTGGCAGAGTATTTCTCCCGCGGCGTGGTCCATTGCGATGTTTCGCAGCTGGCCGAGTCGTAACCCTGCTTGCTCGGGATACACGAACCGCACGTCCTCAGTCCCGAGATGCGAAACGAAGAGCTCGAGACTGCTCCGCACGCGCGGGCTTCCGTCGCACACGATCACGAGCTCTCTGTTCGGATACGTCTGCGCGCGATAGCAACGGATCGCCCGCTTCGCGAGCGCTAGCCGATCGTGCGTCACCATTAGGCAGCTCACCTTCTGCAGTGGCGCCGCGGTCGCGCTGCTCGTAGTGGTGGGAAGGCTGACCTGCAGCGCGGCGATGTCTCCGTCCGCGCACACAGACGTGAGCACCTGATCGACGAAGCGCGCGCGCTCGAACCCGACGGCGTTCATCAGGGACCGCAGGTTGCCGCCAAGTGCCCCTTCGCTGCCGGTGCCGCTCGTGAGCCCGGTACACGGGTCTAGGTCGCGCAGGAACCGTGCACGCACCGCCACCAGCGATTGACTCGTGAGAGAGGCGGCACGTCGTAGGAAATCGTTGGCGTCGGCGGCGGGCTCTGCATCGCCCAGAGACCCGACTACCGTGCGGTATTGCCCGTACAGCAGGTGGCAGCTGGCGTCGTGTTCGAAGCCGGCCCTGATCCGACCGATCGCCTTGCGATTGCCGAAGCGCGTGTTCCCCGGCAAGAGCACTACCACGTCGTCCGGATCGCAAAGTTCGAGGGCGAAGCGGCGCACGCACTCGCCCTTGCCAAGCGGGCGCGCATTGCGCAGCAGCGAGACTCGCGGTCGATCCATTGGTATTCGATTGGCGCAGTCGTCGCGCGAGCCGTCGTCGATGAACACTACCTCGAAGTCGTCATCGTTCTGGAGTAACAGGCTCTCGACGAAGTCGTCGAAGGCGGGCCCCGAATCTCGGAACGGGACACACAGCCTGAGTCGGACCCCACCCCGCTCGTCGGGTTGGCGAGCCGCGGTCCGCAGTCGCAAGCACAGCTTTCGGATCTGTATGACCCGTTCGAGTAGCTCGGCCGGCAAACGTCCAGCGCGTAGGAGGCCGTTGCATTCTGCGATTGCCTCGGCGTGCTCGCCGGTCTGAGCACAAGCATCGGCGTGCTCAACAGCAATCGCGTGTTCGTAGATGTTCCGCTCGACGAACAGGCCCTCGTTTGAGGGATGGGCGACTGCCTTGGCAGCGGTAAGGAACAGCCGAGCGAGGTGGAAGTCGGCGGACTGCGCGTACAACCTGGCGAGCCGGTAGAGCGGCTCAGCGCGTTGCGGCTCGCATTGAAAGGCCCGCAGATACGCCTCGGCCACTTCTGCCCTCGGGCGACCCAAGCGCTCCTGCAGGACTGCGAGCTGATAATAGGAGTACCAGACCTCCTGATGCCAACCGCCCAATCCGATGCGACGGCGGTAGTTGCGCAGAGCGAGTTCGAGATCACCCGAGTCGCGGTAACTCTGCGCGAGGTAAAATACGTTCCGCGGATTCTCGGGATCGTCGAGCAGCGCCGTCTCGAGCAGGATCGCGTCGCGCCGATAGGTCTGAGGATCGCGGGCGCGCGCGCCTTCGTGGTAGGCGTGGATGCGCAGGCCTGAAGCGAGGTTGCTGGTCGTCGCCTGTTCACAAGTGGGGTACTCGTGGAGGACCCCCATGTAACGCCAAGGCAAGCTGTTGCGAAGCAACGCTTTGCGGCGATAGACGATGTCTCCGTACTTCACTTCTACGAAGTGGGAATCAGCCGTCAGTGCGAGGCGGTCGAAGCTCGGAGCGAGCTCGAGCACCTCGTCGGCATCGATGATCAGCGAGTAACTCGCGCGCGGTCGGGCGTGCACCAGCGCTTCGCTGCGGTTGTGACCGAAGTTGACCCAAGGCCGCTCCAGCAGCTCCCCGGGTACGCCCTGCAAACACTGGCGGACGATCTCTTGTGTGCCGTCCGTCGAACCGGTGTCGATGACGAGCCAGCGATCGATCACTGCAAGCACGGATGCGAGGCAGCGGGCGATGGTCGGCGCTTCGTTGCGCACAATCATCGCGAGACAAATCGATGGCGGCGAGTCGCTCATAGTCATGGTCTTGTCAGGGAGCAGATCAACGCGCCGCCACCAGCAGGAGAAGCCCTAGAGCACCGCTCTAGCTCTTGGTCAGTTTGTCCAAGGCATCGGTATCCAACCGGACCCCGACGTGATCGAGGTGCTCAGGGTCGACATCGAATGTGACCACACCATGGATGTCGGTAGTGCCACTGCTCAGCACTTGGCCCGTCTTGGACACGAGTTCGAACGGTATGCCTGCTTCTATCGTTCGTTGGTTGTTCGAAAGGATCGTTACTGTGAGCATGTCTCTTCCTCCTGCACGCGCCGCGACGGCGGTGCCGTCTAATTGTTAGCCAGCCGTCGGCCCCGCGGCGCCATCGATACACCAAACGACATTCCCGAGATCTGGCCCAGTTGCTCCTTGCATGGGCCGCAACGGCCCGCCCACACTCGGCGGCTGCGGAGGCCACCCCAACTCTCCGGTCAAGCCCTCGTTCGGAGGATAAGGAATGTGCATGGAAGAGTATTCGCTGGCAGGCATGTAGGGGCCGGGTCGCACGAAGAGGTCACGAGCGGTTGTGCTCAGCCCCCAGTCGCCCGGCCATATACCCTGGGCTATGTATTCCCGATCCGAGATGTCGCCCAACTCATCGCGCCGCGACACCGTCTCTGCAGTGGGGTCCCACCAGAAGAGCGGCGCCCAGTTCCGCGAATCGTCCCGAACCCCGGGCGCTTTCGAGGGATCTTCCACGTCCCAGATGACCGAAGGCAGGAAAGCGAGGACCTGACAGTCCCCGTCCTTCACAACCTTGCCGGTCGAGTAAGCATTCCAGATGTCGTTCATCGATTGCTGGAGAGCGCCCTTCATCACCTGCCGATTGGCGCTATTGCACATGTCCCGATAGCGCGCGTCGCCATAAGCGACCCACTGATCGCCTTGCGCGTTCTGAACCCAAATGCCGAACTTGTTGTCCTCGTCGTGCATCCCCTTCGCGCAGAGCCCAGCGGCTGCTCGTGTCACGTCGGTCCAGGCGGTCTTGTACAAGCGTCGGCGCGGCGTGCGTAAGTGACCAGCCGCGAACAGATCCGTCAGGAAGTGATCCGCGAAAGCGTTCTGCGCGTAGGCGAGTAGGAGCTTCGCCTGATCCTTTGTAGCTCCCGCTTCCGCCGCTGTAGTTTGCGCGTAAGTGTGCCCAGCCAGGTACGCTGTGACGGCATCGCGACCGAAGTGGTCGAGGTTCGTCCCCGCGAGGTGAGTGTATCGCCCGAAGCGTGGGCTCCCGGGACCACCGCCACCCGTCGCTTCGTCGAACTCCTCATCCTCGTCATTCATGAGGGGGCTCATGGTATGTGGGATCGAGGCGTAGGCACCCGATGGAGACTCCCCCGCGTTGATCCGCGCGGCGATCGGTTGGAACTCGTACTGATTCGTGATGTTGAGGATCTTGCGTGCCTGTTCTGCGCCAAGATCGCTTTGAATCATCTCGAAATTGTGCTCAAACTGCGCGACCGGATCATTCGCCGTGCAGATGGGTTGCTCGGGATCCCCGAAGAAGTCTCCCCCTAGCGCGATGAGTTGGCCGTAGGTCAGGGAGAGTCCGTCACGCACGGGCAGGCGAGCCGTCAGCGCATCAAGCGTTGCGCCGGGTATCGTGAGGCTCAGGCCTGCCGTGGTGATCATGTGCTCGGCAGTGTCGAACGCCGCAGTTTGGGGCGTTACAGGCGGAACGGCGCGCGTCGCGTGGTGGCTGCAGCACGCCGGAGTGAACAACACTAAGGTGTGGTTTGGCCCCTTGCTCAAGTCCAACGCTGCGCCTTTCGCGCTGAGGAGCGTCGGGAGATCAACGACGCTGACCGCTCCCTTGCTGAGCGCTAGGGACGTGCGCAAATCTGTGCTCTTCAAGTTCATCGTGAATCAACTCCTTGGCCTGCAATCGCGTCAGACCAGCTACTTTTTGTGATCGTGGTCACGCGCTATCTAAGGGTTCGAACTGCAGCCCAGGGTCCCGATGACCTGATCAGCACCCGCAATCATTTGCGCAGCTTGGGCGATGCTGAGCTTCTTGGATTGCTGGGCTTGGGCGTGATTGATGAACGCCGCCAAGTCATTGCAAGCCGCGCTATGACCGGGCTGATCGAGATGAGCGGTAGCGCTTTGCAGTTGGCTGGTGAAGCTCACGGCGATCCCCAGAGGGCTCAGCTGGAATTGGTTTATCAGTGTCGTCAAACTGGCAATCTGCGCGCCTGGAGTCAGCGTGGACTGCGTCGCGGACGCTGCGAGGTAATTCTCGTCAGAGGGCCAATCGGCAGTGAGCTGACAAACCCCACTATTGCTGTCCATAGTTACCGTGTTGCCCGACACGGAGCACGCACCGACGGCGGTGATGATGGCGCTTGCCGTGGAGTTCGTCGTGGCCGAGACCGTGAAGCTGGTTCCTTTTGCAGCGCTTGGCGGGGCGCCGGTGAACGTGACGTTGGGCGGAGCCTTGGCGATCACCAAGATGCCGCTGGCGCTGCCTTGGTAGTCTGGATGGTTCAACGTGGCCGTCACGGGGTAGCTGCCCGCATTCACCGGTGTTCCGATGAAGCTAATGTTCACCGGGGACAGCCCGGGCGGCGCGGTCGTCGTCGAGACAGTCTTGATTCTGCCATCGTAGACCTGGCTCAACACCCCGGCATCGAAGGCGATTGTCGCTTGGGCTCTGTCAATGGTCAGCGTCGCAATGTCTATTGCTCGCGAGTAGTTTACGTTGCCAGCAAAGCTCCCGATCGCTGCGTACGTGCCCGCATGACTGGGCGCTGCAGAGCTAGGGCCGTAGCTCGTCGAATCGATTCCGAGGTAGCTGAGGGAGAGACTGGGACTTTGGATGTCGCTGGGTCCCCCGATCCCGTACGCAAACCCCGTCGCCAATTGCTGACTCCCGTTGAAGACGAAAGTCCCGGCACTGATGCTCACGGTAGGGATCGCGGTGTAGATATGAAATGCTGCGAGATTTCTCGGCGACGCAGCGAAGGGCTCGGACGCCGCCTGCGAAGCGTTGATGACGCAGCTGGTGCCGTCTGGATTTGCGCCGGTGATGGTGACGATGCCTTCAGCCGAAACGGAGCACCCCACACTCTCGGCTGCGGCGCTAAAGGTGACGCTGCCAGCACTGCTGGAGTGGAAGGAGCCGGCCACGCTAAACGGCGGCGCGCCAAACTCAATGCTCGGCAGGTCGGAGAGTTGAAAGCTGATGTGTGCCGAGGGTGGGACGATTGTTACTACGCTGTGGTCTGGTGAGATGCTTGGACCGTAGGTACAGTCGGGACCCTGAATCAGGTCACCGAGCACGCTGCTGGTGAGGCAATTTTCGTTCGGGTGCACGACCATAGAAATAGGAACCGGGTACTCTCGAAGCTCGAGATCATCGCCAAATGCCTCGGTCGTCTGCACATAGTATTTGCCGTCGCTGGCGATGACCTCGTCGCCAGCGGCGATACGAGTTTGCCCTTCGATGACAATCTGATCTCCCTTCTTGAAACGCAGGTCCTTGTCGTTTTGCAGCTGGACGCAGACTGTTCCGAGATCGATGGCAGTTGCTACGGGAAATGATGGGTTAGCGACTAAAATAGAAGGACAAGAATTGTATGCTCTCGTCACGTATCCCAAACCCACTCGAACGGACTCCCGTTGCGCAAGGAACTTGCCGTGGTCCAACCAAGCGCGCCAATGCTCCGGGTTGACCCCGGTCGTGACTCCGGTCGACGTCAAGTCATGGGGGATCACGTAGGAGACGTTAGGAACGTACAACGGCGGGTCTGTCGATCCTGCCTTGGACTGGACGAGCCAGCCGTTGGCGACCGACACGCGAGACACAGTGCCTTCCCAATCCGTGTATTCAAAGGCGGGCGCAACATCCGTACCTGTGCTACCAAGCCAGTTCATGTGTTCGACGCTAAAGGTCGGATCCGTGGCGGCGATGGGTCCAGGGCCGGCGGGCTTGGAGCGAATGGAGCGCACCACGAGGAAATCGGGCATCGTCGATTTGACGAGCGCCTCGAGAATTAGCTGTCGGCCTTCCTCACTCTCGGCATAGTCGCTGAGAGATTGCGCTTGCTCTGCATCGTCGAGGGTCCGCTGCAATCGCTCCGGAACCTCGGCAATCTCTACTGCGTGCCAGGTCTCGACGGCGACCACCAACAGGGCCGCAACGGCGGGTCCAATGAACGTGTCCCACGATGCCTCCGCCAACTCGATCCCTGCCACTTCGACCTCGGCTTCGTAGGCGCTGAAAGCCGTCTCCACTCCGAACACCTGCGCCAGCGTTGCCTCAGCGTCTCCGCCGATCTGGGCCTTGAAAACAGCGGCTAGAACGTCCTTACCAAAGTCGAACAGCCGCTCGCCCGCCGCGTCATGCAGCCCTTCCGCCCACTGCTCGCTCAGAGTGGACTCTGCCCTGGCGTACGAGACCTGCGGCAAGGTTCCAAGCGCCGCTTTCTTGGAGGTGAGAAACGCGACTCCTTCCGCCAAGCCTCCGAACGAGGCTTGGTATTCGAGAGCAACCGCATCAGCGGCCTCACTTTGGGTCAAGCCAGTGTAGGTCCCGGCTGTCAGCGACGCACCCCACGTGTCGACGTCATCTTGAAGCACATCGAGCGCTGCCCAAGCAAGGAATCTCTCAGCGGACGGAGGTGGTGGGATGCAATCCCCGTATAGACACAGCTGAGAGTTCGGCGGAAGGTCGCAGGCGCTCTTCGTCTCCCGCTCGTCCCGATATTGTGCGGGGTCGCCGACGGGCACGTCGAATGAACATGGATCGCCTTGCCAGGCAGCGTACAGCTCGAGGGCGCGGTGGGCGACAGCGATGCGCTCCTCCCCTATGGCCTCGGCATAGTACTCAGCTACATCCTGCTCCTCCGTCGACGGAGAAGTCGCCTTGGCTATCTGCAACAGACGCAGATACATGTTCGCCCGGATCTCGCCTCTGGACCAGTACAGGTTGACCTGGTCGTTAGCGATTCCTCGAAGCTCGGCAATCTCTGCAATGGCTTCCTGCTCGATGACTGCAGCAGCTGCGCGAGCGTCATGGTCCTGGATGACGTGATCTGGGCTGCCGCACGCGCCGAATACACAGACGTCGAGGGGCGGAGGTTCGACAGGAACGACTGCACTGGTCGCGATGGGCGGAAGGGTCCCGCAGGTCTGAAAATTGGGATCGGGGCAGTCCGCAAAGGCCGGCGACACCATGAGCAAACCTGCCATTGCTGCCAGCGTTGCCGTCTGGGGCGTGAACCTGCGGCGAGTCGCTCCATTGAAGGAAGAGCGCTGGTTTCGTTCTGGTGTTTTTTTCATGCTCATTTCCAGTTCGCCGGGGGTAGCCGGCCCAGCCATACCAAAGAGACGTGAGCAGAGCGTCCGGCCCAGGCCGCCCCACCGACCACCCACATGCGCGTGTTGCTACCACTTTGGGGGAACGTCATCCAATAGACATTCCGCGCCAGCGGTTTACCTTTGACGCCAAGCCCCGTCCGTCCGCGCAATGGGGACGGTTCGGCGACCACCGGTCTCTTTCCGGAAATATTTAGCGCAAGAACGCCAAGCGTCTGGTGCCCGGTCGCGAAGGAGGTTAACGTCGGGTCGAATGCTTCCCAGACATACGGCCATCGAGCTGAAGCTCTGGTTGCAGGTGGCCAACGCGCCGCATTTGATTGACGTGCTGGGGGACGACGCTGCGGTAGCGGATGACCTGTATCACGGCATGATCGAACTGCCGAAGATGCACGCGCTGATCGAAGTCGCCTTACGGGCAAGCAACGATCCGTTGCTCGGTGTCAGGGTCGCCCAAGCCACGTCGGCTGCAGAATCGCGAAAGTGGTTTCGCGCCCTAGGGCTGCTGATGCTCTGCAGCCCGAACCTCAAGACCACCTTCAAGCTTCTATCGACCTACCAAAGGCTGTTCAACGAAGGCGACAAATACCGCGTGGTCGAGCACGGCGATTTTACTTCAATCCAATTCTGGCGTTGGGGTCCCGCGCGAGATGCGCAGGTTCACATGGCAGAGAAAACCGTCGTCCAGATAACCAACATTTTTAGATTGGGATCGCCGCCCGCACGGGTTCATTCGGTAACCTTGGCGCACCCAGAGCGACCGGGAGGGGAGGGACTCGCGGAGGCCATTGGCGTCACGCCTCAGTACAACGCGCCGGTCACGCAAGTGACGGTGAGAAGCGCCGAGTTGCTGCATCCGTTGAAAGAGAGCAACGAGCCGTTTTTCAGTTTCCTCAGCGACCACCTGCGGGAACGCTATGGGAACGAGGTGAGCGAAGCAGGGCACGAATTCCCCGAACGGGTAGCGTTCACCATCCGCCGAGGTTTGAAGATGGGGGTGTTCTCCAGTGTGTGGCTAGCGGGTGAATTGGGTTGCAGCGTGCGAAGCGCGCAGCGCGCCTTGGCGGCATCGGGAAGGTCCGTCAAGGTTCTGCTCGAAGCCGAACGCCGTGAGCTATCATCCATCCTGCTGCGGAGTGATTCATCCCTAGCCGAAGTTGCTCGAAACCTCGGCTATTCCGGAGCCGCCCCATTCGTACGAGCTTTCCGGCGCTGGCACGGCACAACGCCGGAGACCTGGCGACGCCAACGCTTGCGCTAGATATCAACCCGTATTGGCGTAACGTTCGAGGGCCCGCAGCACTCGACAGCTCCGACGCGTCCTGTTACGCGCGTCGAGAAGGAACTTTTCTATCCAAGGGCGGTTAACGCATGCGCAGGATGATGGTTTTCAGGCTCAGCCTCACAGGACTACTGTTGCTTGGGGGGCGCGACGCGCGTGCTGAAGATGGTGCGACCGCACTGCTTGCGGAGGATTACCCAAAAGCGATTGAGCTCGAGCGCGCAACCGCCCGCGACTCCAGGGACCCGGCACAAGTTGCGGACGCCTACCTGCGCTTGGCGGACATGGCCCTCGATGCCGGAGACACGAAGGGGGCTCTGGCAGCCGCTTCCAGTTGTGCAGCGATCCAAGCGTCACC
>DATAHU010000279.1:0-13705 GCA_036263015.1 Polyangiaceae bacterium | reverse complement strand
CTGACGCACGTTGGATCGCAAAGCGGTTTGCGCGTGATGCGCTCGCGCAACTCATCCAAGGTTTCTTTGCTGGGCAATTCGGCGTGCGCGCTGCGCGGGCTCGCCAGGCCGAGCGCGACGAGCAGCGCGACGGCACTGGGTGCGGCGGGTGAACGACGCCGCCGTGCGCTCGGGGGCCGCCTGATGTGCTCGAGTGCGAAGCGCAGGAGCAAGAAGCCCAATAGTCCGCATAGACCCACCCGAAGACCCGAAATCAAACGACCGCCACCCGGCGACAGTAGATACAGATTGAGAGAGTGGCTTCGTTGGACCGGTCCGGACCAAGTGAGTTGCCAGCTGTGCCAGTTCCAGGTCGGCACGCCCGGACCTGTCTGGACGACGGCGCTCGGATCCTGCTGCTGTTGGACCGCTTGCTGAACCATGGCCCGTGGTGGCTTTGCCGGTTCGCCACCGAGTGAGCCGCCTTTCCAAGCGTAGCGACCGCCGGAGCTAGTTGCGGAATCGGCCTCCCTGTCGAGTTCGCTCGTGAAGTCGAGCGCGGTCGAATCCTCGTCTACCGCTTGCGGGTGTGCAGCTGCTCGCACCTCCGTGATCGAATAGTGGGCCAAGGTGACCAGCAAGACAGCCCCGACCACGGTGGTGGTTGCGTTGCATAGCCAACGTAACTTGCCGCGGGGTAACACTCTGAGCAAGGCGATGCACGCGACCAGTCCAGCCCACAATCCCAGCGGTGCGTCCGTCTGATCGTGCGTCAGGAACATCGCGATCAATGCCAAGGCGCCCCACGAGTAGTGAGTCAATTGCCCGATGGCGATGCTCACGATCAAGACGAAGAACAACGAGAACAGGTTCCAGCTCGAAAGCCAAGTTTCGCTGACCCCGTCGACGCCACTTGCGCTGATGAGTTGCCAGCCAGGGGGCACGCGCACCGTCGTCTGCAGACTTTGGACGTCTTCGCTCCAGCCGACTGCCGGCAATTGTCTCAGGCTGCCGTTGAAGCGCCATTCAGCAACCATGTCGAGCGCGTTGTCGCGCAACTCGACCCCCGAGTGACCGCTCACTGGATTGGTGGTTATGAGTTGGGCTTCACCATGAACCAACACGCGCCCCAGGTCGCCTTGCAGCAGATCCATGCGCCACGAACGCGTCATTTGACCTGTCCAGTGGTCGCGGATGGTGCAGGCTCCCCCGTCCAGATCGAGAAAGATATCCCGTTGCAGATCGAGTCGGTTGGGGGGGCTCTCTGGTTCTCCGCGTCGCAGTGTTGCGATCGCTAGGGTTGTGCCAGGGGTTACCGTATACGCAGCCAAGCGCCGCCAGGCGTCTGGCAAGTTGGTGCGGTTGGGATCGACCGCCGGAGCGCCAGAGATTTCGGCTTGGCGCAGTGCTGCATCGGGTTCGAAGACCCAGGTTTCGCTCTCGGGCCACGGCTCGGGGTGGGGCGTGTCGGTCAGTGCTTGGGGCGGCGATGCGAACAGCGATTCGAGCAGAATGGTGTGCGTGCCGGCGTAAACTTGTACCGACAACGTCTGGTCTTCGTTCAGGCGCACCGGTAAGGCCGATTCGATCGAAAGCGGCGTACTGCCGGGCAAAGTGATCCGGCCGAGGTTGAGCTCACGCGCTTTGCCCCCGACGCGCAGCGCGAGCTGAGTGCTCACTTGAAACGGAACCGCGTCGTGCAACTTCCTGAACACTTCCAGGGACAAGCGTTGCGGTTCGTCACTGCCACTGCTGCTGGCTCTGAGCCACAACAGGTTCGGATCGCGTTTCGGGAAATCCACGAGCACCCCGTCGCGGCGCAACGACACCAGCGCAACGCGCGCCGGCACTTGCAGGGTTTCGGGCAGTGCACTCCAATAGAAATCGCCGTCGATGGTGTGGGCGCCTTTACCGAGTTCGACCCCGGGCGCTCCGCTTCGATCGATTACACGTCCTGGGGTACCATTGATTTGGACGTTCTCGGGCCAAGCCTGCATCGAGCCGGGCAAGTCGACGACTGTGCGGCGATCGACGACCACCGTTTGCCGGAAATGGCCAACCGAGCCGAGAACGTCGACCTGCAGTAACCCGGGCCACACACAGACGGGTTGATCGTCCACCTTGGGGCAAGTCTCTGTCCCGAGCGTGTCGAGAACCCATGGGATCCATCCGCGCAGTTCCGGTGGAGTGTCCTGCCACTCGAGGGGTTGAGCGGAAGCCGAGTTTGCCCGCAGCAAGCCCAGCGTCAGCGAACAGATCACGAGCAGCCGTGTCACCAACAGCCGTGTCACGGGCCATGGCCGTGGGGCGGCCCACGATGGAGGCACTGCCCGTGACAAGGACACCGAATGCGGGCGAGCTCGGCTCGCGCCGGCCCCCTTCATCGCGGTGCCGCGCGATCCCTGCTTGCGCCAGCGCATGAGCGCTACTTATCAAGTTCCGGTCGTCTGCTCAACCAGTAGTCCCGAGACCGGTCGCGATACCTTCGATACTCGAAACGATGGCTCGCTCGTACAGTTCGAGTTCGTCCTGCGGTGCCTGTTCGGCGAGCCTCTGTCGGTAATCTCGCAGCAGACGGACTTGGATGTAGTTCAGTGGATCCAGATACGGCTCTTTGAGCGCGATGGACTGCTCGAGGTTTGCATCCTCTTGGCGAGCCAGGAGCGCATGCCCTGTAATGCGTTCGAGTTCCCGCAGAGTCGTGTGATACTCGTGCCGGATCATGCGCAAGATGCCCTCTGCTGCCTCTTCGCCGGCTGCCAAGCTGTGCGCGTAGTAACGCGCGATGTCCAAGTCCGTGTGGCGCATCGCCGTTTCGCAGTTGCTGACGACGGTTTGGAAGAATGGCCAGCGTTGGTACATGTCTTTGAGTTCGAGCACGGTCGCCTTCGGGTCGGCGCTGCGTTCGACCAAGGCCTCGACTGCGGTGCCGAAGCCATACCAGGCGGGGACCATCTGCCGCGATTGAACCCAACGGAAGACCCAGGTGATCGAGTTCAAATCCTCGATGCTGCGCGCCATCACCCGCGGTTCACTTGGCGCACCAAGTTTGAGCAGTTCGACTTCGCGGGGCGTGATTTGTTCGAAATAGGAGATGAAATCCGGATGGCGAATCAGCGAGCGATAGCTCTCCATCGAGAGTGACGCGAGCTGCTCGGCCGTGCTTCTGAAGTGAGCAGGCTCTTCCTCGCTGTCACTCGCGCGCTTTTTCCATTGCGCAGTGATCAGATTCGTAAAATGCGCGCGGGCTTCATCGGGGATCGCGTAGTGGCGCGCCAAGACTTCGCCCTGCTCCGTCAGATCTTGACCATGGCGTGTCGCCCCGCGGGGCAAAGCCATGATCGCGCGATGTGTGGGGCCGCCGCCGCGGCCGATGCTTCCGCCACGTCCATGGAAGAAGCGCAGCTCGATTTGTCGGTCCTTGGCGACGCGCAACAACAACTCCTGCGCGCGATAGATTTCCCAGTTGCTGCTGAAGTACCCGCCGTCTTTGCTGCTATCCGAGTAGCCGAGCATGACGGTCTGATGCTGACCGCAAGCTTGGCACCACTTCTGATAAGCAGGGTTCGAGAACAGGGCGCGCATCGTATCGTGCGCGCCTTGCAGATCTTGAATCGTCTCGAACAGCGGCACGACGTGCAAATTGGCGCTGCCCATCTGGGGTTCGAGCAGCCCCTGCGCCTTCAAGAGCAATAGCGCGGCCAACAGCTCGGTGTGACTCTTGGTTTGCGTCACGATCAAGTTGGCAACGGCGTCGGTGCCCAAGGTTGCGCGCGCACGCCGGGCGATGTTCAGCATGCTGAACAAGCGCCGCACGTCACTGCGCGAGGCGAACGCGCCGGGAAGCGGATCGAACTCACTGAAGAGCGGGCCAATCAACTGCTCATCGGTCTTCAAGAGTTCGAGTGTGAAGAGTTCCGCGAGGACCGTTGGCGTCGCGTTGGCGGTATTGATGCGCGACTCTTCGAGCACCGCGCAGCCCGCATCCAAGATCACGGAGCCGAGCTCCTTGATATCCATGCTGGCCGCGTGAAAGCCGTACAAGCACACTTTGCGCCGTACGAGATCCAAGTCGAGCTCGCGTGAGCGATGATAGCCGGCGAGTTTGAGGTTCTCGTCGACGAGGTCCAAGTCTTTCAAGAGCTCGTCGACGTGGGCGTACACGAAGCCCACTCGACCGGTGCTCGAATCGAGCACGGGGGCGCGCATCGTTTCCTGTAAACGCGCTGCCATCAGCTCGAGCTTGAGGCGATAGGGTTCGCGCTTGCGATGGCGCAGCAGTGGGCCGAGCTTGGCGCCCGAAGTCGTCAGTTCGGATAGATCGTCGTCGATGCTGCGGGCGAGCTCGTCCGAGAGCGGGGCGCGAAACGCCGCGTGACTGAAGCGCGGAGCGAGTCGCAACAAGTCTTCGGCGTACTTGCCGAGCACTGCGCGGTGTTGCTTGGTCAGGGCTTCGGCGAACACTTCCGGACTCGTATCGGGGTTGTTCGCGCAATCACTGCCGACCCAACTGCCGAGCGTTATGCGAGGCGTCAGCGGATCGGGCAGGGGACGCCTGGTGCGGTAACGATAGCCGCGCTCGAGATCCCGATGAAACCGCGCCAGAGTCTCGTAGATGGTGCGGCTGAAGAAGGTGATCGTGTGATCGATGTCATCCGAGGGCTTGGGCTTCTCCCCGCGGCTGACTTGGGTCGCCCACAAGACTTCGATCTTCTCGGCCAAGCGCTGCAAGAGCTCGACTTGTTGCAACACCGTCGTCGTGCTCGGATCGCGTAGCTGCTTCAACAACTCGTAGATCTCGGTCTGATGAGCCAAGATGCGATGGCGCAAGATCTTCGTCGGGTGGGCTGTTGCCACCAACCGGATCCCAGGGCTGCTCACGGCGTCCAGACCCTGGCTGTCGGCGTGTGAACTCAATTCATCGAGTGAACGATCCAAAGGACGCACCCGCCGCTGATGGTGAACGACCTCTGCCAGCTTGCACAGCGCTAGAAAGATCTGAAATGCAGACGCCCAATCTGCCAGCCACGCCAGCGATTGTTCGGCAGTCTTGCCCTCGAGCGCGTGGTTGATGATGTCGGCCAGCGCGCGCCAATTGGGGCCGCCCGGTTCCAAGCGGGCCAACTTGGCGACCTGACGCAGCTCTTCTACGCTGCGATAGAACTCCACGCCGGAATGCTCGCGGATCACCAAGCCCAACAGTGAGCCCAAGAGGCGAACATCTTCGCTCAGCGAATCCATCTCGTGGTGTTCACTTGGGCGCCGCCCTCCGCGCTCGACGTGCGGCAGCTGCGAGCGAATCACGCGCGTCAATTCGTCGTGCGAAAGCGCCGCACTCTGACCGTTCGTGTTTTCTGCGTCGAGCAACGACTCCAGCGACCAACCACCCGACGCCTGCCGGTTACTCGGCGGCCTGGTGGGCGGAGGCAAATCCTTTGAATCCACGGTCCAAGATCTAAGTGAGTTTGCGTTCCGAAACCAACGGCGAAAGAGCGAGATGCATGATCAGCCACGCGGCCGGAGCACCGACGGCGCTGTCCGGAGGCGGCATAGTTCGCCAGGCCGCCGAGATCGGTGCCTCAGAATTCCCAGGTCGGAGAAGCCAGCAGCAGCACCAGGCCCGTGCCGCCGAAGATCGTCGCGCCACCCCATGCGATGTTGGTGCCGAGCTGCAGATCGATCGCGCGATCGCGCGCTTCGTTGCGCTGCCGCGGCGAGTTGTGCGCATCGGAATAGCGATCGCGCGCCGCCAATGCTTCGGTTCCCATGTATACGGCGGCGCCACCCGCGGCCAGTCCGAGCGCGACGCCAACCCAACCGAGTACGCGACTCGCTGGCGTGTGTGGCTCTTCTGGTAGTGCTGGGATCACGGGTGGTTCTGGCAACTTGGGTTCGTCGCTGTGTTCACTTGGAGGCGGTAGTGAGAGCTCGACGCGCAGCGTCTCGCCTGCGACCGCGACGACCGGCGTCAAGCTCGTCGCGCCGCTCGTATCCTCCAGCAATACTTGGTAGTCGCCGGGGGCGAGATAGAAGCGCGCGGGGATGGGTTCACGCTGTTTGTGCGCAACGCTCGCCAGGCCGCCAACGGGCTTCGTGATTTGGATGAACCCGAGCCGACCTTTGAGCGCGGCCAGGCGCGTTTCGGAGTCTTTGGCCTGCCGCTCTTCGAGTCCACCCCGACCCAGTGCCTCGAGATAACCGTCCGCAGCGCGCGCCAGTTCGCCTGCTTGTTCCCAGCAAACCGCAGCGTTGTAAACGGCGCTCGGATGCGGTGATTCGGCGTCGGCCTGCTCGAACAATTCGGCGGCCTGGGTGAAATGGGACGCGGCGTAAGCCTCTTCGCCTCTGGCAAACAAGCGTTGTGCGTTGGAAGTTTCCGCGTGAGCTTCCCGCGACCAGCCCGCGAGCGCCCAGAGGCACGACGCACACAACAGCGAGCGGACGAGCCGAGCGGAACGAAACTTCACTCGCTGGACTTTGAACCCGCATAGGGGCTCGTGGCAAGCGTTGGCTTTTCCCGAGCCCCGGGTTTTGCGGGGGAAGCGGCACCTACGCCAGTGGAGGTCTCACCGGAGCCTTCGTGCGCGGTGCCTCTTCGTCGATATCCGGGTCTGCGGTGCGCGCTCTTGGGCGTCGGCGTCGCAGCCCCGCTCACCTCTGCTCCCTTCGCGTCGGCGCCGCGAACAGCCGCCGGTCCCTCTAGGGTAGGTGACGAGGTGTGGTTCGTGCTCGAATCCTGCGTGGCCGGCGTAGCACGGTCCTGCAAGCGCTCGTCTCCAGGCTTCGCTTCGGGATTGTCGCGATCCGTGGCCGAGCCGCGCTCGTGATCGGAGCGGGCACCGCCGATTGCCAAGGCCACCGAGAGCGCCCCGACCAGCCCGGCTCCCAAGGCTACCCATTTCCAACCGCTTCGGGGCGCACTCTTGAAGGTCGGGACGACCGCAGACGTCTCCGTGAACTCATCGCCCCGACGTGCCGTTGGAGCTGGTGGCTCTGGGTTATCAATGTGTAAATCTGCGGCGTGCACTGCAAGCGTAGTGACGCTGTCCTCGGTATGTTCCAGCCCGCCGTGCTCTGCTATGCCGCGATGACGTGGCGCCGACGGCAAGTCATGGACCGTGTTCACCAGTTGCAGTGCCGCCGAAGCGGGAGCTCCGTTGGCCACGGCGCTAGCGCTTTCGAGACGCACGCGAGGCTGGACGCGCGAACTCTTCAGCTGTGTGATGCGGTCCCCTCGTGACTCGAGCTCGGGACCCACCACGCGCTGCATGAAGTCCGCGACTTCGCGCGCATCCGCCATGCCATCGGCCTCTTGCCATGCGCGCTCCAAGCGGCAGCGAAACTCTTCGGCGGTGGGACAGCGTTGCTCCAGCATCGGCTGCAACGCCGAAGCGATCGCATCATCCAACGCCTGCGGCGCATCCGGTAGGACTTGGCGGAGACGGGGCGGCTGCTCCGTGACGATGCTGAGCAACGTGGCCACGTCGTCGTCCGAACGATACAGCCGTTGGCCCGCCAATAGCTCCCAGACGATGACGCCTGCGGCCCACACGTCACAGCGCCGATCGACGGCGTGCCCGCGCGCTTGCTCGGGCGACATGTACGCGATCTTGCCTTTCGTCAGGCCCGTCTTGGTGCGCACGGCTCGATCGGCGGCTTTGGCGACCCCGAAATCGCCGAGTTGGGTTTCACCCTGCATGCTCACCAAGATGTTCTGGGGAGAGAAGTCCCGGTGCACCAAGCCGAGGGCCTTGCCGTCGGCATCGACGAGCTCATGTGCCGCGTGCAGCCCCAACAGCGCGTCGTTGAGCACTCGGGCGATCAAGCGCCAAGGCAACTTCTGCCCCGCCTCGCGTGCCAATCGCGCGAGCCCCGAAAGGGATTCGCCCGCCACGTAGTCCATCACCAGGAAGACGCCAAAAGGGTCCTCGTCGATCTCCAGCACGCGAACGACGTTACGGTGTTGGATTAATGCAGCGAGTTTGGCTTCCTCGAGGAGGTGGAGTTTGCTTTCCTTGTCTGCACGCAAATGCGCATGCACCAACTTGAGGGCAACCTGACGATCGGAACCGTTGGCATCGCTCGTGCGCGCCAAATAAACGGTCGCCATTCCTCCCGTTCCAATCGGAAGCAAGAGTTCGTATTTCCCTACTTTCTCAGGAAATGTGGGCTGCGGGAGGCTCGCAGTTTGCATTGGTCTCCGGCAAGGATCCCCGTCTAGGGGCAGCGCTCAGCCTAGCATGGGCCGGCTCACAACCAACGCCAGAAAAGCGAAGACGACTCACCAACACGCTCTTCTTCGAGCGGCGGTTGCGCGAGGCGAAGCTCGGATGATAGGCATCCGCGCGTGACAATCGACGTTCGTAGCATTGAGTCCGGTCCGGGACCGATTTCAGAGCGCACGGGGCGCCTCGTGGTGACGAATGGGGCTGCGCGTATGGAGATCGATCCATTGCGCGGAGCCAGGATTTATTCGTTTTCATTGGAAGGTCGTGACGTCCTCACTGGTCCGGACGTTGATCCGGACAATTATGGCTCGACGTTCTGGACGAGCCCCCAGGCCGATTGGGGGTGGCCACCACCGCCAGAAATCGACAACCAGCCGTACACCGTCGTGGAGACGGACTCCGGATTCGTGTGCGCGGGCACCATCAGCCCCAAGCTCGGCGTGTTGGTCACGAAGCGGTTCGAGACTCTCTCGCTGCCCGGAGCAATCGCGGTCGAGTACAGCGTGCACAACCAAGGTGCAACCCCGTTGCGGCTCGCTCCCTGGGAGATCAGCCGTGTCGCGGGAGGGTTGACGCTTTTTGCGGCAGGTGAGGGGCGCTTCAAGCACGCGACGCTGCCCGAGCCTGAAGTGCGCGAAGAGGGGGGCATCGTCTGGTACCAGTACGCCCGTGAGCGTGTGACCTGTGATCAGAAGCTGTTTACCCATAGCAGTGAGGGGTGGCTCGCTCACGTGCGTGATGGGCTAACCTTGATCAAACAGTTCACGCCCATAGCGTTGGCCGACCAAGCACCGGAGGAAGGCGCGATCGAAATCTTCGCGAGCGGCCTCAAAGATTACATCGAGATCGAGCAGCAGGGGGCGTACGCCAAGCTCGAGGGCTGGAAGAGTTCAGTGTGGCGAGTGAACTGGTTGCTCACGAAGCTGCCCTCGGGCATCAAAGCAGAGGCTGGAAACACGGCCTTGGCACGCTGGGTCCAGGCACAAGTCGCGTTGCTCAAGAAGTGAGGATTGGGCGTCGTCCAGCACGCGATTGGAACGCATGCAGCAAACCGCGCGCACGGCGATTTTCGCGAACATTCGGCAAAGGTGCGAGCTCCAAGATCGCCCTTGTTCGCCGAGTTGCGTCGCTTCGCTGTCCAAACTATCCGCTAAAGTACAGCCACCTGCTTCAATGGGGCCGAACTGGAGCACTGCCGATCGCCGCGCTGGACTGTGGACGCATTCGAACGTAGTCCTCCCTCATGTTGCCGAGGATCCAACGACTGTCGTGGCTTCTGACTTTGCCTGTGTCGCTCTCGCTTGCTTGTAGCAGCGGGACAACGGAGCGGTCATCGATCGGGATGACGGGAGGACCAACTCAAGAAGGTCCTAGCACGCCCGTCACGACGCCAGTCACACCGCTGCCTCCGGGCCCATCGGCATCCTCTCCGGCGCCGAGCGCTGCCGACCCGGTCACCGGTGCGCCCGCACCAACTGTCGACCCCAACGCTGGTCCGTCGGTGCTCGGGATGGGTGTGATGGGCGGGATGGGTCAATCGACGGATCGCTGGCAATCCGCGGACGTGACGCGCGATGGTAGCAACTACAAGTTCATGGCCAATGGTTGGGGCCCTGGGTTTACGTCGCAGTCGGTGTCCTGGAATGGCACCTCGTTCACCGTCGTGGATCTAGAAGGTGAACAGGGTGAAAACTACGAGCCGTGTAGCTATCCCACGGTATTCTGTGGCCAGTACTCGAAGACATCGGGCGCTTGCGGTTTGCCCGCAGAGATCGCTTCGTTGACCAGCTTACGCACGGGTTGGATGTGGGCTGCCAACGGCAACGACGGCGAGTACAACGCCGCGTACGACATCTGGCTCGGCGACGGCGGGAGGTTCACTGGTTTCTTCATGGTCTGGCTGCGGGATCCCCCCGGACAACAGCCCGCGGGCAGTTTGCAGGAGCAAGGGGTCAGCGTGGCCAACGTTCCCGGCACTTGGGACATCTGGTCGGGAATGGTGAACAACCATCCGATCACGAACTACGTGCGTCCCGAAGGTCAGGACTCGCCTTCGCTCGAGTTCGACATTTTGGACTTCTTGAAGGACGCTGCTGCCCACGACGAATCGGTACCGGGAACGCAGGTCCTGGCCGTTGCCGTCGGCTTCGAGATGTGGAACGGGCCGTTCAAGAATCTGCAAGTGGTCGACTTCTACGTCGATCCCGAGTGATGGCGGTCGTTTTGGAGCGATCCCTTCGCGATCTTGGCAGCGTGCGTGCTCACGAACAGTAGTTCGTTCCGCGCGACTCGCCGCCAACCTCGCTTGGTCTCGCTCCAAACCGCTCCGCCATCTTCTGGCGCGTGGTTCCCACCAGGGTGGCCTCAGGTCAGCACCTGCGGACCACCCCTGCGTGCCGAGCAGCAGAAGCTCAGTTTCTTGGGGAGCTTACTGGGGGTCTCGGTGGGCGCGTCGAGGGCGGGATGGCGTAGCGCAGGGGCGGGGCTTCGCCTTCTACGACGTAGCGGAACTCTTGTGTGAATTGTTCCGGGGTCATGCCGGCGGTCTGCGCGAACGCTGCGATCGTCGGTTCGTAGTCGAAGTCGTCCTTGCGCAGTCGCGTCATGTAACGGCGCGCGATCTTGTAGCTTTCCGTCTCGATGTCGACGTTGCGCACGCGCGAACGGTGCGTGATCGGATCGAGCATGTCCTCGAAAGTTATCGGTACGAACTGACCACGCTGGATCGTGATCATCGCGCCTGTGCCGCCCTCGAGCAGGTACTTGGTGGCGCTGTAGCCCAAGTCGCGCGTGTACTCCATGTCGAAGGGGATGGGATCCGTGCAGCGCAACTCGTAGCCGACGTTGCGCGCTTGAATCGTCACCGCGAGCTTGGCCGGCAACTGCATCAGTCGGCGCTGCACTTGGGTCTTCAGTAGTTGACCCAAGTTAATCTCCGCCAAACGCACTTTGCCGAACATGTCGCGTTCCGCCTCGCGCGTCTCGGCTTCGAGATCCTCGCTCGCGATGCGATCGGACAAGCCCTCGGCGATCACCGCAGTGCCGTCCATACGACCTTGACTCAAGCGCTTGATGATTGCGCCGGTCAGGACGTCGACCACTTCCTTGAGCCGCACGCGCTCCGGAAACTCTTCCGGGATCAGCGTGAGCGTAGCGCTCGCGGCTTTGCCGATGCCGAGCGCCAAATGACCCGCTTGACGTCCCATCGTCACGATGAAGTACCAACGCGAGGTCGTGACCGCATCCATGTGCAGATCTTGAACGATGCGCACGCCGACGTGACGCGCCGTCTGGAAGCCAAAGGTCGGGATGTCGTCGGGCAACATCAAGTCGTTGTCGATCGTCTTGGGCACGTGGACGACCTGTAAACCGGGGCCGGCAACATCGAGCAAGCGCGCGGCGGTGTAGGCCGTGCCATCGCCGCCGATGCAGATCAACTTGTCGATACCGAGACGTCGCAGACTGTCGACGGTCTGACCGAGCTTGTTGTCGCGCACTGGGTTGGCGCGATTGATGCCGATGAACGAGCCGCCGCGGAAGTGAATGGGCCACACGTTGTCGATCGTCAGTTCCGTCGTGTGATCGACGTTGCCGTCCATGATCCAACGAAAACCGTCGCGCAGCCCCAATACTTCGATACCCGACAATCGGGCACGAATCGTCGCTGCGGCGATGACGCTGTTGATACCGGGCGCAGGACCACCTGCGGCCAAGATTCCAAGCTTGCTATGACCCATGAGACGCGAGTAATTCGCAGATGTAGCTGGCTCGTGTAAAGCGCTGCGTCGACCAAAACACTGCATCGCCTGACACCCGGACCAACTGGCTGGGGAGCGCGTGGCTGCAGGTCACGCCGCCTTTTGGGACCCAAACCAGGGCGTAAACCTGCGTTGACTCAGTCGAGTTCGCGCGCGCAGCAGGATCGCGCGTGCCGGCATGCTGCAGCGCGTGTCGGCTTTACGGCCTGCGAGCAGACAGATCGCAGCACGCCATTCGCTGCGCACTGCACGTCCGGGCTCGGCCCTTTCGACCCACAGCCGCCCACTCGTCGGCGATCAAATCTTAGAGCTGCGTTGCCGGGGTTAGATGCATCGTCTATCGTAAGCCCGCTTTCTTATTCACGGATTGGTAACGCGCGCGAGTAGCGCGTGGTTTTCCAACGGAGGCGAGCAGCAAATGAGCGGTGGCAGTACTTACGGCGGCAGTGCGATCGAGGACGTCACAGCGCTTCTGCGGCACAGTTTCGATCCATCCCCGCTTCCGGAACCCTTCCGGCTAACGGTCGTCGAGGGCAGCGATGCGGGCAAGACGTTCGCGCTCGACGGCTCCCAACCCTCGCGAGTCCTGGTCGGCACGACCGCGGCATGCGCAGTGCGCTTGTCGGATCGCACCGTCTCGCGGCGTCACGTCGCACTCGACATCGTCGGGCGTCGCGTGCGGATCACGGATCTGGGTTCGACCAACGGCACCCGAGTCAACGGCATCGCCATCAATGAGGCGCTGCTCGAAGGCGGCGAGCTGATCCTCGTGGGCTCGACCTCGTTCCGCCTCGATCGCGAGGACAACGCGGGTCGCGTGCAGATCTCGACGCGCACTCACTTTGGTCCGGTCGTCGGCGCGAGCACCGAGATGCGTCGGTTGTATTCGCTGTGCGAGCGTTTGGCGCACTCGGACGTTCCAGTGATCATCGAAGGTGAACCTGGGTCCGGCAAAGAGCTGATGGCCGAAGCGCTGCATCTGGAGGGACCGCGCGCGGCAGGTCCCTTCATCGTGCTCGATTGCACGCAAGTGCCGCCCAACTTGCTCGAGATGGAGCTGTTTGGTTACGAAGCGGGCGCCTTCGCCGGCGCGGCGACTCCGCGCCGCGGCGTCTTCGAGCAGGCCCACGGTGGCACGCTCGTGATCGACGAAGTAGGGGACATGGATCCCGTGCTGCAGCCCAAGCTCTTGCGCACGCTGGAACGTCAAGAGGTACGGCCGGTGGGCGGCAACCGCGTGGTCAAGGTGAACGTCCGCGTCGTGGCCACGACGCGTTCGGATCTCGATCGCGAGGTGCAAGCGGGGCGCTTCTCGGAGGATTTGTTGCAGCGCTTGGCTTTGGCGCGCATCGAGCTGCCACCGCTCCGCTCTCGGCGCGGAGACATCGCGCTGTTGGTGCGCCATTTCTGTCGCGAGCTGCAAGGCGACGAGGCCATGCTGAGCAAGGATCTGCGGCGCAGTTGGGAAGACTACGCGTGGCCCGGCAACGTGCGCGAACTGCGCAACGCTTTGGCGCGCCATCTAGCGCTCGGCGAGCTCGCGAACATCACGCAGCACAGTGGCCCCGAGGCTGCCGAGGCTGAGCTCAGGGCGCCGCTGGCGGGCGACGTGTTCGAGCAAGCGTTGCTGCTTCCGCTCGGGGACGCGCGCCAAATGGTCGTGGCTGAGTTCGAGCGTCGCTATGTCGAGCGCATGTTGGACACGCACGGCGGTAACGTGACGCGCGCAGCGGAGAGCGC
>DATAHU010000278.1:0-11353 GCA_036263015.1 Polyangiaceae bacterium | reverse complement strand
CATCGCTCGACGGAGGTGATACACTTACCACCGACAGCGGCAGCAGCGCAGCGGACAGCGGCGCAGTCGATGCGGGCGGCGGGACAACGGAGCCCCCGCCCCCAGATTCGAACATCGCAGTGCACTGCGCGTGGTCGCAAGACAGCGCGTTGACTTACTACTTCAGTTTGAGCCTGGATCTGGACAACAACGATAGCGCGGCGCTCGATCTGCGAGACATAGAGCTGCGTTATTACTTCAGCTCCGACGGGCGCGACGCGACGGACAGCGTAGTGCTCAACTACAGCCCAATAGACAGCACCGATGTGGTGTTGGCAGCGACGGGCGCCGGTGCGCCTGCGGGCGCCGATCACTTCGTATCGGTGACGTTCGACGGCTGCACGACGGGGTGTTCGCTCGCCGCGGGCGGAAGCTTGTCGGGCGCCGGCGTGCAAATCGGTATGAACTCGGGCGGCTCTGGCGCTTTCAACGCCACCAACGACTACTCGTACACCCCCGGCGATGACCCGTGTGAGCTGGTTGCCGTCTTCGACAACGGCACCTTGATTTACGGCGTGCCCCCAGGCAACTGACAGCCCTGCAACCCCAGGCAGGGATGGGTCGAACCCTGAACGCAGCGTCCGGCTAATCCAGAGGGTCGGCGGCTCGCGCGCTCGCGCTGCAGGCTAACGCCTGCAGCGCTCCCGCCGCTCAAAACGTCTTCTTGGAGTCGAGCAAGAGCGTCACGGGGCCCGAGTTCTGCAAGCTCACTTCCATGTGCGTGCGGAAGCGCCCCCGTTCGACGTGAATCCCGGCGGCCACGCAGGCGCGGCAGAACTGCTCGAACAGAGCTTCTGCGATGCTGGGCTCGGCCGCCGCACTGAAGCTCGGTCGTTTGCCGCTGCGCAGATCGCCGCATAAAGTGAACTGCGAGATCGCAAGCAGTTCACCCCCAACGTCCAACAACGAGCGGTTCATCTTGCCCTGGTCGTCCTCGAAGATGCGCGCACCGACGACCTTGGCAGCCAGCCACTCGGCGTCGTTGCTCGAGTCGCCATTCTCGACGCCGACCAGCACGCACGAGCCGTGTTGGATCGCGCCGACGGTTTCAGCTCCGACTTCGACCTTGGCCCACTTGACTCTCTGAATGACGGCGCGCACGGCGCGACGAAATCGCACAACCCGACTCGGCGCAACTCCCAAACCGCGGCGCTCGCCGCAACAATGTCCCATTGCAGATGGGGGTCATGCGCCACGAGCGTACTGCTTCAGCACAGCGGGGCGTTGCCTGAGCGCTTGGCATGTACCGCTTTCGAACGTTCTCGACGCCCCGGCGCGAACGCTCTTGCCGGGGTAGGCGACTGTACCCCAAGGTAGCTCTACGTCTGCTCCAAGGTGTCAGGCTGTGGGTCTTGAACCCAGCCCCAGTCGGCTTTGCTTTTCCCGGAGTTTCTCGATGTTCACGCGCTCTCCTGCCGCTCATAGCTCTGAACCCCGAAGCGTCACCGAGTCCGAACAAGACTCGATGGCCGGTGCCGACGACTGGGACGCGATCGGGATCCTGGTGTTCGCGACGTCGCTGTTGAGCCTGGGCGGTAGCGCAGTGTTTCTGCTGCTGCGGGTCGCTGGCATCTTGAGCTGAGGCCGTGCCTCAAGGCTCGAGCGCAGCAACCGCACTGCCGATCAGGTTCGCCTCTTCGGTCTTCAGCACGCGCGCCCTGGCGTCGTTGCCGAGCAGTCGCGCCAGCGTCGAGGAAACCCGCGGCGCGTACTCGGGCTCGTTCCAGAACAGCCCACCCTCAGCCAAAATGCCTACGGGCTCGCTGCTGACGGGATAGAGCGCGATCACGCCGGCAAGCGACGCTGCCACCAGATCGGCCGAACGCGACAAGATCGCTCGGGCCAGCTCACTTGCCTCCCCCGAACCGGAGCGCAGTTCGACCAAGGCGCCAGTGCCTTGATTGGGATCGAAACCCGCGACGCCGGGCAGCGCTTGGGCGAACAAGAACGGCAGATAGAAACCCGAGACTGCCTTTTCGAAACGCTGAAAGCCCGCGTTGTCGCTAGCCGCGTCGAGTGCACGATCGAACTCGTTCAGGTGCGGCGGATCGAAATTGCCCGACTCCAAGTTGATTGCCATCTTACCGGCAAAGCCCTTGGGCACCTTGTTCGATTGGTCCGAACCGAAGTAGGCGGCCATGTTGTTGCCAGTGCCGACAATCAATCCGATGCAGCGCTCGCTCGGGACCTCGGTGTTAACCCATGAACCACCCAGCATACTGGCCACCGTGTCGTTCAAGACGCGCACCGGGCCAATCTCGAGTCCCTGTGCGCGCAAGGCTTGCCCCAGTTGCGCACCGACGAGGGTTCCCGGCACGCCCGGAATGTCGATGCCTTTCGTCCAGCGCAAGAGGCGGCTATCGCGGTCTGGCGAATTCTCCGACGGGTACGAGAAACAGTAGCCCACGGGTGCACCCGTCGCAGGCATGCCCGCGGCAGTCGCAGCTTGGGCTTGAAAGAACTCGAGTGCCGTGAGCTTTTCGCCTGCGCGCATCGGCAGGGTCTTCTTGATCGGGCCTGCCACCACTTCGGCTTTGCCGCCTTCGAGTTTCATCACGGCAGCGCGCATGTTCGTGCCGCCGGTATCCACGACCAGCGCAGTGCCATGGGCGCCGCGCGCGGGGGCGCCGAAGAACGACGGCAGAGCGCGGATCTCCGCACCCTCGGTGTTGAGCCCCTCGCGGATCTTGGACGTGAGCGCGCGCGCGACGTCGAGCAGTTGAGCGTCCGAGAGCGAGAACTTTTGGGCGACGTTCATCGCCCGACTCTAACCGTTCGAAGCCAACACGCTCAAGCTCTTGCGCACATTATCGTCACATTCGCGCTCAGCGACGCGCGCTAAGCTGACGCCACAGTGCGTGACACTCAGCCGACGTGACTCAGCGGCTGCGTCACTCAAGGACTGGGCGCGTCTTTGGTGGTGCGCAGACGCACCGGCTGAAGATCCGCGAAGAAATCGTTGCCCTTGTCGTCCACCACGATGAACGCGGGGAAATCCTGCACTTCAATCTTCCAAACCGCTTCCATGCCGAGTTCGGGATACTCGAGCACGTCGACTTTCTTGATCGAGCGCTCAGCCAAGATCGCCGCCGGACCTCCAATCGAGCCCAAGTAGAAACCCCCGTGCTGTTTGCACGAATCGGTGACTTGGCGGCTGCGATTACCCTTGGCGAGCATCACCATGCTGCCGCCCGCGGCTTGGAACTGCGAAACGTACGAGTCCATGCGACCCGCTGTCGTGGGCCCGAACGATCCCGAGGCATAGCCCTCGGGAGTCTTCGCGGGTCCCGCGTAGTACACCATGTGATTCTTGAAATACTCCGGTAATCCACCGCCGCTATCGAGGCGCTCCTTGAGCTTGGCGTGCGCGATGTCGCGCGCCACGACCAGCGTGCCCGTCAGCGACAAACGCGTCTTGATCGGATAGCGCGACAACTCAGCCAACAGCTCGTTCATCGGGCGGTTCAGGTCGAGCTTCACGACCGATCCGCCGAGCTCCGACTCTTTGACGTCGGGCATGTACTTGGCCGGATTCGTCTCGAGCTGCTCGAGGTAGATGCCGTCTTTGGTGATCTTGCCCAGGGCTTGACGATCTGCCGAACAGCTGACGGCAATCGCCACCGGGCACGACGCCCCGTGACGCGGCAAGCGCACCACCCTGACGTCGTGCGCGAAGTACTTGCCACCGAACTGCGCGCCGATGCCCGAGCGTTGCGCCAGCTCCAAGACCTGTTGCTCGAGCTCGAGATCGCGGAAGCCATGGCCGAGTTCGCTGCCCGCGGTGGGCAAGGTATCGAGGTAGCGCGCACTGGCGAGCTTGGCCGTCTTGAGCGTGTGCTCAGCCGAAGTTCCGCCGATCACGATGGCCAAGTGATATGGCGGACAGGCTGCCGTACCCAGTGAACGCAGCTTCTCGTCCATGAACTGCAAGAGCGACTTCGGGTTCAGGAGCGCTTTCGTCTCTTGATAGAGATAGCTCTTGTTGGCTGAGCCGCCGCCCTTGGCCATGAACAGGAACTTGTACTCGTTGCCTTGCGTCGCGAAGATTTCGATCTGTGCCGGCAAGTTGGAGCGCGTGTTCTTCTCTTCGTACATGCTCAGAGGCGCGAGCTGCGAGTAGCGCAAGCACGACTTCTGGTAAGTGTTGAAGATACCCCGCGCGATGGCTTCCTCATCATCGCCAGAGGTAAACACCCACTGACCCTTCTTGCCCATCACGATCGCGGTGCCCGTGTCTTGACACATCGGAAGCACGCCACCGGCAGAGACGTTGGCGTTCTTGAGCAGTTCCATCGCCACGAAGCGATCGTTGGGCGTGGCCTCCGGATCATCGAAGATCTTGGACAATTGCGCCAGGTGCCCTGGCCGCAAGTAGTGAGCAATGTCGCGCATCGCTTCTTGAGCCAAGAGCGTGAGCCCCTCGGGTGCAACCTGCAAAACCGGTTTGCCGGCGAAGCTCGCCTCGGACACGAAGTCACGGCTGATGCAGCGATAAGGCGTTGAATCCGAACCCAACGGGAGCAGCGGTGTGAAGGCGAAATCGGTCATGGCTTTGATTTGGGCAACACTGAGTGGGGTAACACTGACTCTGATGAGACTGACTCGGACGAAACTGGGTTGGGCAATACTGCGTTGAGCGCCGCGGTCAAGACTTCGCGCACGCTGACGCCGTGTCGTTCCGCGAGCTGTTTGCAGACATCGAACTCGGGTTTGGCATGCGATAGCCCCGAGCCCAGGTCGGCTGAAACTTTCACGGGGATCTCGCCAAAGGGCGTTTGGACCAGCCTGAGCGTGCGGGGTAACTCCTGGCGCAACACGGGCGATACGCGAACGCCGATCGCGCTGGTTTCGCGCAACAGAACGTCGGCCATTGCACCGCTCTGTGCTTCGACGCAGAGCGCGGAGAGCGTAAGCCCGGGCCGCCCTTTCTTCATCGTGCACGGCGTCGCCCAGGCGTCCAGCGCACCCGCGCCGAGCAAAACTCCGAGAGCGTGTCCGATGAGTTCACCCGTGGCGTCGTCGAGGTTCGTTTCCACGACCGCGTGGCTGTATGAGAGCGACGTTTGCGCGGCGCTGTGCTCGACGGGTTCACCCATCACCACGCGCAGCGCGTTGGGACGGTCTGGCCAAGTGCGTTGACCCGCACCCCACCCCGTGCGCCGCGGACGCAACGCAGGCCAACGTGTCGAACTGGCAATGGCGCCCAAGAACGCGGCCGCCGTGGGCGTCACCAGTTCGCCCTCGATACCGGCATCGACCGTGATCAACCCCGCCAAGCACTCCAGCGTCGCTGGTGCCGGCAAGGGAATGCGCCCATGACGGCACTCGATGAAACCGCGCCCCATTGGCAGAGGTGAACACTCGACGCGCGCACCGAGATAGGCCAGCGCCGCGCCAATGCCCACGATGTCGGCTATCGAGTCGTAAGCGCCGACTTCGTGAAAGTGCACCTCGTTCAACTGGACACCGTGAATCTTCGCTTCGGCGCGCGCCAAACGCTCGAACACGAGCAACGCGAGCTCCCGCGCCCGCGGCTCGAGCGACGCCCCAGCGAGCAGCTCCTTGATCTCGGCGTAACTGCGCTCCGGTTGTGGCGTGCGCGCCGTCACGTGAAGTTTCAAGGCGCTGATAGAGCCGGCCGTCTTGAGCGAGATGCCGAGATCGATGCCCAGGCCCAGAGTCCCCACCGCGTCGGTCACGACGTGTAGAGGAACCCCCAAATCCACCAGAGCAGCCACGCACATATCACCGCCGGCACCGGCAAAGGCGTCGAAGTAGAGCGTCATGCCGCGCCCGGCGCCACGCGGCAGAGGCTCGCGGCGCAGCCCGAGTTCCTGTTCACCTATCGTGACAACTCGTGAAGGATCCGGCTCGGACTTCGCTTGCTCTCCCGCGTGACCCTGCTCGCCGCGTGCCTGACGCGAGTGCGCATGGTCGTGATGGTGGTGGTGACCTGGGCCGTCGCCGTGGCCATGGCGGTGCAACCTCGGCAAATTCGTCAGTTTGAACATCCGGCTAACTCTCGAGGCGCGGCTCAGGTTCGCGGTGCCGCCAAACTATCGATCATGCGCACCGCCGCCATCGCTGCGCCGAACCCGTTGTCGATGTTTACGACCGTTACGCCAGCGGCACAACTGCTCAACATGCTGATCAAAGCTGCGTAGCCGCCAGCGCTGACGCCGTAGCCCACCGAGGTCGGCACGGCGATCACGGGTGCTGCAACCAAGCCACCCACGACGCTGGCCAGCGCGCCTTCCATCCCGGCCACGACGATCAATGCGTGCGCTTGGCGCAAACGTGGCAACTCCGCCAACAGGCGATGTAGCCCCGCCACGCCGACGTCGCAAAGCAGCTCCGTATCGATGCCCGAGGCGCGCAAAGTGCTGACCGCTTCGTACGCGACCGGAACGTCCGCCGTGCCCGCGGTCACGACGCAAACGCGGGTGGTTGCGCGGTGGCTGGGGACCGTGCCGTGGCGAACCAGCGTGCGGGCGACCCGGTCGTGCTGGAACGCGGGCAGCGCTTCGAGCACCAGCTCCGCTTGTTCGGTCGAAACGCGCGTCACCAAGATCGGGTGATCGTGGCGCGCTAGCTCCTGAGCGATCGCGACGACCTGCTGGGCCGTCTTGCCCTGGGCGAAAATCACCTCCGCCACGCCTTGACGCAAGGCCCGGTGCTGATCGACCCGGGCAAACCCCAAATCCGTGAAGGGCAATTGGGCCAAATCTCGCAAGGCGTCCGTGGGCGCGAGCTCTCCCGAGGCGACCCGGCCGAGCATGCGAGTGAGTCCTTCGACGTCCATCGCGCGGGGATCTAGCCCGTGAACTGCACCGCGTCGACGGGAATGCGGAAAAGCGGAGCACCGTAGCGAAAAAAGCCGTCTCGTGGTTGCATCTAGCGGTGCCGACAATCGTTCTGGTGTTGATGGGGCTCTGCCTCGGCTTCGGCTTTGCCTGGTGCGCTGCGAGCGAGGTCCGTGGTCACGCGAGCGTGCTGCAGACGCAGGCGGCGTGGATCGTCTTGCTGCACGCACTGCTCGTGTTCGGTCCCGCGTCGGGTTATCTGCTCTCCTTTCACACCGACTGGGTGTTCTCCTATTGGTTCAAGAGCGGCTCGTTACCCCGCGGCGCACTCACGTCCCTGATCCTGGTGTGCACGGCGACCCCGTTCCTCGGTTTTCTAGCGGCCTCCCCTGCCGCCCGGCAGCGCCGTCCAATGCCGCTCTTGTACGCAACTGGAGCCTGCTTGGCGGCGTGCTTCGTCGGCGGCATGCTGACCCTGCCACGCTTGCTGGTCAACGCCACCTACGTCCAATTCCACGACGACTTTGGGACCCGCAGCGTCGCGGGCAGCCCGCTCGGCTACGCGTTGCTCGGCATCGTCGGCATTTTGGCGGGCTCGAGCCTGTGGTGCGCCAACACGTTGCGTAACCTTCGCTCGGTCTCGGTCTGAAGTGACGCTGCTTGGAGCCGAGTCCAACCCGGCGCCGCTACGAACGACAGGAAAAAAATCGGGACGGGAAAAACTAGGGACACCTCCTGGCCTTGCGTGCGATACGGCAAGGCGATGAGCACACTGGATACCGAGGTGCTGACGGGTCTTGCGACCCGTCTGGTCGAGCGAGCCATCGCGGGTGGCGCCACTGCCGCCGAAGCGCAGGCGCGAGCCGGCTGGGAACTTTCAGTCAAGGTTCGTTTGTCCGAGACGGAGCTCGTACAAGAGGCGGGGCATCGTCGTGTTTCCCTGCGAGTGCTACGCGATCAGCGTGCTGCCTTGACGTCGACCAGTGACGTGTCGGATGCCGGACTCGAGCGCTGTGTGCAAGATGCCCTCGAGCTGCTCGAACTGAGCGAAGCCGACCCGTTCTCGGGCCCCGCCGCGGCGAGCGATTTGTACAAGGGTGGCGGCCCCGACCTCGATCTGTTCGATCCGAGCGTCAGCGCGATCGACGCCAATCAAGCCATCGCACGAGCCAAGGAAGCCGAAGCCGCCGCGCTCGGCAGCGACGCGCGTTTGACCTTGAGCGAAGGCGCAACCTTCTCGCGCGTGACCGGCGCCAGCGCGCTCGTGATTTCGACCGGGTTCTCGCAAGCACAACTCGGCTCGTACGCTTCGTTGACCGTCAGCCCGATCGCGGTCGACGACAGCGACAAGCGTCGGCGCGGTTATTATTGGACCGCTAGTCGTCACGTGAGTGACCTCGAGGACGGAGCCGCCGTCGGTCGCGAAGCGGCGCGTCGCACGCTGCAAAAGCTCAATCCCCGCAAAGTGCAGACCTGCGAAGCTCCCGTGATCTTCGATTGTGACAGCGCCCGCTCGATCATCGGCACGTTCGCTGGCTGCATCGTCGGCGGTGCGCTGTGGCGACGCAGCAGCTACTTGCTCGACCGCGTTGGCAGCGAAGTGGCAAGCCCGTTGCTCACGATCGTCGATGATCCGTTCGTGCCGCGCGGACCCGGCTCACGCGTCTTTGATGGCGACGGGTTACCGAGCCGCAAGAACGTCGTGGTCGAAGCGGGTGTGCTCAAGAGCTACCTGCTCGATACTTACAGCGCGCGCAAACTCGGCCTGCCGTGCACGGCCAGCGGCAGCCGCGGCGGCGCAAGTGTCTCGTCTGGCACCTCGAACTTCATCGTCGGCAACGGCGAACGCACGTTCGAGCAACTCGTGGCCAGCACCGAGCGCGGTCTGCTCGTGACGGACATGATGGGGTTTGGCTTCAACGCCATCACCGGCGACTTCTCACGCGGCGCTTCGGGTTTCTGGGTCGAAAACGGCGCGATCGCCTTCCCGGTGAGCGAGGTCACGATCTCGGGCAATCTCGATCAGATGTTGAAGTCCGTCGATGCGGTCGGCAACGATCTCGATCTGAGAACCTCGATCGCCTCGCCGTCGTTCCGCGTCTCGAAGATGACGATCAGCGGCACTTGATCCGTAACTACAAGTCGTCCGCGAGCGTGTTGGGCGCTCCGGGGGACGCGCCAGGCGAAGCGTGTTTACCTATCGCCGAGTCAGCGCCCAGCTCCACGTTTTTGCGCGCGAAGCTCGTCCCGGGTTCACTTGAGCCGTACAGAAATCGCGAGACGATACGCCCTGAGCCGTCCAACAGATCGAGTGGCTCGCCGCCGTTGGCCAACCCGGAAACGCCGAGCCGCGGCAATCGAATCACCAGGCTTCCCTCGGCGAGCGCGACGTCCCAGGGCGGGGGATCTTCGAAGTCCTGGTTAACCAGAACCACATAGGAGTGTGCTGCGAGCTCTCCGCTCGGGATCGGCGAGTCTCCTCCAGAATCACGCAGGACGTAACCCGCCAAGTCGACGCTCGCGCTGCCGTCGTTGTAGAGCTCGATCCATTCTTGGGCTGGCTCCGATCCGAGCGGATTGGCAAGCACTTCGGAGATCACGAGGTGGGGCCGCGCAGCCGAGGTCGTGATCGTCGGATGTGCAAACAGCTGGCTACCCTCGGGCAATCTCAGCGCCAGACTGAGCTCGTAGCGGGTGTTGGGTTCGAGCCCCGTGATGACGCCACTCTGTTCTGGCCCCGTAGCGATCGTCACCTCGAGCGCACCTCCGAACTGCCAAAGTGCCCAAACGCTGTCCGTCCGTAAACGGACTCGATCGTCCTCGACGCTCGCGCAGCCGATGGCGAGCGGTTGTTCACCTTGCGCACACTCGGGAACGTCGTCCGGCCCGAGCTTGGGTATGGCGGCCGCTTGTCGCGGGTCGAACCACGTGGGCTCCAGCAGCAGCCCGTCGGTGACGAGCGTGAAGACATCGCCCTGTGCGGGCAGTGCAGCGTCAATCACGAGCGCAGCGCAGTCCGGGCGGCCCCCGAGCGCCTCCCAATGCGCGCGCGAGCCGGCGAGCAGGCGGACACTCGTCGCGCTCTGGGCTTGCCAAGCAGGCTTACCAGACTGCGGGCCTCGTGACGCGAAGGCGCGTGCTAGGGTGCCGGCGTTCGCGTCGCAGTAAGCAGCGACGCGCGCCGTCGTGGGTCCGGGCCATGCGCGCGTTGCGTCGGGACCTTTGACGCGAGTAGTGAACGCCAGCGCCGAGCCACTGTGGAGCACCAAGCTGTAGCGCGCTCGCGGCGCTAGCGACTGCAAGGGCAGCAGGGTCTGTCGCTGCCCTTGGGCCCAAGCCCAAAGCGGGATTTGCCGTTGCAGCAAGGTGCCCGGCAAGTCGACCTCGTCCGCTCGATTCAAGTGATACTCGGAGAGCTCGCCTTCGAACAGGCGCGGCAAAGGAGCGTCGCTCACGCGACTTTTGGCGACGAAGACACGAGGCACTGCCGCATCGGTCCCCGTGCGATCGCCGAACACTGCGCCAGCATCGGCAGGGCCCGGCGGTTCGGGCAGGTCGAGGCTGCAACCGAGCAACAGACCGAAGCCAACCAGACAACCCGTCCGCGGCCCCAAGCCGCGCGCATTCTTCATGCGACGGCTTCGGCCCTGGGCTGGTCGCAGTTGCGCACTTCTGCACCAGCGTGCGCGGCGGCCCCGAAAGCCCAGCCGTCGGCGTCGCGCCGCCCTGCGTTTTTACGCTCCGCGTCGGGCAGCGACTACGGCTAGGCTCGCGCCATGCTGCTACGCCGACTACCCCGCTACTTCTTTCGTGGAGCGTTGATCACGGTACCCGTCGGTCTGACCTTGTACCTCCTGTACTTCGCATTCAACGCCATCGACTCGCTGCTGCCGCTCAAGATCCCGGGGCTCGGACTAGTGGTGACGATCAGCTTGGTGACGCTGGTGGGCTTCCTGTCTTCGAGCGTGATCGGTCGAACGGTCGTCGATTTGACGGAACGCACGTTGCGCGGAGTGCCGTTCGTCAAGCTGCTGTACAACTCGATCAAGGATTTGGTGGGCGCCTTCGTTGGCAACAAGAAGAGCTTCAACCAGCCCGTAGCAGTGCAGCTTGGTGGCGGCCTGTGCGCACTGGGATTCATCACGCGCGAGCAGGCGCAGGGACTGGACTTCCCGGAGCACACAGCCGTTTACTTTCCGCAGTCGTACAACTTCGCGGGCAACCTGGTATTGGTGCCCCGTGAACGCGTTCAGAAACTGAACGTCTCGAGTTCGGAGCTGATGACGTTCATCGTCTCGGGCGGCGTCTCAGGTCTCGGCGTGGGGCAACCGTTGGTCGTACCCCCGGCGCGCTGAGCCCTCGAGACACGCGGCGCCAAGCGCACCGCCTCACTCGTCGTCATCGTCCGCGTCGTCATCGTCCGCGTCGTCATCGTCCGCGTCGTCATCGTCCGCGTCGTCATCGTCCGCGTCGTCATCGTCCGCGTCGTCATCGTCCGCGTCGTCATCGTC
>DATAHU010000277.1:0-3513 GCA_036263015.1 Polyangiaceae bacterium | reverse complement strand
TGGCGCCATGCCGCCTCTGGCACGGAGGCGCGGTCCACGCCATCCACCAAGATCGTTCCAGAGCTGGGCTGCAGCTCTCCCGTGAGCAGCTTGGAGAGCGTCGTCTTGCCGCCGCCGGACGGGCCCGCGAGCAACACGCGTTCACCTCGTTCGATCCTCAAACTGACGTCGGAGAAGACTTCGTGAGAGCGGTAGCCAAAGCTGACATTGGAGACGAGCGTCGTGCGGCCCGCCTCGTCGAGAGTCGTCGAGTGGCTTGCACGCGCCTCGGCGCGCTCGTCTCTTGCACCCCTGCGAAACAGATTGCGTACGCCGCGCCAAGCGCAAAGCCAGGCGGCAAAGCCGCGAGCCGCTGCCAAGGCCGCCGGAAAACTCGTGTAACCGAGAAAGACTCCGACCGACGTCTGGATCAAGCCCGTCACATTGCCGTATAGGGTGAACGCAAGCAGCAGGGCGCCTCCGGCAACACAGAGCCAAAGCCGACCATAGACTTCCATCAGTGTGGTGACTCGATTGAGCGCCACGGTTTGTCGAGCGTAGTCGTGAAGCGCCACGTCTTCGTCCTGGTGAAGGCGCGCGGGATCGGCCTGAACGCGCCGCGTGCGATGGCCGACGGTCTTCTCGACCAAGTCGCAGCTCAGATCGAGCCGGGACTCGTAACAGCGGCGATAACGACGCTGATGGGCCACGCCCGTCAGCGTCGCACCTGCAGCAAAGACCACCCACAACGGAACGAAGACTTCGGGATGGGTCCCCAAGGATAACAGCACTAGCGCGCCGATCGCTTGCCCCAGCGTGCCGAGCACGCCGAACAACTCAGCCACGTTGGTCTGCTCCACCACACTCGCTTCGTTGAGCCGGGCCACGATGGCGCCGAACCCTTGAGCCCTCAATTCGGGTTCTTTGATCTCGAGCGCTCCTTCGAGCAAGCGCTTCTTGAAGACGATCCCGATCTCTATGGCCGCACGCCCGAGCAGCAGGGTTGCGATGTATTGCAAGGGGACGAGCGAGCCGATGAGCAAGCTCCAGGCTACGATGCGATCGGCGTCCACCAATCCGGTCAGTGCTGTAGCTCCCAAAGTGAACGCCGCCAGCGCCGTGACGATGCCTTGAACGAGCGTCGAGAGCAGATACAAGGCCGCTCGTTTGCCCACGCCCGCCTGCCAAAGTTGAGCCAAGAAGGGGCGGGTCCCGTCGGGCCCGTACCTCACGACGAGGCACGACGCCAACAGCGCGGCGTCGTGCTCCCGCAGCCGCTGCAGAGCCGCGGGTCCCCCGCGCAAACCAGCAAAGATCTCGCCCAGTCCGTGCTCGGGCGCGGAACGCAGAGCGATAGTGTGGGCTAGCTCTGCGAGCTCGACTGTCCACTCGCCGCGGTCTGGTCCCAGCACTACGCAGACGCCTGTTCGCGTGCTGAGCACAGCCAACCCGAGGGCGGCGGGGCCATCTGCGTCCAGCACAATCAGATACGGACCGGGCCGTTGCAGGGCCGTTGCGAGTTCCGACGTGACGACCGTGTCGATCCGTCCTTCGACCCCCACGTTGCGCGCAGCATGGGCGAGCCAACGCTGTAAGGCTTCGCCGCGAACCTGGGCCGTCGACGCAATCCGGCCACGCACGGGCAGCGAGGTGTGCGCGAGCAGTTCGCCCAGCGCCTCCCCAAGGCGTTCGCACGGCCACGCAACCTCGCGCAGTGACCGAGCAGCGTCAGTGTATCGGGTGTTCATCCGTCACCTTTCCCCGAGCGACCTCCAAGCGCCGCCAAGCGCGCTCGGCCCAGAGCTCTTCGAGCGCGCGCGTCTCGGCGTCGAGCAGACTCTTGAAGCGTGAGTCAGTGCCCGCGAGGCGCGTGGGTGCGCCGTCCTCCACGATGCGGCCGGACTCGATCACGAGGACCCGCTCGAACTCGAGCGCGGAACGAATGTCGTGGCTTACCGAAAACAGGGTCGCGTTCGGGAACGCCGCCCGCACGTTGCGCGTCAGCCGTTCACGCATCGGACGGTCCAAGCCGCGAAACGCCTCGTCCAAGATCACGAGCCGCACTTCCGCCCGGCGTAAACCTCGTGCCAACCGCACGCGTTGCCCCTCACCCCCCGAAAGCAGACAGCCCTCGGGGCCGACCGACGTATCCAGTCCCCGCTCCAGGTGATCGATGACCGGCAATAGCTCTGACAGCTCTGCCGTTTGCAAGAAGCCGCGCCGGGCCGTCGCTCGTGCCGCGTACTCGACGTTGTCGCGCACACTGCGATTCCAAAGCTGAACGCTGGGATCGACCCAAACCGTCTGCGACAACAAGCGCCGACGTTCGTGCGCGCCGTAGGCGCGACCATCGAAGGTCAAGCGCCCCGCGGTCGGCTCGTGGAAACCGAGCAACAAGCCGACGAGCGACGACTTTCCCGAGCCCGAACGCCCCACGATGGCCACATGTTCACCCGCAGCCACCCGTAAAGACACGTCGTTCAAGATCGCGTATTGATTCGCCAGCACGGTCAAGCCTTCGAACTCGATGGCGACCCCTGCAGCAGCGGCCTCTATGGGGCTTGGCTCGGCTCGCGCAGCTGGCTCTTGGGCAGCGTGCTGCCGGTCTTCGATTGGGCCTGGTTGGTCTGGGACGGTATCGGGCTCGTCTTTGACGTAGTGGGTGACCTCGAGCAAGCGCTGCAGAGCAACGCTCTGCAAGGGCTGCGCCTGAGCGAAACCGACGAGCGCCCGAATCGTCGGTGGGATCCGAAACGCCCAGAACGCCAGTAGCACGAACAGGCGTGGATCCGCGGCGTTGGCGACGAACACCAACAGCACCCCGACGAGCAACAGAGCCCCGAACGCACCATTGACGGCCTCGAGCCGGGCGCCGGTGCGCACCAGCGCCTCGGCAGTCAGCCTCGAGCGCTCGAGCTCACGCTGTTGTTCGAGGCGAAACGAGTCCTGATAGCCGTGCAACCGGATCGGTCGACAACCACGCAAAGCATCGAGAAACAAACTGAGCAAGCGCGAGGCGTGCACTTGATTGCGGGTATCGAGTTCACGCAGTCGATTTCTACTGGTCGAGAGCGTAATCACGAGCAACAGGGCGCCGATTGAAACCGGCAACAGGTAAGCCGTGCCGAGCCAGGCAATGGCAACCAGCGTCACCCCCAAATCTCCGACGGCGCGCGCCGCCGCGATCAGCGTCGCGGGCATGCGGCCACCGGTCACGAGGTTGTGCGCGCGATACGCCAGATCCGTAGTGGGACGGGAGCGCACGAATGCATCGCCGGTGCGGGGCAACGAGTACAGGGTTCGAACGCGCAGTTCGAGCTCGAGGTGACGACCGAGATTCGCCGCGCCGTAAGCGGCTGCGGTCTCGAGCCCCAACAGCACGAGCACGAGACTGCCCAGACTGAGCGCCGCAGCAAACCGGGTGTCGAAAGTAGTGAACAGGTTCGGCGCGTCGACGGCCGCGCGGTACAAGAGCAACTCCAGCGCTGAAGCCAACGCCAACATCAGCACCGCTCCAAACAGGCCGAGGGCAAG